>PHCS01000055.1 GCA_002840845.1 Betaproteobacteria bacterium HGW-Betaproteobacteria-14
CAACTCGTCTCATGCTCGATTGTGGATTCGGTCCGCGAGAGACGATCGCCAAACTGGGCCGTCTTGGACTGTCGCCGGAAGACCTTTCGGGCATTCTCGTCACCCACGAGCACAGTGATCACATAGCCGGCGCCTTCAAATTGGCATCCCGCTATCGATTGTCAGTCTGGATGACGCACGGCACCCTCGCAGCAGCTCCGCGTGGGTGCAGTGAATTTCCAGGAACGGAACTGATCGATAGCCATCAGGCTGTCCAAATCGGCGACCTTGAAATTCATCCCTTTCCCGTGCCCCATGATGCGCGCGAGCCGGTTCAGTTCGTTTTTTCCGATGGACGGCATCGGCTCGGCGTGGTGACCGACCTGGGGAGCTCGACGCCCCATGTCGAGCAGATGCTGTCCGGTTGCGATGCATTGGTGCTGGAGTGTAATCATGACGAGGAGATGTTGCAGCGAGGTAGTTATCCGCCGCATTTAAAACGGAGAATCGCCGGGCTCTTTGGTCATCTGGACAACGCCGCTTCCGCCGCCCTGCTTGCCGCGTTGGATACTCAAAGGTTGCAGCATCTCATCGCAGCGCATTTGAGCCAGCAGAACAACACGCCAGCCTTGGCGCAGGCTGCTCTGGCAGCGGTGCTGGGCTGTGCCGAGCATTGGGTGGGCATCGCCGACCAGAATGAGGGGTTTGACTGGCGTGCCCTGACCTAGGGCCTATTCTCCATTGTGTCGCTGCACGGACAAGACAATCGAAAATAGACCCTGACAAGCAACAGGCGATAAAAAAGCCGGCCCTCGGGCCGGCTTTTTGCCGGAAGGAAGAAATTACTTCTTCATTTCCTCTTTCTTGGCTTCCATGCCTTCCATGCCGGCGGGCTGTGCCGGGGCAGCAGCGGGCGCACCTTCCATGCCACCCATGCCGGACATGCCTTCCATGCCAGCAGGTTGGGCCGGAGCGGCAGCAGGTGCTGCTGCAGGGGCGGGAGCAGCTGCCGGAGCGGCAGCGGGCTTGGCTTCTTCTTTTTTGCCGCAGGCGGTCAGGGCCACGGCGACGAGGGCAGCAACGAGGAGAGAGTGTTTCATTTTGGATCCTTTATCGATAAAGATAGTATTTTGTTTTCAAACAACAATCAAAATTTTGAGTTAGACCGGAACGTATTCAGGCCGAATCGGATTCTAGCAAAACCACATAAAAAAAACACCATGGTACGGTAGGCGCAGATGCGACCGGGCGCACTATAAACCCAGATGGGTTGCCGTGACTCCCGGAATCGATTCAAGCCAAAGATTCTCGAAGCGTTGGTGCCAGTCATGTATCTCGATCGGCTGATCCAAAAGCACCTTGCCGCGAAAATGGTCGGCATGGAAACGAATCACCCCGCTAACCCTATCCGCCAGGACAAAACTGTCTGCGATGTTGCGCAACGGGTCGGGCGTCTGGCGTATGGAAAAACAGTGGCTGTAACGCTTCAACAGGCCCATCAGGCGCGGTGAGTAGCGGGTCAGATGATCGAGGTCATGCAGAACGATGCGCAGGCTGCGATCCTGCCCGCCTGCGAGGAAGGCGGCGATCCTATCCGACCGTGCCCGACTGTCGATGTCGAGATCCTCGAGATCGGAATCAAAAATGCAGAGTTCCTTTTTTGCAGATGACAATACGGAGTCGATTGCCTGCTGATAGGCGGCGCGGGTTTCGAATGCTTCCTTTGAATTATCTGGCATAGTGCTTGGCCTCCAATAATACGACGACATACTAGGACAATGGCAGGGTCGTTGCAAATCCCGCGGCGATGCATACAATTGCGCCTCCCGCACAGGCAGACGGAATCATGCCCGCAACCATCATCGAATCACTTGACCACGAAGGCAGGGGCGTCGCCCGCCACGAGGGCAAAACCATATTCATCGAAGGCGCCTTGCCGCAGGAGCAGGTTGATTATTCCAGCTACCGCAGGAAGCCGAACTACGAACTGGCAACGGCAAGCCGGATCCTGACGTCCAACGCCTTGCGCGTCGTGCCGCGTTGCAGGCACTTCGGCATCTGCGGCGGCTGCAGCATGCAGCACCTGGACGCCTCGGGACAGGCAGCAGCAAAGCAACGCGTGCTGGAGGATGCCTTCTGGCATCTGGCGCGCTTGCGGCCCGAAGTGATCTATCCGGCCATCTTCGGACCGGCTTGGGGCTATCGTTCCCGGGCGCGGTTATCGGTTCGCCTGGTGCCGAAGAAGGGCGGGGTGCTGGTGGGCTTCCACGAGAAGCGCAGCAGCTATATCGCTGACATGGATAGTTGCGAAGTACTGCCGACCTCGGTTTCCGTGCTGCTGCCCCGGCTGCGCCAACTTGTCGGCGCGCTCTCGATTCCAGACCGGCTACCTCAGATTGAGATTGCAATCGGCGATAGCGTGACGGTACTGGTCCTGCGCATCCTCAAGCCGCTGACGCCAGAGGATGAGATGCTTGTACGTGCTTTTGCCGACGCACACGGCGTCCAGATTTGGCTGCAGCCAGAAGGTCCGGAATCGGCCTACCCGTTTCATCCGCTCGAAGCACCTCGGCTCAGCTATGCCCTGCCCGATTTCGGCCTGCGTCTGGAATTCCGGCCCAGCGAGTTCACTCAGGTGAACCACGGCATCAATCGCATGCTGTTGCGCCGCTCCATGCATCTCTTGCAACCTCGGGCTGGCGAGCGAATTGGCGATCTATTCTGTGGCTTGGGCAACTTTACCCTCCCGATTGCCCGCAGCGGTGCCTTTGCCTTCGGCGTCGAGGGCAGTCAGGTACTGGTGAGCCGGGCAGAGGAGAATGCCGCTCTGAACGGACTTGCAGACTCGACTGTCTTTGCCGTCGCCAATCTCTTCAAGGCGTCGCCGGAACTGCTGGCTGGCTGGGGCAAACTCGACAAGTGGCTGGTCGATCCACCCCGCGAGGGCGCCATTGAACTGGTGAAGGCGATTGGGGACGACGGTCCGGGTCGTATCGTCTATGTCTCCTGCAATCCCGCCACCCTGGCACGCGATGCAGGCGTGCTCGTGCATGAAAAAGGGTACCGGCTAAGCGGTGCCGGCATTGCCAACATGTTCCCGCAGACATCCCACGTCGAATCCGTAGCGCTTTTCGAGAAGCAATAGAAAAGGCGGCTGTTCGGCCGCCTTTTCTATCCAGGTGTTCCCCGCAGGGTCTAGTCGCGCTCGCCGGCGAAAGCCATCAGCAGGTGGAGGAGGTGAACAAAAACGTTGTAAATGTCCAGATAGAGAGACAAGGTGGCGATGATGTAGTTGGTTTCGCCACCGGTAACGATACGGCTGACGTCATAGAGAATGTAGGCAGAGAAGATCATTACGGCAATGGCTGAAATGGCCAGCGCCATGGCCGGAATCTGCAGGAAAATATTGGCCAGCATCGCTACGATCAGCATGATGACGCCGATGAAGAGAAACTTGCCCATGAAGCTGAAGTCCCTCTTCGTTACCGTCGCAATCCCGGCCAGCGTGAAGAATATGATGCTGGTGCCGGCGGCGGCGGTTGAAATGAGCATGCCGCCATTGCTGAAGCCGAGACTGACCTGAAGAATCGGCCCCAGCATGATGCCCATGAGGAAAGTGAATCCGAGCAGCAACACGACGCCCATGCCGCTGTCCTTGGTCTTCTGGATGCCCCACATGAAGCCCCAGGCAACCGCCAGGAAGAGCAGGAAGGAAATAATCGGGCTGCCCGCCATGAAGGCGAAATTAAGCTGCACGCCGAACAATGCCCCGATGGCGGTCGGGATCAGGGACAGGGCGAGCAGAAGGTACGTGTTGCGCAGGACGCGGTTCTGACGGAGCGCCAGTTCCTGGGTTGCCTGTCCAACAGCTTGGAATGTGGGTTGCATGAATAACCTCCGGTAAAGAGTACTTGCTATAAGACTATCGAAGATGCGTGAAAGTTTCAATCAGATCGGGATGTGACGTTTGGGTGCCGTGATAAAATCCGGGGCCGTTTCGGATGGGTGGCAGAGCGGTTGAATGCACTGGTCTTGAAAACCAGCAAGGGGGCAACTCCTTCGTGGGTTCGAATCCCACCCCATCCGCCATCTAGCCCCCGACCTCTTCCCTTAGCGCGTCCGCCCAGCAATTGGGGGTTTCGTAGAGCCGCACCTGCTCCAGGCGCAGATGATTGCCGTATGAGTCGCGATACACCCGCTCCAGCATGTTGAATGCCACGGTTGCCAGGTTCTCGGCGGTGGGGACCACATCGAGTACCACGGTCTTGTGCCCAGGCAGGCTTTCGAGGAAACTCAGCAGAAGCGTGTCGCCGCGCCAGATGAGGAAAGCGTGATCCCAGGCATCGACCAGGTGTTGCTTGGCCAGCGTCTTGACGTCGGAGAAATCCATCACCATTCCGTTCAGGGGCGAACCTGCCTGGCGGATGATGTCGCCTTGCAGAGTAATCTCGATGGCATAGCGGTGGCCGTGCAAGTGGCGACACTGGCTCTGATGATCCGGAATGCGGTGGCCTGAATCGAATTCGAGGCGGCGAGTGATGCGCATGGTGCTTCTGGACAGGTCGGAAGCGAGCGCGAAGTATAGCATCCGGACCTGGAGCCACTGAGGATGAGCGGAGTCATGAAGCAACTCGACGT
This sequence comes from Betaproteobacteria bacterium HGW-Betaproteobacteria-14, assembly GCA_002840845.1. Lineage (GTDB taxonomy): Bacteria > Pseudomonadota > Gammaproteobacteria > Burkholderiales > Rhodocyclaceae > Desulfobacillus. The sequence goes on from PHCS01000055.1 coordinate 4,618, forward strand.
TACCGACCATAGCCGTGACAGCGCCGGCCTGACCTATGTCTATCCCGTGGTATCGCGCCGGGCGGGGGGCGTGTCGATCGGCATCAACCTGAATCCCAACAACGCCTGTAATTGGCGCTGCATCTATTGCCAGGTGCCCGATCTGAAGCGTGGAGCGGCACCACGGATCGATCTGGACCGTCTGGAAGGTGAATTGCGGGGCTTCATTAATGCCGTGACGCATGGGGATTTCATGCAGAAGCATGTCCCCGAAGGGGCCAGGCAGATCGTCGATGTCGCCTTTTCGGGAAACGGCGAGCCGACCTCAGCGACAGATTTTCCGCAGGCGGTAGAACTGGCCGGCATGGTGTTGAGCGAAGCAGGGTTGGGCGCTGTCGTGAAGTTGCGGCTCATTACCAATGGCAGCCTGCTGGGACGCAGCAGCGTGCAGGAAGGCTTGCGCCGGCTTGGCGAACTGGGCGGAGAAGTGTGGTTCAAGGTGGATGCGGGGACTGCCGAGAACTTTCGCCGCATCAACAACGTGGATTTATCGCCGGATTCGGTGGTGCGCAATCTGCGCCGTTGTACGACTTTGTGCCCGACCTGGGTGCAAACCTGCGTGTTCGCCCTGGATGGGGAGGGTCCGACGGACGTAGATGTGTCCGCCTATCTGGACGTGCTCAAGCGGGTCGGCTTCGAACGCTTGGCAGGGGTATACCTGTATGGCCTGTCCCGCCCTTCCATGCAACCCGAAGCGGGCCGGCTCACCCGTTTGCCGGAGGGCAGGATGACGGAAATAGCTGACCGCTTGCGGACAGCGGGGCTGACAGTGCGCGTCAGCCCCTGACGCGCATCAATGACCCTTTTTGGGCTTGGACTTGGCGACTTTTTTGAGCGATTTGAACAATTCCGGATCGCTGGATTTCAGATACTCAACGACTTCCCAGTCGTCACGCTTGATCTTGCCGATATCGATTTGCTCGACATGCACCAGACGCAGCAGTTGTTGCACTGGACGCGGCATGTTGCGCCCGCTTTCATAGCGTGAGCCACCACTTTGCGTCACGCCCACCTTGGACCAGAATTGCTGCTGGTTAAGACCGAGTTTGCGCCGGATTTCGCGAGCGTCAATGGTTTCGTTTTTCATGATTGTGCTGTCCTTAAAATCATAACTTCAAGAAATATATAATATTGTGAGCGCCAAGTAAGCTATATCCTTAGTTATAGCGCTTGCAGTATAGGCAATATCCTATCTACATACAAGCCTGACATATCCGGCATCCTTGAAATGGGTATTCAGACGCGCCGGACTATCCGGCCACTCTGCGCCGTTCTCCTAAAATCGGTTAAAATCCGCCACTTTTCAACGCACTAGAAGAAGCGCAGGACATGGCACTGATAGTTCAGAAATACGGGGGCACCTCGGTCGGTACGCCCGAACGGATCAAAAACGTGGCCAGACGCGTGGCGAGCTGGCAGGCGAAGGGCCATCAGGTCGTGGTGGTGGTCTCCGCCATGAGCGGAGAGACCAACCGCCTGATCGCCTTGGCGAAGGAGGTGCAGGCCAATCCTTCCCCGCGCGAGCTGGATGTCATCGCGTCCACCGGCGAGCAGGTGACCATCGGCCTGCTGTCTATGGCGCTGATGGATATCGGCGTCAAGGCCAGAAGCTATACCGGTGGCCAGGTGCGGATCCTGACCGACAATGCATATACCAAGGCGCGCATCGTCAGCATCGACGAGGCCAACATTCGGCACGACCTGGATCAGGGGCATGTGGTCGTGGTGGCGGGTTTTCAGGGTGTTGACGATGCGGGCAGCATCACTACGCTGGGGCGCGGCGGTTCAGATACCTCAGCCGTGGCCATCGCCGCAGCGCTGAAGGCCGACGAGTGCCAGATCTATACCGATGTGGACGGGGTCTACACCACGGATCCGCGCATCGTGCCCGAGGCGCGCCGCCTGGAGACCATCACCTTCGAGGAAATGCTGGAAATGGCCAGCCTCGGCTCAAAGGTGCTGCAGATCCGCTCGGTGGAGTTCGCCGGCAAGTACAAGGTCAAGTTGCGCGTGCTCTCCAGCCTTGAAGAACTTGGCCAGGAAGGCCCGGGCACGCTGATTACTTTCGAGGAAGACATCAAGATGGAACAACCGATCATTTCAGGCATCGCCTTCAACCGCGACGAAGCCAAACTTACCGTGCTCGGGGTGCCGGACCGCCCGGGCATCGCCTACCAGATTCTCGGCCCGGTGGCCGAGGCCAATATCGATGTCGACATGATCATCCAGAACGTTGGCCATGACGGCACGACCGACTTCTCGTTTACCGTGCCGCGCGGAGAATTTGCCAAGGCGATGGCCATACTCGAACAGGTCAAGGGCCACATCGGTGCCCGCGAGATCACCGGGGACAACAAGATCACCAAGGTATCGGTTGTCGGCGTAGGCATGCGTTCCCACGTCGGCATCGCCAGCAAGATGTTCCGCACGCTGGCGGAGGAAGGCATCAACATCCAGATGATCTCGACTTCGGAGATCAAGATCTCGGTGGGAATAGATGAGAAATACCTCGAGCTGGCCGTGCGCGTCCTGCACAAGGCATTCGAACTCGAGCAGGTGCCGGCCTGAGCTTTCCGTGCCGGTTCTGGTTTGACCCGGCAGGGTGAAAACGGTAAGATCGCGCACCCGTTTTGGAGAGATGGCCGAGTGGTCGAAGGCGCTCCCCTGCTAAGGGAGTATGCGGGCAAAACCTGCATCGAGGGTTCGAATCCCTCTCTCTCCGCCACAGTTTGATATAATTTTGCTTCAACGCGCCCGTAGCTCAGCTGGATAGAGTACTTGGCTACGAACCAAGGGGTCAGGAGTTCGAATCTCTTCGGGCGCGCCAAAAAATACAAGGGGTTGGCTCAGGCCAGCCCCTTTTCATTTGTCCTTTCGCCCCGTAGAGTAGGAACATGACCTGTTTCGTTACTTGAGGAGGGCACCATGAAGCCGAAATTGATTCGACTGGTTTGGGGCGGGGCGCTGGCGCTCTTGATTGCGGCAAACGCCTGGGCTGCATCGAAGGAGGAGATCAATGCGGAAGTGCGCGAGGCGGTGCAGAACTTCTACAAGCACACCAGCGCGGGCAAGGAACTGGCGCAGAAGGCCGCGGGCATGCTGGTGTTTCCCAGCGTGGTCAAGGCGGGCATCGGCATCGGCGGTGAATACGGCGAGGGTTCGCTGCTCATCGGCGGCAATCCCGTGGCTTACTACAACATTGCGGCCGCCTCGATCGGCTTCCAGCTGGGCGCGCAGGCGCGCAGCCAGATCATCCTCTTCATGACGGAGAATGCCCTGGCCAAATTCCGCCGCAGTGAAGGCTGGAAGGCCGGCGTGGACGGCAGCGTGGCGCTGGCCACGCTGGGCGCCGGCGGCTCGATCGACACGGAAACGGCGAAGAAGCCGATCATCGGCTTCATCTTCTCGAACAAGGGCCTGATGTACAACCTGACCTTCGAGGGCTCGAAGATCACCAAGCTGGACAAGTGACTACCTATCCCCCACCCCTTTCCCGAGGAAAGGGGTGACAGGGGTTCTGCCGCTGCGCGGCATCCGTCTCGCTGACTTCAGGCCACCTTGGGGCGGCCCGGCGGCGGCCTGAGCAGAATCAGGCCGCAAGGGGCGGCTCGTCCATCAGGGCGACCTGCTCGCGCAATTCTAGTATCCGGTCCTGCCAGTAGCGCTGGGTGTTGAACCAGGGGAAGGCCGCGGGAAAGGCCGGGTCGTCCCAGCGCCGAGCCAGCCAGGCCGAGTAGTGGATGAGGCGCAGGGTGCGCAGCGTCTCCACGAGGTGCAGTTCGCGCCGATCGAACTCACAAAAATCTTCATAGCCGGCGAGCACGTCGCCGAACTGCTGCGTCATGTCGGCGCGCTCGCCCGACAGGAGCATCCACAGGTCCTGCACGGCCGGACCCATGCGGCAGTCGTCGAAATCCACGAAATGCGGCCCTTCGTCCGTCCACAGCACGTTGCCGGCATGGCAGTCGCCATGCAGGCGGATCGGCGAGACGGCTCCGGCGCGCGCGTAACAGCGGCGCACGCCTTCCAGCGCCTGTTCGGCCACGCTTTGCCAGGCGGGCAGCAGGTCGTCCGGCAGGAAGCGATGCTCGAGCAGGTAGGCGTATGAATCCTCGCCGAAGGTGGCGATGTCCAGCGTCGGGCGCTCGTGAAAGGGGGTGATGGCGCCGACGGCATGGATGCGCCCGAGGAAGCGCCCCATCCATTGCAGGGTGTCCGGCTTGTCCAGTTCGGGCGCGCGGCCGCCGCGGCGCGGGAACACCGCAAAGCGGAAGCCTTGCGCCGCATGCAGGGTTTTGCCGCCGTCCAGGGCGAGCGGCGCCACGACGGGGATTTCCCGTGCTTGCAGCTCAAGCGAAAAAGCATGCTCCTCGAGGATGGCTGCGTCGCGCCAGCGTTGCGGACGATAGAACTTGGCTACCACGGACGGTGCATCCTCGATGCCGACCTGGTAGACGCGGTTTTCGTAGCTGTTGAGGGCCTGCAGGGAGCCGTCGCAGCGCAGCCCGACGCCCTCCAGGGCATTCAGCACGACATCGGGGGTGAGGCCGGAATAGGGATGTTCGCCATTTATCATGCCGACATTGTACGTTCGTGCCGACGCGCTATCATGTCAGTCAGGAATAAGAACGACAACGACGATGCCAGATTACCCGCAGCATTTGGTTCGCATCCATCATCTGTTCGACGGCACCGAGGTCGTCATCCGGCCGATCCGCCCGGCGGATGCCGGCATCGAGCAGGATTTCGTGCGCGGCTTGTCCGACGATTCCCGCTACAACCGCTTCATGGGCCAGTTGCGGGAGCTGGCGCCGCGCAAGCTGCAGTACTTCACCGAGATCGATTACGAGCAGCACATGGCGCTGATCGCCACCGTGATGCGCGACGGACACGAGGTCGAGATCGGCGTGGCCCGCTACTTCGTGTCGCCCGGCAACGAAAGCTGCGAGTTCGCCGTGGCGGTCGATGATGCCTGGCATGGCTCAGGCGTGGCCGGCCTGCTGATGCTGGACCTGATGGATGCGGCACGGGGCAGGGGGTTGAAGACCATGGAAGGCTTCGTCCTGACCAGCAACCACAAGATGCTCAAGTTCACCCGTCAGCTCGGCTTCGAGTTTCACCGCGACATGGGCGAGGGCGATACCGTCCGCGTCGTCAAGACGCTTTAAATCCTATTCGGTTTCTCCGAGGCCAGCCGATGCGCCCAGCGCGTGGTTTCCGGCAGGCGGTAGCGGGTGACGCAGGCCATGACCCATTCGATGGCGGATTCGAGGCCGATGCGGTGGCCGGGGGAGATGAATAGCGGCTTGACTCCCTGCCGCGTACGCAGCACGGCGCCGATCGTCTCGGAGCCGTCCTTGAGCGGCACCCAGGCGCCCCGCAGATCGGGGACTTCGCCGTGCGTTCCGATCAGACGCGACTTGGCTACGCCGATGGAGGGAATGTCGAGCAGCAGGCCGAGGTGGCTGGCGATGCCGAGCCGGCGCGGGTGGGCGATGCCCTGGCCGTCGCAGAGGAGGAGATCCGGCAGGATGTCCAATTGTTTCATGGCCTCGAGCACGGCCGGGGCTTCGCGGAAGGACAGCAGCCCGGGCACATAGGGAAAGAGGGTGGGCGTTCGCGCGAGGGTGGCAGTTTCCAGTTGCAGCGAGGGGTAGGCCAGAATCGCGACCGCAGCCCGTGTGGTGCCGCCATTGTCCTCGAAACCGACATCGACGCCGGCCACCCGGCCAATCGTGCCGAAATCGTCATGAAGGACAATTTCCCCGGCCAGCTGCGACTGGATGAGCCGAGCTTCCCGGGGCGCGAGGGCCCAGGGGTGGCGCTGCCGGATCTTCATGCGCCGCAACGGGCCAGGACGAACGGCACGTGCATCTCGTCGGCGCTGACGCCGGCATGCACGCCAAGCTGTTTGTAGCGTTTCTCGCCTTCCACCCAGTCCCGCAGCGTCCAGTTTTCACGCATCACCAGCACGTAATCGCCGATGCGCGCGGCCAGGCGCGGATCGGCCTCGCCCGGGCCGAACCAGCCTTGCGCGATGAGCTCGCTGCCGGAATACAGGTCGGCGCATTCGCCGAGGACGTCCTGCACATAGTCGACGAAGCGGGTTTCCTTGTCAGGCTTGACGTAGCAATAGACCACGCGCCGCTCGCCGCACAGCGGGCGCGCGAGCGTCGCGGCGAGTTCCGGGTGTTGCGCCAACTCGATCTGGCGCTCGGGCGGCGAATCGATGAAGCCATGGTCGGCGCAGGCGAGGACGACGGTGTCGGTATCCGCGATGGTCGCGAGAAAATCCCCGAAGGCCGCGTCGAGCTGGGCGAACTGCGCGGCGAGCTGGTCGCTGCCCACGCCGTGGATATGCGCCAGCGTGTCGAGTTCCGCGTAATAGGCGTAGATGTAGGTCGGCGCAGCGGATGCGCGCAATCTTGCTTCAACCTGGCCGAACAATTCCGCCAGTGTCCTGTAGCCACGCACCGCGGCGCGGCCGGAGTGGTAGAGATTGAAGTCCGAGCCGGCGATGGATTGCGGGGAGACGATGGTGGCGCGTCGCGCGATGCGGTCGACGAAGGGTGCATGACCGAACAGCTGGAGCGGCAAGGCACCGGGCAGCGCATCGAACAGTCCCGCGCCGCGCGGCCTGAGCGGCAGCACGGCGGCAATGGCATCGAGTTCGGAAAAATACATGTGCCAGCCGGTGAGCGCATGCTGCTGGGGCGCCAGCCCGCTCAGATAGGTCGTCACGGCGCTGGCGGTGGTGGATGGAAAGACCGAGGTCAGACGGGAATGCAGGTGACGATGCAGGGCACCGCCGGCGCCATGCCGCAGCAGGTAATCGTAGCCCAGGCCGTCGATGACGAGCAGCACGATGTTGCGCGCCGTACCGAGGAGGCTGACTTTCAGATTGCGCAGCGGCGGGTAGGGCAGGGGTTGCCGTGCGCCGCAGGCATCGCCGAGCGTGCGCATCAGGTTGACGATGCTGCCGCCCGCGTAATCGGGCCGGATCACTGCGGCGGCTTCGGGCAGCTTTCGATCAATGCGGCTTGAATCGGGAGGCGGCCCTGCATGGCTGGAATGCGTGGAACTGGCTGTCTGTCGGGACGAAGTGCGGGGCGGCGGATTCAGTGGTCCTCGATGTGCGGAGCGCCTTCCTCGGCCGGCGCGCCCGTGTCGGGATCGATCCAGTCGGAGATGCCGAGCTCGTCTTCGGCTTCGGCCAGCGTCTCTCCCGGTTCGAAATCGGACTCGTCGCTGTACTCCATGTCTTCCGCGGCTTCGATCAGCGTGGGGAAGGGACCGTATTCCCCGCCGCTGTCCTTGTCCTGCCAATAGAAACCGTCCGGCCTCTCGATGACACGCGCCCTGTCGTAGGCGGATGGTGTGGCGGGTATGTTCTTCGGCATGGCATTGGCCTCCTTGCTGAGAATATCTTGAACTATTTTCTCGTGAAAAGCTATGTCGAATCTACATCAGGTTCGTTGACCGCAGTCAACTGACGCACCTTCAATACTATATCGGCCGCGGCGAGAAAACTTGAATCCTTGTGCGCAGGCTGGACGGGCGCTATAGTTGATTCGAAAATTCGAATATAGAAAAGCCTGAATGCCACAGATTGCCCCTATCGAGGCGCAACGGCTCCTGCGCCGTTGCGATCCCGCCTTGCTGGACTTCGAGACGACAGAGGAATTGAACGATTCCGCGGATGTCGTCGGCCAATCGCGCGCGCTCGATGCGGTGCGTTTCGGCATCGACATCAAGCAGCCCGGATTCAATCTCTTCGTGCTCGGCGACCCGGGCAGCGGCCGCCATGCTGCGGTGCGTCGCCTGCTCGAGGCGAAGGCGGCCGGCGAGTCGGCGCCGAGCGACTGGTGCTATGTCAACAACTTTTCCGATCCGAACAAACCGCGCCTGCTGTGCGTTCCGCCCGGCCGCGGCAGCCAGCTCATGCGCGACATGCAGCAGTTCGTCAATGAACTTGGCAAGGCCATCAGCGCAGCCTTCGAGAGCGAGGAATACCGGGTCCGGCTCGAGTCCATCCAGGAGGAATTCAAGGAACGCGAGGAGGGTGCGCTGCGGCAGCTGGGGCAGGAGTCGGGCGAGAAGGGCGTCGCCCTGCTGCGCACGCCCCACGGCTTCGTCTTCGCTCCCGTCAAGGGCGAGGAAACGATGGGGTCGGAGGATTTCGAAAAGCTTCCCGACGAGGAGAAGGCCCGCATCGGCAAGCTGATCGAGGAGTACGGCGAGCGCCTGCACAAGCTGATGCACCAGTTCCCGCAGTGGCGGCGGGAGATGCAGGTCCGCGTCAAGGAGGCCAGCCGCGAGGCGATGGGCCTCGCCGTGGGCCATCTCATCGAGGAACTCAAGGGGCGCTATACCGATCTGCTCAACGTCCTCAAGTTTCTCGACGACGTGATGCGCGATGTCATCGAAAGCGGCGAGGAGTTGCACGAGCAGCCCAAGGCCGATGGCGACATGGGCGGCGTCCAGGTCAGCGGCAGCATTTTGCTGGCCCGCTATCTGGTGAACCTGCTGGTCGACAACGGCAAGGCGAGAGCGGCGCCGGTGGTCTTCGAGGACAATCCGGTCTATCCGAACCTGGTGGGCCACGTGGACAGCGTCGCCCACATGGGCACGCTGGTGACGAACTTCACCATGATCAAGCCGGGCGCGCTGCAGCGTGCCAACGGCGGCTATCTGGTGCTGGATGCCCAAGGTGCTGACCCAGCCCTACGCCTGGGAAGGCCTCAAGCGCGCGCTGCGTTCGGCGCAGCTGCGCATCGAATCGCTCGGCCAGGTTTTCGGTTTCGCCAGCACGCTGCCCCTGGAGCCCGAGGCGATGCCGCTCAACGTCAAGGTGGTGCTGGTGGGCGAGCGGATTCTCTATTACCTGCTCAAGGAATACGATCCGGAATTCGACGAGCTGTTCAAGGTGGGTGCCGATTTCGAGAGCGACGTCGCGCGCAACGAACCCAACACGCGCAGCTATGGCCGCTTCCTCGGCATGCTGGCGCGCCACTATGGTTTGCGTCCCTTCGACCGCCATACCGTGGCGCGCATGATCGAGCACAGCGCGCGGCTCGCCGGCGATTCGGAGAAACTTTCAGCCAGCACGCGCCGTCTCTCGGACCTGATGCAGGAGGCCAACCACCATGCCGGCAAGGACGGACGCCTGACCGTCACGCGCGAGGATGTCGAGGCCGCCCTGGAGGCGCAGCGGCACCGCGCAAGCCGCCTCAACGAATCGATGCAGGAACAGATCCTGCGCGACAATCTTCTGATCGCCGTCAGCGGCGAACACGTCGGACAGGTCAACGGCCTGGCGGTGATCGACCTTGGCGACTTCATGTTCGCCCACCCGGTGCGGCTCACCGCCACCGCCCGCATCGGCGAGGGCGACGTCATCGACATCGAGCGCGAGTCCGAGCTGGGCGGGGCGATCCACTCGAAGGGCGTGATGATCCTCTCGGCCTTTCTCGCCTCGCGCTACGCGCGCAGCCTGCCGCTCTCGCTCACGGCCAGCCTGGTGTTCGAGCAGTCGTACGGCCCGGTGGAAGGCGACAGCGCCTCGCTGGCGGAGCTCTGCGCGCTGCTCTCGGCGCTGGCTTCCGTGCCGATCAAGCAGTCGCTGGCCATCACCGGATCGGTGAACCAGTATGGGCGCGTGCAGCCCATCGGCGGCGTCAATGAGAAGATCGAGGGCTTCTTTGACATCTGCAAGGCGCGCGGCCTCAGCGGAGACCAGGGCGTCATCATCCCGCAATCCAATATCAAGCACCTGATGCTGCGCGAGGAGGTCGTCGCCGCCTGCGCCGAGGGCAGGTTCCGCGTATATGCCGTCGAGGATGCCGACCAGGCCATCGAATTGCTGACCGGCGTGCCGGCCGGCGAGCCCGACGCGCAGGGCATGGTGCCGCAGGGGACGATCAACTACCTGGTGGCGACGCAACTGGCGGAGCTGTCAGCCCTGCGCCAGACCTATGCCGCAGCCGGAAGGAAGCGCGGCGGGAAGAAAGCCGGGGAATAGCGCAGGCGAGCCGATTCGGCTCATGGCTGCGTTTCCGAAGCTGTTTTGCAATCGGTTTCAACTTAACTTACAGGCAGGTAACGTCATGCAAAGACCCCTACAAATCACCTTCAAGGACATTGCGCATTCGGACGCGGTGGAACAGCACATCCGCGAGAAGGCCGCCAAGCTGGAGACCTTCTATCCGAACATCATCGGCTGCCACGTCACCGTCGAACTGCCGCACAAGCACCACCATCAGGGCAAGGAGCACAACGTGCGCATCGACATCAAGGTGCCGGGCAGCGAGATCGTGGTGAACCGGGACAAGCACGAGGACATCTACGTCGCCCTGCGCGACGCCTTCGACGCCGCCAAGCGCCAGGTGGAGGAATACGGCCGGCGCCAGCGCGGCGACGTCAAGCACCACGCCGGCAAGGGGGCGCCCGCGGAAGAACCTGCGGAAGACTAGGCCGCTGGATGACGCTCAGGCGTTGTTGCGGATGAAGTCGCGCACGCGGGGATAGATCGTTTCGCGCCAGCGGCGCCCGCTGAAGATGCCGTAGTGGCCGATGCCCGGCACGAGGAAGTGTTCCTTCTTCTGCGCCGGGATGGCGCTGCACAGTTCGTGCGCCGCTTCGGTCTGGCCCGGGCCCGATATGTCGTCGAGTTCGCCCTCGACGGTGAACAGGGCCGTGTTGCGGATGGCCCAGGGTTTCACGCGCTTGCCAAAGACCGTCATCTCGCCTTGCGGCAGCTGGTGCTTCATGAACACCATGTCCAGTGTCTCGAGGTAGTACTCGGCGGGCAGGTCCATCACGGCGTTGTACTCATCGTAGAAACTGCGATGTGCCTCGGCCGATTCGCCATCGCCTTCCACGAGGTGGTTGTAGAAGTCGAGGTGCGCCTGCATGTGCCTGTCGGAGTTCATGGCGACGAAGCCGGCGTGCTGCAGGAAGCCCGGATAGACGCGCCGCATGTAGCCCGGGTACTTGAGCGGCACGCGCGTGATGACGTGGGTGTCGAACCAGCGCAGGCTGCGCGTCTTGGCATATTTGTTGACTTCCGTCGGGGCCTGGCGCGTGTCGATCGGGCCGCCCATCAGGGTCATGCTGCGCGGCTGCGCCGGGTCGTTCTCGGCAGCCATCAGCGAGATGGCGGCCAGCACCGGCACGGTCGGCTGGCAGACCGAAATCACGTGGACGTCGGGCCCGAGCTTGCGCATGAACTCCTGCATGTAGGCGACGTAGTCGGCAAAATGGAAATAGCCCTCGGCCAGCGGCACCAGGCGTGCGTCGAGCCAGTCGGTGATATAGACGTCGTGGTCGGGCAGCATCGTGCGCACGGTGTCGCGCAGCAGCGTGGCATGGTGGCCGGACAGCGGCGCCACCAGCAGGACCTTCGGGTGATCGAGGGCTGTCGCGCGCTTGAAGCGCAGCAGCCGGCAGAAGGATTTCTCGGCGACGATTTCCTCGCTGACCGCAACGGTCTCGCCGTCGATCACCGTATGGTCCAGGCCGAATTCCGGCTTCTCGTAGCGCCGCGCGACGCGGGCCAGCAATTCCGAACCGGCGGCAACGCGGCTGCTGCTGGGCAGATAGGCGAGGGGGCTGAAGGGGCTGGTAAAGAGCTGCTGGCTGGTTTCCGCCCAGAAGCGCAGGGGCGCAGTGGCGGCGTGCTGCAATTCGTGCAATGCGTAGATCATCTATGGCCTAACCTCGGTAACAAAGCAGATGCTTGCTTGCACTTTACCCGATTGCGTTCGAATGTCCATGACCCAAATGGCGTGTTTCGCAGAGCGAATCGCGCGGCAGATTCGCGCCGTGATGACATTGGGCAGTCCGGCCTGTGCGAACGTCATGCCGGCAGCGTGTAGTCGCGGAAGTCCTCGCGCAACTTGGTCTTCAGCAGCTTGCCGGTGGCGGTGTGCGGCAGCGTGTCGACGAAGACGACGTCGTCGGGCAGCCACCACTTGGCGATCTTGTCGCGCATGAAGTCGAGCAACTGCTCGCGCGTGACGTCCGCTCCCGCCTTCTTCACCACGATGAGCAGCGGCCGTTCGTCCCATTTCGGGTGGGCCACGCCGATCACCGCGGCTTCCGCCACCGCCGGATGGGCGACGGCGGTGTTCTCCAGGTCGATCGAGCTGATCCACTCGCCGCCCGACTTGATGACGTCCTTGGAGCGGTCGGTGATCTGCATGTAGCCGTCGGGATCCAGCGTGGCGACGTCGCCGGTGGGGAACCAGCCGTCCTCGCGCAAGACGTTGCCGCCCTCGCCCTTGAAATAGCCGGAGACGATCCACGGCCCGCGCACCAGCAGGTCGCCGAAGGCCTTGCCGTCGCGCGGCAGTTCGCGGCCGGCGTCGTCGACGATCTTCATGTCCACGCCGAAGATGGGCCGGCCCTGGTTCAGTCGCACCCTGTCGCGTTCCTCGGCGGAGAGGCCAAGGTGCTTGGCCTTGTAGGTATTCACCGTGCCGAGGGGGCTCATCTCCGTCATGCCCCAGGCGTGCAGCACGGTGACGCCGAACTGCTCGTCGAAGCTGCGGATCATGGCCGGCGGCGCCGCCGAGCCGCCGATGACGAGGCGCTTGACGGTGGACAGCTTCAGCTGGTTGCCCTGCAGGTGCTGCAGCAGGCCGAGCCAGATCGTCGGCACGCCGGCGCTGACGGTCACTTTCTCGGCCTCGAAGAGCTCATGCAGGCTGGCGCCGTCGAGTTGCGGCCCGGGCATCACCAGCTTGGCGCCCGCCAGCGCGCAGGCATAGGGCAGGCCCCAGGCGTTGACGTGGAAGAGCGGCACCACCGGCAGCACGGTGTCGCGCGCCGACAGGTTGAGCGCATCCGGCAGCGCCGAGCCGTAGGCATGCAGCACCGTCGAGCGGTGAGAGTAGAGCGCCCCCTTCGGGTTGCCCGTGGTGCCGGAGGTGTAGCACAGCGAGGACGCGGTGGCCTCGTCGAACTGCGGCCATTCGAAGTCGTCGGAATGGGCGTTGACCAGATCCTCGTAGCAGAGCAGGTCGAGCTTCGATTCGGGCATGTGGGCGCGGTCGGTCAGCGCCACCCAGGCCTTGACGCCCTTGCAGTGCGGGGCGACGCCCTCGACCAGGGGCAGGAAGGTCAGGTCGAAGAAGGCATGGCCGTCTTCGGCATGGTTGATGATGTAGGCGATCTGCTCTGGGAAAAGGCGCGGATTGACGGTGTTGAGGATGGCGCCCATGCCGGATACGCCGTAATACAGCTCGAAGTGGCGGTGGTTGTTCCAGGCCAGCGTCGCCACGCGGTCGCCCGCCTTGATGCCGAGGGAGAGCAGCGCGCGCGCGAGCTGGCGCGAACGGCGGTGCGCGTCGCTGTAGGTGTAGCGGTGGAGGCCGCCGGTGGTCTGGCGCGAGACGATCTCGGTGTCGCCGTGGTTGCGGTCGGCGTGCCGGATCAGCGAAGAGATCATCAGGGGCATGTTCTGCATCAGGCCGTGCATATGTCTTCTCCTGTTTGTTTCGAGCTTAAAGAATCAAGATAACATGTCCCTTTCCCAATGATCAATTGCGTGAAAGCCATGGAGAAGCCCAACGCCCCGTCCTGCGAACGCAACCGCGAACCGATCCTGGCCGTGCTGCGCGATCACTTCGCCGACCGGCGCACCGTGCTGGAAATCGGCAGCGGCACCGGACAGCACGCCGTTTATTTCGCCGCGGCGCTGCCCCACCTGACCTGGCAGGCCTCGGATCGCGCGGACAACCTCGGCGGCATCGACGCCTGGCTCGACGAGACGGCCCTGCCGAACACGCCCGCCGCGATCGCGTTCGATGTGAACGCCGCCTGGCCGCGCCAGCGCTTCGACGCGGTCTTCAGTTCGAACACGCTGCACATCATGGGCTGGCCCGAGGTCGAGCGCCTGTTTGCCGGCCTGCCGGACATCCTCGCCCGCGATGCGCGGCTGGCCATCTACGGCCCCTTCAACTATGGCGGGAAATTCACCAGCGAGAGCAATGCCGCCTTCGACGCCTGGCTCAAGGGGCAGGGCGCCCACCAGGGCCTGCGCGATTTCGAGGCGGTCGACGCGCAGGCGCGCAAAGCCGGGCTGGTCCTGCTCGAAGACCGCGCCATGCCTTCGAACAACCGCTGCCTCGTCTGGCGCAGCGCGTGAACGGGACCGTGCGGCGTGCAGATCGACCTGCTCGATAGCGCCTGCGAACTGTCCGGCGCCGACTGGCAGCGCCTTGCCACAGGCGGCGATCCGTTCATCAGCCGCGCCTTCCTCGGTGCCGCCGAAGAAACCGGCGCCGCCGGCACCGCACTCGCCTGGCAGGCGCTGCATCTGGCGCTGCGCGACGATGCGGGCCGCCTGGCCGGGTTGCTGCCGCTCTACCTGCGCGAGCATTCCTTCGGTGATTTCTCGCGCGACTGGAACTGGGCGCCGGCCTGGCGGCAGACGGGGCGCGAGTATTACCCGAAGCTCGTCAGCGGCGTGCCGTACACGCCTTCGCCGGGACCGCGCCTGCTGGCGTGCGCAGGCGCGGATGCGTCGGTTGCCCCGGCCCTGATCGATGCGGCGCGCCGCCTGGCCGGGGAACTGCGTACCTCGTCCTGGCAGTGCCTCTTCGTGCGGGAAGCCGACAGGCGCCTGCTGGAAGCCGCCGGATTGCTCAGCGTCGATCCGCAATGGATCACCATCCACCCGCGTGGCCGTTTCCTGGTGCGTGCCATCGCCATGGTTTTCGACCGCTATCTGCACACGGCGCAGCAGCACGCCCGCTATTCAAAAGTGATTTGATGCCGGATGGCGGTTTCCTTGCGGTTTTCCTGGTCGGCCTGCTCGGCGGCGTGCATTGTGCCGGCATGTGCGGTGGCATTGTCTCGGCGCTGACCCTGCAAATTCCCGGCCAGGCGGCCGCCTTGCGCCAGCCGGCCTGGGCGATTCACCTGGCCTACAACCTCGGCCGCATCAGCAGCTATACCGCCGCCGGCGCCGTTCTGGGAGCGCTGGGCGGCCTCGGCCTGATGCTCGACTATGCCCTGCCGGTGCAAATAACGCTGTATCTCGCCGCCAACCTGATGATGGCGGCGCTCGGCCTGTACCTGCTCGGCCTGACGCGGACGCTGGCCTTCACCGAACGCGCCGGCCAATGGCTGTGGCGCCGGGTGCAACCGGCCACCCGGCGTTTCCTGCCGGTGCGCGGCGTGGCCCAGGCCTTTCCGCTCGGCCTGCTCTGGGGCTGGCTGCCCTGCGGCCTGGTGTATAGCGTGCTGACGCTGACGCTGCTCACCGGCAGCGCCTGGCGCGGCGCTCTGGTGATGCTGGCCTTTGGCCTCGGCACCTTGCCCAACCTGATGCTCGCCGGCCTGCTGCTGGTGCGCTTCCGGCGCTTTGTGCAAGCGCGCGCCCTGCGTCTGGCCAGTGGCTTGCTGGTGCTCGGCTTCGGTCTGTGGGGGCTGTTGAACGCGACCACACTCGGTGGCCGGCTGTGGCAGGGCGTGGTCTGTCATGTCTGAGACACGGTCAAAAACTCGGCGCTGATGAAGCAACTGCGCTACAAGGCGGTCGAGCAAGAAACGCTCTCCTCGCCGTAGCGGATGGCGA
>PHCS01000056.1 GCA_002840845.1 Betaproteobacteria bacterium HGW-Betaproteobacteria-14
CTGGCGGGGATGAACGAACGAGTGACCTTCATCATCGACAAGAAGGGCAAGATCGCCCACGTCCTCGATGATCCGAACTGCCCCAACCATGGGGAGGAAGTGCTGAAGCTGCTCTAATATTGTCATCCCCGCGCAAGCGGGGATCCAGGGGGGCACGGCAGTCATCCGCATATTGGATTCCCGCTTCCGCGGGAATGACGGAATCTCAGACCGCCGCCAGTTCCGCCAGCAGCAGCCTTTCAATCGCCGGCGAGAACGCCATTTCCAGATGGCCGATGCCGGCCAGCGGCACCACCTTCGCCCCATCCAGCAGCGAACTGTCCTGCGGCATCACGTAGTTGTCGTGGCGGCTGTAGACCGACACCGTCTGCGGCAGCGGCACCGCGCCCGGTGCGTTGAGCGCGGCGAGCCATGCACTGCCCGGCACCATCTGGCGGCCGTTCTCGCCCATGCCGAGCTTCGCCAGCTGGCTGCCGTGGTGCGGCGAGCCGAGCGTAACGAGCTTGGCCACGCGCGCATTGCCCTGGCGGCGCAGGTAGGCCCGCGACACCAGGCCGCCCATGCTGTGGCCGACCAGCATCACCTGGCCGGCGCCGGTGGCGGCGCAAACGTCCTCGATGCGCCGCGACACCTGCTCGACATAGCCGTCGATGTCGTTGAACACAGGTTCCAGGCTGATCGTGGCCACCTGCCAGCCGGCGCGCTCGAGGCTGCGCCGCAGCCACAGCCAGTAGCCGCGGTTGCACTGGTAGCCGTGGATCAGCAGGACCGGCAGCCGCCCGCCCTCGCCGCGGCCGAGCCGGTCGGCGCCCATGAAGAAACGCTCGAAGGGCATGACCACGGAAAACAGCAGGAAGAAGGCGGACAGCTCGCGCAGGAACATGGCCACCGCGCGACCCGCACCGATGCGATGCGGCTCGGATGTCCTCGTGGCATAGGCGCGCGAAAAGAGGTACGTCACGCCGATGACGAAGGTGCGGCCGGCCACCACCAGGATCATTGCGAGGCCCACGGCCTGACCGACGGACCACCCGCACTTGCCGACAAGCAGCATGCCCAGCAGCAGGTAGAAAACGAATTCTCCCGCCAACATCAATCTGTGAAGGGTTGCAGCGGCCATGGTTATCTCCCTCACCCCGACCCTCTCCCGCAAGCGGGAGAGGGGGGTAAATCGATTCCCTCTCCCCCGCCAGCGGGGGAGAGGGGGTATGTTGGCATGCCGGCACTCATGCGAGCGCCGGCGCCGGTTGTTTGGTCAGTTCCTCGGCCAGCCGGCTGGCGTTGCGCGCTGCCAGGCCGTAGATCGACTGCTGCGGGTTGGCGCCGATGCTGGTCGGAAACAGCGAGCCGTCGCACACCGTCACGTTGTCGAGCTGGCGGTAGCGCCCCCAGGTGTCGGTGACGCCGCGCTTCTCGTCCGCCGCCATGCCGCAGCCGCCCATCACGTGCGCGCTGACGACGCGGGCCAGCTGGTTCTTCAGCGGCAGTGTCTCGATGCCGGCGCGTGCCTCGCCCATTGTGGCATAGCCGTTGCATTGCTCGTGCACCACATACACGCGCTTCGCGCCCGCCGCGAACTGCATTTCCGCCATGACCAGCCAGGAACGCTTCACGCCCTCCCAGACGAAGTTGGTGATCGGATAATCCAGCACCGGCGTGCCGTCGTCGCGCAGCTGCACCGAACCGCCGGGGCTGTCGGGATGGAAGCCGTCGCGCAGCAGCGCCAGCAGGGCGTGGGTGTTGGCGAATTCGTGCATCAGCTGCCGGTGCGTCTCGCCGAAGCCCTGCAGCGTCGTGCCGAACAGCACCGGGTGCATCGGCGGCACCTCCAGCTTGAAGCCGATCGGCCCGTCCACCGGCACGGTGTCGAGGAACTGGTCCGAGTAGATCGTCTGCGGCGCGCCGGCATAGCCATTGATCGCATGCGGCATGAGCGCTGCGGCCACGGTGGTCGGATGCAGGAAGGTGCGCTTGCCGAGCAGCTTGTGCGGGTCCGGCGCGCCGCTGCGCAGCAGCAGGCCCGGCGTGCCGATGGCGCCGCCCGCCAGCACGAAATGCTTCGCGCGCACCTTCACGCGGTAGGCGGCCGGATGGATGCCGGCCGGCGTCATCGCCACGCAATCGAGCGCCACGGCGCGGCCCTTCTCCAGCACCAGCCTCTCTGCGCGCAGGTGGTGCACCAGGATCGCCCCGGCCGCCAGCGCCGCCGGGATGGTCGTCACCAGCATCGACTGCTTGGCGTTGGTCGGGCAGCCGGTGCCGCAGTAGCCGAGGTTCCAGCAGCCCCGCACGTTGCGGCGCATCGGTGCTACGGAGATGCCCAGCTCCCAGCCGGCCTTGCGCAGCATGGTGTTGTTGATGTTCGGGCTCTGGTCCCAATAGCGGATGCCGAGGCGACGGTCGACTGCATCGAACCACGGCGCCAGGCCAGCCTCGGTCAAGTCGGCCAGGCCGAACTCGCGCTGCCAATGCGCCAGTGTGGTTGGCGGCGTGCGGAAGCAGCTCGTCCAGTTCACCGTCGTCGAGCCGCCGACCGAGCGGCCCTGCAGGATGTTGATGGCCTTGTCCTTGGTCTTGCGCGCCGCCGACTCCTGGTAGAGCTGCGGGTAGGCATCGGCCTCGAGCATCTTGAAGTCGCTGCTGGTCTTGAGCGGCCCTTCCTCGATGAGGACCACCTTCAGTCCGGCCTTCGCCAGGATCTCCGCCGCGATGCCGCCGCCCGCGCCGCTGCCGACGATGGCCACGTCTGCCTCGAGATCACGATGCGCCGCCAGCTTCGAGGCGTCGATCGACTGCCAGCCTGAATTGATGCCTTCCAGAAAAATATCGCGAATGCTCATAACATCTCCGGCGGGCCGGGATAGCCGATGGCCTCCCAGTTGTCCGGCGTGCCGTACCAGGCGCCCAGCACCAGATCGTGCAGGGCGGCATAGGCGCTGCGCAGCAGTTCCAGGCGGCTGCCGCGCCAGCCCTGCAGGAAGGCGGCGATCTGGGCGGGCGAAGCCTCCTCCCAGCGCGGCCACACGCCCGCCAGCAGCATGCGCATCGGCGCAATGCTGAGCAGGGTGAACAGTTCTTCCAGTTCCTTCTGCGCAGAAGCGGACAGCCCGGCGATGGCGATGCCGACGCCGTCGACCGTCTGCGCGATGGCCTTTTTGCGCGCCTCGCCCGACTCGGGCAGCGCACCGGCGAGGATCGCCGGCACGATGGCGGCGATGACCGGCCGGTTCTCGAAAGTCAGTCCCGGCGACACGGCGGCAACCGGCGCCTCCTTCAAGCCGCGCGAATAGAATAGGCCGGCGGCGGCCAGCGCCGCGCCGCCGATCACTCCCGCCTTGATGAATTGCCGTCGCGTGATCATCGGCTCGTCATTCCCGCGGAAGCGGGAATCCAGCCCGTCATTCCCGCGGAAGCGGGAATCCATGTCGTTTCGCGGCAGTTCTGGATCCCCGCTTTCGCGGGGATGACAGAAAAGTTCGCGGGGATGACGGAGGGGCTCGGCATTTTCATCACCGTGTAAGCAGCTTCACCATGCGCTCGAACAGCTTGCCGTAGGGCGGCTTGAACAGCGCCATGCCGTTCAGGCGCGACTGGTAGAACACCGCCTTCTTCTTCGAGAAGGCCTCGAAGCCCTCGAAGCCGTGATAGTGGCCCTTGCCGCTCTCGCCGACGCCGCCGAAGGGCAAGCTGTCCTGGGCGATGTGCAGGATGGTGTCGTTGATGGTGACGCCGCCGGAGAGCGTCTGCTCCAGCACGTGGTCGATGCGGCCGCGGTCCTGGTCGAAGTAGTACAGCGCCAGCGGATTCGGCCGCGCATTCACGTAGCGGATCGCCTCGTCGAGATCGCGGTAGGGCACCACCGGCAGAATCGGCCCGAAGATCTCCTCCTGCATCGCCTGCATGTCGGGCGTCACGTTGAGCAGCGCCACCGGCGGGATGCGCCGCGTCTTCGCGTCCGGCTCGGCGGCAGACGACAGCGGCACCACCTCGGCGCCCTGCGCGCGCGCATCCTCGACCAGGCCGACGAGGCGGTTGAAATGGCGCTCGCTGATGATCGACGAGTAGTCCGGCGTGCGCAGGATGTCCGGGTAGCAGTCGGCCATCACCTTCTGCGCGGCGGCGATGAACTCGCGTGCCCGCCCCGCCGGCACCAGCACGTAGTCCGGCGCGATGCAGGTCTGGCCGGCGTTCATGGTCTTGCCGACCATGACGCGCTC
The DNA here is from genome assembly GCA_002840845.1 of Betaproteobacteria bacterium HGW-Betaproteobacteria-14. Lineage (GTDB taxonomy): Bacteria > Pseudomonadota > Gammaproteobacteria > Burkholderiales > Rhodocyclaceae > Desulfobacillus. The sequence goes on from PHCS01000056.1 coordinate 4,218, forward strand.
GACGAATTTCTCCAGCGGAAAGTCCGGCCCGAGGATGGCCGGCGACTTGCCGCCCAGCTCCAGCGTCACCGGCGTCAGGTTCTCGGCGGCGGCGCGCATCACGCTGTAGCCCACCTTCGTCGAGCCGGTGAACAGCAGGTGGCCGAAGGGCAGTTGCGCGAAGGCCTGCGCCACCCCGGCGTCGCCCTGCACCACCACCACCTCGTCGTCGGAGAAGTATTTCGAGACCAGGAGGGCGAACAGCTCGGAGGTGGCCGGCGTGTATTCGGACATCTTCACCATGACGCGATTGCCGGCCGCCAGCGCCGCCACCAGCGGCCCCACCGCCAGCATCAGCGGATAGTTCCACGGCACGATGATGCCGACCACGCCGAGCGGCTGGTGCAGGACGCGGGCGCGGCCCGGCAGGAACCACATCGAGACGGCGCGCCGCTCCGGCCGCATCCACGATTTCAGATGGCGGCGGGCATGGCGGATCGCCTCGAAGCTAGGGAAGAGCTCGAGCAACTGCGTTTCGTGCTGCGAGCGGTTGCCGAAGTCTGCGCTGATCGCATTCGCGATGGCCTGCGCGTTCTCGCGGAGCAGCCGCTCCAGCGCATCGAGCAGCAGAAACTTAGCTGCGCGAAAAGCCAACGGCACCTTCAAGATCGTTCGTGCCCATCGCAGGTCCTTCGCGCTGTGGGGATGGTTCAGTGTAGCCGAGCGGCATCGCGGCGGGTTAGGCAAATCTCTCTAAACCCTTCATTCAAAAGTCCGCGCAAAGGATAATGAAATCATGAGTTCCGAGGAAAAGGAATGCCGGGTCGCGCAGCTCCGCCAGCACCTGGGCCGCGCCAAGGCCTTGCGCGCCGAAGCCAACGCCGACCCGCGCATGGCCGAGGATCGTCTGCGCCTGCGCACCTGGCAGGCCGACCGTCTGGCCCGGACCTACCGCGACCTGCTCGACTCCAAGCGCTACCACGACGCGGCGCGCTTCTTCCTCACCGACCTCTACGGCCCCAAGGATTTCAGCGAGCGCGACCACGAGGTCGAGCGCATCCTGCCCACGCTGGCCGCCACCCTGCCCGCCTCGGGCATCCACACCATCGCCCTGGCCATCGAGGTCGACGCCCTGTCGGAAGAACTCGATGCCGCCATGGTCGCCGAGCTGCGCCGCGCCCGCGCCATGGCGAAGATCAATGACAAGACCTACGCCGAAGCCTACCGCCGCTGCGGCCACCGCGCGCAGCGCGAACTGCAGCTCAAGCTGATCGGCGAGGTCGGTGAAGCGCTCGCCGCCCTCACCCGCAAGCCCCTCGTCCATGCCGCCCTGCGCATCATGCGCGCGCCGGCAAAGCTCGCCGGCCTGGCCGAACTGCACACCTTCCTCGACCACGGCTACAACGCCTTCCACCGCATGGGCGAACCGGCGGAATTCCTCGCCACCATCATCTCGCGCGAGACGGTGATTCTGCAGCGGCTTTACGACGGCGTACCGCGGCCGTTCGACATCCAAGGCAACGATTGAATCACGAGAAATGGCGCCAGGCGCCGTGCAGTGCAAACAGTCGGGGCATACGCAGACACCGCCTAATCCCGATCCCAGTAGGGATCGGGTCCGAACCGCTCAAGCAGAAAATCGATGAAGGCACGCACTTTGACCGGCAGGTGGCGGGTCGGCAGGTAGAGGGCGTACACGTGCTGCTCGACTGGAATGTACTCGGACAGCGTCGCGCGCAGCCGACCGGCCTGAAGATCTCCGCCAATGATGAAGGTGGGCAGCAGCGCCATGCCTAGCCCACCCAGCACCGCTTGCGACAAAGCTTCATCGTCATTGATACGCAGCCGTCCCGATACCGGCACGGCAATGTCGCCTTCCGGCCCGATGAAGCGCCACAGGCCCTGCTCGCCGGAGTGGGTATAGTCGAGGCAGTTATGACCCGCCAAGTCCTGCGGGATGCGCGGCACGCCGTGCCTGTCCAAATAGTCCGGCGTGGCGCACAGCTTGCGGCGCACCGGCGCCAGGCGCCGCGCGACAAGGTTCGGCGGCAATTCGCGCGCCACGCGCACGGCGACATCGTAGCCTTCCTCCGCCAGATCGATTGCGCGGTCGGAGATGGTCATGTCGATGTCCAACTCGGGATAGCGGCCGAGGAAATCCGCCAGGGCGGGCGCGACGTGCAGCGTACCGAACGCCACCGATGCCGCTACCTTCAATATGCCGCGTGGCTGTGCGTGCAGGTGATCGACGACCTGTTCAGCTCGGACTGCCTCGTCGAGGATGCGGCTGCAATGCTCGGCGAAGGCCGCCCCCACCTCCGTGACGCTCAAGTGACGCGTGCTGCGATTGAGCAGGCGTGCGCCCAGCGCCTTTTCCAGCTTGGTTACCGCCTTGCTCACCGCCGAACGTGACATGCCCAGGCGGCGCGCAGCCGCGGAGAAACTCCCGCCTTCGACCACGTGGGCATACACGGCCATCAAGTTCAAATCCTGCATGGGTGGATTGTAGTCAATTTGGAAACAGTCTAGTTCGATTCCGGCCACTTATGCGCGGCCGGAATCGCTACTATCATGCCCTTGTCGTCTCCGCCCTGTGGCGGGGCTTTTTTTCGAATCTGGGTACTAACCATGAAAAACGATGAATTGATGATCGCCGACCTGGATTATTCAAGGCTTGCCCTTCTGGCTGACAACAAGGCCCTCGCAGAGGAATTGAGCCGGGCCACTGTCGTCCCTATGGAACGAATGCCGGGCAACATCGTCAGGATGCATTCCCGCGTGAGCTATCTCGACGAACGCTCTGGGGAGCGCCGCGACGTGGAATTGGTCTTCCCCGAAGAAGCGGACTTGTCCAGCGGCAAGGTGTCTGTGCTGGCGCCGGTCGGCTCCGCCCTGCTCGGACTGGAGGAAGGACAGACCATCGAATGGCCTTTTCCGGATGGCCACGTTCGGCGCCTGCGCGTCGAACGCACGCTGGCCCCAGCAAACTGAGGCATCCAGCCGAGAAGATGGAGGACAAGGAATTGCACGATACGATTCGAATTACCCGGCAGGATGCCGATCGCCTCGGACTCATGACCGAGGCGCTGGCAGCGCAGTCGCGGAGCATCCAGAAGCAGTTGCGCGTCCTTGACGGCATGATGACTTCAGCTTACGTGATGGATGCAGCCGATACGCCGGAAAACGTGGTGACTCTCGATTCACGCATCGTCATCGAGGATGTCTATTCGGGAGAGGTGAAGGAGATCGAACTGGTCTTCCCGGAGGAAGCCGATCCCCAGGCGGGAAGGCTGTCCGTGTTGTCGGCGATCGGTTGCGCGGTGCTCGGGCGCGCTGTGGGCGACAGGGTGGTGGTCGAAACAGACAAGGGTTCCCTGCAACTGACCATTGCCGCATTGGTCTACCAGCCCGAATCCGCTCTGCTGTAAGGAGGGATCAGCTGAAATGGCACACTCCGAATTTCCCGTAGAGCAACTGGTGCAGCTCGCCTCGAACCCGTTCCAGATCGGCTTTGCCCGCCAGGTCATGCGCATACTGGAGCCTTCCGACCTCATCGCCTTCGAGGCCACCCATGACGGCTTGCAGATACGGGCGCAAAACGAGGACGCCCTGGCCAAGCCGGAGAACCTGCTGCGCGATCTCTACGGAGATGATTTAGTGCTTCTTCCGCCGCAGGTTCGCTTCATGTCGCTAGGCAACCGGCCGTATGAGCCGATCATGCTCTTGCGCGTGCGCACCGTTCCCCGGTATTTGGATGCAGTGCGAGAGGACCTCGTCTCTCGCGAGGCCACTCTGCTGGAAGAACATGCGCGTCCCAGCGTGTGCGTGTTGCGTGCGGAAGCGCCTCTTCGCAAGCTGCTTGGCTATGGAGAAACGTTGTCCAAACTAAGCGATGGCACTGCACTGCACTGGGTCTGGCTGGATCGTTACGTCCCGATGGACAACCCGCCCGGTGGTCGTGCAGCCTGACAAGCAGGTTCAGAAAACTGTTTGCCTGCCGGCGGCCAGCCCTTCCTCCAAAACAGGCCAATCCGGAAAACGGCTTCCACGTCGGGAGGGCCGAACAAGTCGTACGCAATGCTCACGCCGCGCTCGCTGGCATCGAGAGGAAACGGATCGGCCCGGAAGTTATCAATATTTCCGGGAAGCGCAACGAGATCATTGCCGCACTCAATCTGCTGCTGACGGGAATCTGGGCTGGTCCAATTCAGACAATTCGGCCTTTATGCCGTCGGGAGTTGCTCTGCAATGCGTCGGCAATCTATCGGGTAGCTGCCGGAGAAGGCTGGCTTAGTCTGAACGATGGCTTGCCTCGGCAGCGAGAGACTGCACCCCCTGCGCCGTCTGCCTCATGCCTGCCGGTTCTGGCACATCCAACCACCTGCAGGAATTCGTCCAGATGCGGCTACCGGCGCTCCAGCGGCCGGAGCAAACCGACCAGTTTTTTGACCGCTGCTTCCATCTCATCCGGGGTGTAAGCCGCGAACCCCATGAGGAAGCCGGCCTTGTGCTTGTTCGACACATGCAGTGCCGCCAGCCCCAATAGCTCGATTCCGGCCTGGCGCGCGGTATCGATGGCCCCGCGCTCCGGAATATTGCGGATCAAGATGCAGGGCATCTGCATTCCGCCAACTGGCACTCTCGGTTCGACGAAATCGGCCAGGTGCTTGCGCACGAGGCGTACCAGCACGTCGAGCCGATCGGCATAGACACCCCGCATGGCGCGCACGTGCGCCCCGAAGTGCCCACCTTCCATGAAGCGTGCCAACGTCAGTTGCGGGATCGACGCGCTATGCCCGTCCATCAGAGTGCGCGCAACCGTCATAGGCGCCACGAGTTGGGGCGGCAGCACCATGTAGGCGATGCGCAAGCCGGGGAACAGCGATTTGGTGAAGGTGCCGATGTAGATCGTCCTCTCGTTCGCATCAAGGCCCTGCACGCAGGCGGTGGGCCTGCCGGCATAATGGAACTCGCTGTCGTAGTCGTCCTCGATGATCCAGGCGTGATGCTGTCTCGCCCACTCGATGACTGCAAGCCGCCGGTCCAGCGCCAGCGTCGTCCCGGTCGGGAATTGATGCGATGGGGTCAGATAGACCGCTTTGCCCGGCTGCGCCATGTCGACCAGGCGGGCCACTTGCATACCCTGGGCATCCAGCGGGACCGGTACGCACTCCAGCCCGGCGGCATCGAAAGCCTTCCGCGCCCCGTGGTACACGGGATCTTCTATGAATATCCGGTCACCGTCATCGAGCAGCACGGTGGCGCACAGGGTCAGGGCCTGCTGCGAACTGGTCAGCACCAGTACGCGCTCAAACGTGGCGCGCCCCCCCCGTTCGAGATTGACGTGATCCGCAATGGCACGCCGCAGCGGCTCCATCCCCTGTGGATGGCTGTGCGCCAGAGCCCTGGCCCCATATTCCTTCATCACCTGCCGCTCCAGGCGCTCCCAAGTCTGCAGAGGAAAACTGCGTGTTTCCGGAACGCCTGGAGCGAATGGGCGGGGCGCCAGAGACTCGCGCACGCCACCTCCCTGGAACATAACAGCGCCACGCTGACTCAGGCGCGGCGACTCGCGGCGCAAGCTGAGTTGTTGCGTTGCGCCGCGTCTTGACGAGCGCTGCGCTCGTTCTGACACGAAACTGCCGCTGCCCACGCGGCGCTCGATGAATCCCTCAGCATGCAACTGGCTGTACGCCGACTCGACGGTATCGCGTGAGACGCCCAGATATCTCGCCAGCGTGCGCGATGCGGGTAGGGGTTTGCCGACGTCGAGCGCACCATCGAGGATTAACTGCCGGATGGCACGCTGGATGCGCGCATGCAGCGGCAAGGTGCCATGCGCCGGGTCGCCCAGCCAGGTTTTGACGGATTCGAGTTGGGCGTGCTTGAACAATTGGTCTGCCTGTCATCATGAAAGTGGCTGGGCGCAACAAGCCATTTTGAACTTATAAAGCAGCTTTCAATCCGGGTCAAGAACCAAACTTGCGGGAGTTGCAAACAGACCATGTCGTCATCCACCACACCCTCGTCCGTTCGTTTGAGCGATCTTACCCACCCTGTCGTGGCCGGCCTGATCTCGGTCATCGTCAACTATGGCGGTACCTTCATCCTGGTGTTCCAAGCCGCCAAGGTGGCCGGCCTCAGCACGGAGTTGACGGCCTCGTGGGTGTGGTCGATTTCGATCGGCGTCGGGGCGACGGGGCTGATCCTCAGTTGGATCACCCGCGAACCGATCATCACGGCCTGGTCCACGCCGGCAGCCGCGTTTCTCATCACTGCGCTGGCGACCGTACCCTATGCGGAAGCGGTCGGGGCCTACCTGATTTCGGCGGTGGCCTTCGTGGTGCTCGGACTGTCGGGCTGGTTCGAGAGAGTCATCCGGCTGATCCCGCCGGGCGTGGCCGCCGGGCTGCTGGCCGGCATCCTGCTGCAATTCGGTATCGGTGCTTTCGCCGGCATGAACATAGACCCGTTACTGGCGGGACTGCTGATCGTCACCTATGTGGTACTCAAGCGTTTCACCGCACGCTATGCGGTGGTCGGCATCCTGGTGCTGGGACTGGCATTCCTGCTCATCCAGGATCGCATTGACCTGTCGGGGCTGACATTGAAGCTCGCCGCGCCGGTCTTCACCCTGCCGGTGTTCTCGCTCAACGCCTTGCTGAGCGTCGCGCTGCCGCTGTTCCTGATCACGCTGACCGGGCAGTACATGCCCGGCATGCTGGTGCTGCGCAATGACGGTTTCAAAACCAGCGCCAATCCCATCGTGACCGTCACCGGTCTGGGTTCGTTGCTGATGGCACCGTTCGGCTCGCATGCTTTCAATATTGCCGCGATCACGGCGGCAATCTGCACCGGCCGGGAAGCGCACGAAGACCCTTCCAAGCGCTGGATCGCCGGCATGGCCGCAGGTGTCTTCTACATCCTCGTCGGAGTGTTCGGCGTGACACTGGCCGCCATCTTCATGGCCTTCCCGGCAACCTTCATCACCACGCTGGCGGGTCTGGCGCTACTGGGTACTATCGGCGGCAGTCTCGCCAGCGCCATGGCTGATGCGAAAACCCGCGAAGCCTCGCTGATTACCTTTGTGGCTGCCGCCGCCAACATCACACTATTCGGCATTGGTGGAGCATTCTGGGGCTTGGTGATCGGCCTAGTGGCCTACGCGGTGCTCAATGGTCGTCTTCCGCAGCGCGCACAGGCTTCGCAGACAGCCCTACAGACCACTCCTGAGCCTATAGTCGTCAAGGGAGCGGCGAACTGATGCAAACACCGTCCGAGACACAAACCTGCCGCTCAACCAATCCAATCTCAACGGCTTGAATGGCTGAGGGGCTGCCCATGAGTGGCCCTTGCGCGACTGCTCTAATCGGAGACCTGCCATTGGACGTGGGAAATGACGAGCGCCGACAGTGGGCACGGAGCGAACTTATTGATCTCGCAGACCAACGCCAGCTTTGACCGAATTCCGGTCCGTGACCATCGTCTTTAACGCGGCCTAAACGGTCATTGATGGCCCGCCAATTATTCGGCAGTTGAATCGCGCGTTTCTGTCTTTCGGTCCGTTTCGCTGAAAACTGGGTTGGTTGGTGTTGATCGCCAAAACGGAGTACAAAGGCTCAACTCAGGGAACAGGCGGAAATGCCAGACAAAAACCAGCGCAACCTGATCTGCTCAATGCAGAATCCCTCGGTATACCCACACGACACCCATCGGTTTCAGCTGATCGAAACCCATATTTCGTGGGTTTTTCTGTGCGGCTCGTATGCCTACAAGATCAAAAAGGCCCTCAATCTCGGGTTCCTCGATTTCTCGACGCTGGAAGAGCGAAAATTCTATTGCGAAGAGGAACTGCGCCTCAATGGCAGACTGGCGCCCGAACTCTACCTGGCGGTTGTTCCCATTACCGGCACACCGGATAGACCGCAACTGGGAGGATCAGGTGAAGCATTCGAATACGCGGTGAAAATGCGCCGTTTTCCGCAGCAGGCACTGCTGAGCTATATGCAGCAGCAGAATCTCCTGGCAACTACTCACATCGACCAGATTATTGTGCAGGTTGCGGACTTTCATCAGACCATTCCGGCAGCAACTGCCGGCACCAGATATGGAAATCCGGATCATGTTGCTGCACCAGTACATGAAAACTTTGTGCAAATTCGAGAGCGTATGCACGACCCCCGGCATCTTGAGTTGCTTGATCAGGTGAGAGCATGGGCCGAACACCAATACGACTCGTGTCACCCGCATTTTCGGCAAAGAAAACAACAGGGCTTTATTCGTGAATGCCATGGCGATATGCATCTGGGCAACATGGCGGTGGTCGACGACCGTGTGGTCATCTTTGATGGCATCGAGTTCAATCCGGATCTCTACTGGATTGACGTAATGAGCGAGGTGGCGTTCCTGTGCATGGACCTCGAGTACCACGCGAATCACAATCTTGCCTGCCGTTTTTTGAATGGCTATCTGGAAAGGACTGGAGATTATCAGGGGCTGCGGGTATTTCGTTACTACCTGGCTTACCGTGCCATGGTGCGAGACAAAGTTGCGTGTATTCGTTTGAGTCAGCAAACCGGGCAGGGTCTGCAATCGTCGGACATGCAGGAATTCGAGCGTTATCTACAGCTCGCGCTCAGCTACACACAGCCGCAACAGCCTGCATTATTCATTACCCATGGCTTTTCGGGCAGTGGCAAATCCACCCTCTCTGGGCCATTGGTCGAGCCATTGGCTGCGATACACATTCGCTCGGATCGCGAGCGGCAGCGCATGTTCGGTAAAGGCAAGCGGGAAGACGAGGCGGCAACTATCGGAGAAGGGGTGTATTCCAATGACGCCAGCAGGCAAACCTATGAGAAACTTGCAGAACTTGCCGAGGCTGTTCTGGAATCCGGGTATTCCGTAATCATTGACGCGGCGTTTCTCGAACGCCAACAAAGAGACCCCTTTAAACAACTGGCGGATCGTCTCGGCGTGCCGATTCGCATCCTGTTCTTTCGTGCCGATGCCGATGTGCTTCGACAGCGCATTCGGGAGCGCCAGCGTGAAGGGAGCGACATCTCGGAAGCGGATCTAAGTGTACTTGAGCATCAGCTCGCGGTGTACGCGGGACTTGATGAGGATGAGCAGAGCTTCACCGCTACAATCGACACCGAATCGGTCTCCGAGTCGGAGCAGATACTTGCGCTGGTCAATCAGTCACTGAAACAGGCGGTTAAATGCCGGCTGGTTTAATGGCGAGTACCGAGCAATCGATCTGAATCAGAAGATCTTCGGCGCGCCTTGGCTCTCGCCAACACGCACCTCTGCCGCCATGAACACGTTACAGTCTGATGCGCAGAGCCATCAGGCATGAAAGTGGGTGGACAATATGCGTTACCTCGCACTCGTGACGGACTACGATGGAACCCTGTCCTCGGATGACAGGCTGTCGAAAAAGGTGATAATTGCCCTGGAGCGCCTGAGGGTATCCGGCAGGCGGGCGATCCTGGTTACAGGTCGTCAGCTCGACGACCTGCTGGCGGTCTGTCCCTGCGCACAACTGTTCGACCTCGTCGTCGCCGAGAACGGTGCAATCGTCTACGATCCCGCAAGCAAAGAAGAGACGCGACTCGCCAATCCGCCGTCCAAACTACTGATACAAAACCTGCAGGCGCGCGGAGTCACGCCGCTGGAGATCGGACAGGTGCTGGTGGCGACCCATGAACCACATCGTGCGATCGTCCAGGACGTCATCTGGGAACTCGGCCTCGAGGCACAAGTGATCGGTAATCGCGGCGCAGTCATGATACTCCCAGCCGGCGTCAACAAGGCAACGGGGCTTGAGTACGCACTGCGCGAACTGGGGCTTTCGCGCCACGAGGTCGTTGGCATCGGTGACGCGGAAAACGATCACTCGTTTCTGGAACGCTGTGAATGCGCCGTGGCGGTGGCCAACGCGGCACCATCCATCAAGGATATTGCCGCCTTCGTTACATCGGCCGAAAACGGTGACGGCGTCATCGAACTAATCGATGAGTTGATCGCCGACGATTTACGCCGACTGGGAGGTACGCTTCCACAACATTTGATTTTGCTCGGGAAACGCACCGATGCAACCACGGTGCAGCTGCCACCCTACGGTCACAACATATTGGTTGCCGGGCCTTCCGGCTGCGGCAAATCCACACTCGCCGCCAGCGTCATCGAGCGTCTCATCGAAAAGGACTACCAGGTCTGTGTTATCGATCCAGAGGGCGATTACGGAACGCTACGCGACGTCGTGACGCTTGGTAACCAGTGGCGCGCGCCCAGCGTCGGCGAGGTGTTGTCGATCCTCGAAGATCCGAAGATCAATGTGGGCGTCAATCTCCTTGGCATTCCGCTGGGGGATCGGCCGAAATTTTTTGCCCAACTTATACCAAATCTGCAGGCCATGCGCACCCGTACTGGGCGGCCGCACTGGCTGGTCGTGGACGAGGCACACCATATGTTACCCAGCACCTGGGGGCACGCCGCGGCCGTGCTACCGCAACAACTCCAAGAGACCATCCTGGTCACCGTACATCCCGACCATGTGGCGCCGGCTATCCTCAAACCGATCGACGTGGTTGTGGCCATCGGCCATTCGCCGGAAGAGACCCTCAGGAAATTTGCTGATGCAACGGACCAGCCACTGACGTGGCCGGAGGGTCTGTCGTATCAACCGACTAATGTCGTCGTCTGGTTCCTCCGGGACGGGCAGCCACCGTTTTCGATGCAGGCACAGCGCGGGCGGGCCGAGCGTATTCGCCACCTCCGCAAGTACGCGGAAGGCAACCTGCGCTGGCACAGTTTTTATTTCCGCGGCCCCGACAACCGTCATAACCTGAAAGCGCAGAACCTCGTTATTTTCTGCCAGATCGCCCAGGGCATCGACGAGTCGACCTGGCTGTACCACCTGCACCGCGGCGATTACTCGCGCTGGTTCCGCCACGCAATCAAGGACGATTTTCTCGCCGACGAGGCGGAGCGCCTCGAACGTCGCGCCGATCTCGAGCCGTGGCAGACACGGCAGATGATCGAAGAATTGATAAATGCCCGTTACACGCTGCCGGAATAGCATCGAAAACCGCTGTTGAACGGTCCCCGGAAGCGCATCAAAAACGATAGATCGCGGCGGCATCGGTTTGTGTTGGCATCCGTTCGGCCGGAACGATCACGACTTCGCCGCCTGTCCTGAGCACGCGCTCGCCGAGATTGTCGAGCACATCATCATCTTCCAAGTGCTCCAGATCGCCGTCGGTGCGTCTGTTGCTTGTGACATCGATGCTGCCGTTTCAACGGCGGAACAAGCGCGGGTTGCGCTCGATGAATTTGCGTATCCAGGCTTCGATGAATGAATGCTCGCGCTGCTTCATGTGCCACCCGCCCAGAGCGCTGATTGCCAGGGCACCCAGAGCATTGACGATCATGTCCCACATAGTGTCGGTCAGACCCGATGGATCGTCGAGCATGGGCTTTTGCATATTGGTTCCCACGACCTGGTCCATCGCGAATTCAAAGACCTCCCACAGCGTGCCGACCGTCACGGCGAATAAAAACGCGAACAAGGCCATGAAACGCGGTCGCATATGGATATCGATGCGCTCGTCCGCATTGAGTACGTAAATCAGCAGAAAACCGAGAATCCCCATCAACAAACCCGAACTGGTATGTAGGGCGATATCCCACCACCAGAACCGCATGTAGTAGCTGTGGATTTCCCCCAGAAACAGCGCCGCAAAGGCGAATAGCACAGCCAGCACCTGAAACTCTGGCGGGATATGCACACGGAACCGGCGGCCGATCACCGCAGGCGAAAACATGACTGCCATGATCGCCATCACCAGAAACGCATTCATCCACTGTTTTTCGCGGAATACCAGCAGCAGTTCCACCGCCATGATGGCCTGGAGGGCAATCAGGATCCCCCGGTGGATGCGCGCGGGCAAATCGGCCGTATTTTTCTCCGGGACCGGAGGTTGTGAGAGACTGTTCATTCTGCTCGATACCTGTGGGGCAATGACCGGCGTGCGGGACGCCAGTGTGTCCCGATATTTCGCAACGCGATCACATCGCAATGCTCATGGTACCCGGGTATAGGCTGCGAGTCCCGAATGGCGATGTTGCCCTCTCCGCGCTCCGACAATGCGCCGCGAACCCGGCGTGGCACCCGTCGCACGCCGCCGGTCACGACGATGTCGGATGCGATCTAGACTCTTTGCTACCAGCAGCGAAGAATCTGGTCGCCACAAATGGCCGCTATTCTGCCCGAGCGGGGCTCAATCTCCATCACCTGCCGGTCAATGTGCCTATGAGGTTTCCGTCTTTCGACCCCGTTAAATGTCCGCTATCGTCTGACATAATCGACGCTGCGCGACTTCATCGCGCAGCGTCTGTGTTGATGGATGGATTAGCTTTCATAGAACGTAAAGCTTCCCGGAATTGGTTCAATGTACTCGACCCTAAGAGTGTGGGACCTTCTGCAGCCCAGCAACCTGAAGCTTGGAATATGAGAATATTGACTTTGCGTGGCATACAGTCGATTTCCGTCGTCGACCATCAATGGACATTAGGTTAAGGGTTCCACATCACGTTGTCTTGGATAGATATTGGAAACCGGAAGAAAGCGCCCATGCATGAAATCTACGTCAGCACTGACATCGAGACCGACGGTCCGGTGGCAGGAAAGCACTCAATGCTGAGCATTGGGTCGGCAGCCTACTCGGCCGACAAGACGCTATTGTCAACCTTCTCCGCCAACCTGGAAACACTGCCGGAATTCACGACTGATCCGAAGACCACCGCCTGGTGGGCAACCCAGCCTGACGCGTGGTCGGCGTGCAGGCAGAATCTCGAACATCCGCGAGTTGCCATGCCACGCTACCTGGCATGGCTCAAGACTCTGCCCGGAAAACCAGTTTTCGTCGCCTATCCAGCCGTTTTTGATTTTTCCTTCGTGTATTGGTATCTCACTCAGTATGCGGGCGAGAACCCCTTCGGCTATTCGGCAATCGACGTCAAGACTTACGCGATGGCGATGCTGCGAAAACCGTATCGCGCCTGTGGCAAGCAATCGATGCCGCCCGAATGGTTCGACCCCGCTGTCCATACCCACGTGGCGCTGGATGATGCAATTGAGCAGGGCAGCCTGTTCTGCAACATGCTGCGCACCAACCTCGAACTGGTTGCGTCTTTATCTGCTCCAGACCTGCCAATAAATGAGTAAAGATTGCAGTGGAATTGCGACTTAAGTGCTATTTACAGCCCATTAATTCCAATTGCCTCGCCGTATCCTGGAGACTGACTTTCCCTGCCGTCTCCTAGGCTGCGCGTCTGGCGGCAATCAGCCTTTCCCGTCTCCTGGCCGCGTCATCGCCTCCACCCTTACCCACCGCTCGAAATCCGCTTCGCTCACATACCCCAGCGCCAGCGCCGCTTCCTTCAGCGTGCTGCCCTCCGCGTGCGCCCGCTTGGCGATTTCGGCGGCGCGGTCGTAGCCGATGTGCGGCGTCAGCGCCGTCACCAGCATCAGCGAGCGCGCCATGAGTTCGGCGATGCGCTCGGGGTTGGCTTCGATGCCGCGCACGCAGTGCGCCTCGAAGCTGGCCATGCCGTCGGCCAGCAGGCGCACGCTCTGCAGGAAGTTGTGCGCGATGAGCGGCTTGTACACGTTGAGTTCGAAGTTGCCCGAAGCGCCGCCGAAGTTGAGGGCGACGTCGTTGCCGAAGACCTGGCAGCAGATCATGGTGAGCGCTTCGCATTGCGTCGGGTTCACCTTGCCCGGCATGATGGAGCTGCCCGGCTCGTTCTCCGGCAGGCTGAGTTCGCCCAGGCCGCTGCGCGGCCCGGAGGCGAGCCAGCGGATGTCGTTGGCGATCTTAATGAGCGCGGCGGCGAGCGTCTTCAGTGCGCCGTGCGCGGCCACCAGCGCATCGTGCGCGGCGAGCGCGGCGAACTTGTTGGCGGCGCTGCTGTACGGCACGCCGCTTTGCCGCGCCAGTTCCTCCGCCACGTGCGCGCCGAATTCGGCGTGCGTGTTGAGGCCGGTGCCAACCGCCGTGCCGCCGACGGCCAGCGCCTGCAGCGGCGGCAGCGCGGCGGCGATGAGCGACTCGGCCAGTTCCAACTGCGCAACGTAGCCGGAGAATTCCTGGCCGAGCGTCAGCGGCGTGGCGTCCTGCAGGTGGGTGCGGCCGATCTTGACGATGCCGGCGAAGGCGGCGGCTTTTTCCGCCAGCCGCTCGCGCAGGGCGCGCAGGGCCGGCAGCAGATTGTTGCGGAGGCCGGCACAGGCCGCCACGTGCATCGCCGTGGGAAAGATGTCGTTGGAGGACTGGCCGAGATTGACCGCGTCGTTGGCATGGACAAGGCGGCCCTCGCCGCGCGCGCCGCCGAGCAGCTCGGAAGCGCGGTTGGCCAGCACCTCGTTCATGTTCATGTTGCTCTGGGTGCCCGAGCCGGTCTGCCAGACGGAGAGCGGAAACTCGCCGTCGTGCCTGCCGGCGAGCACCTCGTCGGCCGCCGCGGCGATGGCGTCCGCCGTTTTCCCGTCGAGCAGGCCGAGGTCGCGGTTGACCACGGCGCAGGCGCGCTTGACGGCGGCCAGCGCCAGCACGAGTTCGGGCGGCATGCGTTCGGTGGAAATGGCGAAATACTGGAGAGAGCGCTGCGTCTGCGCGCCCCACAGCCTGTCAGCGGGCACCTCGATGGCGCCGAATGAATCGCGTTCTGTTCGCGTTTCAGTCATGGAGTATCCTTTCATCTGAACGCAGGCCTGATTTGTGTGGTCCCAGTATTACCCCCTCTCCCGCTGGCGGGAGAGGGTTGGGGTGAGGGTGGGTCGGCTGCTTGCCGCTCGCCTGCCCCTCACCCTGGCCCTCTCCCCGCTTGCGGGGAGAGGGGAAAAGTGCTCGGGCTGCCCGCACGAAATGCGGATGAACGTTAATGGAGGACCCCAATGCCCAACAACCCCTTCAACACGCTGCAGGACCTCGATGCGAAATCCGGCGTCGGCGGCAAATTCCATTCCATTATCGCGCTGGAGCAGGCCGGCTTGGGAAAAGTTTCGCGCCTGCCGGTGTCGATCCGCATCGTCCTTGAATCCGTCCTGCGCAACTGCGACGGCAAGCGCATCACCGAGGCGCACGTGCGCCAGCTCGCCGGCTGGCAGCCGAAGGCGGCGCGCAGCGAGGAGATTCCCTTCGTCGTGGCGCGCATCGTGCTGCAGGACTTCACCGGCGTGCCGCTGCTCGCCGACCTGGCGGCGATGCGCGACGCGGCGCAGCGCCAGGGCAAGGACCCGAAGATCATCGAGCCGCTGGTGCCGGTGGACCTGGTGGTCGACCACTCGGTGCAGGTGGACCATTACGCCGCGGCGAATGCGCTCGACCTCAACATGAAGCTCGAATTCAGCCGCAACGCGGAGCGCTACAAATTCATCAAGTGGGGCATGCAGGCCTTCGACACCTTCAAGGTCGTGCCGCCCGGCATCGGTATCGTGCACCAGGTGAACCTGGAATACCTGGCGCGCGGCGTGCTGCACAAGGACGGCGTCTATTACCCCGATACGCTGGTCGGCACCGATTCGCACACCACCATGATCAACGCCCTCGGCGTGGTCGGCTGGGGCGTCGGCGGCATCGAAGCCGAGGCCGGCATGCTCGGCCAGCCGGTCTATTTCCTCACGCCGGACGTGGTCGGCGTGCATCTCGCCGGGCGCCTGCGCGAGGGCGTCACCGCCACCGATCTGGTGCTCACCGTGACCGAGCGGCTGCGCGCGGCCAAGGTGGTCGGCAAGTTCGTCGAGTTCTTCGGCGAGGGCGCGGCCTCGCTCACCCTGCCCGACCGCGCCACGCTGGCCAACATGGCGCCGGAGTACGGCGCCACCATGGGCTTCTTCCCGGTCGACGAAAAGACGGTCGATTACCTGAATGCCACCGGCCGCACGGCGGAGGAAGTCGCCGCCTTCCGCGCCTACTTCACGGCGCAGGGGCTGTTCGGCATGCCGCGCACGGGCGACATCGATTACAGCGCGGTGCTGGAAATCGATCTCGCCGCCATCGAGCCGAGCGTGGCCGGGCCGAAGCGGCCGCAGGACCGCATCGCGCTCTCCGCCATGAAAACCCGCTTCGACGAACTGCTGGCCGGGCCGGCTGACCAGGGCGGCTACGCCAAGACAGCGGCCGACCTGGCCCGTCACCAGACGGTCCGCGCATCCGCCCCGCGTGCCGAGGCTGGCGGCTTGAAGGCGCGCAACGAAGTCGAGATGATCGACAACCACCCGGACAACCATGTCGAGCCCGCCGCCGCGCACACCATCCCGGCTGCGGACGCGGCGAACCTCAACCACGGCGATGTGCTGATCGCCGCCATCACCTCCTGCACCAACACGTCCAACCCGGGCGTGATGCTCGCCGCCGGCCTGCTGGCGAAAAACGCCGTGTCGCGGGGGCTGACTATCGGCCCGAAGGTGAAGACCTCGCTCGCGCCCGGCTCGCGCGTGGTGACGGAATACCTGACGCAGGCCGGCCTGCTGCCCGCCCTGGAGCAGCTCGGCTTCCAGGTGGTGGCCTACGGCTGCACCACCTGCATCGGCAACGCCGGCCCGCTCGACGCGGAAATCGAGAAGGCCATCGCCGCCAACGACCTCGTCTGCGCTGCGGTCCTCTCGGGCAACCGCAACTTCGAGGCGCGCATCCACCCCGCCATCAAGGCCAACTACCTCATTAGTCCGCCACTGGTCGTCGCCTTCGCCCTCGCCGGCCGCGTCGACACTGACCTGACGCGCGAGCCGCTCGGCCAGGGCAAGGACGGCCAGCCGGTCTATCTGAAGGACATCTGGCCATCGCAGGACGAGGTGGCGCAGGCCCTGCATTTCGCCACCGACCCCGAGACCTATCGCAGGCTCTACCGCGATTTCGTCAAGGGCAACCCCCTGTGGAACGCCATTCCGTCCAGCGCCGGCCAGACCTATGCGTGGGAGAAATCGACCTACATCGCCGAGCCGCCCTTCTTCAGCGGCTTCGGCCCGCAGCCGGGCAAGGCGGCCGACGTGAGTGGCGCGCGCGCGCTGGCCCTCTTCGGCAACTCGGTGACGACCGACCACATCAGCCCGGCCGGCGCGATCAAGCCCGATTCGCCGGCCGGCCGCTACCTGCAGGAGCACGGCGTGCAGGTGGCCGACTTCAACAGCTACGGCTCGCGCCGCGGCAACCACGAGGTGATGATGCGCGGCACCTTCGCCAACGTGCGCATCCGCAACCTGATGCTGCCGCCGGATGCCAGGGGCGCGCAGCCGGAAGGCGGGCGCACCCTGTTCCAGCCCGGCGGCGAAGAGATGTCCATCTACGACGCGGCCATGCGCTACATCGAGGAGGGCACGCCGACGGTGATTTTCGCGGGAGAGGAATACGGCACCGGTTCGAGCCGCGACTGGGCGGCGAAAGGCACGCAACTGCTCGGCGTGAAAGCGGTGGTGGCAAAGAGCTTCGAACGCATCCACCGCTCCAACCTGGTCGGCATGGGCGTGCTGCCGCTGCAGTTCACCGGCGAGGACAGCGCCGCCGGGCTGAAGCTGCGCGGCGACGAGACCTTCGACATCACCGGACTCAAGGACGGCATCGCACCGCAACAGGACGTGACGCTCACCATCCATCGCGCCGACGGCAGCACCCAGAAGGTGACGCTGCGCCTGCGCATCGACACGCCGGTGGAGGTGGATTACCTGCTGCACGGCGGCATCCTGCCCTACGTGCTCAGGCAGTTGCTGGCTTCGTAAGCGCAAAGCCAGGATCAGGGTCTGGCACACTGCCACCTGGCAAGGTGCCTTGCAATTCCGGGCCGTTGTAGGTCGGGCTTCAGCCCGACGCAATCGCTGTTGTCGGGCTGAAGCCCGACCTACTGCGACATCCCTATTTCGCGAGCACTGCCCTAGCGGGGCGCGGGCGCGAGAACTCCCAGGAACTGGGCCGGCGTGACGATCGAGCAAGACGCCGCCTTCTCCAGGCTCAGCAAATCCTGGTCGCCGGTGACCAGATAGTCCGCCTTGCCCGCGATGGCCAGTTGCAGGAATGGCACATCGAACGGATCGCGGCACGCCGGCGTCTTTGGCGGCCTGGCCGGAATGGTGACAACGGTGCAATACGGCAGATAGTCGGCCAGCAGTTCCTGCTGCTCGTCGGGACTGAGCCTGAATTTCGGATAGGCCAGCACCCGGATCAATTCGCCTATGGTTGCCTTGGAAACCAAGGACTCGCAGCGCGCCTGTTGCCAGGCCAGCCGCAGCGGCGCCAGCCCGCCCTGCGCGAACACCAGTGCGGACAATACGCAGTTCGTGTCCAGAACCAGGCGGGGCGGTCGTTTCATTTCCGGGCTTTGCCCGCAGGTCGGCGCGCCCAGGAAACGGCATCGGCGATGTCCTGCTCATTCAGGTCGAGTTCCGCCAGCTTGGCGCGGACGGCGTCCGCGCGCTGGATGCGCACGGGCGTGAGGATGATGCAACCGTCCCGGGTTTCGACCTCGAAATACTCCGTCGGGCCAACAGCGTTGGTCACCGCCTTGGGCAGGGTCAACTGGTTCTTGGCCGTAAGCTTGGCGAGCATGGCGATCTCCTGATGGCGTAAGTAAGGATTCCTTACTTTACCATCAGACTCCCCCTGCCTCAAGCAGCAAAAACAACGCACTGCATGAGAGTCAAGCAAACAGCCAGGTCACGACGGAAAGCCCGGTCGTCGCCCAGAACACCACACTATCGGGATTCATGTTTCCTCCTTGTCCACATGTCTTGCAGGATAAGGAGGGGGCTGGCTCAGGGCGTGAGCCCCTCACCCTAACCCTCTCCCCGTTGCGGGGAGAGGGGATAACCGATCAGTACTGGTCGAGCGCCTTCTGCAGTTGCGTGGCGACGTCCTTGCGCAGCGCGGCCGGCGCCAGCACCTCGACGCCGGCGCCCTGCTTGAGGATGTCCATGACCAGTTCGCGGCTGTCGGAGTACGGGACGTCCAGCAGGTAGCTGCCGTCCTTGTCGAAGCGCGCCTTCTGCCGCGGGTGCCACTGCTCCAGCGAGACCCAGCGCGCCCGCTCGGGCGTGAAGCGCAGCCTGGCCCAGGTGATTTTCCGTCCGGAGAAGATGCCGTAGCCGGCGCCGAGCACGGAATCGAGCGTCTTTTCCGGGATGTTGCGCGCCGCCTGCTCGATGATCTCGGCGCGGCGGACGGCATCCACCGCGAAGCTGCGCAGGTCGTTGCGCAGGTGGCACCAGGCGTCGAGATACCAGTTGTCGCGGTAGTGCACCAGGCGCTGCGGCGACACCTCGCGCTCGATGGTCTCGTCGCGCGCCCGCACATAGTGCGAAATCAGCAGCCGCTTGCGCCGCAGCAGCGCCGAGCCGACCACTGCGAAGTGGTCCAGCGCCATGCGCCGCGAGGCCATGCCGAGGATGCGGATGCGCTTGTGGATTTCCTCGGTGGTGTCGTCGGTCGTGCCGAGCAGCGCGCGCAGGCGCGCCAGCAGCGGCGCGATGTGCGGCCCAAGCAGGCCGCCGCTGTCCAGACCCATGAGCAGGTGCTGCATGGTGAGCAGCGCATGCACCTCCTGCGCCGAGAACCACAGGCCGGGCAGCTCGTACTGCGCGGCGCCGCCCTCGCGCCCGGCGAAGCGGTAGCCGCCCTCTTCGCGGTCCCACACGATGGGCGCGTTGAGGCGGTTGCGCATGTATTCGAGGTCGCGCTTGATTTGAGCAGCTGGTCGATGCGGTAGAAACGCTCGGTGCGGTCCATCGTGCAGGCTCCGGTGGCTCACGGGATGAGCCAGATTATGCCTGAAATCACTCGTCATTCCCGCTTGCGCGGAGACGACGAGGTGTTTCAGGAAATCGGGCTGCCCTGTGCGTCGAAGAAATGCGCCTGCTCGAAGAGCGAGGCGATGGTAACCCTGGCGATGCGCTTGTCGTCCGGCACGACGTAGAGCACCGGCGTGAGCATTTCCTCGAAGATCCCCCGCAGGCTGCGCGCCCCCACCTTGTACTCGATGGCCAGTTCGGCGATCTGCTCGAACACCAGCGGCGCTATGGTCAGCTCGACGCCCTCGCCCTGCAGGATCTCGCGGAACTGACGGTAGATGGAATTGCGCGGCACCGTTATGATGCGCACCAGCATCTCCCGGTTGAGGTCCTGGAAACTGGCGACGATGGGCAGCCGGCCGGCGAACTCGGGGATGAGGCCGAATTCGAAGAGGTCGGTCGGCTTGACGCGGGCATTGAGCCTGTCGAGGATGTGCTGGTCGTCGCCGCCTGTGGCGGAAATGAAGCCGTAGGCGTGCGTCTTGGCCTGGATGCTGTTCAGGCCGACGAAGGCGCCGCCGCAGATGAAGAGGATGTTGGTGGTGTCGATGTACTGCCCGTGCTTGAGGCGCACCGGCGAGCCTTCCATGATCTTCAGCAGGGCATGCTGCACGCTCTCGCCCGAGGCGCCGCGCGCCTGGCCGCTGATCGCCTTGAGCTTGTCCACCTCGTCGATGAAGACGATGCCGCATTGCGCCCGCGCCACGTCGCCTTCCGCCTTCTCCAGCAGGCGCTGCAGGATGGCGTCGATCTCCTCGTTGACGAACTCCGTCTGCGCCAGAGAAGTCGCATCCGCCGTGACGAAGGGCAGCTTGAGGGCGCGCGCCAGCGTCTCGCACAGCAGCGTCTTGCCGGTGCCGGTGGAGCCGACCAGCAGGATGTTGCTCTTGACGGGGTCGATTGTGTCGCTCCTCGCCTTGGCGACCTTCTTGTAGTGGGAATAGACGGCGACGGCGAGGACCTTCTTGGCCTCGTCCTGGCCGACGACGTACTGGTCGAGATACTTAACGATGGCGCTGGGGGTCATTGCGGACAGCTCCGGTGATTCATCATGCGTGAGTGATTATGTCCGAAAAGCCACGCCTGAGTGGGCAATGCCTCATACTGAACTTCGTTCGCACCATCCACAGAGGGGTTGAACATGCAGAATTTCGAGTACCTGATCCGCAGCGACATTCACCCGATAGCCGAAAAGGAGGCCCGCATCCACGGTAGCCGCGAAAAGGAAAGGCTGCAGGCCTACACCCAGGCGGTCGCCGACGAGCTGAACAAACTCGGCGCGCAAGGCTGGGAACTGGTTCAGGCGCCGGACCAGACACTGAACCGCAACTGGATCTTCAAGCGCCCGCTGCCTTCCTGACCACGGCCTGGGCGGCTGGCAGGCGATTGACTCCGATTCCCCGGGCGGGGATACTTCTCCGCGCACAGTAGATCGGCTTCAGGCCATCCCTGATGCCCACGGATCCCAGACAAACCAAAGGAGGAGAACAACAATGAAATCCAAGGTTCTAGTCGTTACGCTGTTCGCCGCCGGCATCTTCGGCGCCCCCGCCGTCCAGGCCCAGACCGAAATCCAGTGGTGGCACTCCATGAGCGGCCAGCACAACGAGAAGATCAACGAGATCGCCAAGGGCTTCAACGCCAGCCAGTCCGAGTACAAGCTGAGTCCGGTCTACAAGGGCAGCTACCCTGAATCCATGACCGCCGCCATCGCCGCCTTCCGCGCCGGCAACCCGCCGCACATCGTGCAGGTATTCGAGGTCGGCACCGCCACCATGATGGCGGCCAAGGGCGCGATCGTGCCGGTGGCCAAGCTCATGAAGGACGCCGGCGAGCCCTTCGATCCCAAGGCCTACCTGCCGGCGGTGACGGGCTATTACTCCGACACCCAGGGCAACATGCTGTCGATGCCCTTCAACAGCTCGACGGCCATCTTCTACATCAACAAGGACGCCTTCAAGAAGGCCAAGCTCGACCCGAACAGGGCGCCGAAGACCTGGAAGGAGTTCACCGTCGCCGCCGAGAAGCTGAAGGCCGCCGGCCAGTCCTGCGCATACACCACCGGCTGGCCCTCCTGGGTGCACGTCGAGAACTTCAGCGCCTGGCACAACCTGCCGATCGGCACGAAGGAAAACGGCATGGCCGGCCTCGACACCGAGTTCCGCGTGAACACCCCGGCCCACATCCAGCATATCGCCACGCTCGGCTACTACGCCAAGCAGGGCTGGTTCACCTACTCCGGCCGCAGGCAGGAAGGCGAGGACCGCTTCATCAGCGGCGACTGCGCCATGCTGACCTCCAGCTCCTCGGCCATCGGCAAGATCCGCAAGGGCGCCAAGTTCGACTTCTCCGCCCACTTCCTGCCCTACCACGACGACATGCCCGGCGCGCCGCAGAATTCCATCATCGGCGGCGCCACGCTGTGGGTCCTCTCCGGCAAGCCGGCCGGGGATTACAAGGGCGTGGCGAAATTCTTCGCTTATTTGTCACGTCCCGAGGTGCAGATGGACTGGCATACCAGCACGGGGTACGTGCCGATCACCCTGGCCGCCTATGAGATGACGAAGAAGTCCGGCTACTACGAGAAGAACCCCGGCGTCGACGTCGCCATCCACCAGTTGAACCACAAACCGCCCACCGCCAACTCCAAGGGCCTGCGCTTCGGCGGCTTCGTGCAGGGCCGCGAGGTCTTCGAGGAGGAGATCGAGTCCGTCCTGCAGGGCAAGAAGAACGCCAAGGCGGCGATGGATGAGGCCGTCAAGCGCGGCAACGAGATCCTGCGCAAGTTCGAGGCCGCCAACAAGTAACTAGCCCGCAAAGGGAAAGTCAGCCTCTGTAATACGCCGAACGGAATGGAAAAACGCGTCGTCTTCCGCTCGGCGTGGCTGCCTTATGCGCTGCTCGCGCCGCAGATCGCGATCACGCTCATTTTCTTCTTCTGGCCGGCCGGCCAGGCGATCTGGTATTCCTTCCAGTTGCAGGACGCCTTCGGGCTGAAAACCCAGTTCGTCGGCCTGGCCAACTTCCAGTCGCTCTTCGCCGATTCGCGCTATCTCGCCTCCTTCAAGATCACCGCGCTCTTCAGCGCGCTGGTGGCCGGCTCGGGCATCGTCATCGCGCTCCTGCTGGCGACGATGGTCGATCGCGTGGCGAAGGGTGCGCTGGCCTACAAGACCCTGCTCATCTGGCCCTACGCCGTGGCGCCGGCGGTGGCCGGCGTGCTGTGGGCCTTCCTCTTCGCGCCCTCCATCGGCATTGTCACCTATGTGCTGAAGAAGAACGGTGTCGACTGGAACTGGGTGCTGCAGGGCGACCAGGCCATGCTGCTGGTGGTGATCGCCTCGACCTGGAAGCAGATCAGCTACAACTTCCTCTTCTTCCTTGCCGGGCTGCAGTCCATCCCGCGCTCGCTCATCGAAGCCGCCGCCATCGACGGCGCCGGGCCGGGGCGGCGCTTCTGGACGATCATTTTCCCGTTGCTCTCGCCCACCACCTTCTTCCTCATGGTGGTGAACATCGTGTATGCCTTCTTCGACACCTTCGGCGTGATCGACGCCACCACCCAGGGCGGACCGGCCGGCGCGACCAACATCCTGGTCTACAAGGCCTACTACGACGGCGTCAAGGCGGCCGACCTGGGCGGCTCCTCGGCGCAATCGGCCATTCTCATGCTGATCGTCATCACGCTGACGGTGGTGCAGTTCAGGTTTGTCGAGCGCAAGGTGCAATATTGAAAGCACACAGATCGCCCGCACGGTTTTACTCCCTCTCCCGCCAGCGGGAGAGGGAGCAAGGCGGTAGCGTCAAGACCCGATGATCGAGAACCGCCCCTGGCTGACCTTCTTCTCGCATGCCGTGCTGATCCTTGGCGTGGCGGTCGTCGCCTTTCCGCTCTACGTCACCTTCGTCGCCTCGACGCTGACGCTCGACGAGATCATCAGCGTGCCCATGCCGCTCGTGCCGGGCTCGCACCTTTGGGAAAATTATTCGCAGGTGCTGACCTCCGGCACCGAGGCCGGCGCCGCGGCGCCGGTGGGCCGCATGATGTTCAACAGCCTGGTCATGGCGCTGGCCATCGCCATCGGCAAGATCGCCATCTCGATCATCGCCTCCTTCGCCATCGTCTATTTCCGCTTTCCGCTGCGCAATTTTTTCTTCTGGATGATCTTCGTCACCCTCATG
>PHCS01000104.1:0-2943 GCA_002840845.1 Betaproteobacteria bacterium HGW-Betaproteobacteria-14
GAACAGTTCAAGGGCACACCGCTCTTCGACGCCTTCCTCGACGGCGACCTGCAGGCGGGCCGCGAGGCCGGCATCCCGGTGACCATCCTCGAGACCAAGCAGGAAGCGCTGGAGAAGGGCGTCGGCATCATCCGCAAGAACTACGAGAGCTCGCTCAAGAAGGGCAAGCTGACGCAGGAGAAGCTGGATGGCCGCATGGGCCTGCTGAAGGGCACGCTGTCCTACGACGACCTGAAGGACGCCGACCTCATCATCGAAGCGGTGTTCGAGGAGATCGGCGTCAAGG
Organism: Betaproteobacteria bacterium HGW-Betaproteobacteria-14; assembly: GCA_002840845.1. GTDB lineage: Bacteria > Pseudomonadota > Gammaproteobacteria > Burkholderiales > Rhodocyclaceae > Desulfobacillus. The sequence continues at coordinate 287 of PHCS01000104.1, forward strand.
AGCAGGTGTTCAAGAAACTTGACGAGGTCGCCAAGCCCGGGGCGATACTGGCCAGCAACACCTCGACGCTGGACGTGAACAAGATCGCCGGATTTACCAAGCGGCCGCAGGACGTGGTCGGCATGCACTTCTTCAGCCCCGCCAACATCATGAAGCTGCTGGAAGTGGTGCGCGGCGCCGCCACCGCCAAGGACGTGCTGGCCACGGTGATGCAGATCGCCAAGAAGATCCGCAAGACCGCCGTCGTCTCCGGCGTCTGCGACGGCTTCATCGGCAACCGCATGATCGAGCACTACGGCCGCATCGCCGGCTTCATCGTCGAGGAGGGCGCCTCGCCGCAGCAGGTGGACCGCGCCCTGGAAAAGTGGGGCATGGCGATGGGGCCGTTCCGCATGGGCGACCTGGCCGGCAACGACATCGGCTGGGCCATCCGCAAGCGCCGTTACGTCGAGAAGCCCGACGTGAAGTACGCGAAGATCGCCGACAAGCTGTGCGAACTGGGCCGTTTTGGCCAGAAGACCGGCATGGGCTGGTACCGCTATGAGGCCGGCAGGCGCGACGCGATTCCCGATCCGGTCGTCGACAAGTTGATCGATGACTATCGCAAGGAGCAAGGCATTACGCCGCGCAAGATTTCCGACGCCGAGATCGTCGAGCGCTGCATCTTCGCCCTGGTGAATGAAGCGGCGCGCCTGCTCGAGGAGGGCATCGCGCAGCGCGCCTCCGACATCGACATGGTGTACCTCACCGGCTACGGCTTCCCGCTGTATCGCGGCGGCCCGATGCTCTATGCCGACCAGGTCGGCCTGTACAACGTCGCGCGCGCCATGCAGGGCTTCAAGGCCGCCAGCGGCGATGCCTTCTGGGAGCCGGCGCCGCTGCTGGCGAAGCTCGCCGCCGAAGGCAAGACGTTCAACTAGGGATCATGTAGGTCGGGCTTCAGCCCGACAAACAAGCGCGAATCGTCGGCCTGAAGGCCGACCTACAGGAACAAACGAACAGGAGTTCGAAATGACTGATGCAGTGATTGTTTCCACCGCCCGCACCGGCCTGGCCAAATCCTGGCGCGGCAGTTTCAACATGACCCATGGCGCCACGCTGGGCGGCCATGTGGTGCAGCACGCCGTCGCCCGCGCCGGCGTCGACCCGGCCGAGGTCGAGGACGTCATCATGGGTTGCGCCACGCCCGAGGGCGCCTGCGGCAGCAACATCGCGCGGCAGATCGCCCTGCGTGCCGGCCTGCCGGTGACGGCCGCCGGCGTCACGGTGAACCGCTTCTGCTCCTCCGGCCTGCAGACCATCGCCATGGCGGCGCAGCGCGTCATCGTGGACAAGGTGCCGGTGATGGTGGCCGGCGGCGTCGAGTCCATCTCCTGCGTGCAGAACGAGATCAACCGCCACATGATCCTGGAAACCTGGTTGATGCAGCACAAGCCCGAGGTGTATTGGCCCATGCTGCAGACCGCCGAGACGGTGGCCAAGCGCTACAACATCCCGCGCGACAAACAGGACGAGTACGGCGCGCGCAGCCAGCAGCGCGCCGCCGCCGCCCAGGCCGCCGGCAAGTTCAACGACGAGATCGTGCCGATCACCGTCACCGCCGGCATCGCCGACAAGGCCAGCGGCAAGCTGTTCACCAAGGAAGTGACAGTGTCGTCCGACGAGGGCATCCGCGCCGACACCACTTACGAAGGCGTGGCGAAGATCAAGCCGGCGATTCCCGGCGGCGTCATCGCCGCCGGCAACGCCAGCCAGTTCTCCGATGGCGCTTCCGCCTGCGTGGTGATGGACGCGAAGCTCGCCGAGAAGCGCAATCTCAAGCCGCTCGGCATCTTCCGCGGCTTCACCGTGGCCGGCTGCGAGCCGGACGAGATGGGCATCGGCCCGGTCTTCGCCATCCCGCGCCTGCTCGAGCGCACCGGCGTGAAGATGGACGACATCGGCCTGTGGGAGCTCAACGAAGCCTTCGCCGTGCAGGTCATCTACTGCCGCGACAAGCTGGGCATCCCCGACGACCGCCTCAACGTGAACGGCGGCGCCATTGCCGTCGGCCACCCTTACGGCGTCTCCGGCGCGCGCCTGGTCGGCCATGCGCTGATCGAGGGCAAGCGCCGCGGCGCGAAATTCGTCGTCGTCACCATGTGCATCGGCGGCGGCCAGGGCGCGGCGGGCCTGTTCGAGGTTTGTTAAGGGAGTCGCCATGAGCGTCAAACAACTTTTCGATCTCAGCGGCAAGGTCGCACTCATCACTGGCGGTTCGCGCGGCCTCGGCTTGCAGATGGCCGAAGCGCTGGGCGAGATGGGCGCCAAGGTGGCGATCACGGCGCGCAAGGCCGACGAACTGAAGGAGGCCGAAGCGCAGCTGAAGGGCAAGGGCATTGAAGCGATGACCGTCGCCAACGACCTCTCCAAATTCGACCAGATCCCGGGCATGGTCGATGCCGTGGTGGCGAAGTACGGCAGAATCGACATCCTGGTGAACAACGCCGGCGCCACCTGGGGGGCGCCCGCCGAGGAGCATCCGGACGAAGCCTGGAACAAGGTGATGAACCTCAACATCAACGCCATGTTCTTTCTCAGCCGGGAAGTCGGCAAGCGCTGCCTGATCCCGCAGAAGTCCGGCAAGATCATCAACATCGCCTCGGTGGCCGGCCTCT
>PHCS01000104.1:2948-5121 GCA_002840845.1 Betaproteobacteria bacterium HGW-Betaproteobacteria-14
TCCGGCAGCCCGAAAGGCATGCATGCAATCGCCTATCACACGAGCAAGGGCGCGGCGGTGAACTTCACCCGCACCCTGGCTTCGGAGTGGGGCCGCTACAACATCAACGTGAACGCCATCTGCCCGGGCTTCTTCCCCTCGAAGATGTCGCAGGGCCTCCTGAGCCAGATCGGCGACAGGATCGTCGACGCCACGCCGCTCGGCCGACTCGGCGGCAACGAGGACCTGATGGGCACGGTAGTGTTTCTCGCTTCGGAAGCCTCGCGCCACATCACCGGGCAGTACATCGCGGTGGACGGCGGCGCCTGCATTTCCAAGTGAAGCGCGCCAAGTTCTTCGGGCTGGACATCCCCTTCATCGATCTGCTGAAGGCGAAGGAAGAGCACTGGGAGAAGGGCCGCGCCGTGTCCTCCGTGGAGGTGCGGCCGGAACTGCACAATAGCTGGGAGTACGCCCACGGCGGCGTGGTGATGACGCTGCTCGACGTCACCATGGGCTCGGCGGCGCGCAGCATGGTGCCGCATGCCGCCGGCGTGGTGACGGTGGACATGAGCGTGAGCTTCATGAGCGCCGGGCAGGGCCGCCTGACGGTCGAGGCGCGCGTGCTGCGCAGCGGCGCCTCGATCATTTTCTGCGAGGGCGAGATGCGCGACGCGAACGGCGAACTGGTGGCCAAGGCGATGGCGTCCTTCAAGGTGAAACGCAAAGTCAGTCCCGGCGAGACGGCGAGCTGATTGTCGTCCCCGCGGAAGCGGGGACCCATGGATTCCCGCTTCCGCGGGAATGACGAGAAGGTGACAATATGACCGAAACCAACAAGCAGATGCTCCTCGCCAGCCGCCCCACGGGCTGGGTCCAGGAATCCAACTTCAAGCTCGTCGAGACGCCGATTCCTGAAATCGCCGACGGGCAGGTGCTGGTGCGCAACCACTGGCTGTCCCTCGACCCCTACATGCGCGGGCGCATGAATGACACCAAGTCCTACGCCGCCCCGGTGAACCTCGGCGACGTCATGATCGGCGGCACGGCGGGCGAGGTGGTGCAGTCGAAGCACCCCAACTACAAGGTTGGCGACAAGGTTGTCGGCATGCTGGGCTGGCAGCACTACGGCGTCAGCGACGGCACCCAGTTGATGAAAGTCGACGACAGCCGCATCCCGCTCTCCGCCTACCTGGGCACGGTCGGCATGCCGGGCGTCACCGCCTGGATCGGGCTGATGGACATCTGCCAGCCCAAGTCGGGCGAAACGGTGGTGGTCACTGCCGCCTCCGGCGCCGTCGGCAGCGTCGTCGGCCAGTTGGCGAAGATGAAGGGCTGCCGTGCCGTCGGCATTGCCGGCGGGCCGGAGAAGTGCCGCTACGTCGTCGATGAACTGGGCTTCGACGCCTGCGTCGACTACAAGGCCGGCAACCTGTGGAAGGACATCAAGGAGGCGACGCCGAAGGGCATCGACTGCCTCTTCGAGAACGTCGGCGGCGAGATCTTCGACACCCTGCTCGGACGCATGAACGCCTTCTCGCGCATCACGCTGTGCGGCCTCATCGCGCAGTACAACACCGAGCCTTATCCGATGAAGAACATCGGCTCCGTGCTGGTCAACCGCATCCGCATGGAGGGCTTCATCGTCTCCGAGCGCATGGAGCGCTGGCCGACGGCGCTGAAGGAACTGGGGCAGGGCGTTGCCACGGGCAAGATCAAGTACCGCGAAACCGTGGCGGAGGGGCTGGAGAACGCACCGAAAGCCTTCATCGGTCTGCTCAAGGGTGCCAACCTGGGCAAGCAGCTGGTGAAGTTGATATGAACAAAACCATTAACCACAGAGACACAGAGGCACAGAGAAAATCTTTAATCTGCCTTTCTCTGTGCCTCTGTGTCTCTGTGGTGAAAAAGGTTTTCCATGAGTGACAAATTCCTAGGCACCCGTCCCGTCTCGTCGCGGCACGCCTTCGACACCGGCCGCCTGGCCGATTGGCTGCGTGCCAATGTCGAGGGTTATTCTGGTGAGCTCGCCGTCGAGCAGTTCAAGGGCGGCCAGTCCAACCCGACCTTCCTGCTGTCCGCCGGCAACAGGAAGTACGTTATGCGGCGCAAGCCGCCGGGCAAGCTGTTGCCTTCGGCGCACGCCGTCGACCGCGAGTACCGCGTGATCTCCGCGCTGGCAAAGACCGACGTG
>PHCS01000057.1 GCA_002840845.1 Betaproteobacteria bacterium HGW-Betaproteobacteria-14
CGCGGTCGGCGACGCCGGCCAGCACGCGGTTGGCCAGCCCCGCCACGGAGTTCTGCTCATGCACCACCAGCGGCCGACCGCTGAGGGCCGCCATCATGCCGCCGGGGAAGGTGACGTAGCCGCCCATGCCGAGCACGACGTTGGGCTTCACCTGCGAGAGCGCGCGCAATGCCTGCCAGAAGGCACGCAGCAGGTTCGCCGGCAGCAGCAGCATGCGCAGCAATCCCTTGCCGCGCAGCGCGGCGAAGCGCACCCAGGCCATCTCGTAGCCGCGCTTGGGCACGAGGCGCGCTTCCATGCCCTCCGGATTGCCCATCCAGACAATGCGCCAGCCTTGAGCGTGCAGATGGTCGGCCACGGCCAGTCCCGGGAAGACATGACCGCCCGTGCCGCCCGCCATGATCAGAATGCAGCGTGACATTGAAAACCTTTTTCACCACAGAGACACAGAGGCACAGAGGAAAACACAGACCAGTCTCTGTGTCTCTGTGTCTCTGTGGTTAATGGTTTGCTCATACAGCCTGCCCCCGCATCAGCGCCCTGTTCTCCCAATCCACCCTCATCAGGATCGCCAGCGCCACGCAGTTGGCGAGGATGCCCGAGCCGCCGAAGCTCATCAGCGGCAGGGTCAGCCCCTTGGTCGGCAGCAGGCCCATGTTCACGCCCATGTTGATGAAGGCCTGCACGCCGATCCAGATGCCGATGCCCTGCGCCACCAGGCCGGCATAGGCGCGCTCCAGTTGCAGCGCCTGGCGGCCGATGGCGAAGGCGCGCTGGACGATCACGCCGAAGAGCGCGATGACGGCGAGCACGCCGACCAGGCCCAGTTCCTCGGCGATCACCGCCAGGAGGAAATCGGTATGCGCCTCCGGCAGGTAGAAGAGCTTCTCGACGCTGCCGCCGAGGCCGACGCCGAACCATTCACCGCGGCCGAAGGCGATCAGCGCATGCGACAGCTGGTAGCCCTTGCCGTAGGCGTCGGACCATGGATCCATGAAGCCGAAGATCCTTTCCCGGCGATAGGGCGACATCCAGATCATGACGACGAAGGCCAGGGCGAGAAAGACGAACAGCACGGTAAACAGCCGCGCGTTGATGCCGCCGAGGAAGAGGATGCCCATGGCGATGCAGATGACGACGACGAAGGCGCCGAAATCCGGTTCGCGCAGGAGCAGGCCGCATATCAGCGCCATGACCAGCGCCATCGGCACGAAGCCGCGGCGGAAGCTGCCCATGTCGGCCAGCTTGCGCACCGTGTAGTCGGCGGCATACAGCACGGCGAAGAGCTTCATCAGTTCGGAGGGCTGCAGGTTGACCAGGCCGAGCGGCAGCCAGCGGCGCGCGCCGTTCACTTCGCGGCCGATGTATGGGATCAGCACCAGCACCAGCAGCGCCACGCCGAGCAGGAACAGCCAGGGCGCCCCCTTTTGCCAGACGCGCAGCGGCACTTGGAACACCACCACCGCGGCGATCAGGCCGATGGTGAGAAAGACGCCATGGCGGATGAGGAAATAGGCCGGCTGGTGGCCGGTGAAGCGGCTGCCTTCCGCCGTGGCGATGGAAGCCGAGTACACCATGACCATGCCGAACAGCAGCAATGCCAGCGCCGGCCACAGCAACATGGCGTCCAGCTCCTGCGGCTGGGCCGGATGGCCGGCACGGAAGTGGCGCAGGGTCGCGGCGCTGCTCACGAAGCCTCCTTCTGGCGGGCCTGCGCCACTTCGAACACTGCCTGCGCGAACACCTCGGCGCGGTGCGCATAGTCGCGGAACATGTCGAAGCTGGCGCAGGCCGGCGAGAGCAGCACGGCGTCGCCGGCGCGGGCGGCCACGGCAGCCTTGCGCACCGCCTGGTCCATGTCTTGCGCATGCGTGATCGGGATGCCGCAATCGGTGACGGCGGCTTCGATGTTCATCGCATCGCGGCCGATCAGCACGAGGGCGCGGGCATGGCTGGCGAGCGCCGGGCCAAGCGGCGAAAAGTCCTGGCCCTTGCCATCTCCGCCCGCAATCAGAACGATCTTGCGATTGTTCTGATTGCGGGTATTCGCCATGGATGCGCCCTCCCTCCCTGCGGGTGGGAGGTGACTGGTTTGGGCGGCCATCTGGCCGCCGAGTCCTTCGAGGGCCGCGACGGTGGCGCCGACGTTGGTGCCCTTGGAATCGTCGTACCAGGCGACGCCGTCGAATTCGGCAATGCGCTCGACGCGGTGCGGCAGGCTCTTGAATTCACGCAATGCCGGCAGTTGCGGCGCCAGGGGCAGGCCAATGGCACGGCACAGGGCCAGCGCGGCAAGGGCGTTGGCGACATTGTGCAGGCCGCTCAGCGCCAGCTCGTCGCTGCGCATCAGGCGTTCCCCGCCCTGCATCAGCCACCCCTCGGCCAGGCCGAAATCCGCGGCATCGGCAGGCGCGTCAAGGCCGAATGTCAGCCTGCGCCGGCCGGCGCGCGCCATCTCCATGACGCGCACGTCCTGGCGGTTGAGCACCTGCACGCCGCTGCCGGCGAAGATGCGCGCCTTGGCCGCGGCATAGTCGTCCATCCCGGCATAGCGGTCGAGGTGGTCGTCCGTGACGTTGAGCACTGCCGCCGCATCGGGCTCCAGGCTTACTGTCGTCTCCAACTGGAAGCTCGACAGTTCCAGCACCCAGATATCCGGCAGCTTGCCCGCATCGAGGCAGGCCATCAGGGCGGACAGCGCAGCCGGGCCAATGTTGCCGGCCACCGCCGTCATCTTGCCGGCGGCGCGGCACAGCGCGCCCGCCATCGCCGTCGTGGTGGTCTTGCCGTTGGTGCCGGTGATGGCGATCACCCGGCAGGCTTCGCGCAGGCCGTGTTCGCGCAGGGCGCCGGCGAACAACTCGATCTCGCCGACGACGGGAATGCCGCGCCGGGCGGCTGCGGCCACCACCGGCTCGTCGAGCGAAAGCCCCGGCGAGAGACCCAGCATCTCGATGCCAGCCAGCAGTTCCTCGTTGAACGATCCGGTCAGCAGTTCCGCGCCAGGCGCGCTGCGCTTCAGTTCGGCGGCATGCGGCGGCTCGCTGCGCGAATCGGCCACGCGCACGCGGGCACCCAGGCGCGTCAGCCATTGCGCCATGGCCAGGCCCGACTCGCCGAGCCCGAGCACCAGAACCGTTTTGCCTTGCAATGTCATCGCAGTTTCAGTGTCGACAAGCCGAACAGCACCAGCATGATCGTGATGATCCAGAACCTGACGACCACCTGGGTCTCCTTCCAGCCCTTCAACTCGTAGTGGTGGTGCAGCGGCGCCATGAGGAAAATGCGCTTGCCGCCGGAGAACTTGAAATAAGCCACCTGGATCATCACCGAGAGAGTCTCGACGACGAACACGCCGCCCATGATGAAGAGCACGATTTCCTGCCGCACCACCACCGCCACCGTACCCAGCGCGGCGCCCAGCGCCAGCGCGCCGACGTCGCCCATGAACACTTCTGCCGGATAGGCGTTGAACCAGAGAAAGCCGAGTCCCGCGCCGCAGAGCGCGCCGAGAACCACCGCCAGTTCGCCGGCGCCCGGGATGTAGGGCATGCCGAGGTACTTGGAGAAGCCGGCATGGCCGGCGACATAGGCGAAGATGGCGAGCGCGCCGGCCACCATCACGGTCGGCATGATGGCCAGGCCGTCGAGGCCGTCGGTCAGGTTCACCGCGTTGCTGGTGCCGACGATGACGAAATAGGAAAGGACGACGAAACCAATGATTCCCAGCGGATAGGTCACGGTCTTGAAGAAGGGCACGATCAGCTCGGTGTGCGCCGGCAGCGTCGCCGTCATGGCGAGGAAGGCGGCAGCCCCGGCGCCGATCAGCGACTGCCAGAAGAACTTCGCGCGCGCCGACATGCCCTTGGGGTTGCGATGTACCACCTTGCGCCAGTCGTCCACCCAGCCCACCGCGCCAAAGCCGAGGGTCACCAACAGCACGATCCAGACATAGCGGTTGGACAGGTCGCCCCACAGCAGCGTGGTAACGCCGATGGCGATGAGGATGAGGGCGCCGCCCATGGTCGGCGTACCGGTCTTGACCAGATGCGCCTGCGGCCCGTCGTCGCGCACCGCCTGGCCGATCTTCTTCTCAGCCAGCCAGCGGATCACCGCCGGTCCGAAGAGGAAGGAGATCACCAGCGCCGTCATCGCCGCCAGCACGGTGCGCAGCGTGATGTAGCCGAACACGTTGAAGACGCGAAAGTCCTTCGACAGCCATTGCGCCAGTTCAAGCAGCATGATTGGCCTTCCCCCCGCCCCCCTTCCCCCGGAAGGGGGTGATGGCAGTTCGCGGGCTGTGCCCGCTCCGGTTGCTGGCTGACCCCGCCTTGGGGCGGCCCGGCGGCGGGGTCTGTCTCCCATTCATCCCGATGGGGAAATCGGAGGGCACGGCAGTCGGTGTCAATGGAGTCTCCAAGCAGCCCCTCTGGGTCGCAGCATCAATGCTGGCTCGTCCGCCCACCCCCGTCACCATGCCCTCCGCATTCCCCATCAATGTCCTCCGTTTCCGGCTTGTTGGTCCGTCGCGACGGCATCCGCCACGCGTTCCATGCGCATGAAGCGCGAGCCCTTCACCAGCACCACCGTGTCGCTGTCCAGTTGCGGCGCCAGCACTTTCAGCAGCGCCTCGGCGCTGACGAAATGCTGCCCGCCGGCGCCGAAGTTGCGCGCCGCCAGTTCGCTGTGCTCGCCCAGCGCGAAGAGCTGGTCCAGCCCCTGGCTCTTCGCATAGCCGCCGATCTCGTCGTGGAACTGGCCTGTCTGGCCGCCGATCTCGCCCATGTCGCCCAGCACCAGGATCTTGCGGCCCGGCGTGGTCGCCAGCACGTCGATGGCGGCGCGCACCGAGTCCGGGTTGGCGTTGTAGGTGTCGTCGATCAGGATTGCGCCGGCCGCGGCGGGACGCACCTGCAAGCGGCCCTTGACCCCGCCGAAGGCCGTCAGCCCCTGCGACACGGCGGCCAGCGAGGCACCGGCCGCCAGCGCCGCCGCCGCTGCGGCCAGCGCATTGCGTGCGTTGTGCACGCCCGGCACGCGCAGCGCCACCTCGGCCTCGCCCTGGGGCGTGAAAATAGTGAGCGTGCAGCCAAGCGGCTGCAGCATTGCCTGCCCGGACACGTCGGCGGCCTGTTCGAACCCGAAGCTCGTCATGCGGCGGCCGGCATTGAGCTCGCGCCAGAGGCTGCTGAAGGGGTCGTCGGCATTGATCACGGCGACGCCGCCCTCGCGCAACCCGTCGAAGATCTCGCCCTTGGCGCGCGCCACCTCGGCCACGCTGCCCAGGCCTTCCAGATGCGCGCGTTGCGCGTTGTTCACCAGCGCCACGGTGGGCTGCGCCAGTCGCGTCAGATAGGCAATCTCGCCCGGATGGTTCATGCCCATCTCGAGCACCGCAGCGCGGTGGCCCGCATGCAGGCGCAGCAGCATCAGCGGCAGGCCGATTTCATTGTTCAGGTTGCCCGTGGTCGCCAGCACGGCCAGCGCCGGGTCGCAGCCGTCGATTGCCGCCTGGGCGCGCAGGATGGCGGCGATCATCTCCTTCACCGTGGTCTTGCCGTTGCTGCCGGTGACGCCAATCAGCGGAATGTCGAAACGGGTGCGCCACCAGGCGGCGAGATGGCCGAGCGCCATGCGCGTGTCGGCAACGACCAGCGAGGGCAACTCGAGCGTGCGTCCCTCGGTCCAGGCCTGGTCAACCATGGCCGCCGACGCGCCGCGCGATGCCGCCTCGCCGACATAGTCGTGGCCATCGAAGCGCTCTCCCCGCAGCGCGATGAACAGCTCGCCGCTGGCCAGCGTGCGCGTATCGGTGGACACGCCCTCAATGCGCGGGTTGCCCTGCACAGCCGTGCCGCCGGTGGCGAGGGCCGCTTCCATCAGGCTCATCATGATTGCAGCTGCCCCATGCCGGATGCCGAGGGGCTTTTCCGTTTTGCGAGCGCGGCGGCAGCGCACTCGACATCGGAGAACGGGAGGCGCCGGCCGACGATTTCCTGGTAGGTCTCGTGCCCCTTGCCGGCGATGAGCACGACATCGCGCGCATCGGCCTCGGCGAGCGCTGTCTGGATCGCCTCGGCACGGTCGGCGATCACGCGGATATTGGCTGCGTCGGGTGCGCCCCGCGCGATGTCGGCGAGAATGGCCTGCGGATCCTCGTCGCGCGGATTGTCGCTGGTCAGGATCACGACGTCGGCCAGGCGTGCCGCAACTTCGCCCATCAGCGGGCGCTTGCCCGGATCGCGGTTGCCGCCGCAGCCGAAGACGCAGACCAGGCGCCGGCCGCGCACCACGGCCGTCTCGCGCAAGGCCATGAGCGCCTTCTCCAGCGCATCCGGCGTGTGCGCGTAGTCAATCACTATCAGCGGCTGCCCCTCCCCGCCGAGAGCCTGCATGCGTCCGGGCGGGAAAGTCAGCCGCTGCAGCACGGCGGCTGCCTGGTCGAGCGGCACATCCGAGGCCAGCAATGCGCCGAGCACGGCAAGGAGATTGGAGACGTTGAAACTGCCCACCACCGGCGCCGTGATATCGCTGCGTCCCTGCCGCGACACGGCCGTGAAGCGCAGGCCGCGTGGCGCCGCAGCGACATCCTTGGCAGTCAGCAATTCTTCCGCTGCGGCGTGCAGCGCGCCGCTGCCGTCATGGGATGCCATTGCATAGCCGATCACGCGGATGCCGCTGCCGGCAAGCTCGCGCGCGATCTTGCGCCCGAGCGCATCGTCGAGGTTGAGCACGGCCGCCTTGAGCCCGGGTGTGGCGAACAGCAGCTCCTTCGCCGCGCCGTAGGCCTGCATGCTGCCGTGGTACTCGAGGTGGTCGCGCGTCAGATTGGTGAGCACCGCCACGCTGAAACGCATGCCGTTCGCGCGGCCCTGATGCAGGCCGATCGAGGAGATCTCCATCGCCGCTGCCTGCGCACCCAGCTTGCGGTATTCGGCCAGCAGACGCTGCAGTGTGATCGCATCCGGCGTGGTGTTGAGGCTCTCTTCCAGCTGGCCCGTGACCTGGCCCGCGCCACCGAGTTCGAGAAGGCCGCTGCCGAGCGTGCCGATCACCGCGCAGGGCTTGCCCAGCAGCGCGAACGCCTGGGCGATCCACTGGCTCACCGTGGTCTTGCCGTTGGTGCCGGTCACGCCCACCGCCCTAAGCTGCTCCGAGGGGCGCCCATACACCAGGTGGGCAATCCATCCCGACAGCGCCTGCAAGCCGTCCGCCGACACGTTCGGCACGGCGAATGTGCCGGCATCGGCATAATCGCGGCGTTCCCACAAAACGCCTGCGGCGCCGCGCGCCACGGCATCGTCGATGTAGCGGCGACCGTCGGCGCGCTCGCCCGGATAGGCGACGAACACGTCCCCGGGCGCCACCGCGCGGGAGTCCGCGCACAGGCGGGTTGCCATCACACCCTGCCTTTGCAGTTCGTCAAGCACGCGTTGCGCTTCCTCCAGTTCACGCTTCACAGCTTCTCCGGCACCAGCGGCGCGGGTTCGCGCGCCACCTGGACAGGTCTCAGCGGCGCATCCGGCGGCACGCCCAGCGTGCGCAGGCTGCCGGCCATCACCTGCGCGAACACCGGCGCGGCCACCTCGCCGCCGTAATACTTGCCGGCGGAGGGCTCGTCGATCATCACGGCCACCACCAGCTTGGGGTTCGAGGCCGGCGCAAATCCAACGAAGGCAGACACGTAGCGCTCGGCATAGGCGCCGCCCTCCAGCTTGTGCGCCGTTCCGGTCTTGCCTGCGACGCGATAGCCCGGTATCTGCGCCTTGGGCGCGGTGCCGCCGGGCTGCACGGCCATCTCGAGCATGGCGCGAACCTCCCGCGCCGTCTGTGCCGAAAAAATGGATTTGCCCGCGAGCGGCGGTGATTCCAGCCGGGTCAGAGACAACGGGATCAGATCGCCGTCGCGGGCAAATGCCAGGTAAGCGCGGGCCAGCTGCATCAGCGTCACCGAGATGCCGTGGCCGTACGCCATGGTGGCCTGCTCGATCGGCCGCCAGGTTTTGAAGGGGCGCAAGCGTCCGCCGACCTCGCCCGGGAACCCGAGGCGGAGGGGCCGACCGAAGCCGAGTTCGTCGAACATCTGCCACATTTCCTCAGGGGCGAAGGTGGCGGCGATCTTCGCCGTGCCGACGTTGCTCGATTTCTGCACCACCTGCGCTACCGTCAGGATGCCGTGCATGTGGGCATCGTGGATGGTTGCGTTGCCGATGGTGAGGCGGCCGGGCGCCGTCTGGATCTGCGAATCGAAGCGGAAGCGGCCCTTCTCCAGCGCGAGGGCGGCGGTGAAGGGTTTCATCGTCGAGCCGGGCTCGAAGACATCGGTCAGGGCGCGGTTGCGCAGTTGCGCGCCGGTCAGCTTGAGGCGGTTGTTCGGGTTGTAGGCGGGCAGGTTGGCCAGGGCCAGCACCTCGCCGTTCTTCGCGTCGAGCACGACGACGCCGCCGGCCTTGGCCTTGTGCTCGGCCAGCGCCTGCTTCAGGTGCGTGAAGGCGAGATACTGGATCTTCGCGTCCAGCGCCAGGGCGAGATCCTTGCCTTCCTGCGGCGACTTGATGCTTTCGACGTCCTCGACGATGCGGCCGAGGCGGTCCTTGATGACGCGGCGGCTGCCCGGCTTGCCGGCCAGTTGCGCGTCGAAGGCCAGTTCGATGCCCTCCTGGCCCTTGTCCTCGACGCCGGTGAAGCCGAGGATGTGCGCAGTCACCTCTCCGCCAGGATAGTAGCGTCGGTACTCGCGCTGCTGGTGGATGCCGGGCAGGTTGAGCGCGGCGATCTTCTCGGCGGTATCGGGCGGAATTTGCCGCTTGATGAAGATGAAATCCTTTTCCGTCGCTAGCCGGCGATTGAGCTCGCGCACGTCCATCTCGGTCAGGGCAGCCAATTCACGCGCCTGCGAAGGCGTCAGCCGTGCATCTTCCGGAATCGCCCAGATCGATTTCACCGGCGTGGACACCGCCATCACATCGCCGCTGCGGTCGACGATGCGCCCGCGCGTGGCCGACAGCTCGATCACGCGCGAATAGCGCGACTCCCCCTTCTGCTGCAGGAAATCGTTGCGCACCACCTGCAGATAGACCGAGCGCGCCGCCAGTACGCCGAAGGCCAGCAGGAGCAGCGCTGCGACGAAGCGCGCGCGCCAGGCCGGCAGCAATTGCGACAGCAGCGGGCTGCTGGTGAATTTCACCGCGGCCCCTCCACTGCCAGCACCTGTCCTGCGACAGGCGGCTTCATGTGCAGTCGCTCGCGGGCAACCTTCTCGATGCGCGCATGCGCCGCCCAGGTGCTCTGCTCGAGCTGCAGCTGGCCCCACTCCACCTCGAGCTGGCGCATGCGCTCAAGCTCGCGCTCCATTTCGGTGAATGACTTCCTCGCCTTGTGCTGCGAGGCCACCGCCCCCAGCGCGCTGGCCAGGACAATCGCGATGAGGGCAAGGTTCAGCCTGAGCACTGAATCAGATCCTTTCCGCCACGCGCAGGACTGCGCTGCGGGCGCGCGGATTCGCGGCGACTTCCGCAGCGGCAGGGATGATGGGTTTTCCGACCAGTTTCAGGCGCGGCGGCGGCAGCTCGGCTGCGCGCAACGGCAAGCGCGCCGGCAGCTGCGGCGGGCGCGCCGCATCGCGCAGGAAGCGCTTGACGATGCGGTCCTCGAGCGAGTGGAAGCTGATGACGGCGAGGCGTCCGCCGGAATCGAGCGTATCCACCGCCTGCGGCAGCACTAGCGACAATTCCTCAAGCTCCTGATTGACGTGAATCCGTATAGCCTGAAAGCTGCGCGTCGCCGGATGCTGGCCTTGCTCGCGCGTGCGGACGGCCGATGCCACGATCTCGGCAAGTTGTCGTGTGGTTGCGATAGCCCCCCCTGCCCGAGCAGCAACAATCGCCTTTGCAACCGCATTAGCAAACCGTTCTTCGCCATAATTTTTTATCACCTCCGCCAGTTGCTGCCGGCTCGCCTGCGCCAGCCATTCCGCCGCCGTTTGGCCGCGGCTCGTATCCATGCGCATGTCGAGCGGCGCATCCAGCCGGAAACTGAAGCCGCGCTGCGCCTCATCCAGCTGCGGGGAGGACACGCCCAGGTCCAGCAGCACGCCATCCACCCGTTCGACTGCCTCCGCCTCCTGCACCGCACGCAAATCGCTGAAGGCGGCATGGATCACTTTCAGGCGCGGGTCGGCAATTTGCCTGCCCGCTTCGACCGCCGCCGGATCCCGGTCCAGCGCGATCAGCCGCCCCTGCCCGTTCAGCCGCTCGAGGATCAGCCGGCTATGCCCGCCCCGGCCGAAGGTCGCATCCACGTACACCCCGTCCGGCTTCACCGCCAGGGCATCGACCGCCTCCTCCAGCAGCACTGTCCTGTGCTGCGCACGCCCGCTCACAGCGTCAATGTTTCCAATCCCGGCGGCAGCAGCTTGTCGCCGAGGGCAAAAATGGCCTCCTGCTGCTGCTTCCAGCCCGCATCCGACCAGAGTTCGAAATGGTTGCCCTGGCCGACCAGCCAGACCGCCTTCTCCAGCCCGGCGTACTGGCGCAACTCCGGCGCGATCAGCACGCGTCCTGCCGCGTCCATCGATTCTTCGCGGGCGAAGCCGACGAGCAGGCGTTTGAGCAGGGCGGATTGCTGTTCGAGACTGGGCGCCTGGAGCACCTTGTCGCGGATGGGCTCCCAGGCCGGCAGGGGATAGATCAGAAGGCAGCGGTGGGGGTGCGCAGTAAGCACTAACGTTCCGTCTGCAATCGCAGCCAGGCTCTCGCGATGCCGCGATGGCACCGCCAGGCGTCCCTTCGCGTCGAGATTCAGCGCTGCAGCCCCCTGGAACATCCGACCCCCTCCATGCATAGGAAACAAGATGATCCCGTTTCCCACTTTTTTCCACTATTTCCCACTTTAGATGAACTTAAATGCAGGGTCAAGCAGAGATTTGCGATTTTTTCCAGCCGCAACAAAGACTTAAGGGGTCGACTTAAGACAAAATCTTGAAAATAATATCCTTAAAAAACAAAGAGGATAGGGGGTGAAGTGAAAGTTGAATATGAAGAGTGGCGAGACTTCGCCATGATCGGGGAAAGTGGAAGTCCGCCGATAAGCCGGGTTCTGTAAGGCAGCCGAAGCTGCCCGGCAGCCATTCCTCTGGGCGACGCGTTACCGCGACGCTCTAGCAGCCTACCCGGAAGCGGCGCGAGCAGCGCCATGGCTTCCCTATTTGGCCTTGCCCCGGATGGGGTTTAGCGTGCCAGCCGTGTTGCCACGAACTGCGGTGGGCTCTTACCCCGCCTTTTCACCATTGCCGGTTCTTGCGAACTTAGGCTGTGTATTTTCTGTGCCACTTTCCATCGCCTCACGGCGCCCGGCCGTTAGCCGGCATCCTGCTCTATGGGGCCCGGACTTTCCTCCATGCGCACGAGGCGCACAGCGGCTGCCTGGCGGACTTCCGGTGCCATTATATCGCGACAACATCCTTGTTTTTCAATATGTTGCAAAATAATTCGAGTCCGTGCTTGATCTGCCGTCGGGCTAGTCGGAAAATATGGAAGGAACGGAATGAGGCTTTCTTAGCAGTAGCCATCTCAAACCTCCGCTTCCATTGCAGGCCCCGTTTCGGCGGGGCCTCTTTTTTTTGCTCGCAGTTAATTGACCGCGGTCACGCACCGCCAGCGCACACTGCCTGACCATGGGGCCATTCATGAACGCATCCTCAAGCGCACCCGCACCGCTCCGGCTCCTGCTGGTCGGCGCTACCGGCGCCGTCGGCCAGGCTGCGCTGTCGCTTGCGCTGGCGGAGCCGCGCATCGCAGAAGTCGTCGCCCTGACCCGCCGCTCGCTCGCGCCGCAGGCGAAGCTCAGGAATGTCGTCGCCGACTTAGCCGGCCTGCCAGAAGACGCCGACTGCTGGAAAGTCGACGCCGTGATCTGTGCGCTCGGCACTACCATGAAGGCCGCTGGCTCCGAGGCGCGCTTCGCCGCGGTCGACCGCGATCTTCCGGTGCTTGTCGCGCAGCGGACGCGGGCGGCGGGCGCAACGCGCTTCGCCCTGAACTCCTCGCTTGGCGCCAACCCGTCCGGCAATTTCTATTTGCGCACGAAGGCCGAAGCCGAGGAGGGCATCCGCAAGCTCGGCTTTCCTGCCTACACCATCGTGCGGCCTTCGCTGATCGACGTCGAGCGCAGCGAGGTCCGCCCCGGCGAGCGCATAGGACTGCTCTTCGCGCGCGCCTTTGCGCCGCTGATCCCGCGCCGCTACCGTGCGGTGAAAGCCGACGCGATTGCCCAAGCCCTGCTGACCGGCGCATTGCGCGATGACGCAGGCGAACGCCTCGTCGAATCCGAAGCACTGCAGAACTGACAGGAAACCCGCGCTCAATGCCTCACGGGCATGCGGCGTGCCCCCTACCGATTGCTCCTCAAGCCAACCGTTTCGGCCGGAACTGGCGCGTATCGTCGTAATAGGCTGGATCGACATTCTCCGCCGTCACGCCGGGGATGCCGAGCAGCGGCAGGGGCTGGAAGTCGCGCGGTCGGGCATGAGCGTCAGGCTGGCTGAACAGTGCGGCGAGACGGACATCAACGTCGACGACCTGCTGCGGCAATGGCCACGCCAGCCACGACGCCTCCACCTCCAGGAAGACCGCCTTGGCGGTCAGCCCGACGAAGGGCGCGCGCAGCTGATCCCAGGTTGCATGGCCGAAAACGAAGAAGCGCATCTCGCGCGCCACCTGCGTGCGCCGCTGCCAGAACAGTTCCTTCCAGGCATGCGCCCGCAGCAAGGAGACCAGCGATGCCGATGCGGAGGCGACGACGATGCCGCATTCATCGAACTGCGTGACGGCGTCGCGCACCGCGCCGCGCTCGCCGCGCCCTGCCGCACGCTGCGCCTGCAGGGCGGCATGATGGCGGCCGTTGAGGATGCGCTTGGTCTGCGGATAGGCCAGCCACGCCAGCGCGTTGAAGAAGTCGTGCCAATTGCCGGGCCGCGTCTCGACTTCGCCCTGCGCATGGACGCGTGTTTCGTAGCCGGCCGATCCGCCATCCGGCAGAACGAAGCGGATCGGCACGCCGCTCGCCGCGCGTGGCGGCGCAGGCAATGAACCCAGCACGGCATTGAGCACCGACGCGTCGGGCGGCGCCTCGCCGCCGAATGCGCGCAGCCAGCCCGCAATCGGCTCGAACAGGGGGCGTGCTGCCAGCGACTCAAGAAAGGTATCGGACATGCATTGCCGGGCGCGGCGGCGCCTTGCATAATGGGCCGATTCCATTCTACGCGACCGCCATGACCGCAAGCCGGAACACCCGTGCGCTGACCGAGGATGTCAAGCCCCGCGAAGTCTGGGCCTGGGCGATGTACGACTTCGCCAACTCGGGCTACACGACGGTGGTGATCACCGCCGTCTTCAATGCCTACTTCGTCGCCGTGGTGGCGCAGCGCGCGCCGTGGGCGACGCTGGCATGGACGGCGACGCTCGCCGTCTCGTATGCCCTCATCGTGCTCACCGCCCCGCTCGTCGGTGCCTGGGCCGACGCCCGCGCCGCCAAGAAGCGGCTGCTCGCCTTCACCACCATCGGCTGCGTCGTCTTCACGGCGGCCCTGTACTTCACCGGGCCCGGCACGCTGGCCGTTGCCGTGGTCTGCGTCATCGCCTCGAACTTCTTCTTCGGCACGGGCGAGAACCTGATCGCCGCCTTCCTGCCCGAACTGGCGAAAAGCCGCGCCATGGGACGCGTCTCAGGCTGGGGCTGGAGCCTCGGCTATCTCGGTGGCCTGCTCTCCCTCGGCGCCAGCCTGGTCTGGCTGACCCAGGCCAAGGCCGCCGGCCGCGAGACGGCACAGGTCGTACCCGAGACCATGCTCATCACCGCGGCCCTGTTCGCCATTGCCAGCCTGCCGACCTTCCTTTTCCTGCGCGAGCGTGCCATGCCGCAGGCACCGGCAGGCGGCATTGCCCACACCGCCTGGTCGCGCCTGGCTGCGACGTTGCACCATGCCCGGCGCTTCCGCGACCTGTCGCGCTTTCTCCTCTGCACGCTCTTCTACCAGGCCGGCATCGCGGCCGTCATCACGCTGGCGGCGATCTACGCTCAGGAAGCGATGAAGTTCACCACCCACGACACGCTGGTGCTGATCCTCGTGGTCAACCTGACGGCGGCCTTTGGCGCCTTCGGCTTCGGCTACCTGCAGGACCGCATCGGCCACGTGCGCGCCATCGCACTGACCTTGTGCGGCTGGATACTGATGGTGGTGCTGGCTTATCTGGCGGAGGGCGCAGCGCTGTTCTGGGTGGCGGCCAACATCGCCGGCCTGTGCATGGGCGCCTCTCAGTCGGCCGGCCGCGCCATGGTCGGCTACCTCGCACCGCCATCGCGGCTGGCGGAATTCTTCGGCTTGTGGGGCTTCGCCGTGAAGCTCGCCTCGATCTTCGGCCCGCTCACTTACGGCCTGGCCAACTGGCTCTCAGGCGGCGATCACCGTCAGGCCATTCTCTTCACAGGTGCCTATTTCGTCGTCGGCCTGCTGCTGCTCGCGGGTATCGACATGGTGCGCGGCCGCCGCTCGGCCCTGCGCTCGGACCGCGAGGAAAGAAAATCCGCGGGGATTACTGCGGCTGCGCGGCCGGCGGCGGGCTAGCGGGTGCGGGCGCCGGCGCAGCGACGAATTTGAGCTTCTCCCCCTCCAGGCGGAAGGTGCCCAGCAATGTGCCGGTCGCTTGTGGCGGCGCCTTGAACGGTTGCAGTTCGCAGTTCTGCGTGCTGACGGCGTAGAACCGCGCACCCTGCCTGAGGATCAGGATCGGCTCCGCATAGTCGCCTGCCTCGGGCCGCAGTACCTCCACGTTGACTTCCGCCAGCGCAACGCTGCCGAGCCGGCTGCGACGCTGGCAGTCCGGCTGGCGCGCCATCACCACCTCGAGGTCCACCGTCTGCTGCCAGAACCAGGCCTGACGCAGTTGCAGGGTGAGCGCATGGTCAGGCCCGGCAAACTGCAGCGAGGCGGTTTCATTCTTGCACCCGGCCAGCAGCGGCAGGGCAATCAGCAGGGGCCAGACGCGCATCCTCACTCCCTCAGTTTCCATTGCAGGGTTTCGCCTGCGCGCAGGGGCACCAGCACGTCGTCACCGAAGGGCAGGCTGTCCGGTACGTGCCATGCGGCCTTCTCCAGCGTGACCTTGTCCGTGTTGCGCGGCAGGCCGTAGAAATCGGCGCCGTGGAAGCTGGCAAAGGACTCCAGCTTGTCGAGCGCACCCGCCGCCTCGAAGGCCTCGGCATAGAGTTCGAGGGCATGCAGCGCCGTATAGCAGCCGGCGCAGCCGCAGGCCGCCTCCTTGGCGCTGCGCGCGTGCGGCGCCGAGTCGGTGCCGAGAAAGAACTTCGGGCTGCCCGATGTCGCGGCCTTGAGCAGCGCCTGGCGGTGCGATTCGCGCTTGAGCACCGGCAGGCAGTAATGGTGGGGGCGCACGCCACCGGCCAGCAGGGCGTTGCGGTTCAGCAACAGGTGATGCGCCGTGAGGGTGCCCGCGACATTCGGTCCCATCGACGCGACGAACTGCACGCCTTCCAGCGTGGTGATGTGCTCGAGCACCAGGCGCAGGCGCGGAAAGCGCTGCAGCAGCGGCGCCAGCACGCGCTCGATGAAGACGCGCTCGCGGTCGAAGATGTCCACCTCGGCATCGGTCACCTCGCCGTGCACCAGCAGGGGCAGGCCGGCCTCCTCCATGCGCGCCAGCGTGGCGAAGCACTGCTCGATCGCCGTGACGCCGGCAGCAGAGTTGGTGGTGGCGCCGGCCGGGTAGTATTTCACGGCGTGCACGAACCCCGAGGCCTTGGCGCGATCGATTTCTTCCGGCGGCGTGTTGTCGGTCAGGTACAGCGTCATGAGCGGAGCGAAAGTCAGCCCCTGCGGCACGGCGGCAAGGATGCGTTCGCGGTAGGCGGCGGCCTGCGCCGTGGCCGTCACCGGCGGCTTGAGGTTGGGCATGACGATGGCGCGGGCGAACTGCCGCGCCGTGTGCGGCACCACGACGGCCAGCGCGGCGCCGTCGCGCAGGTGGAGGTGCCAGTCGTCGGGACGGGCCAGGGTGAGCGTCTGCATGGGGTCGGATTATACGCAGCTCAGGGCGTGCCCTTTTTCTCCAGCGCCAGGTCGTAGAGCGAATTCTTCGAGATGCCGCTGATCCCGGCAGCCAGCTTCACCGCCTGCTTGAGCGGCAGTTCCGCCAGCAGCAGCTCGAGCACCCGCTCGGCCTCGACGGGCACGCCTTCGACCGGCGGCGGCGCCGAGACGGCCAGCACGAATTCGCCGCGGCGGCGATTCTCGTCCGCCGCCAGCCAGGACGACGCCTCCGCCAGCGGCAGGCTGACGATCGACTCGAAAAGCTTGGTCAGCTCGCGCGCGATCACCAGCGTGCGCTGCGGCTCCAGTTCCGCCGCCAGGTCGGCGACGGTCTCCTCGATGCGGTGCGGCGCCTCGTAGAAGACCAGGGTGCAGGGCAGCGCCTTGAGCGCGGCAAGGGCCTTGCGCCGCGCCGCCTCCTTCGCCGGCAGGAAGCCGTAGAAGAGGAAATGCGGATCGGTCAGGCCCGAGGCGGAGAGCGCGGCGACGGCGGCATTCGGGCCGGGCACGGGGATGACTTCGAAGCCGGCCGCGCGCACTGCCGCCACGGCGCGCGCGCCGGGGTCGGACACGGCCGGCGTGCCGGCATCCGACACCAGGGCCAGCGTACAGCCCTCGTGCAGCAGCCTAAGCAGACGCGCGGTGGCGGCGGCCTCATTGTGCTCGTGCAGGGAAAAGGTCTCGGCACGAATGCCGTAGTGATCGAGCAGCCGCCGCGTATGCCGCGTATCCTCGCAGGCGACGGCGTCGACGCCGCGCAGCACCTCGAGCGCGCGCGCGCCGATGTCGCCCAGGTTTCCCAGCGGCGTGGCCACCACATATAATGCCGCTGTCTTGAGTCCCGCTTCCGCTGCCTGATGCCTCATCGCGCCGCCATGCTTGTTTCGATTGCCCGCATTGTCGGGTGCGCCGCCCCGCCACGCAAGCCATGAACAGCGCCGGCAGCGACGCTGAGGAACGTGCTGCGCAGCATCTGACACGGCATGGCCTGAAAATCCTGGCGCGCAACTACCGTTGCCGCGGCGGCGAAATCGACCTCGTCTGCCGCGACGGCGCCACGCTGGTCTTCGTCGAGGTGCGCCTGCGCACGCACCGCGGCTACGGCGGCGCCGCGGCCAGCATCACGTCGGCCAAGCAGCGGCGCCTGGTGCTGGCCGCGAACCACTACCTCGCCGGCAAACCCCTGCCCGCCTGCCGTTTCGATGCTGTGCTGCTCGACGGCGCGAACATCGACTGGATCAAGGATGCCTTCCAGACGAGCTAGCCGCGCAGCGGCCCACGACACTCCCCTCTCCACAAGGGGAGAGGGGTTGGGGGTGAGGGCTCTGCGACCTAAACTGATGGCGCTCCTGTTCGCCGCCTGGCTCGCGCTGCCGGCGCAGGCCGAGTCCATCAAGGTGCTGGTGCAAAGCTCGCCGCTGGCCGGCTTTCAGTTCTATGCCGGCAAGGCGCTTTGGGACGAGATGAAGGAAGGCGACGCGCTCGCGCTGATCCGCGAGCCGGAGAACACGCACGATGCCAACGCCATTCGCGTGGAATGGCGCGGCCGCAAGCTGGGTTACCTGCCGCGTGCGGAGAACCGTGCCGTGGCGGCGGAGATGGATCACGGCGGCAAGGTGGAGGCGCGCATCGCAAGATTGAACCGGCATCGCGATCCCTGGAAGCGCATCCTGGTCGAGGTGTATGCCGTGCTCTGACGACTAGGGCGTGTTCTCATTCATTCTGCCGGTGCGACAGAATGAATGAGAACACGCCCTAGGGAACCTTTTCCCCCATGCTAGAATCGGACGCAACATCGCCATGAATCTTCTCGCCCGCATCTCCAAGCAGTTCAACGACAGCGCCCAGACCAAGCTGGCCGCCATGGAGACACTTGCCGCGCCGATAGCACAGGCGGTCGAAACGATGGTGTCCAGCCTGCTCGGCAACGGCAAGATCATGGCCTGCGGCAACGGCGGCTCTGCTGCGGACGCACAGCACTTTGCCGCCGAACTGCTCAATCGCGCTTCGAGATGGAGCGCCCGCCGCTGGCGGCCATGGCGCTCACCACCGACACCTCGACGCTGACTTCGATCGCCAATGATTACGCCTTCGACCAGGTATTTGCCAAGCAAGTGCGCGCGCTGGGGCAGCCCAACGACGTACTGCTGGCGATCTCGACCAGCGGCAATTCGCCGAACGTCGTCGAGGCCGTCCATGCCGCCCACGAGCGTGAAATGCGCGTGGTGGCCCTGACCGGACGCAATGGCGGCGCCATCGGCCCGCTGCTGAAACACTCGGACGTGCATATCTGCGTGCCGTCCGACCGCACGTCGCGCATCCAGGAAGTGCACCTGCTTGTCCTGCACTGCCTGTGCGACGGAATCGATTGCATGTTGCTAGGAGAGGACGCATGAGAAAACTGATTCTTGCCACGACCCTGATATCCCTTTCGCTGCCGGCGCTGCAGGGCTGCGTACCGGCGGTCGCCACCGGTGTCGGCGCAGGCGCCCTGATGATCGTCGACCGGCGTCCGGGAGAAACCTATCTCGCCGACGAGGCCATCGAGATCCGCTCGCTGAACCGCATCAACGAAAAGTTCGGCGACAAGGTGCATGTCAACGTCACCAGCTACAACATGAAGGTGCTGCTCACCGGCGAGGTGCCGGATGCCGGCATCAAGGCCGACCTCGAGAAGGCCATCGCCGGGGTAACCAACGTCAAGGGCATCACCAACGAAGTGCAGATCGCCGGCATCAGCAGCTTCAGCGCGCGCAGCAACGACACCTACATCACCTCTAAGGTGAAGGCGCGCTTCATTGATGCCAACAAGTTCCAGGTCAACCACGTCAAGGTGGTGACCGAGGCCGGCACGGTCTATCTGCTCGGCCTGGTCACGCGCAAGGAAGGCGACGACGCGGCCGAGATCGCCCGCACCACGGCCGGCGTGAAGAAGGTCGTGCGCGTCTTCGAGTACATCGAATTCAAGGACGCCCAGCGGCTCGACAACCGCCCGCCGGAAGACGCCCGGGGCAAGCCCGCCGAAGGCAAATAACCGCCCCATGCAATCCGACGCGCCCGCTTTCGAGGCCAAGCTCTGCCCGCCCGGCGAGCTGGCTTCGCGGCTGGCGAGGCTGGGCCGTCCGCTGGTGTTCACCAACGGCTGCTTCGACATCCTGCATCGCGGCCATGCCACCTACCTTGCGCAGGCGCGCGCACTCGGCGCCAGCCTCGTCGTCGGCGTGAATTCGGATGCATCGGTGAAGCGCCTCGGCAAGGGGGAAGGAAGGCCCGTCAATGCGCTTGAAGACCGCATGGCACTGCTGGCGGCCCTGGAAAGCGTATCGCTGGTCACCTGGTTCGACGAGGACACGCCGCTGGAACTCATCCGCGCCGTGCAGCCCGACATGCTGGTCAAGGGCGGCGACTGGGCGCCGCAGGACATCGTCGGCGCTGACGTGGTGCGGGCGCATGGCGGCCAGGTGCACGCCATCCCCTTCCGCCACGAGCGTTCCACTACCGCCCTCCTGACGAAAATCCGCCGGCTGTAATCCCCTCAGGCCTTCACGGCCGGCGCGCGCCGCTGAATGGTCTGGCGCACGAGGCCCACATGCAGCCGCATGGTGTAGAGCATGTCGGAGAAGGCCAGCGGTGTCGGAATGCGCTGGACGGCCTCCTCGATGGCGTCCAGCTTTTCCATCCATTCGTCTCGGCTGTGGCGGTCGGGATGGGCCTCCACCTCTGCCTCGAGAAACTTCAGTTCGCCGTAATGCCGGTAGATGCGCGAGCGGATCCGCCATATATACAGTGGGGGGGCGAAGCGCAGGATAGGGATGAGCAGCGCGATGACCGGCAACAGCATCACGAACATGCGGTCAAGCAGGTTCGCCGCCCAGAATGGCATGTAGCGCTGCAGGAAAGGCCTGCCCGATTTGTAAAAACGCTCGGCTTCGGGCGAAAGGGGAAAGTCAGCCTGACCTGCACGGGGGAACTCGCCCGGGCGCTGGAATATCCCCGCTTCGCCATGCACCTCCTGCGCCGCCTGCAGCAGAAGCTGAATCAGCGCCGGGTGCGCGGACTCATGCGCCACCAAGGTGGCCAGGGGCGACACCAGCATCACGTCCCGGGAGGGAATGTTGCGCACCAGGTCGATCGCGCCCTTCGGCAGGGTCAGCCTGGCGAGGTGGGGGAAGCGCCGTGAATAGGCCTCGGCATGGGCCAGGCTCATGAGGCGCACATTTTCCGAGTAGAACAGCGACCAGACTGCCGCCGAGCGCTCGGAGCCGACGAGGAAAACCGCATCCACTTCGCGGCTGTTCAGGGCTTCGACCGCCTGCAGGCCGCCCAGCGGCAACAGCGCACTGTTCTTGCCGTCCAGGCCGTTCGCCTCGAGCAGTTCCAGCGCCAGCTTGCGCGTGCCGCTGCCCTCGGGGCCGATGGCGATTCGGCGACCCTTGAGCTGCGGCAGGCGGTCGAGGTCCGCGTCAGCGCGGTAGAAAATCCACAAGGGCTCGTAATACAGGCTGCCCAGCGAGAATAGCCGTTCGGTATTGACGCCGTTGGCAGTGCCGCTCTGCACGAGGGCAAATTCGGTATCGTCGTCCTCGTCGAGGAGTCGCTTCAGGTTCTCGATTGAACCGGCCGAGGGCAGTTCGCGCAGTTCTACGCCATTCTTCGCCAGGACCTGGCGATAGCGCTCGGCATAGACCTGGTAGGAGCCGCCCGCCCCGCCTGACGAGAACACCAGGTAGTCGGGCGGCGCCGGCTTGATGAACTGGGCGGCCAGCCAGAATCCCGCGATCAGCAACGCCAGCGCTGGCAATCCGACGACCATCAAGTCGCGCGGTGAAACTGCGCGCAAACGCTGGAGCGTTACCCTGGGGGACATCTCTGCGATCTGTCCATGCCGCCCTCCCGCCACACCTTAGAACGGGATATCGTCGTCCATGTCGCCGAAGCTGGAGGCCGGGGCTTTCTTGGCGCCTGCGGACGGCGCCGGAGCCGCCTCGCGCTCGCGCGGCGGCGCCTCGCCCGAACCCTGGCGGCTGCCCAGCATCTTCATCTCGTCGGCGCGGATTTCCGTGGTGTATCGGTCCTGGCCCTCCTTGTCCTGCCACTTGCGCGTGCGCAGGCTGCCCTCGACGTACACCTGGCTGCCCTTCTTCAGGTACTGTCCGGCGATCTCGGCCAGCCTGCCGTAGAAGGAGATGCGGTGCCATTCGGTCGCTTCCTTCTTCTCCCCGGTGGCCTTGTCCTTCCACGTGTCGGTCGTCGCCACGCGGATGTTGCAGATCGCATCCCCGCTCGGCGCGTAGCGGGTTTCCGGGTCCGCGCCCAGGTTGCCGACAATAATGACCTTGTTCACCGATGCCATTTACGCTTCTCCTCCCATTAACCGGCGCACGCGCCGTTCGTCCCAACGTTCCAGGTTGACCTTCAAGTAGGCCATGCGTTTTTCCGGTTCCACCACCGCCTCGCGCACGCCGGGCAGGCCGGCGAGCTGCTCGCGCAGCTTCTCGATGTCGACATGCGGCTGGATGAAGAACTCGCGCAGCGCCACTGTCAGCGGCGCCTGCATCGTAACTGCGATCACCAGCCAGATCAATGCCAGCGCGATGCCGACGCCGAACACGCCCGCAGCGCCGAATTGGTGAGCCAGCACGCCGCCCAACGCGCCGCCGAGGAACAGGCCGAGCGATTGCGTCGTGTTGTAGATGCCCAGCGCCGTGCCCTTGGCCTGCGGCGGGGCGATGCGCGACACCAGCGAAGGCAGGCTCGCCTCGAGAATGTTGAAGACGACGAAGAACACCACCAGGTTCGCCACCAGGGCATTGAACTTGCCGCTGCCAAAGAGGAAGCCGCCCTGGGCGAGCAGCAGCACCAGGACGGAGCCGACAAAGACCGGCTTGACGCGCGCGCGGCGCTCGGCATAGAAGATCGGCGGCAGCATCAGCACGAAGCTGGCGAGCACCACCGGCAGATACACCTTCCAGTGCTCGCTTACCGCCAGGCCGCCGGTGGCCACGATGGCGCCGGGCACGACGACGAACATCGCCATCTGGATGAAATGCAGCGTCATGATGCCGAAATTCAGGCGCATCAGCTGCGGGTTCAGCAACACCTCCCTGAAACCGACCGGGGCGTGATCGTGATGCTCGGCCGGCGGCGGATCGGGCACGACCTTGACCACCATCAGGATGGCCGCCAGTGCCAGAAATCCGGTCAGGGCGAAGATGCCGTGCAGGCCGACCAGTGCATTGAGCGCCGGTGCCGCCACCATGGACAGGGCGAACATCATGCCGATGCTGGAGCCGATCAGCGCCATCACCTTGGTGCGATGCTGCTCGCGCGTCAGGTCTGCCGCCAGCGCGGTCACTGCCGCAGAAATGGCGCCGGCGCCCTGCAGGGCACGGCCGAAAATGGTCCACCAGATGTCCGGCGCGGCGGCGGCGAGAAAGCTGCCCGCGGCAAAGAGCAGCAGGCCGACGATGATGACCCGCTTGCGGCCGTAACGGTCGGAGGCCATGCCGAAGGGGATTTGCAGCACCGCCTGGGTCAGGCCATAGACCCCCAGGGCGATGCCGATCAGGGTCAGGTTGTGCCCGCCCGGCAAATCGCGCGCAGCCACGGCGAACACCGGCAGGATGAGGAACAACCCCAGCATGCGCAGGGCGAATATCGACGCCAGCGACAGGCCGGCGCGAAGCTCCAGCCGGGTCATGCGGTCGGGTGTACGGTCGGGTGTACTTGAGGCTGCCTGGGGCGACATGAAATGAGGCTTGGCTGAGACTTGGCTTTGGACTGCGTAATTGCGTATATTAGCAGATTGCCCTTTTACTTTCGGCCGCTTCGCTTAACCTGCTTGCACAGGTTAGCCTTCACTGAAACTTCGTTTTCGCCTTGCTGACAGACACACCGACATGGATGAAATCCGCATCCGCGGCGCGCGGACGCACAACCTCAAGAACCTCAACCTCGACCTGCCGCGCAATCGGCTGACGGTGATCACCGGGCTGTCCGGCTCCGGCAAGTCCTCGCTCGCCTTCGACACGTTGTATGCCGAGGGCCAGCGCCGCTATGTGGAGTCCCTCTCGGCCTACGCGCGGCAGTTCCTGCAGTTGATGGAGAAACCGGACGTTGACCTCATCGAGGGCCTCTCGCCGGCCATCGCCATCGAGCAGAAGGCCACCAGCCACAACCCGCGCTCGACGGTCGGCACCGTCACCGAGATCCACGACTACCTGCGACTGCTCTTCGCCCGCGCCGGCCAGCCGCACTGCCCGGAGCACGGCCAGCCGCTCGCGGCGCAAAGCGTCTCGCAGATGGTGGACCACGTGCTGGAACTGCCCGAAGACACCCGCCTGATGATCCTCGCCCCGGTTGTGGCCGGCCGCAAGGGCGAGCAGCTCGACCTGTTCACCGAATTGCGCGCGCAGGGCTTCGTGCGCCTGCGCGTGGACGGCAAGGTACATGACATCGACGCCCTGCCGAAGCTGGCGAAGAACAGCAAGCACACCATCGACGTGGTGGTGGACCGCCTCAAGGTGCGCGTCGATGCGCGCCAGCGCCTGGCCGAATCCTTCGAGACGGCGCTCACCCACGCCGACGGCCGCGCCATGGCGGTGGAAATGGATTCC
>PHCS01000001.1 GCA_002840845.1 Betaproteobacteria bacterium HGW-Betaproteobacteria-14
CTTGCGTCCAGGATTAACCTTCTCGATTTCCTTTCCCATCGGACACCTCCGTCGGTATTGTCTACCTTCAAATGTGTCTGGAAAAGCCGGGCTAGCTCACTCCGGTACCTGATGACACTATGTGTTGCATAAGCCACTGCCTTAGCGTGCAGTGCGAAGGAAATAGGCTAGCCCCGTTGGCAGTTGACCGACTCGATATATGGGTTAGTCGTCACAGCTCCTTGAAAAACACTGGAACTTGTGGCTTCACTTTGCTGGTGGTGACGCGAAGTGTCGCATACCCGCGCAGCAGAGATACTTCAATATGGTCATGGTCAAGGTACGGCTTGAGTACTTTGCTGCGTCGCAGTTGCCGCATCGTTCTTTCCCATTGCTTCTGCCCTTCAATGACCTTGTTGCCAATGAAATGGAATCCTCGCCCACTCTTTAAGAGCACGCCACCAATCGTGCTGAGGTGTGATTCAACAGACGCGTCCAGAGAGTCGATGTCCAGCATGATGAGATGCGTTTCGCCATACTGGTCGAGGCGGCTATTGACGCCCACAACATAGTCATTTGGGCGAACTACATATAGGTTCTGCAGCATGCGTCGGGCTTGGGTTTGGATGTTAATTACAGAAAAGATGTTCAAGTAGAACGGTGGTTGCCAGAGAGTCAGCCGCGTATGGTGCGCATAAGTCTTTGGGCAATAAATGTCATAGGAGAAGTCTTTAATCTTAGTTGGATTGTCTGCAAGAATTGCCGCAAGAATCTCTGCCGTTTCGATTTTTGGCACACAGCGGAATGCATAGGCAACATAGGCTTTCAGGACGCGGAGCTTCTGCTGAATAAGCTTCGGCTGAGGTGAATGAGTGACGTTGTAGTGGAACTGATTGCGAAGCTGGTGTAGTAGTTTATGTAGTTCAACGTAGCGATGCGGGAAAACCTTTGACTTACCGTAAGTCTTGTGTAGTTGCACCTCGACGTTCTTGTGCGAAGGATTTGAGGTTAAGAACTTTGCGAGAAGCGCCTGCGATGCATAAAAGCAGCAGAAGTACATATGCACCAATGCTTCGCGGAACAACTCGCGCTCGACAAGCGTTTCAGATGCTTCTAGCTCGGAGAGTGCAAGAGACAATCGCGTACTGGCGCGTCTTTTCTGTTTATGGGAGTAATCGAGCTTCAGCATGGGCGTAGATTGTGACTGCTAATAGTGTATGAGCCGCACGAGGCGCTGCAATAACGGGGCCAGCAAGTAACCTTGACAAGCGGAAAGCACGATGCACAGCATTGAAGGCACCATCACATCTGCTCAACGTAGGCGGAGAAGTCGTCGAAATACTCCCAACGAGCTACCCCAACCTTCCGACGTTTGAACAACGTACGCCACTTAGACATTACAGCCGGATTCGGATCGATTACCGTAACCCTCTTAAGGGTTCGATTTGAAAAATTTCCAAAAAGCGACCACGCAAGTCGATCCGCATCCGGCAAGGAGTATCCGCAAACAATGATCTCATCAGCTTCATGGAGGTACTCATATGCGACCGTCCACAAGTGCTGGAACAAACTGATGGAGGTAATTGGCTTCACCGGTAGTGGTGGAACCATGAGGGGGTACACGGCATCCTGTGGTGTCGGTGATCCGACTGAGGAGACCCAAACGGGCGACAACCAGATAGGACCTGAACCATCGGAAGTGCCGTTGATGATCTTCTCGAAATCTTCCTCCTTACAGCGCCAGTTCACCGAGCCATGCAGTTTAACTACCATCGGAAACGGGTGCTGACCGTCACGCCTTTCCACCGCATCGGGTGATTCCTTGATTCGGTCAAAATACGTCCTTGTGGGGCCAAACTTTGCAACGATGTGTCGATCAAGGAGATCATCATAGTTAAAAGTAACGATTCGGTCTGCGGAAGCAACATTCTCGGGCTCGAGATCTAGCTTTGTAGCAAACTTACGATAGATTGTTTTGCTGTTCTCCTTAGTGTGCCGCAGTGCATAGCACATCAGGTGCGTTAGGTGGCTTAACCATTCGAATACCTCTACGGAACCCTTACCGCGGCGGGGATGAATCGCTCGAATGAATTCCAGATGTCCAAGCTGCCGAATTACTGCCTGCTCTAGCCCCATCTGTTCGAAGGCCCCTTCGTCTTTCCACGACTCCATCACTAGGTCTCGCGACCGCGCTACCCAATGAGGTTTCGCTGGATTGAGTTCGCCGATTCTTTGGCAAAGACCAATATCAAGGGGTGCCGTCTTTGGAGTAATCGGAATTCGCAGCGAAGCGCTGTAGGATGCTCCAGCGCCGAGCACAAAGAGTCGTTTGACCTTTAGACGATTAGCCTTGCGCCGCACACTGGCCACTCCTAATATTTGGAACTGGTCATCCTGCCACTACGCATATGGAATGGCAAGTAAGTGAAGTGCTACCGCTCCTAGCCTATAGCCGCCGTATCACAGCACCTGACTTTTCGAGACCGACATCCTGAATCTCTTTGTGAACCAAGTTGCTGAGACTGCATACTCCGGCATGCCCTCTACCCGAACCCTCCTCCTAACCACCCTCACCATGCTCGCCTTCTCCGGCAACTCGGTGCTGTGCCGCATTGCGCTGCGGGAGACAGGCATCGACGCGGCGAGCTTCACGACCATTCGGCTGGCGTCGGGGGCGGTGGTGCTGTGGCTGATCGTGCGCTTCTTTCGCCGTGCGCAGGCCGGCGGGGGCAGCTGGATGTCGGCGCTGATGCTGTTCGCCTACGCCGCCGGTTTTTCCTTCGCCTACCTGAGTCTCACCACGGCGACGGGCGCGCTGCTGCTCTTCGGCGCGGTGCAGGCGACGATGATTCTCTATGGCCTGTGGCGCGGCGAGCGCTTCGGCGCGTGGCAGCTCGTGGGCCTCGCCCTCGCGGTGGGCGGACTCGTCGGGCTGCTGCTGCCGGGGCTGTCGGCGCCGCCGCTCGCGGGCGCGGCGCTGATGCTGATGGCGGGGGCGGCGTGGGGCGTGTATTCGATCCGCGGCAAGGGGGCGGGCGATGCGACGCGCGTGACGGCGGGGAATTTCCTGCGCGCGGTGCCCTTTGCCGTGGTGCTGAGCCTGCTGCCGCTCGCCGACACGCGCCTGGATGCGGCGGGCGTTGGCTACGCGCTGGCCTCCGGGGCGATCACCTCCGGCCTCGGCTACGCCATCTGGTACACCGTGCTGCCGGCGCTGAAGGCGACGAGCGCGGCGACCGTGCAGCTCAGCGTGCCGGTGATCGCCGCGCTGGGCGGCATTGTTTTTCTCAATGAAGCGGTGACGCTGCGCTTCGTGCTGGCCTCGGTCGCCGTCCTCGGCGGCATCGCGCTGGTGATCCTCAGCGCGCCGTCCCGCAGGGGCTGACTTTTCCCCTCACCCCAACCCTCTCCCCGCACGCGGGGAGAGGGCGAGGGAGAGGGGCTGCGTGGTCAGGCGCCAGGGCTTGACACATGTATAGCGTCGCTATACATTGACCGCGAATGATCAAAACCTTTCGCCACAAGGGCCTTGAAGCGTTCTTCAAGACCGGCAGCAAGGCGGGGATCCAGGCCGTCCATGCGAAGCGGCTGCGGTTGCAACTGGCCGGGCTCGATGGGGCCGTATCTCCGCAGGGCATGAACCTGCCGGGTTGGCGGCTTCATCCGCTTACCGGCGATCTGGCTGACCATTGGGCCGTATGGGTCTGCGGCAACTGGCGCATGACCTTTCGGTTCGAGGGCGTCGACGCAGTATTGATTGATTATCGGGATTACCACTGACCATGACTCGAATGCACAATCCGCCCCACCCGGGCGAAGTACTCAAGGATGGCGTGTTCTCGGAGGGCGCGGTGTCCGTCACGGAAGCCGCCGCTTCGCTCGGCGTGACGCGCGTGGCGCTGTCGCGCGTGTTGAACGCCCGTGCCGCCATCAGCGCCGAGATGGCGGTCCGCCTCGGCAAGTGGCTCGGTACGAGCGCCGAGGTGTGGATCAACATGCAGGCGCAGTACGACCTCTGGAAGGCTGAACAATCGCTCAAGCGCCAAGTGGCGAAAATCCCGCCGCTGAAGCGCGCAGCCTGATCATTCGCGTCCCGCTGGGGCTGAATTTTCACGCTATGATGTTTCGACACGGCGTTTTCACCAGGTGCAATCAATGACCGTTCAACTGGATTTTTCGAAGCTGGATCTTCAGGACGCGCTCGACCTGGCCGTCCTCATCGAGCAGGAGGCGGAGGAGCGCTATCGCTGGTTCGCGGACATGCTCGGCGAGCGCTACCCGGGCGATGCGGCGGATTTCTTTTCCATGATGGCGCGCAACGAGAAACGCCACGGCGATGAACTCGCCAAACGTCGGCTTGCGCTGTTCGGCGAGGCGCCCTCGCGCGTGACGGCGGACATGATCGAGGACGTGGAAGCGCCGGGCAGCGGCACGCCGCGGCCTTTCATGTCGCCGCGACATGCGCTGGAAGTGGCGATGGAATCCGAAATCAAGGCCTGGGTGTTTTTCGACCGGGCCCTGCCGGGCATCAAGGATCCCGCCGTCAGGATATTGTTCGAGGAGCTCCGCGACGAGGAAGCCATCCATCAGGGGCTGCTCGAAAAGCAGAAGGCCAAGTACCCCGACACGATGGAGCCGGATGTGGATCCGGCGGACGTCGACACCCCCGCCTTGTAGATTCCTCGCCGTACCGCAGCGGCTGACTTTCCCCTACTGCGCCGCCGGGGCGCGCCCGAATATCCGCCACAGCGTGCCGTCGCGGTTCACCACGGCGTGCTTGAGCGCGGCCAGCGCGTGCGCGGCGAACGAGAACAGCAGCACCTTGGCGGCGATGGCGTGCACGGTTTCGAGGGCCTTGTGCAGCGCCGGCATCTCGCCCATCGGGCTGGCAATGGCGAACCAGTCGAAGACGTTGATGGCGCGTCCGCCGCTCCATACCGTGAGCGGTCCGCTCACCAGCAGCACGCCGATCGCCGCCAGCAGGATGACGTGCAGCGCACTGGCGAGGCGTTGCATGCGCGGCGGCTGCGGCAGCGGCGCTGGCGAGGTCGAGCGCGCGCGCCAGAAGACGCGGAAGGCGAGCGGCAGGAGCGCCAGCGCGCCGATGGATATGTGCAGGCGCAGCCAGTAGAGCTTCTCGTCGCCGCGCGGCATGTCTTCGAAATAGAGGCCGATGGCGAGCAGCGCGACGATCAGCGCCGCACCGAGCCAGTGGTTGAAAACGGAAACGGCGCCATAGCGCGCCGGGGTGTCCTGCAGGTTCATGTTGTAGCTCCCTTGGTTGATTTTCTCCCTCTCCCGCTGGCGGGAGAGGGCTGGGGTGAGGGTGGGCCGACCGCTTGCCCCTCACCCCAACCCTCTCCCCGCTGCGGGGAGAGGGGGCCAGGCTTCAGCGCATGCCGCCCATGCCGCCGCCCATGCCACTCATCTGGCCGTGGCGGCCGTGCTCGCCGCGTCCACCCTTGCCGCCGTGGCGGCCGCCCATCGGATGGCGCGTCATGTCGGCGAGGGTCTTAGCCTGCTCCGGCGTGAGCGCGCCTTGCAGCTTGGCCGTGGCGTCGGAGAGGGTGGCGAGCTTCGTTGCCATCTTCGCGGCCATGTCGGCGCGGTGGCGCGCCAGCGTCGCGGCATCGGCATCCTTCGCCGGCGGCGTCGGGCGGGCGTCGAACATGTCCTTGTGCACCTTGGCGTAAGCCTGCCAGGCGTCCTGCTGCGAGGCCTTGATCTCGAGGCGCTCGGCCATCTTGTCGAGGCGGGCCTGCATGCGGGATTGCATGCGCTCCTGCATCTCCGGGGTCATTTCGCGGGGCCCCTTGCCGGGCGAGGCCGTCGCAACCGGAACGGCAACGGCGAGGGCCAGACCGCCTGCGAAAAGGGCGGTGGCGAGCTTGCTGCGGGTAGTCAGTTTCATGATGTTCTCCTGTGGGGTTGAGGTACGGTTCCCATTAAACGCGCCGCATGTAACGGGGATTTTTCAGCGACCGGGGGTTTTGTTAACGGTTTGTAACGCTTTGTCGAACATTCCTCACATTTGCGCCACGCCGCCCGCGGCGCACTACACTAGCGGCCATGAACAAGCGAATCCTCGTCGTCGACGACGACCCCGAGCTGCGCGAACTGCTGCGCGGCTATCTGGGCGACAACGGCTATGTGGTGGATGCGGCGGAGGACGGCGCCGCCATGCGGCGGATGATGGCCGCCGCCGCGCCCGACCTGGTGATCCTCGACCTCATGCTGCCGGGAGAGGACGGGCTCGCGCTGTGCCGCGAACTGCGCGCAGGATCGTCGCTGCCGATCCTGATGCTCACCGCGCGCGGCGAGGACACCGACCGCATCGTCGGCCTGGAGATGGGCGCCGACGATTACCTGCCCAAGCCCTTCAATCCGCGCGAACTGCTGGCGCGCATCCGCAGCATCCTGCGCCGCGCCGGCGAGAACGCCGCGCGCGAGGCGCCGACGCGGGCGCTGAGCTTTGCCGGCTGGACGCTCGACCTGGCGGCACGGCACCTCGTCGGCGCCGACGGCGTCGTCGTGGCGATCTCGGGCGGGGAATTCAAGCTGCTGCGCGCCTTCGCCGAGAACCCCTTCCGCGTGCTGTCGCGCGACCAGTTGATGGACGTGCTGGCCGGGCGCGAGGCCGGCCCCTTCGACCGCAGCGTGGACGTGATGGTGCATCGTCTGCGCCGGCGCCTGGGCGACGACGCGCGCGAGCCGGCGCTGATCAAGACGGTGAGGAGCGAGGGCTACATGCTGGCGGCGGACGCGGAGAAGCATTCGTGAGGCTGTTGCCGAAGAGCCTGTTCGGCCAGATCGTGCTGGCGCTGGTGAGCGGCCTCGTCGTGGCGCATGTCGTCGGCGCCTGGCTGATGCTCGACGACCGCGCCCGTTTCGGCGAGCGCCTGCGCGGCGAATATGCGGCGCAGCGCATCGCCGGACTCATCACGCTGCTCGACGGCACGGCACCGGAGGAGCGCCGCCGTGTGGTGCGCGCGCTGAGCGTGCCGCCGACGCGCCTCTCCCTCGACGAGCCCTGGCAGGCGGGCGTCGATGCCTCGCCCGATGCCGAGGCCTTCATGAGGCGCGTGTTGCGCGAACTCGAACGGCCGGCGCAGCTGCAGGTGCTGTCGATCCGCCGCGCCGCGCCGCGACCTGAGGAGCGCAGGCAGTTCGGGCCGCACGCGCCGCGCGGCGAAGGCCATGCCGGGCCGCGCCACCTGGTGATGGTGTCGGCGCAGGCGCGGCTCGCCGACGGCGCCGTGCTCACCTTCCGCCAGGCCCTGCCGGAAGCGCCGGGCGACTGGCCGTTGCGCGCATTGGGCTTGCTGGCGCTGCTTGCCGTGGTGGTGGCGCTGCTCTCCGGCTGGGCGGTGCGGCGCCTCACCAGGCCGCTGGCCTCGCTGGCGGACGCCGCCGACGGCCTGGCGCGCAACCTCGACCAGCCGCCCCTGCCCGAGAAGGGGCCGCAGGAAGTGGCGCGTGCGGCGCGTTCCTTCAACGCCATGCAGCGCGCGCTGAAAACCTATCTCGAGACGCGCGCCCAGGCATTGGCCGGCGTCTCGCACGACCTGCGCCTGCCGCTGACGCGCCTGCGCCTGCGCCTGGAGCAGTTGCCCGAGGGGACGACGCGCGAGGCCATGGAGCGCGATATCGGCGATATGGACGAGATGATCAGCGGCACGCTCGACTACCTGCGCGCCGGCAGCGACACCGAGCAGCCGGTGCGGCTCAATCTGATTGCGCTGGTCGAGAGCCTCGCCGAGGACGCCGAGGCGGCCGGCGCGAAAGTCAGCCTGCACGGCACAGCGGCGCCGGTCACTGCGCGGCCGCAGGGCCTGCGCCGCTGCCTCGCCAACCTGCTCGACAACGCGCGGCGTTACGGCGGCCCGGACATCGACGTGACGCTGCGCGACGGCGATGGCCAAGTGGAGATCCGCATCGAGGACCGCGGCCCCGGCATTCCCGATGCGGAGCGCGAGCGCGTCTTTGAACCCTATGTGCGCCTGGAGACCTCGCGCGCGCGCCACACCGGCGGCGCCGGCCTGGGCCTGGCCATGGCCCGCGCCGTCGCCCGCGCCCACGGCGGCGACGTTCGCCTCGAAGCGCGCGAAGGCGGCGGCACGCGCGCGATCGTCACGCTATCGCGCGGCCAGGCACCGCAGTCCTGACTGCCGATCACGGCGGCGCCGTCCCGTAGCGGCTGACTTTCACTTGGCCGTTGCGCCGTGCTTCTCCGCGTTGCCGAGAAAGCCCGTCACCTCGCTGATCACCGCCGAGTCGTAGAGCGCGCCACGATGGCCCAGGCCGTGCGTGGCGACGAGGCGTGCCCCCGGCCAGTGCCGCGCCGTCAGTTCGCCGTCGCGGAAGGGATTGTCGCGGTCGTCGATGTCATGCACGATCAGCGCCGGCTGCGTCAGCCTCGGCGCGGTGGCCTCCACCTCGAAGTCGCTCCAGCGGATGCCGAAGCGCCGCTCGATCTGCGCCTGCATGAGGGCGCGCACGCTCTCCGGCAGCCACAGCAGGCGGGCGAAGCGGTGCGAGTATTCCGTCAGGCTGGCCGGCGGCGCGAGCAGCACCGCCTTCTTCACTTGCGCGCCGCGCGACAGCACGTAACCCGCCACGGCGCCGCCCACGGAATGCCCGATGAGGGCTTCCACCGGCCCGACATGGCGCAGCATCGCTTCGAGGGCGGCGGCCATGTGCACGATGGAGGACTCGCGTCCGCCCGTCATGCCGTGGCCGGGTGCGTCGAAGGCCACCACCGAGTAGCCGCGCGCCGTCAGCGGCGCGACGTAGCTGCGCAATTGCGCGGCGCGCCCGCCCCAGCCATGCACCAGCACCACGATCGGATCCTGTGCGCGGCCCCAGCGCCAGCCGACCAGCCGGCCGGTGGGCATCGGCACGGTGAGCAGCGAGGCCTCCTCCAGCGCATCCAGTTCGGCCTTCCTGAATCTGTGCTGCGGCGGCGTGAGGAAGAGGCGGCGCGCGCGTTTGCCGGCGCGCCTCGGCGCCAGGGGCGAGAGGAGGCGAAAGGCAAGGCGATGACCGGCAAGGCCCATTAAAAGACGAACGGTCGTGCTAAAACGGGGGCTAAAAAAAAGCGGCATGCGCAAGTCCATGGTGGCTACTCCTTTTTGCTGTTGCCACGCTCGGTGGCGTAATCGCGCACCAGGCGCTCGAAGGCGTCGAGGGCGCGTCGGCTGGCATCCTTCTCCCGGAACAGGCGCATGTTCTGCATCGCCACCAGGACAATGCCGGTGAACTCGAAGACGAACTGGTCGATGTCGGTGTCCGGCCGCAACTCGCCGGCTTCGACCGCCATGCGCACGCTGTTGGCGAGCATGCGCCGGCCATCGGCGAGGCCTGCCGCGACGGCGTCGCGCACCGGGCCGGGCTGGTCGTCGAACTCATTCGCGGCGGCATTCAACGGGCAGCCGCCGGGAAGCCGCGCCCTGCGCGTCCAGTCCATCCAGTTGGCCAGGAAGGCGCGCAGGCGGGCAATGCCGCGCGGCTCCTTCAGCGCCGGACGCACGACTGTGTCGACGAAGCGCTGCTGGCTCTCGCGGATGACGGCGATCTGCATCTCTTCTTTCGAACCGAAATGCGCGAACAGGCCGCTTTTCGACATGCCGGCCTTGTCGGCCAGCGCACCGACGCTCAGGCCACAGATGCCGACCTGGCTGCTGAGCGCGAGCGCCTCGTCGAGGATCGCCTGCCGGGTTTCTTCACCTTTTCCCATGGCGGCTTTATAGCACGAACGTTCGTTTTTGGTCAAGACAAAAAAAGAGGCGCCGCAGCGCCTCTTCCCAAATGAACGAAACGCTTACTCGAGGTAGTCCGTCACCGGCACCCACTTGCCGCCCTGGATCTGGCTGGCGCGGGACTTGGTGTTGCCCAGGTGCTGCTTGGGCGTGAAGCTGTAGACCGGGCTGCCGAACATGTCGCGCGGGAAGGTGCTGGTTTCCAGCGTCTTGATGAAGGACTCAGTGGTCAGCTTGTCACCGGTCTTCTTGACGACCTGGATGAACAGGTCGGCGATGACGTAGCCGTAGGCCGAGAACAGGCCGGGATCCTCGTTGAACTTGGCCTTGTAGCTGGCGGCCCAGTCGCGCACGTTCTTCGATGCGTCATCCGGGTACGGCACACCCACCTGATGCATGGAGTAGAAGCCCTCTACGGCCTTGCCTCCGAGCTTGTGGATGAGGTCGGTATAGGAGGCCGAGGTGCCGATGAAGTTCGGGTTCCAGCCCATCTTGCGCGCTGTGCCGATGGTGCCCAGCGTCTCGCGGATGATGGTGCCCATCACCACGGTGTCGCAGTTCGAGCCCTTCATTTTCGCCACTTGCGCGGCGAAGTCCGTCGCGCCGCGCTTGTAGGTGGTGACTTCGGTGAACTTCTGGTTGATTTCCTTCAGCCCCTCCTCGGCGCCGTGGAAGATCTCCAGACCGAACTCGTCGTCCTGATAGATGGCGCAGAAGGACTTGGCGCCGCGCTCCTTGGCCATCCACTTCACGCCGTTGCGGATCTGGTCGTAGTAGGGGGCGGCAAAGGAAAACTTCAGCTTGTGCAGCGGATCGTACATCTGGCGCGCCGCGGTCAGCGGGAACAGGTGCGGGATGTTCTTCTCGAACAGCAGCGGCATGCTGGCCATTGCCACGGGGGTGCCGATGGTGCCGATCATGGCGAAGATCTTGTCGTTCTGCGCCAGCTTCTGCGTGGCGAGAATGCCCTTCTTGGGATCGTAGCCGCTGTCCTCGACGATCAGCTTGATCTTGCGGCCGTTGACGCCGCCGAGCGCGTTGATCTCGTCGACGCGCATCTGCATGCCGTTGCGCGCCGGCTTGCTGAAGCCGGCGAGCGGGCCGGACAGATCCTGGATCGATCCGACAACGATCTCGTCCTTGCTGACGCCTTGCGTGGCTGCGGCTGCGTTGGCGAAGGTTGCGCCAGCCAGGATGGCGAGCGCGCTAGCGATTCTTTTCAGCTTCATGTCTTCTCTCCTCTCCAGTAAATGGGCTTATTGGTACATAGATTCTATAAGGTCTGCATATTTTAGGTTAACGAATTTCCGCTTCAATTTCATCGTCGGCGTCAGTTCATCGTCCTCTGCAGACAGCTTCTGTTCGATCAAACGGAACTTCTTCACCTGTTCGACGCGGGCGAACTGCTTGTTTACCCGCTGCATCTCATCCTCGATCAGCTTCTGGATCTCCGGCGCGCGGCACAGGCTGACGTAGTTCGAGAAGGGGATGTCGTGGTCCTGGGCGAATTTCTCGACGTTGTCCTGGTCGATCATGATCAGGCACACCAGATAGGGCCGCTTGTCGCCGATCACCACCGCGTCGGTGATGTAGGGCGAGAACTTGAGCTGGTTCTCGATCTCCGAGGGCGTGATGTTCTTGCCGCCGGCGGTGATGATGATGTCCTTGAGGCGATCGGAGATCTTGAAAAAGCCGTCCTCGTCCATGTAGCCGACGTCTCCGGTATGCAGCCAGCCCTCGGCATCGATGGTCTCGGCGGTCTTCTCCGGCTGGTTGAGGTAGCCCATGAAGACGCTGTCGCCGCGGATCAGCAGTTCGCCGTTGTCGGCCACCTTCACCTCGCAGTAGGCGTTGGCGATGCCGATCATGCCTGGCTTGATGCGGTGGATGGGCGTGGTGGTGGCGCCGCCGCCGGATTCGGTCTGGCCCCACACCTCCAGCATCGGCACGCCCAGCGCCATGTACCAGCGCACCAGGTCGGGCGAGATCGGCGCCGCGCCGGTGACGAGGAAGCGGCAGTTATGGATGCCGATCAGCTTGCGCACGTTGTTGAGGACCAGGACGCGTCCCAGCCAGTGCAGCGCCCTGAGCCATGCGCCGATCGGCTTGCCCTGCTCGTAGAGCGAAACCATGTGCAGGCCCAGTCCGACCGCCCACTTGTAGGCAAGCTTCTCCAGGCCGGTGGCCTCGGCCAGGGCGATGGTGACGCCCGAGTAGAATTTCTCCCAGATGCGCGGCACGGCGAGGAACACGGTCGGCTTGATCTCGCGCACGTTCTCGGGAATGGTTTCCGGGTTCTCGACGAAGTTCAGCCGGGCGCCGGTATACAGCGAGAAATAGGCGCCCGCCATGCGCTCGGCGACGTGGCACAGGGGCAGGAAGCACATGTGCTCGTCCGCCTCGTTCTGCGCGATGATCAGGTTGAAGCCGCGCACCGAGTAGATCACGTTGTGGTGCGAGAGCATGGCGCCCTTCGGCTTGCCGGTGGTGCCGGAGGTGTAGATGAGGATGGCGAGATCCTCCGGGCGGCGGCAGTCGATGCGTGCGCGCCATTCGGCCTGTGCCTCGGCGCCGAGCCGGGCCATGCGCTCGCGGCCGAGTTCGCGCAGGCGCTCCAGACTGATGATCTGCGGGTCGTCGAGATCGCGCAGGCCCTCGGTTTCCCAGACGATGATCTTTCTCAGCTGCGGCAGGTTCTCGCGCGCTTCCAGCGCCTTGTCGAGTTGCTCCTCGTCCTCGACGAAGAGATAGACGGAAGCGGAGTCCTGCGTCAGGAATTCGACCTGCGCGGCGGAATCGGTCGGATAGATGCCCGAGCTGACGCCGCCCGCGCACAGTGCGCCCAGGTCGCTGAAAAGCCATTCCTGGCGGGTGTTGCCGAGGATGGAGACCGTCTCGCCGGGCTCGAAGCCGAGCTCGATCAGGCCCATGCCGATCTCGCGCACGATGCCTTCAAGTTCGCGCCAGGTCAGCGTCTGCCACAGCCCGAAGGACTTCTGCCTGAAGATGACGCGTTCGCCGCGCTGTTCGACCGCGTTCATGAACATGCGCGGGATCGTGTCGCCCGGCACGACGACTTCCCGGGTTGACCAGAACTGCGAGTTGTCTTTCTTCCACCACATGGCCTTGATCCGCCCTATCGCCAGTTTTTCTTCTTCTTCCAGCGCCGCGTGCCGCGGACGCCGGTTTCCTTGATGCCGAGGTAGAACTCCTTGATGTCCTCCTTTTCGCGCAGGACGTCGCAGCGGTCCTCCATGACGATGCGTCCGACCTCGAGCACATAGCCGAAGTCGGCATACTTCAGGGCCACGCGGGCGTTCTGCTCGACCACCAGCAGCGTGACGCCGCGCTCGCGGTTGATGCGCACGACGATCTCGAAGATTTCCCTGGTCAGCTTGGGCGAGAGGCCCAGGCTGGGTTCGTCGAGCAGCATGATGGTGGGCTTCGCCAGCAGGGCGCGGCTGATGGCCAGCATCTGCTGCTGGCCGCCGGAAAGCTGTCCGGCCGGCTGCCCCATCCGTTCCTTGAGGATGGGGAAGTAGGCGTAGATCTGCTCGATCTCCTTCTCGACCGCGGCGCGCTCGCCCATCGGGCGGGTGTAGGCACCCATGAGAAGGTTCTCGCGCACCGTCAGCAACGGAAAGAT
Source organism: Betaproteobacteria bacterium HGW-Betaproteobacteria-14 (assembly GCA_002840845.1). Lineage (GTDB taxonomy): Bacteria > Pseudomonadota > Gammaproteobacteria > Burkholderiales > Rhodocyclaceae > Desulfobacillus. The sequence continues at coordinate 13,384 of PHCS01000001.1, forward strand.
CTCGCGGCCCTCGGGCACGTGGGCGATGCCTTTCCGCACGATCAGGGCCGGATCCTGCTTCTGGATCTGCTCGCCGTGATAGACGACGCTGCCCTTTTGCGGATCGATGATGCCGGAGATGGTCTTGAGGATGGTCGACTTGCCGGCGCCGTTGGCGCCGAGCACGGTGACGATGCTGCCCTGGTGCACCTTGAGCGAGACGCCGCGGATCGCCTTCACCGGCCCGTAGGACGACTCGACGTTGTTCAGCTGGAGGATGATGTCGCCATCGAGGCTCATGATTCGCCCCCGGCGCCGGGCCGCCCCAAGCCGGGGGCAGCGTGAGACATGGAACTGCCGGCCGGCGGCGAACTTCCGTCACCCCCCTCCGCGGGAGGGGGGGTGGGGGGGAGGTCTTCATCAGCGCCTCCCAGGTAGGCTTCAACGACATCCGGATGCGACTGCACTTCCTCGGACGTGCCGAGCGCCAGCATCTCGCCCTGGTTGAGGGCGAGCACGCGGTCGGAGACGCGCGAGACCAGGCCCATGTCGTGCTCCACCATCAGAACCGTGATGCCGAGGTCGTGCTTGATGTCCTCGATCCAGAAGCCCATTTCCTCGGTTTCCTCGACGTTGAGGCCGGAGGAGGGCTCGTCGAGCAGCAGCAGCTTCGGCCGCATGGCGAGCGCACGGCCCAGCTCGACCACCTTGCGCACGCCGTAGGGCAGGCCGGCCACCATCTGGTCGCGGTAATGCTGCAGATCGAGGAACTCGATGACTTCCTCGACGGTGCGGCGGAACTGCAGTTCGCCGCGCCGCGTCGCGGGGGTGAAGAACAGATCCTGCAGCCAGTTGGTGTGGCGGTGGCAGTGGCGTCCGACGAGCAGGTTCTGCATCACGGTGGCGTGCTCGAATAGCTCGATGTTCTGGAAAGTGCGGGCGATGCCGAGCCGCGCGATCTCGTAGGGGGCGAGGTGGGAGATCTTCTCGCCCTCGAAGGTGACGAAGCCGGACGTGGGCGAATAGAGCCCGCTGATCATGTTGAAGATGGTGGTCTTGCCCGCGCCGTTGGGGCCGATCAGCGAGAACACCTCGTTCGGCCAGATCTCGAAGGAGACGTTGTCGACGGCCTTCAAGCCGCCGAACTGGATGGACAGGCGTTCGACTTGCAGTAGTGGCTTCATTTCAGCCGTTCCGATTTCATGTAGCTCTTCTGTCGTCGGAACATGCCCTTGCGATAGAAGGGGAACATCTGGAAATACGTGCGTATCTTCAACCAGCGCCCGTACAGGCCCATCGGTTCGAACAGGATGAAAACGATCAGGATGATGCCGAAGATGCTCGGCTGCAGGCCGGTCTGCTGGCCGATGGCGGGCGGCAGCCAGTCCTTGGCGATGACGATGAACTGCTGCACGCCGATCCAGAAGGCGGCGCCGAAGATGGCGCCGTAAATCGAGCCGACGCCGCCGACGACGAGGATGATGAGCAGCTCGATGGACTGCAGGAAGGTGAACTGCTCGGGCGATAAGTAGCGCAGCTTGTGCGCGTACAGCGCGCCGGCGATGCCGGTGATGGCGGCGGAAAGCGCGAAGGCCGTGGTCTTGTAGTAGGCGAGGTTGATGCCCATGCTCTGTGCGGAGACTTCCGAATCGCGGATGGCGACGAAGGCGCGGCCGGTGGGGCTGCGCAGCAGGTTCATGACCCCCAGCACGCAGAGGACCAGGATGGTCAGGCAGAGGAAATACATGCGCAGCTCGCTGTCGATGGGCAGGCCGAAGACCTCGAGGCTGCCGATGATCATGCCGCTGTTGCCGCCGGTGATGCTGTCGGCGCGCGTCACCCCTTCCTCGACGATGAAGCCGAAGGCCAGGGTGGCGATGGCCAGATACATGCCCTTCACGCGCAAGGCGGGCAGGCCGACGATGATGCCGGTGATGCCGGCGATCAGCGCCGCGAACGTCAGCGACAGTGCGAAGGGCCAGCCGAGCTGTTGCAGGTAGCCCTCCGTATAGGCGCCCATGGCGAGAAAGGCGGCATGGCCGATCGACACCTGCCCGGTGAAGCCGACCAGGATCATGAGGCCGAGGCTGACGATGGCGTAGATCCAGATGAACACCATCTGCGAAAGGTAGTATTCCGGCAGCAGCCAGGGCAGGGCGCAGAGGCCGGCCAGCAGGGCGCTGTACCAGAAGATCTGGCCGCCATGCTTGAAGAGGCGGATGTCCTGCTGATAGTTCGTCTTGAATAGAAAACGCATGGGCTATCAACTCCGCTCCGTCATTCCCGCGAAAGCGGGAATCCAGGGGCATCCTTGCGGGCTACTGGGTTCCCGCTTCCGCGGGAACGACGAATGTTTCGGCATGAGCGCTAGACCCTCTTCCTGAGGTTTTCGCCGAACAGGCCGGTGGGCTTGACCGCCAGCATGATCAGCACGACGACGTAGGCGGCGATGTCCTTGAAGCCCTCGGGGAGATAGAAGCCGGCGAGCATCTCGACCACGCCAATGATCAGCCCGCCGACCAGGGCGCCCGGAATGCTGCCGAAGCCGCCGATCACCGCGGCGGGGAATGCCTTCAGGCCGATGAAGCCCATGTTGGCATGCACGAAGGTGATCGGCGCCAGCAGCAGGCCGGCGCAGGCCGAGACGGCGGCGGACAGGCCCCACACCAGCATGTTGATGCGCCGCACCGGAATGCCCATGTAGAAAGCGGCCAGCTGGTTCTGCGAGGTCGCCTTCATGGCGATGCCGATCTTGGTGTGCCTGAAGAGCAGATAGAGGCCAAGGATCAGCAGCACGGTGACGCCAATGATGACGATCTGCTCCATCGGCATCACCAGGCCGCCCTCCGTGCCGCTGCCGCCGATGCGGACGATTTCGTCCCGGTAGGGCACCGGCAGGACATGGGTGTCGGTGCCCCAGTTCGGAATCATGGTGACCAGGCCGCGCGAGAGGAAACCGATGCCGATGGTCACCATCACCACGGTAAACGAGGGGTGTCCGAGCAGCGGGCGCAGCACCACGCGCTCGAGCAGCATGCCGAAGAGGAACATGACGATCAGGGTGGCGAGGAAGGCGATCCAGAACGGCATGCCCAGGGCCACGCTGGTACCCAGGCCGATGAATCCGCCGAGCATCATCAGGTCGCCCTGGGCGAAGTTGACCGCCTCGGTGGCCTTGTAGATGAGCACGAAGCCGAGCGCGAGCAGGCCGTAGATGCAGCCTTGCGCGATGCCGCTCGCGACGAGTTGCAGGAATTGCAGCAAAACCCGACCTCCTCCGTAGTTCCGACTTTATATCGCGCCCCGTGGGCGGGCACCGCGGTTATTTCGCAGTGCAGAATAGTCTTTCGCTATTCGCTTTGTGTGGCGATTATGACTTATATCGAAAAGAATTGTGAACCCTCTGCGGATTTTTTTCGAAGGCTTTCAGACGGGAGGAAGCGGTCGCCGCATTGTTTCGCCAGGCGGTCGCAGGCGGCAATGAAATTGGCCAGGCCCATGGTGTGGATCTGGCCGATCGGGCCGCCGCGGAAGGGCGGGTAGCCCCAGCCGAGAATGGCGCCGACGTCGGCGTCGCGCGGCGCGGCGAGCACGCCTTCTTCCAGGCAGCGGACGGTTTCGATGGACTGGATCAGCATGAGACGCTCGATCACCTGATCGAGGGAGGGTTGTTCGGCGCGGATCGGGAAATGCTCGGCGAGGCCCGCCCACAGGCGCTTCTTCCCGCCGGCCGGGTAGTCATAGAAGCCCTGTCCGCCCTTCTTGCCGAGGCGGCCGAGTTTTTCCACCATGAGGGCGGCGACCTGGTCGGCGGCACGCTCGACGTATTCAGCGCCGAGATCGGCTTTCGTCTGCTTCGCGATCTTGTGCACCAGTTCGAGCGAGACCTCGTCGGCCAGCGCCAGCGGGCCCACCGGCATGCCGGCGATGCGCCCGGCGTTCTCGATCAACGCAGGCTGAACCCCTTCCTGCAGCAGGGCCATGCCCTCGGAGAGGTAGGTGCCGAAGACGCGGCTGGTGTAGAAGCCGCGCGCATCGTTGACCACGATCGGCGTCTTGCCGATCGCCTTGACGAAGTCCATGGCGCGGGCGAGGGTTGCCGGCGAGGTCTGCTGTCCGAGGATGATTTCGACCAGCGGCATGCGTTCGGCCGGCGAGAAGAAATGCAGGCCGATGAAATTCGCCGGGCGGCTGCTCGCCTCGGCCAGGCCGGTGATGGGGAGGGTGGACGTATTGGAAGCGAAGATCGCGTCGATGGATATCACCGCCTCGGTCTTCTTCGTCACCTCGGCCTTGAGCGTGCGGTCCTCGAACACCGCCTCGACCACCAGTTCGCAGCCGGCGAGGTCGGCGTAGTCGGCGGTGGGGTGGATGCGCGCCAGCACGGCGTCGGCGCCGTCCTGTGCGAGCTGACTTTTGGCGACGCGCTTTGCCAGCAGCTTGGCCGAGTAGGCCTTGCCGCGCTCGGCGGCTTCCAGCGTCGCGTCCAGCAGCACCACGTCCAGTCCCGCCGTTGCCGCCGCGTGGGCGATGCCCGCGCCCATCATGCCGGCGCCGAGCATGCCTATCCGCGTGTACTTCTGCGTCGGCACGTCCTGCGGCCGGCCGGCCAGCTTGTTCGCCTCCTGCATGAAGAAGAACAGGCTGCGGATCATGTTCTTCGCTTCGGGGCTGCGCACCAGGCTGACGAAATAGCGCGTCTCGTTCTTCAGACCGGTGTCGATGTCGGTCTGCATGCCCTCGAAGACGCAGGAGAGGATGTGCTTCGGCGCCGGGTAGTTGCCCTGCGTCTTCTCGCGCAGCATGGCATTGCCGGCCATGAAGGTCTGCATGCCTGAAGGCGTCATGACGCCGCCGCCGGGAATCCTGTAGCCCTTCTGGTCCCAGGGCTGCAGCGTCTTGCCCGGCTTGCCGTCCTTGCCTGACGCGATGTTCTTCGCGGCGGCTTCCAGCACCCAGGCGCGCGCGGCATCGCGTTCCGTGCCGGCCGGCACGACGGCGTGGATCTGGCCGAGCTTCTGCGCCTCGGCGGCCTTGATGCGCTTGCCCTCGGTGAGCAGCAGCAGCGCCGGCTGGATGCCCATCAGGCGCGGTGCGCGCTGCGTGCCGCCGGCGCCGGGCAGCAGGCCGAGCGTGACTTCGGGGAAGCCGAAGCGCGCTTTCGGGTTGTCGGCAGCGACGCGGTAGTGGCAGGCCAGCGCCAGTTCCAGGCCGCCGCCGAGCGTGTTGCCGTTGAGCGCCGCCGCCACCGGTTTCCCGGTGGTTTCCAGTGCCCGCAGCAAACGATGCCAGCCGCCGAGGTTGGCGGTGAGCGCCTGCGCGTCGTTCGCCTTCAGCAGCATGTCGAGGTCGCCGCCGGCGATGAAGTCGGCCTTGGCCGAGGCGACGACGATGCCCTTCACGGCGGGGTCGGCGAGCGCCTTCTGCACGGCCTCGGCGAAGGCCGCCATGCTCTGGTCGTTGAGGACGTTCTGCGAACGCCCCGGCAGGTCCCACTCGAGGGTGGCGATGCCTTCGCTATCTACTGCGTAGTTGATCATTCAAGACTCCAAATATCCGGAGCGATTGATCGTCATTCCCGCACAAGCGGGAATCCAGAGGCTGCATGGATTCCGGGTCGCGCTCCGCTTGCCCGGAATGACGAACTCGCTTTCACACTCGTTCGATGATGGTGGCCGTGCCCATGCCGGCGCCGACGCACAGCGTGGCGAGGCCAGTGGCGAGATTGCGCCGCTCCATTTCATCGAGCAGCGTGCCGAGGATCATGGCGCCGGTGGCGCCGAGCGGGTGGCCCATGGCGATGGCGCCGCCGTTCACGTTGATCCTGTCGTGCGGTATGGCCAGCACGTCCATGTAGCGCAGCACCACGGCGGCGAAGGCTTCGTTGAGTTCGTAGAGGTCGATATCCCCGGGCTTCATGCCGGCGCGCTTGAGCGCCTTTTCGCTGGCCGGCGCGGGGCCGGTCAGCATGATGGACGGCTCCGAGCCGATCGAGGCGAAGGCGCGGATGCGCGCGCGCGCCTTCAGCCCCAGCCGCTCGCCCATTTCCTTGGTGCCGAAGAGCACCGCGGCTGCGCCGTCGACGATGCCCGAGCTGTTGCCGGCGTGATGCACGTGATTGACGCGCTCGACTTCCGGATAGCGCTGCAGGATCACCGAGTCGAAGCCGTAGAGTTCGCCCTGCTCGGCGAAGGCGGGCTTCAATTGCGCCAGCGATTCGAGCGTGGTCTCCGGACGCATGTATTCGTCGCGGTCGAGAATGGTCAGGCCGTTGATGTCTGTCACCGGCACGATGGATTTCTTGAACCAGCCCTGGTCCCAGGCCTGCTTGGCGCGGCGCTGCGATTCGGCGGCATAGGCGTCGAGGTCGCCGCGCGAGTAGCCCCACTTGGTGGCGATGAGGTCGGCCGAGATGCCTTGCGGCACGAAGTAGGTCTTCGCCGCCACCTGCGGATCGGTCGGCCAGGCGCCGCCGGAGGAGAACATCGGCACGCGCGACATCGACTCGACGCCGCCGCCGACGACGAGGTCGGACTGGCCGGACATGATCTGCGCTGCCGCCTGGTTGCAGGCCTCCAGCCCGGAGGCGCAGAAGCGGCTCACGGTCACGCCGGAGGCGGTGAGCGCGTAGTCGGCATACAGCGCGGCGACGCGGGCGATGTCGGCGCCCTGTTCGGCCACCGGCTCGACGCAGCCGAGGACGACGTCGTCGACCAGCGCGGTGTCGAGCGCGCTGCGGTCGCGCAGGGCGCGCAGGGCGGTGGCGGCCAGCTCGATCGGCGTGACGCCGTGCAGCGCGCCGTCCTTGCGGCCCTTGCCGCGCGGCGTGCGCACGGCGTCAAAAATGAAGGCATCGGTCATGGTTATAAAGTCCGGCTGATGAGTTCTTTCATGATTTCGTTGGTGCCGCCGTAGATGCGCTGCACGCGGGCGTCGGCATAGGCGCGCGCGATCGGGTACTCCCACATGTAGCCGTAGCCGCCGTGCAGCTGCAGGCAGGCGTCGGCCACCTTGCACTGCAGGTCGGTGGTCCAGTATTTCGCCATGGCGGCATCGACGGCGTCGAGCTTGTTTTCCAGCAGCAGCTCCATGCAACGGTCGACGAAGATGCGCGCGATCTGGATCTCGGTCTTCAGCTCGGCCAGGGTGAAGCGCGTGTTCTGGAAGGCCATGATCTCCTGGCCGAAGGCCTTGCGCTCGTGCGCGTAGGCGACGGTCCAGGACAGCGCCGCCTCGGCGCCCGCCACCGCGCCAAGCGCGATCTGCATGCGCTCCCACGGCAGCTCCTGCATGAGGTACACAAAGCCGTTGCCCTCGTCGCCGAGCAGGTTGGCTGCCGGCACGCGCACATTGTCGAAGAAGAGTTCGGCCGTGTCCTGCGCCTTCATGCCGAGCTTCTTCAGGCGCTTGCCCTTGGAGAAGCCGGCCATCGAAGTGTCCACGATGAACAGGCTGATGCCCTTGTAGCCCTTCGCCGCATCGGTCTTGGCGACGACGATGACGAGATCGGCATTCCAGCCGTTGGTGATGAAGGTCTTCGAGCCGTTGAGCACCCAGTGCTCGCCGTCCTTGACTGCCGCGGTCTTGATGCCCTGCAGGTCGCTGCCGGCGGCCGGCTCGGTCATGGCGATGGCGCCGATCATCTCGCCACTCGCCATCTTCGGCAGGTAGGTCCGCTTGATGTGCTCGCTGCCGTAGTGCAGCAGGTAGGGCGCGACGATCTCCGAGTGCAGGCCAAAGCCGAAGCCGGAATCGCCGATGCGGTTCTGCTCCTCGATCAGCACCATGCTGTAGAGCTTGTCGGCGCCGGCGCCGCCGTACTGCTCCGGCATGGAGGGGCAGAGAAAGCCGGCGGCGCCGGCTTTTTTCCACACCTCGCGGTCCACGTAGCCCTGCTCCTCCCAGCGTTCGCGATGCGGCTGCACTTCGGTTTCCATGAAGCGCCGCACGGCGTCGCGGAAAAGCGTGTGTTCTTCCTTGAACAGGGTTCGTTCGAACATGGCGTGACCTCGGAATGGGAGGGTATTGCGACCAGCCGTGAAGGGTAGTAAAGTGGTTCGACCCTGTCAAGCAAGCAATTGCTTTGTTGCTTTTACACACTGTTTTACATGGAGAAATCGCCATGGACGCCCAACACCCCCCGCTGCTCGCCACGCATGAGGTCATCAACCAGGCCCAGGCGCTGGAAAACTACAACGCCTATTCCCGCAACATCGCGCTGCAGGAAGCCGTCGCGCGCGAAGGCGCCGGCTGGGCGCAGGACTGGCTCGTCGCGCGCGGCGCCGAAGTCGGCAGCGCGGAATGGATCGAACACGGCCGCCTCGCCAACGAAAACCCGCCCAAGCCGAAACTCTTCGACCGCTACGGCAACCGTCGCGACGAGGTCGAGTTCCACCCCTCCTGGCACGAATGCCTGGGCTGGCTGAAGCGGCACGGCTGCGACACCGGGCCGTGGGCCGAGCCGAAGCCAGGCGCGCATGTCGCCCGCGCCGCCGCCTACGTCATGTTCGCCGAGATCGAGGACGGCTCGCTCTGTCCGACGACCATGACCTACGGCGCCGTGCCGGTGCTTCGCAACGTGCCGGAGATCGCCCGCGACTGGATGCCGCTCATGCTTTCGCGCGAGTACGACGCGCGTTTCATCCCCGCTGCGCAGAAGCGCGGCGTGCTGATCGGCATGGGGCTGACCGAGAAGCAGGGCGGCTCCGACGTGCGCGCGAACACCACGAGAGCCGAACAAGTCGGCTCGGCCACGCGCGCCGAAGACAGTGGCGACGGCTCCTGGCGTATCGTCGGCCACAAGTGGTTCCTCTCGGCGCCGATGTGCGATGCCTTCCTCGTCACGGCGCAGTCGCCGAAGGGCCTGTCCTGCTTCTTCGTGCCGCGCTGGACGCCGGACGGGCGGCTCAACGAGATCCGCATCCAGCGCTTCAAGGACAAGATGGGCGACCGCTCCAACGCCGGCACCGAGGCCGAGTTCTGGGGCTCGGTCGGCTGGCTGGTCGGCGAGGAGGGGCGCGGCATCCCCACCGTGCTGGAGATGGGCGTGTATACCCGCCTCGATTGCGCCATCGGCTCGACCGGCATCATGCGCGCGGCGCTGTCGCAGGCGATGCACCACACCAGTCAGCGCGCCGCCTTCGGCAAGCTGCTGCGGCAGCAGCCGCTGATGATGAACGTGCTGGCCGACATGGCGCTGGAGAGCGAGGCGGCCACAGCCTTGTCGCTGCGCCTGGCGCGCGCCTTCGACGCGCAGGAGGACGAGTCGGAGTCGCTGCTGCGGCGCCTGCTCACGCCGGTGGCCAAGCTGTGGATCTGCAAGCGCTGCCCGACGCTGGTGGCCGAGGCGATGGAGGCGCACGGCGGCAACGGCTTCGTCGAGGAAGGGCCGATGCCGCGCCTGTTCCGGCAGAGCCCGCTGAACTCGATCTGGGAAGGCTCCGGCAACGTCATGTGCCTGGACACGCTGCGCGCGCTGGCCAAGCATCCCAGGAGTGCCGAGGCGCTTGCCGCGGAGATCGCGCCGGCACTCGGCAAGCACGCCGCCTTCGACCGCCACATCGCGCAACTGCAGTCTGCGCTGCGCGACGCCGACGGCATCGAGTCGCGCGCGCGCAGCCTGACGCAGGACATCGCGCTGGCCATGCAGGCGGCGCTGCTGCTGCGCTTCGCGCCGGCGGCCGTGAGCGAGGCCTTCTGCGCCTCGCGCCTGGGCGGCGATTGGGGCCATGTGCTCGGCACACTGGCGAAGCACACCGACTTCGAAACCATCCTGCAGCGCGCCTGGCCGCAAAATGCTTAGAACCCTTAACCACAGAGGCACAGAGACACAGAGTATTCATTTTCTGGTTTTCTCTGTGCCTCTGTGTCCCCCAAGGGGATTTCCTTCGGGGCACCTCTGTGGTGAATGGTCTTGAAGGCCATTCGCATCGGCGCCGGCCTGGGTTTCTACGGCGACGCGTGGCGGCCGGTGGCCGCCAGCATCGAGCGCGGCGGGGTGCAGTACATCGGCTCGGACCACCTGGCCGAGCTGACCCTGGCGATCCTGCAGAAGGACCGCATGAAGGATTCGGCGGCGGGCTACACGCGCGACCTCGTGCCGATGCTGACCAGCCTGTGGCCGCTGGCGCAGCCGCGCGGCGTGAAATTTCTGCTCAATGCCGGCGGGCTGAATCCCGAAGGTGCGCGGGATGCCCTGGTCGCCGAATTCAACAAGCGCGGCTGGAAGGCGAAGATCGCCACGGTCACCGGAGATGCACTGATCGAACGCATCGACTCCTTGCGTGCAGCCGGCGAGCCGCTCGACCACCTCGACACCGGCGCCTCCATCGACACGGTGCGCAGCCGCCTGCTCTTCGCCAACGCCTACCTCGGCGCGCAGCCGCTGGTGCGCGCGCTGGAAGCCGGCGCCGACATCGTGCTGACGGGCCGCGTCGCCGACGCCGCGCTGTTCCTCGCGCCGCTGATCCGCGAATTCGGCTGGGCGGCGGACGATTGGAACCGGCTCGCGGCAGGCCTCACTGTCGGCCACCTGCTGGAGTGTTCCGGCCAGGGCAGCGGCGGCAATTTCAATTCGTACCTGGAGAATGGATGGGAGTCGGTGCCCGACCTCGGCCATATCGGCTATCCCATCGCGGAAGTCAGTCCCGATGGCACGGCGATCATTACCAAGGCGCCGGGCACCGGCGGACGGGTGGACTTCGACACCGTGCGCCAGCAGCTGCTCTACGAAGTGCACAATCCGCATGCCTATTTCTCGCCCGACGTCGTGCTCGACATGGGCACGCTCAAGCTGGACGACCTCGGCGGCGACCGCGTGCGCGTGTCCGGCGCCACCGGCCGGCCGCGCCCGGACAAGCTGAAGATCGTCGCCGGCTACGAAGACGGCTGGGCGGGCACGGCCACCATCGGCTACTCGTGGCCCGGCGCCATGAGGAAGGCACGCGTTACGGCGGCGATCATCGAGCGCCAGCTTGCGGAACAGAAACTCGCCTACGACGAGATCCACACCGAATACCTCGGTTACAACTCACTGCTCGGCGATCTTGCCGACGATTCGCGCATCGATGAGCTCAACGAGGTTTACCTGAAGATGTCGGTGCATGCCAAGGAACGGCGACTGGCCGAGGCCTTTCCGCGCCAGTTTCCGTGGCTGGCATTGTCCGGCCCGCCGACGGCGAGCGGCTTCTCCGGCATTGAGCCGGCGCGCCAGCTGCTCGGCCTGTGGCCGACGCTGGTGCGGCGCGATCTCGTCGAGCCGGAAGTGAAAGTCAGCCTCTGCGAAACGGCGGCATGAAACGCAAACTGGTCGAAATCGCCCACGCCCGCAGCGGCGACAAGGGGGACCGCTGCGACCTCGGCCTGTTCGCGCCCGATGCGGCGACCTATGCCGTGCTCAAGCGCGAAGTCACGCCGGAGCGCCTCGTCCGCCACTTCGCCGGCATGGCCAGCGGCCCCGTCGAGCTCTACCCGCTCGACAACCTGCTGGCCCTGAAGATCGTGCTCAACGGCGCACTCTCGGGCGGCGCGGCGCGCTCCCTGCGCAGCGACAATCTGGGAAAATGCGCCGCCGCGGCGCTGCTGCGCATGGAAATAGAACTACCGCCAGATTTCGTCATTCCCGCGAAGGCGGGAATCCAGAACGATGCGTGAAAGACAACCATGTGTCTATATTCTGGCAAGCAAGAGAAACGGCACGCTTTACATCGGTGTGACCAGTGACCTCGTAAAGCGAGTCTGGGAGCATCAGAACGATCTGGTTGAAGGGTTCACGAAGAAGTACGCTGTGCATCGTCTTGTGTACTACGAAATGCTCGAGAACATGGAATCAGCCATCCAGCGCGAAAAGCAACTGAAGAAGTGGAATCGGGACTGGAAGATCGACTTGATTGAGAAGGACAACCCGGAATGGCACGATTTGTACGATTCGCTGATTTAGCTCGTCATTCCCGCGAATGCGGGAATCCATCAACAGTCTGGATTCCGGGTTCCGCTTCGCGGCCCCGGAATGACGGGGTTTCAAGGTGACGAAGTGACTGTCCGCATCGAAAAGCAGGACCGCGTCACCACGGTCATCCTCGATCGGCCGGAGAAGCGCAACGCGGTCGACCGCGCTACGGCCCTTGCACTGGCCGATGCCTTCCGTGCCTTCGACGCCGATGCCGGATCGGATGTGGCGGTGCTGTGGGGTGCGGGCGGGCATTTCTGCGCCGGCGCCGACCTTGGCGCGCTGGGCGACGAAGCGCGGCGCAACAGCCTTGCCCCGGAGGGCGACGGGCCGATGGGGCCGACGCGCATGCTGCTGTCCAAGCCGGTCATCGCCGCCGTATCGGGTTATTGCGTCGCCGGCGGGCTGGAACTGGCCTGCTGGTGCGATCTGCGCGTGGCGGACCGGAGCGCGGTGTTCGGCGTGTTCTGCCGCCGCTTCGGCGTGCCGCTGATCGACGGCGGCACGGTGCGGCTGCCTCGCCTCGTCGGTCAGTCGCGGGCGCTCGACATGATCCTCACCGGGCGTCCCGTGGCTGCAGATGAGGCGCTGGCGATGGGGCTGGCCAACCGCGTCGTCGCGGACGGCGAGGCGCGGCAGGCGGCCGAAGCGTTGGCGAAGGAATTGGCGGGTTATCCGCAAACCTGCATGCGGCATGACCGGCTGTCGGCGCAAGAGCAGTGGGGCATGACGCAGGACATGGCGATGGGCAACGAATTCAGGCATGGTCAGGCAACGCTGGCGAGCGGCGAATGGCTCGCCGGCGCTGAACGATTCGGCAAGGGAGCAGGCAGGCATGGCAGTCGTTAGGACGAAAACAAAACCCCGGGCGCCGGCCGCCGACGAAGGCAACCGCCGGGCGGAACTGATTCGCGCGGCGGGCAAGCTGTTCGTCGAGAAAGGCTTCGACGCCACCACCATCCGCGACATCGCCGACGCCGTCGGCATGCGTTCGGGCAGTCCCTTCTACCACTTCAAGAGCAAGCAGGACATGCTCAAGTCGGTGATGATCGAGGGCCTGCAGGCCGCGCTGGCCGCGCAGCAGGAGGCGGTGGCCGGCGTGCGCGGCGCCGAGGCGCGCTTCCGCGCCCTGGTGAAGAGCCATCTGCGCATCATCCTCGAGGATCACACCGAGTTCCCGGTGCTGCTTTACGAATGGCGCGCGCTCACCGACGATTCGCGCGCCGAGGTCATCGCCGTGAAGGACCGCTACGAGGCGGTCTGGCAGTCGGTGCTGAAGGATCTGATGAAGGCCGGACTGCTCAAGGACGATGGCCGCGTCACGCGCCTGCTGCTGTTCGGCGCCTTCAACTGGACGGTGCAGTGGTACCGGCCGGACGGGGAATTCACCATCGACGACATCGCCGAACGCGCCGCAGACCTTTTTCTCTGTCCGCGGCCGGAAGGGCGACGCTGATGGTCTTCGCCCTCTCCCTGCTGCTGCCCATGCTGGCTTTCTCGTTCTGGTTGTTCTGGCGCCTGTCGCCGCAACGGGTTGAGGCCGCGCCGCTGCGCCGCTTCAATCTCGCCGCCATTGCGCTGGCGCTGCTGCTCGGCGCGCTGCTCATCTGGTACGTGCGCAGCAACATGATGACGGGCAGCGACCGTGCCACCTGGCCCCTGGTCGCGGCCTTTTACCTGGCCGGTGCGATCCCGCTCTTCCTGGCCCTGGCCGGCCTGGTGCGGCGGAAATGCTATGGGTCCAAGGAGGCGGACAAGCCGCTGGAACTCACGCGCGATCTTTCCAAAACGCGCTTCTGACGGACTTCAGGTGCGCTTGCGCGGCCAGGCCATCAGCATGCGTATCAGTTCGACCTGACGCCGCGCGCCGGTCTTGTCGAGGATGCCGCGCAACTGGGTGCGCACCGTATTCACGCTGACATCGAGATGCGCCGCGGCCTGCGGCAGCGTCGAGTGCGTCAGCAGTGCGACCAGCAAACGGCTCTCCGCCCGCGACAGTTCGTGCGTGGCGGCAAAGTCGCCCACGTTCAGATTCTCGCTAGTCGAGGGATCGTGGATCATCAGCGCCGCGCTCGGCCGCCGGGCATCCTCCGGCTGCTCCCTCACCGCAGGCAGCGCCATGCGCATGACCCAGTAGCCGGGCTTGCCCGACGGCCGGGAGATTCGCATCATGCTCTCCAGCGGGCTGTGCGATCTCACCATTTTTTCCAGCGCAATGCGTTGCGCGGGTGCGGCCGCCAGCAGGCGGCCCGACTCCAGCCACAAGCCGTCGCGCGCCTCGAGCAGATGCTGCGCCGGGCGGTTGGCGAAGACAATGCGGCCGGCGTCGTCCGCCAGCACCAGTGCCGGGGCGATGGTGTCGGCGGCCGCTTCCATGACGGATAGCCGCTGTTCCATTTCCGCCAGCCGGAAGGCGATGCGTGTCGCCTCGCGCAGGTGTGGAACGAGCGACCGCATCACCTCCTTGTCGGCCTCGCCGAAGAACGGGCGCGACAGCGAACGATAGACCGCCACATGGATGCGCGGGATGCCGGGCTCGCTGCCGTCGTGCAGCATGCCGCCGCAGACGTCGTGGATGTCCTGCGGGCGGAGGAATTCGCGGTAGAAGAGCGAATCGAGGAAGGCGCGGCGCGGCAGCAGATCGTCGCCTGTGATGACGTTGCCCGGCACGAACACGCAACGCGCTTCGCCGGCCTGCATCCAGATGTCGTGGGCGTGGTAGTGCTCGGCGTAGCGCTGCAGCCAGACAGGCTGCAGCTTGTGGGGGACCCATAGCCCGTGCAGTTCGGGCGTCGCCTGGTGCGAGAACATCAGCCCGCTGTCGCCGCCCAGAAAATCGACGATGCCCGCGAAGGCCTCGGGCCAGCGGCCGGGAGCGGATGCCGCCGCATACAGGGCGGGCAGCACCGCCGCGATACGTTCCGCGGCCGTGCCTTCCCGCGAGGCCATCCTGGACTCGGCGACTGTCATGTTGGCTTGTGTGTTGCGGCAGGCGAGCAACCCGCCAAACCCCGTCGGCATGCGCCGCACTCGGCAGCTGCGGCTTGGCGCTACTCTATTGCGGCGCCGATGCCCGAGTCAATCGGATTGTCATAAAATCCAGGCCTCGAATGTTCATGCCTCAATCACAGCAACCTTCCAAGGCGGTCCGCGGGAGGCGAAGGGTTAATCCACTGAAGGGCTGACCGGCAGCGCACACGCGGCGCGATACTCCGCCGCCAGTCGTGCCGCCAGTTCGGCGGCCGGTGGCACGTCGTGGATGGTCGCCACGCCGTGGCCGGCGCTCCAGGTGTCGCGCCAGGCCTTCGCCCCCGAGCCGAAATCCTCCTTGGCATCCGTGCTGCCAAGCATCTCCTTCGTGTAGCCGGCCTGCTCCAGGCTGGGCCAGAGGAAGTTGGCATGGGTGCCGGTGATGGCCGGCGTGTAGACGATGTCCTTCGCCGTGCAGTCGAGGAGCATCTGCTTGTAGTCTTCGGGCGCCATGGACTCCTGCGTGGCGATGAAGCGCGTGCCCATGTAGGCGAAGTCCGCGCCCATCACCTCCGCCGCGCGCACCGAGGCGCCGTCGGAAATCGAACCGCCCAGCACCAGCGCACCCTCCCAGAATTCGCGGATCTCGCGCACCAGCGAGAAGGGGCTCTGCGTGCCGGCATGGCCGCCGGCGCCGCTGGCGACGGCGACGATGCCATCGACGCCGGCCGCGATGGCCTTCTTCGCATGGTAGGCGTGGATGACGTCGCTGAAGACCACGCCGCCGTAGCCGTGCACCGCCTTCACCACCTCGCCGGGATGGCCCAGGCTGGTGATAACGAAGGGCACCTTGTGCTTCACCACCAGTTCGAAATCCTGCTCCAGCCGCTTGTTCGAGTGGTGCAGGATGAGGTTGACGCCATAGGGCGCCACGGGCGCCTTCGGCTTGGCCGCCATGGCCGCGCCGAGTTCGGCGTTGATCCGCGTCAGCCACTCGTCGAGCACCTCGATCGGGCGCGCATTCAGCGTGGGGAATGTTCCGGCGATGCCGGCGCGGCAACAGGCGATGACCAGATGCGGGCCTGAGACGAGGAACATCGGCGCGGCGATGACGGGAGCGGTCATGCGGCCGATAAATATTTCTGGAAGGCTCATGTCAGTTGCAGAAGTAGCGCTGGTTGATGTAATCGATGGCGGCCTCCGGCTTGAGGTAGCCCTTGAAGGCCCAGCCGGCGGCGAAGGCGGCGAGCGCGACGGCGAGAACGATCAGGATGAATCGCGTGGCCTTCATCGTGCGGGCTGTGCGGAGAGTCGCGCCATGGGTCGCTCGTCCACCGGCAGGTTGACCAGCGCCGCCAGCACGCCGAGTGCAATGGCGATCATCCAGACGATGTCGTAGGCGCCGGTCATGTCGAAGATCAGCCCGCCCAGCCAGACGCCGAGGAAGCTGCCGAGCTGGTGGCTGAAAAAGACGAAGCCGGAGAGCATGGCGAGGTAGCGCACACCGAAGATCTGCGCGACGAGGCCGTTGGTGAGCGGCACCGTGCCCAGCCAGAGCAGGCCCATGGCGGCGGCGAAGATCGCCACCGAGGTCGGCGTCAGCGGCGCCAGCAGGAACACCACGATGACGATGCTGCGTGCGAAGTAGAGGCCGGCGAGCAGGTTCTTCTTGCGCCAGCGGCCGCCGGCCAGGCCGAAGCCGTAGGTGCCGAAGATGTTGAACAGCCCGATCAGCGCGAGCGCCAGCATGCCGACGTTGGCAGTGAGGCCCTTGTCGAGCACGTAGGACGGCAGGTGCGCGCCGATGAACACCACCTGAAAGCCGCAGACGAAGTAGCCCAGCGTGAGCAGCCAGAAGGCGCGATGGCCGAAGGCCTCGCGCACGGCTTCGCCCGCCGACTGGGCCATGAGGTGATGCCCGCCCGCGCCTTCCCGCTCCGCCGCGCCCAGGGCCAGCGGCATCATCATCGCGGCCGCCGTGGCGAGGCCGATGAGGGCCATCAGCCAGCCGGCATTGCTGATGATGAACTGCCCGGTCGGCACCAGCATGAACTGGCCGAAGGAGCCGGCCGCGCCCACGATGGCCAGCGCCATGGCGCGCTTCTCCGGCGCGATGGCGCGGCCGACCGCGCCGTAGATGACCGAGAAGGTGGTGGCGGACAGGCCCATGCCGACGAGAATGCCGGCGGAGAGCATGAACATGAACGGCGTCGTCGACACCGCCATCAGCGCGACGCCTGCGGCGTAGAGCAGGCCGCCGCCGAAGACGACCCTGCCCGCGCCCCAGCGGTCGGCGAGCCAGCCGGTAATCGGCCCGCCCGCGCCCCACACCAGATTCTGGATGGCGATGGCGAAGGAGAAAGCCTCGCGGCTCCAGGCGAGGTCCTGCGTCATCGGCTGCAGGAACAGGCCGAAGGTGTGGCGGATGCCGAGTGAGAGCGAGACCACGATGCTGCCGCAGACCAGCAGCAATGTCGCCGTGCGGGGAGTCACCTGAGCGTTCATTGACGGGTACAATTGTTGAGTTTTCAACCACGCACTATAACATCGGGCCCGGAGCGAAAATCCACGCTGGCGCCCGGGTTAAGCCAACACACGAACCATGAAGCTCAATGACCCGCAGCTCTTGAAGACGCAGGCCTATATCGACGGCGCCTGGCGCGGCGCCGATGGCGGCGCCACTTTTGCAGTGAACAACCCGGCAAGCGACGAGCGCCTCGCCGAGGTGCCCGACATGGGCGCGACCGAGACGCGGCGCGCCATCGAGGCGGCAAATGCTGCCTGGCCGGCGTGGCGGGACAAGACCGCCAAGGAGCGCGCGGCGGTGCTGCGGCGCTGGTACGAATTGATGCTGGCCCATGCCGACGACCTGGCGCTGCTGATGACCTCCGAGCAGGGCAAGCCGCTGGCCGAGGCCAAGGGCGAGGTGCTCTACGCGGCGAGCTTCGTCGAGTGGTTCGCCGAGGAGGCGAAGCGCGTCTATGGCGAGACGATTCCCGCCACCCAGGCCGACAAGCGGCTGGTCGTCGTCAAGCAGCCGATCGGCGTCAGCGCCGCCATCACGCCGTGGAATTTCCCCGCGGCGATGATCACGCGCAAGGTGGCGCCGGCGCTGGCTGCCGGTTGCACGGTGGTGGTGAAGCCGGCCGAGCAGACGCCGCTCAGCGCGCTGGCGCTGGCGGAGCTCGCACAGCGCGCCGGTTTCCCGGCCGGCGTCTTCAACGTTGTTACCGGCAGCGCGGAGTCCGCGCCGAAGATCGGCGGCGAACTGACGGCCAACCCCATCGTGCGCAAGCTCTCCTTCACCGGCTCGACGGAAGTCGGGCGGCTGCTCATGGCGCAGTGCGCGCCGACTATCAAGAAGGTCTCGCTAGAACTGGGCGGCAACGCGCCCTTCATCGTCTTCGACGACGCCGACCTCGACGCGGCGGTGGAAGGCGCGCTCGCCTCGAAGTACCGCAATACCGGCCAGACCTGCGTCTGCGCCAACCGCCTGCTGGTGCAGGCGGGCATCTACGACGCCTTCGCGGCGAAACTGGCGGAGAAGGTGAAGCAGATGAAGGTCGGCGCCGGCACCGAGTCGGATGTCGTGCAGGGGCCGCTGATCGACGCGCAGGCGCTGGCCAAGGTCGAGGAGCATATCGCCGATGCATTGGCCAAGGGCGCCAAGGTACTGACGGGTGGCAAGCGCCATGCACGCGGCGGCACCTTCTTCGAGCCGACGGTGATCGCCGACGTCACGCCCGAGATGAAATGCGCACGCGAGGAGACCTTCGGCCCGGTGGCGCCGCTGTTCCGCTTCACGGAAGAGGCCGAGGCGGTCGCGCTGGCCAATGCCACCGAGTTCGGTCTCGCCGCCTATTTCTTCTCGCGCGATGTGGCGCGCTGCTTCCGCGTTGGCGAGGCGCTGGAATACGGCATGGTCGGCATCAACACCGGCATCATGTCGAACGAGGTGGCGCCCTTCGGCGGCGTCAAGCAGTCCGGCATCGGTCGCGAGGGCTCGAAGTACGGCATCGAGGAATATCTCGAGATCAAATACATGTGTTTCGGCGGAATCGTGTAAGTCGGGCTTGTAGGTCGGGCTTCAGCCCGACAGCTGCCCAAGTCGGGCTGAAGCCCGACCTACGAGAGGAGGTTTATGAAAATCCGTGCTGCAGTGCTGAACCAGACGGGTCTATCGGCGCCCTACGCGCAAAGCCGGCCGCTCGCCATCGAGACGCTGGATCTGGGCGCGCCCGGCAAGGGAGAAGTGCTGGTGCGGATCGCCGCTGCCGGCCTGTGCCATTCGGATCTGTCGGTGATCAACGGCGACCGGCCGCGTCCGGTGCCGATGGCGCTGGGCCATGAGGCTGCGGGCGTCGTCGAGCAGGTGGGCGAAGACGTGGCGGATCTGGCGCCCGGCGACCATGTCGTCATGGTGTTCGTGCCGAGTTGCGGCCATTGCGGTCCTTGTGCCGAGGGGCGGCCCGCGCTGTGCGAGCCGGGCGCCGCGGCGAACACCGCCGGCACCCTGGTCTCGGGCGCGCGGCGGCTGTCGCGCAATGGGACGGCCATCCAGCACCACATGGGCGTGTCCGCCTTTGCCGATCACGCCATCGTCTCGCGCCGCTCGCTGGTGCGGATCGATCCCGAACTTCCGCTCGACGAGGCGGCGCTGTTCGGCTGCGCGGTACTGACCGGCGTCGGCGCGGTGGTGAATACCGCGCGCGTGCCGCCGGGCAGCAGCGTCGCCGTGCTCGGACTGGGCGGGGTCGGCCTGAATTCCCTGCTGGCCGCCGTCGCTTCGGGTGCGGAAAAGATCATCGCGCTCGACATGATCGAGAGCAAGCTGCAACTGGCGCGCCAACTCGGCGCGACGCATGCGGTGAACGCCGGGGACAAGGATGCCATCGAGCAGGTGAAGGCGCTCACGCAGGGCGGGGTCGATTATGCCTTCGAGATGGCCGGGTCGGTGGCGGCGCTGGAACTGGCCTACCGCATCACGCGCCGCGGCGGCACCACCGTCACGGCCGGCCTGCCCAATCCGCAAAGCAACTGGCCGCTGCAGGCGGTCACGCTGGTTGCCGAGGAGCGGACGGTGAAGGGCAGCTACATCGGCTCCTGCGTGCCGAGCCGCGACGTGCCGCGCTACATCGCGCTCTATCGCGCCGGCAAGCTGCCGGTGGACAAACTGATGAGCGCGCGCATCGCGCTCGATGACATCAACGCCGGCTTCGACCGCCTCGCTTCAGGCGAGGCGGTGCGGCAGGTGATCGTTTTCTGAAACCGGATTGATGCGTTGAGGCGGCATTACCTGCAATAGGCGTCGGCCTGCTTCTGCCATGTATCGGCGAAGCGTCCGCGCTCATCGTCTTCCATATAGATGCGCTCGCCATCCTTGCCCATGCGGTAGAGGGGACGCTCCTGCGTGAGGGACTCCAGGGCGCGGCGCGCCTGCCGGCATTTGTCTTCAGTTTCCTGGGCTTTTTTCTGCTGATCCTGCCGCCGCTTTTCTTCCTGGAAGCGGCGTTCGTTCGACTCCTGCAACTGTTCCTGCCAGCTGCGGCTGGGCGGCGGCGCTTGCGTGTTGTCGAGTAGTGGTTGCGGGTTCGCCCCGAGTTTTTTGGCCGCCTTGCCGACAGGCGGCGTGTCGGAATAATGCACCACGCCTTTGTCGTCGACCCACTTGTAGAGCCCGCCCGAAGCCAGGGCGGCGGGTGCCGCGACCCAGCCGTAGACACACAGAAACAGCGCAAGCCCGCGGCGCATGGACAACGCCTCAGGCCTTGCGATAGACCTCGGCGCCGGAGCTGACGAACTCCACCGCCTTCTGCTCCATGCCTTTCTTCAGGGCCTCCTCGTCGGAAACGCCCTGCGCCGCGGCGTAGTCGCGCACGTCCTGGGTGATTTTCATCGAGCAGAAATGCGGGCCGCACATGGAGCAGAAATGCGCGAGCTTGGCGCCTTCCTGCGGCAGCGTCTCGTCGTGGAATTCGCGCGCCTTGTCCGGGTCGAGGCCGAGGTTGAACTGGTCGTCCCAGCGGAACTCGAAGCGCGCCTTCGACAGCGCGTTGTCGCGGATCTGCGCGCCGGGGTGGCCCTTGGCGAGGTCGGCGGCATGGGCGGCGATCTTGTAGGCGATGATGCCGTCCTTGACGTCGTCCTTGTCGGGGAGCCCCAGGTGCTCCTTCGGCGTGACGTAGCACAGCATCGCGGTGCCATACCAACCGATCATCGCCGCGCCGATGGCGCTGGTGATGTGGTCGTAGCCGGGGGCGATGTCGGTGGTGAGCGGGCCGAGGGTGTAGAAGGGCGCCTCGCCGCAATACTTCAGTTGCAGGTCCATGTTCTCCTTGATGAGGTGCATGGGCACGTGGCCGGGGCCCTCGATGATGGTCTGCACCTCGTGCTTCCAGGCGATCTGCGTGAGCTCGCCCAGCGTCTCCAGCTCGCCCAGCTGCGCCGCGTCGTTGGCGTCGTGGATCGAGCCGGGGCGCAGGCCGTCGCCGAGGCTGAAGCTGACATCGTAGGCCTTCATGATCTCGCAGATGTCCTCGAAGTGCGTGTAGAGGAAATTCTCCTTGTGGTGGGCGAGGCACCACTTGGCGAGGATGGAGCCGCCGCGCGAGACGATGCCGGTCATGCGCTTGGCCGTCATGGGGATGTAGCGCAGCAGCACGCCGGCGTGGATGGTGAAGTAGTCGACGCCCTGCTCGGCCTGCTCGATCAGCGTGTCGCGGAAGATCTCCCAGGTGAGGTCCTCGGCCTTGCCGTCGACCTTCTCCAGCGCCTGGTAGATCGGCACCGTGCCGATCGGCACCGGGCTGTTGCGCACGATCCATTCGCGCGTCTCGTGGATGTTCTTGCCGGTGGACAGGTCCATCACCGTGTCGCCGCCCCAGCGGATCGACCAGGTCATCTTCTCGACCTCCTCCTGGATGCTGGAGCCGAGCGCCGAGTTGCCGATGTTGGCGTTGATCTTGACGAGGAAGTTGCGGCCGATGATCATCGGCTCGGCTTCCGGGTGGTTGATGTTGGCCGGGATCACGGCGCGGCCGCGCGCCACCTCGTCGCGGACGAACTCGGGCGTGATGACCTGCGGGATCGCCGCGCCGAAGGATTCGCCGGGATGCTGGCGCTGCAGCAGTTCGGAGAGACCCTCGCGCTTCTGGTTTTCGCGGATGGCAATGAACTCCATCTCCGGCGTGATGATGCCGCGGCGGGCATAGTGCATCTGCGAGACGTTCATGCCGGCCCTGGCGCGGCGCGGCCGGCGCTTCAGGTCGAAGCGCATTTCCGCCAGTTGCGGATCGGCCTCGCGCTCGCGGCCGTAGGCCGAGCTGAGCGCCGCCAGTTCCTCGCTGTCGCCGCGCTCCTCGATCCACTGCTGGCGCAACGGGGCGAGGCCCTTGCGGATGTCGATCGTAGCCTGGGGGTCGGTGTAGGGGCCGGAGCAGTCGTAGACGCAGATCGGCGGGTTCTTTTCCGCGCCCATGCCTGCCGGCGTGTCGGACTGGCTGATCTCGCGCATCGGCACGCGGATGTCGGGGCGGCTGCCCGTGACATAGACCTTGCGCGAACGGGGCAGGGGCTTGACGGCCGCTTCGTCCACATGGGCGGACGTGGCGACGAATTTGTGGCTTTGGCCGCTTCGCTTAACCTCGGCTGTGCCGAGGTTAGCCTGCGCCGAAATTATGTTTTCATTGGCGTTCATAGTGATTCCTTCCAATGGGAATGCGGGAAGGAAGTCGGTTCAGGCTTCCCTACGACGGCATTACCCGTACAGGTTCAAAGGGTATGTTCTCAGCCGTGAAAACGCGGCACCCCCAGTGCTGCTCAAACTACTGCAAACCGCGCCGCGATGCAAGGCTCGGCCAGGGCAATCGAATGAATGCCGGCAGCCGGTTTGTAGGTCGGGCTTCAGCCCGACAGCAGCGGCGGATCAACCGCCCAAGTCGGCCTGAAGGCCGACCTACAGCCCGACCTACGGAGAGATTTCTCCATTCCCGTGGCATTCATTCGATTGCCCTGGCAGTGCGGGCACAGTGTGGCGGGGTATTGGCCGCTGTGGTAGGTTTCAGCGGGGCTGCATATTCCGGGAGGGCCATGTCACTTTCTTTGATGCTGTTGCTTGCAGTGCTTGGCGCGGCGGTCCTCTGGGGCATCGTCCTCTTCAACCGCCTGGTGGCGCGGCGCAACCATGCGCGGGAAGCCTGGAGCGGCATCGACGTGCAGCTGAAACGGCGTCACGATCTCCTGCCCAAGCTGGTCGAGGCGGTGAAGGCGTATGCCGGCTTCGAGCGCTCGGTGCAGGCGGCGAGCGTCGAGGCGCGCGCGGGCGCTTCCCGCAGCGAACTCGAGCGGACGGAGAATGCGCTCACCGGCCAGCTGCGCGGCCTGCTGGCGGTGGTGGAGGCTTATCCCGACCTGAAGGCCAGCCGCAGTTACCTCGATCTACAGCAGCAGATCACCGAGGCCGAGGAGCAGATCCAGTACGCGCGGCGCTACTACAACGGCACCGTGCGCGAACTCAACATCCTGATCGATTCCTTCCCGAGCAACCTGGTGGCGCGGCTGTTCGGCTATGCCCACAGGGATTATTTCGAGATCGAGCTGGCCACCCAGCGCGACAGTCCCGCGCTGCCGTTCTCCTGAGAGGGAAATCATGCCAAGGCTGTTTTGCATCGCCGTCCTCTGGGCACTGACTTTTGCTCCGGCAAGCGCCGTCGGCAGCGAATTCATCCGCCACTTCGATGCGCAGATCGAGGTGAAGGCCGACGGCTCGATGGAGGTGACGGAGACCATCAGCGTCAACGCCGAGGGCACCTCAATCAAGCGCGGCATCTATCGCGACTTTCCCACCATTTATCGCGCCTGGTACGGCCGCCGCACCGTGCCTTTCGAAGTGCTGTCGGTCAAGCGCAACGGCCAGCCCGAGCCCTCGCACCAGGAGTGGCGCGACAATGGCACGCGCCTCTACATCGGTCGTGGCGACCGCAACATTCCGCGCGGCGAACACGTCTACGAGATCCGCTACCGCACGGACTTGCAGCTCGGCTTCTTCGCCGATCATGACGAGTTGTACTGGAATGTCACCGGCAATGGCTGGAACTTCCTGATCGAGCGTGCCACGGCCACGGTCGTGTTGCCGCAGCGCCTGCCCGATTCGGCACTGACGCTCGAGGCCTACACCGGCCCGCAGGGTGCGCAGGGGCGCGACTGGCGCGCAAGGATCGACGAGGCGGGCCGCGCCCGCTTCGAGACGACGGCGGTGCTGGGGCACCGGGAGGGGCTGACCATTGTCGTCGGCTGGCCGAAAGGACTGGTCGCGGAACCGACGCGCCAACAAAAGCAGGCCCGCTGGCTGCGCGACAACGCCGAGGTCAAGGGCGGCCTCTTCGGCGCGGCCCTCCTGCTCGTCTATTACCTGATCGTCTGGCGCCGCTACGGACGCGACCCGGCCGGGCAGACGATCATTCCGCGCTTCGCCCCGCCCAAGGATGTCTCGCCGGCGGATGCGCGCTTCCTTGCCCGCACCGGCTACGACGAACGCACCTTCGCAGCCGCACTTGTCGGCCTGGCCGTCAAGGGGCACCTGATCATTCACGAGGACGACGATCACGACTTCACCCTCGAGCGGCCGCGTGGCACCCCGGGCCAGCCGCTGCTGAACGACGAGCAGGCGCTGCTCGACGCCATTGGCCTTGCGCCCGGCAGCCAGATGACCCTGAAATCGAGTGCCGCGCAGGCGATCGACAATGCGAAGAAAGCCCTCAAGGACACCCTGCGCAAGGAGCACCTCAAGCGCCATTTCGTCACCAACGGCATCTACCTCGTGCCGGGGTTGATCGGCAGCGCAGCCGTCCTGGCCTGGGCCGGCTTCAGCGCCGCCCAGCCAGAGCCGGTCTTCTTCTTCATGATCGTCTGGCTCACCGGCTGGACCTTTGGCGTCTACGCGCTGCTCATGCAGGCGGGGAACATCTGGCGCATGGTGCGGCAGGGCAAGTGGCTCATGATCGTGCCGGCGCTGATGATGAGCGCCTTCGCCATCCCCTTCATCGGCGGCGAGATCTTCGGCCTCTACATTCTGACCTCGCAAAGCTCGACCGTCATGGTCGCGCTGCTGTTCCTCATCGTCGGCATCAACTACGCCTTCTATCACTGGCTGCAGGCGCCGACCCTGGCCGGGCGCCGGCTGATGGATGAGATCGCCGGCTTCCGCATGTACCTCGATGTGGCGGAGAAGGATGATCTGCGCGTGCGGCGCGGGCCGGAACGCACGCTGGAACTGTTCGAGAAATACCTGCCCTATGCCCTCGCGCTGGGCGTCGAAAACGCCTGGGCCGAGCAGTTCGCCGACATTCTGGCCGGCGTCAAGGCGGAAGGCGGCGGCACCACGCCCATGCACTGGTACAGCGGGCCGTCGCTTCACAGCCTCGGCAGCGCGGGCTTCGCCAGTGGCCTGGCCGGCGGCCTCGCCGGCGCGATTTCCTCCGCGAGCGCGCCGTCGGGCGGCAGTTCGGGCGGTGGTGGCGGTGGGTCTTCGGGCGGCGGGGGTGGAGGGGGCGGGGGCGGCGGCTGGTAAGCGAAGGAGAGTTGACTCCGGAGAGGACGGCAGATACATTACTGACCGGTCAGTTATTTAATATTCTGCTTATGGTCTGCCCAGTTACACGCTGGCGTCGCCGCAAGGAAGCGCGCCCGCAGGAACTCACCGATGCCGCGCTGGCCCTTTTCGTCGAAAAGGGCTATGCCGCCACGCGTCTCGACGAGATCGCGGCGCAGGCGGGCGTGTCGAAAGGCACGCTCTACCTGTATTTCAGCAGCAAGGAAGAGCTGTTCAAGGCGGTGGTGCGCGAAGGCCTGCTGCCGCTGCTGGCCGAGGGCGAAACCCTCGTGGCGAATGCTCCCGGCCCGGCCAGCGAGTTGTTCAGGACCATTGTCGTACGCTGGTGGGAAGTGGTCGGCGACAACCCCATCGGCGGCATTTTCAAGCTGATCTTCGCCGAGGCGCGCAATTTTCCCGAGATCTCGCGCTTCTACGCCGAGGAGGTGATCGATCGCGGCAAGCGTCTGCTGGCGGCCGCCCTGCAGCGCGGCATCGACTCCGGCGAGTTCCGCCCCTTCAATCCCGACGATCTCGTGCACATCGTGTTTTCGCCGCTGATGATGCGGCTGATCTGGAAGCACTCGCTCGACTGCTGCGGCGTGCACACCGTGCCGACCGACGTTTATCTGCGTGAATACATCGACCTGACGCTGCGCGGCCTGCGCCGCGACGCCGCATGAAGGAGAACCACACTGTGCGCTGCCTGATCCTTTCCCTTGCGCTGGTGGCCGTACCGGCCCTTGCCCAGACAACGGTCGCCGCAAAGCCGCCCCAGGCCGAGTTGTCGTTTCGAGCTTTCGGCGACATAGCCATGTACCCGCGGCGCGAAGCGCCGGCGGCGGTGGTCAGCCTCAACGAGTCGCGCATCGCGGCGGAGGTTGCGGCAGTCATCGTCGCCATGAATGCCGAGGCGGGACAGGTCGTGGACAAGGGGGCCGTGCTGGCACGCCTCGATGCGCGCGATTCCTCGCTGGCGCTGGAGCGCGCCGCGGCCGCCGAGGCCTCGGCGAAAGCCCGCCTCGGCCTGGCCGAGGCGCAACTCAGGCGCGCGCGCGAACTGAAGGAGAAAAACTTCATCTCGCAGGAGGCGCTCAATCAGCGCGAGACCGAGGTCGCGGTCGTTGCGGCCGACGCCCGCGCGGCCCGCGCGGCGCTGGCTACGGCACGCCGCAACCTGGACAAATGCGTCATTCGCGCGCCGTTCCGCGCCATCGTGCGCGCCCGCAGCGGCCAGGTGGGCGAACTTGCCGGCGCGGGCACGACGCTGTACACGCTGCTCGATGCGGATCGTCTGGAAATTTCCGCGCAGGTGCCGGCGCGGGATGCGGAACAGCTCACCCACGTGAAGGAAATCGCATTCGTTGGCCAGGACGGCCGGCATGCCGTCAGCCTGATCCGCATCTCGCCCGCCATCGAGCGCGCGGCGCGCACGCGCGAGGCGCGCCTGCGCTTCGTGGGCGCGGTGGTGTCGCCGGGCGCCGAGGGGCGCATCGAATGGCGCGATCCTGCCGCCCATGTTCCGCCCGAGTATCTGGTTCGCCGTGGCACGCAGCTCGGGGTGTTCGTCATTGAAGCGGGCAAGGCGCGTTTCGTACCACTGGCCGAGGCGCAGGAAGGTCGGCCCGCGCCGGCCGGGCTGAAGCCCGAGGCGCGCATCGCGGCAGAGGGTCGACATACGCTCAACGACGGCCAGGCGGTCGCGGAAAAGCCCGCGGAAGGTACGCGCAAGCAATGAAGTTCGTCACCGCGCTCATCCGCAACCACCCGTTCGCCAACATCACCTTTGCGGTGGTGATGGTGATGGGCCTGTTCGCCTACCTGACGATGCCGCGCGAACAGGACCCCGAGATCAACTTCAACTGGGTGATCATCACCACCACGGTGCCGGGCGCCTCGGCGGAGGATGTCGAGAAGCGCGTCACCAAGCCCCTGGAGGACGGCATCAAGCTGGTGGCGGACACCAAGTTCGTCGCCTCGAACTCGCGCGAGAACGTCTCCTCCATCCTGGTGCGCTTCAACGACATTTCCGAGCGCACGTTCGACAAGCGCATGAACGACCTGCGCCGCGAGATCGACAACAAGGCCAATACCGAGCTGCCGCCCGAAGCGAAGGATCCGCGCGTGCTGGAGATCACCACCTCGAACGGCTTCGCCACGGCCATGGTGATGGTGACCGGTGAAGCCGACGACGAGCAGCTGCGCAGCGCGGTGCGCGACTTCCGCGACGACCTCGAGCGCATTCCCGGCGTGGACCGCGTCTACGCGATCGGCCTGCACGAGCCCGAACTGCTGGTGGAGTTCGACCCGCATGCGGCACAGTCGCGCGGCATCGCGCCGGGCGACATTGCCGATGCGATCAACGCCTGGTTCCGCGACACGTTCGCTGGCAAGGCGCGCGCCGGCGATACCGAATGGATGGTGCGCATCCTCGGCACCAGCGCCGACCCGGGCCACCTCGCCCGGCTCAGCGTCGCGCCGGCCGCCAATCCGCGCGGCCAGGTGCCGCTGGACGCGATTGCCGAGGTTTCGCGCACCCGCGCCAAGCCGGAGCGGCTGGCCTCGACGGCCGGCAAGCCGGCCGTGGTGCTATCGGTCACCAAGAAAAGCGGCATCAACACGCTGGAACTGGTCGAGCGCGTCAATGACTACATCGCCGAACGCAATCCGCTCATTGCCGAGCGCGGGCTGCGTGCTGCCCTGCTCGACGACCAGACCATTCCGACGCGCAACGCCATCGGCATCATGCAGACCAACGCCCTCTTCGGCCTGGCCACGGTGCTGCTGGTGTCCTGGCTGTTTCTCGGCACGCGCATCGCCGGTCTGGTCGGCCTGGGCATTCCCTTCTCGCTGGCGGGCACTTTCGCCGTCCTGTACGCCCTGGATTTCACCCTGAACATCTCGGTCCTGCTCGGCGTCGTCATCGCCCTGGGCATGCTGGTCGATGATGCGGTGGTGGTGGTGGAGGCGATTTATTACCGCGTCACGCGCGGACAGCCCGTTCTTGAAGCCGCGGTGGACGCCCTGCGCGAAGTGGCGGCGCCGGTGACCGCGGCGGTGGCCACCACCATGGCGGCCTTCCTGCCGCTGATGCTGCTGCCGGGCATCGTGGGCAAGTTCATGTTCGTCATCCCGGCGGTGGTGACCCTGGCCCTGGCCATGAGCCTGGTCGAGGCCTACTGGATGCTGCCGGCCCACGTCTCCGGCCTCAAGCTGAACTTCGACGACCCTTCGCGCCTGCACGCCCGCCGCGTGCGCTTCACCCATTGGCTGCGCGTGAAGTACGCGCGGCTGCTGATCAAGGTGATGCGCCACCCGGCGCTGTCCGGCCTGTTCATGGCCGCGGTCGTCGCCGTCGCCTTCGCCGTCGTCGGTGCGGGACTGGTGCGCACGCAGTTCTTCGCCTTCGATCCGATCCGGCTGTTCTACGTGAACGTGGACATGCCGCCGGGGACGCCCATCGAAGCGACGCTGCGGGCGGTCGAGTCGGTCGAGCAGCGGCTCGGCAAGCACCTGCAGCCGGGCGAACTGCGCGCCATGGCTTCCGTCGCCGGCTTCAAGTACACCGACACCGAGCCGCTCTATGGCGACGTGTACGGCCAGGTCATCGTCTCGCTCAGCCCCCGTGTCGGCGACATGCGCGAAACGGACGAAGTGGTCGCGGCCGCCCGCGCCGACATCGAGGGCATGGCCGGGCCGGGGAAAACCAGCTTCACCATGATTTCTGGCGGCCCGCCGCTGTCGAAGGCCATCCGCGTGCGTGCGCGCAACGACGACCCGGTGGAACTGCGCGCCGCCGCCGACGCGCTCCTCGGCATCGTGCGCGCCATAAAGGGCAGCCGCGACGTCGTGGATGACGATGTCCCCGGCCGGCCCGAACTGGTGCTGACGCTGGATCGCGAGGCGGTGCGCAATGCCGGCCTCAACCCGGCCCAGGT
Organism: Betaproteobacteria bacterium HGW-Betaproteobacteria-14; assembly: GCA_002840845.1. Taxonomy (GTDB): domain Bacteria; phylum Pseudomonadota; class Gammaproteobacteria; order Burkholderiales; family Rhodocyclaceae; genus Desulfobacillus. Next base: position 42,806 of record PHCS01000001.1, read on the forward strand.
GGCGCGGCACGTGCGTCTGGCGGTCGATGGCGAGATCGTCGCCAGCATGCGCGACCGCGGCGAGAAGCTCGAGGTGCGCGTGCGCGCCCGGCCGGTTCCAGGCGCGGACATCGTGCGGCTGCTCGACACGCCGCTGGCCCTGCCCGGCGGCGGCAGCACCACGCTGGGCGCGCTGACCCGCTACGAGACCCAGGCCGGCAAGGGCATCATCAAGCACTACAACCTGCGCCGGGCGATTGCGGTCGAGGCCGATCTCGACCGCGAGGCGAACGACGCCGTCACCGCCAATGAAGAGATCAAGCGCGAATGGGAGAAGGTGCGCACGCGCTACCCGAACACGGATCTCGACTTCTCGGGCGAGCTCGACGACATCCAGGAAAGCCTGGACGCCATGAAGGTATTGTTCCTCTTCGGCCTCGGCCTGATCTACCTGATCCTCGCCGCGCAGTTCAGGAGCTACTGGCAGCCACTGATGATCCTCGTCACCGTGCCGCTGGCCTTCACCGGCGTGGTCTTCGGCCTGCTGGTGTCGCTCAACCCGCTCTCGCTCTACACCCTGTACGGCGTCATCGCCCTGACCGGCATCGCCGTCAACTCCGCCATCGTGCTGATCGCCGCCGCCAACGACCGCATGCAGCTGGGCATGGGCGCGCTGCACGCGGCGGTGTATGCGGCGCGCCGGCGCGTCGTGCCGATCATCATCACCTCCGTCACCACCATCGGCGGCCTGTTCTCGCTGGCCGTCGGCCTGGGCGGAAAATCACTCATCTGGGGGCCGATGGCGGCTTCCATCGTCTGGGGCCTGGGCTTTGCCACGGCGCTGACGCTGTTTGTCGTACCCCTGTTGTACTGGGTGTTCATGCGGCCGCGTGCGCCGCGACGCGGCCGCCTGCTGCGGCGCTTTTCCTTCGGTGCGAAATCATGAAGCTCAAGATAGTGATAGTAAGTATTGCCTCTCTCGCCCTGCTGGCCGCGGGCTGTTCGCAGCAGGAGCCGCCGGCCCAGCCGCTGCGCACGGTCCGCGTCATGCAGATCGACGCCGCCGCCGTGTCGGGGAGCCTGACTTTCCCAGGCGAGGTGCGCGCGCGCCACGAGAGCCGGCTGGCTTTTCGCATCGGCGGCAAGATCGTCGAGCGGCGCGTCGATGTCGGTGCGGCGGTGAAGCGCGGCCAGGTGCTGGCGCGCCTCGATGCGCAGGATGTCGCGCTGCAGGCAGCGCAGGCCGAGGCGAACCGCGCATTGGCCGAGGCCGAGGCGAAGCGTTACCGCGATTTGCGCGCGAAAAATTTCGTCAGCCAGGCCGTGCTGGACGCCAAGGAGACGGCGCTGAAGACGGCCGTGGCGCAGGCGGGCGTGGCGAAGAACCAGGCCGCCTATGCCACGCTCGTGGCCGACCGCGACGGCGTGGTGACGGCGGTGGAGGCCGAGGCGGGGCAGGTGGTGTCCGCCGGCCAGACGGTGGTGCGCGTGGCCGGGGACAGCGAGAAGGAAATCGTCATCGCGGTGCCGGAGAGCGAGGTGGAGAAGGTGCGCACCGCCGAGGGCTTCACCATCAGCCTGAACAGCCTGCCCGGCCGCAGCTGGCAGGGCCGCCTGCGCGAGTTGTCGCCGGGCGCCGATGCGGCGACGCGCACATTTACGGCACGCATTGCCGTGGCGGGCGAGGACGCGGCGATGCGCCTGGGCATGAGTGCCGGCGTGCAGGCGAAAGTCAGTTCCGGCGACACGGCGCTGCGGCTGCCGCTGTCCGCCTTCTTCACCCGCGACGACCAGCCGAACGTGTGGGTGCTCGATCCGGCGACGCAGACGGTGAGCCTGAAGAAGGTCGAGACGGACGGCGTCGTCGGCAACGACATGCGCGTGAAGTCCGGCCTGCAGGCCGGCATGTGGGTGGTCACCGCCGGCGCCAACCTGCTCGAGCAAGGGCAGAAGGTGCGCCTGCCGGAGCAGAAATGATGAAACCTATTTCACCACAGAGACACAGAGGCACAGAGGAAACCGAGAAACAGAGACTCGCTCTCTATAAATGCTTTTCTCTGTGCCTCTGTGTCTCTGTGGTTAAGGGTTTCAAATGAACCCCGACGGCCGCTTCAACCTTACCGCCGCGGCGTTGCGCCACCGCGAGCTGACGCTGTTCTTCATCCTCGTCATCGCCATTTCCGGCTTCGCTTCCTACTTCAAACTGGGCCAGCGCGAAGACCCCGACTTCACCTTCCGCGCCATGGTCGTGCGCACCATGTGGCCGGGGGCCACGGCGGAGCAGGTGGACAGGCAGGTGACCGAGCGCATCGAGAAGAAATTGCAGGAGGTGCCCTTCTTCCGCCACACGCGCAGCTACTCCAAGCCCGGCGAGTCGCTCATCATCCTGGAGTTGCACGACACGGCGCGCGGCCAGGCGGTGGCCGACACCTGGTACCAGGTACGCAAGAAGATCGGCGACATCCGCGGCACCCTGCCCGAGGGGGTCGTCGGGCCGTTCTACAACGACGAGTTCGGCGACGTCTTCGGCTCCATCTACGCTTTCACCGCCGACGGCTACACGCACTCGGAATTGCGCGACTACGTCGAGGCGGCGCGCCAGCGCCTGCTGAAGCTGAAGAACGTCGCCAAGATCGACCTCGTCGGCATCCAGGACGACCGCATCTTCATCGAGCTGTCGCAGCAGAAGCTGGCATCGCTGGGCCTCGATGCGCAGAGAATCGGCCAGGCGCTGGCGACGCAGAACGCCGTGGTGCCGGCCGGCGCCGTGAATTCCGCGACCCATACCATTCCCCTGCGCGTCACCGGCGAACTGGACTCGGTGGCCGCGGTGGCCGACACGCGCGTGGCGGTGGCCGGACGCAGCCTGCGCATCGGCGACATCGCGCGGGTCTACCGCGACTACGTCGATCCGCCGATCTCCAAGATGTATTTCCGCGGCCAGCAGGCGATCGGCCTGGCGGTGTCCATGGTCAAGGACGGCGACGTGCTCAAGCTGGGCGAGGACCTCGACCGCGAAATGGCGGCGATTCATGCCGACCTGCCGATCGGCATCGAGTTCGCCCAGGTGTCCAACCAGCCGCGCATCGTCAAGGCGGCGGTGGGCGACTTCATGCGCGTCTTCCTCGAAGCGCTGGCCATCGTGCTGGTGGTGAGCTTTCTCAGTCTGGGCCTGCGCACCGGCCTGGTGGTGGCCATCACCATCCCCTGGGTGGTGGCGGCGACCTTCCTCGGCATGCGCTACTTCGGCATCGACCTGCACCGCATTTCCACCGGGGCGCTGATCATCGCGCTGGGCCTGCTGGTCGACGACGCCATGATCGCCGTCGAGATGATGTCGCGCAAGATCGAGCAGGGCCTGGGCAAGCTTGCCGCCGCCGCCTTCGCCTGGCGCAGCACGGCTTTCCCCATGCTCACCGGCACGCTGATCACGGCGGCGGGTTTTCTGCCCATCGGCACGGCGAAGTCGGCTACCGGCGAGTACACGTTCGGCATCTTTGCCGTGGTGGGCCTGGCCCTGTTGATCTCCTGGGTCGCCGCCGTAGTCGTGACGCCCTTCCTCGGCAACCTGATCCTGAAGGGGCCGCAGCACGAGCATGCCATCGCCGGCCACGACGTCTTCAATACGCGCTTCTATCATCGCCTCAGGAGTGTCCTCGAATGGTGCCTTTCGCACCGCAAGCTGACCATGCTGGCCACGCTCGGCCTGTTCGCGCTCGGCGTGGTCGGCATGGGCTTCACGGAGAAGCAGTTCTTCCCCAACTCCAACCGCCAGGAAGTCCTGGTCGAGCTCTGGCTGCCGGAAGGGTCGAGCTTTGCCGCCACGGAGAAGGAAGCCAAGCGGCTGGAGGCGGCCATCGCCGGGGATGAGGACGTGGCCGCGTGGGTGACCTATGTCGGCAATGGCTCGCCGCGCTACTTCCTCTCGCTCGACCAGCAGCTGTTCCGCAGCAACTTCGCGCAGACGGTGATCCTCAGCAAGGACCTGGAAGGGCGTGAGCGCATCGTCGCGCGCCTGCGCACGCTCCTGGCGGAGGAATTCCCCGGCGTGCGCGCCCGCGCCAACCGTGTCGCGCTCGGCCCTCCGGTGTCCTATCCGCTGCAGTTCCGCGTCAGCGGCACGGACATCCCGAAGATCAAGGCAATCGCCGACGAGGTGGCCAACGCCATGCGCGCGTCGAAGCACACCCTGGATGTCAACCACGAATGGGGCACGCGCGCGCCGATGCTGCGCGTCGATGTCGACCAGGACAAGGCGCGCGCGCTCGGCGTGACTACCGCCAGCGTCTCGCGCGCCCTGCAGGCTGCCGTCAGCGGCGCCACGGTGGCGCAGTTGCGCGAGAACGACCGCCTCATCGACATCATGCTGCGCGCGCCCGAATCCGAGCGCGATGCCATGGAGCGCGTGCTGGCCGTGCAGGTGCCGACCGCCTCCGGCCGCTACGTGCCGGTGACCCAGGTAGCGACGGTGCGGGAAGCCTTCGAGGAACCCATCCTCTGGCGGCGCAGCCGAGAACTGACCCTGACGGTGCGCGCCGACATCGTCGACGGCGTGCAGGCGCCCGATGTCGCGAATGCCATCGACAAGCAGCTGGCGCCGCTGCGCGCGAAGCTGCCGGTTGGCTACCGCATCGACATCGGCGGCTCGCTGGAGGAGTCAGGCCGGGCGCAGGAATCGATCAACGCCGGCATGCCGATGATGCTGGCGGTGGTGCTGGCCATCCTCATGATCCAGCTGCAGAGTTTCTCGCGCACCTTCATGGTGCTGCTGACGGCGCCCTTGGGGCTCATCGGCGTGGCGCTGGCCCTGCTCGTCTTCCGCCAGCCCTTCGGCTTCGTCGCCATGCTCGGCACCATCGCCCTGGGCGGCATGATCATGCGCAACACCGTCATCCTCGTCGACCAGATCGAGCAGGACATCCGCGCCGGCGAGCCGCCCTGGGTGGCGATCCGCGAAGCCACCGTGCGCCGCTTCCGTCCCATCATGCTGACGGCCGCCGCCGCCATCCTGGCCATGGTGCCGCTCACGCGCAACGTACTGTGGGGGCCGATGGCCTTCGCCATCATGGGCGGCCTGCTGGTGGCCACCGTGCTGACGGTGCTGTTCGTGCCGGCGCTATATGCGGCATGGTTCCGGGTGAAGAAGGTCGAGGGTGCCAACTAGGTTAAAATCGCATGGTTGCGCCGTAGGTCGGGCTTCAGCCCGACTTGGGCGGTTGGACAGTCGCAGTTGTCCCACGGGGATTTCCTGCGGTCATCGGGCTGAAGCCCGACCTACAGTGGCCAGCTTTATTAGAATTTGCTAATATGCATTTTGGAGCAAGGTTATGAACCTGGAACAAGCCCGCTACAACATGGTCGAGCAGCAGATCCGCACCTGGGAGGTGCTGGATCAGGAAGTGCTCGATCTGCTGATGACCGTCAAGCGCGAACAGTTCGTGCCGCCAGCCTGCCTCAAGCTGGCCTTCGCCGACACGGAGATTCCGCTCGGCCACGGCGCGGCGATGCTGTCGCCCGTCATCGAGGCGAAGATCCTGCAGGCGCTGCAACTGCGCAAGTCCGACAAGGTGCTGGAGGTCGGCACGGGATCGGGCTACATGGCGGCTCTGCTGGGCGCGCGCAGCGACCATGTTTATTCGGTCGAGATCGAGCCCGAGCTTGCAGCCCGGGCAAGAGAGAACCTGCAGCGGCAATGTGCCGACAACGTCACGGTGATCGACGGCGACGGCGCACTGGGTTGGCCCTCGCAGGCGCCCTACGACGCGATCGTCCTCTCCGGCTCGGTTGCGGAAGTGCCGGAGGCGCTGCTGTGGCAGATCAAGGTGGGCGGACGGCTGTTGGCGGTGGTGGGCGAGGCGCCCCTGATGCAGGCGCGGCTTGTCACCTGCGTGGGCGAAGGCAGCTTCCAGAGCGTTAACCTTTTCGAGACCAGCATCCCGCGCCTGCGCAATGTGCCCGAGCGGGGGAAATTCGTTTTTTGAGGAACCGGCATGGTACAGATCACGGCAAATGAATTGAGCGAGTGGCTGCAGGACGGGGAACGTCCCGCCCCGCTGCTGCTCGACGTGCGCGAGCCCGACGAGTTCGCCGCCTACCGCATCGAGGGCTCGACGCTCATTCCCATGCGCACCATCCCGGCGCGCCTGCACGAGCTGGACCGCTCGGCCGACGTGGTGATGATCTGCCGCTCCGGCGCGCGCAGCTATCACGCCGGGATGTTCCTCAAGCAGAACGGCTTCGAGCGCGTCTACAATCTGGCCGGCGGCGTGATCGCATGGTCTCGCGACGTCGCGCGCGCTGCTGCATAACGAACGGCCCCGGAGTCCCCATGAAGAAGACCCTGACCCTGCTTGCGCTTGCCCTCACTGCCGTGCCGGCGTTTGCCGCAGACCTGCTGCAGGTCTATCGCGACGCGATCGAATACGATGCCCAGTACGCCTCGGCGAAGGCGGCGCGCGATGCCGGGCTGGAAAAGCTGCCGCAGGGACGCGCCGGCCTGCTGCCGGTGATCTCTGCTTCGGCCAGCACGGTGCGCAACGATGTGGACTACGAGCGCCGCTTCCCCGGCGCGGCCGGCATGGATGCGCGCTACAACACCAACGGCTACCAGCTCACCCTGACGCAGCCCCTCTTCCGCTGGCAGAATTTCGTGCAGTACGACCAATCGAAGCTGCAGGTGACGCTGGCCGAGGCGCAGTTCGCGCAGGCCCGGCAGGACCTCATCCTGCGCGTGGCGCAGGCCTATTTCGACGTGCTCCTCGCTCAGGACAGCCTGGACCTGGCGCAGGCGCAGAAGAAGGCCATCGGCGAGCAGCTCGAGTCGGCCAAGCGCAACTTCGAGGTGGGCACCTCCACCATTGTCGACACGCACGAGGCGCAGGCGCGCTACGACCTCGTCACGGCGCAGGAGCTGGCCGCAGGGAACGACCTGGAGATCAAGCGCCAGGCGTTGAACCAGGTCATCGGCAAGGTGCCGGAGCGGCTCAACGCGCTGCGCCCGCAGGTGCAATTGCAGCGCCCGCAGCCGGACGACATCGCCAAATGGGCGGAGAGCGCCGAGACGGGCAGCCCGCTCGTCGCCGTGCAGCAGGCGGCGTACGAAATCGCCGAGAAGGAAATCGGCCGGCAGCGTGCCGGCCACTACCCGACGCTCGACCTGGTGGCGACGCGCGGCCGCAGTTCCGCCACCGGCGGCCTGGCGCTCGGCGTCCCTGCGCCCGGCAGCGACACCCACACTACCACGGTCGGCCTGCAACTTTCCGTGCCGCTCTTTGCCGGCGGCGCAGTGATGTCGAAGGAGCGCGAAGCCGTCGCCCTGCGCGAGAAGGCGCGGGCCGATCTCGATACCACGCGACGCAGCGCCGTCCTCGGCGCCCGCCAGGCCTATCTCGGCGTCACCAGCGGCATGGCCCAGGTGAAGGCCTTCGAGCAGGCGCTGGTGTCCAACCAGTCGGCCCTCGATTCGAACAAGCTGGGCTACGAAGTCGGCGTGCGCATCAACATCGACGTGCTCAACGCCCAGCAGCAGCTCTTTTCCACTCGCCGTGATCTTGCCAAGGCGCGCTACGACACCCTGCTGGCGCAGCTGAAGCTGAAGGCGGCGGCAGGTACCCTGGGCGAGGACGACGTCCAGGCCATCAACGCATTGCTCGAGAAATAAGCTCGAGCGTCTTCGCCGTGGCGCCGCGGTGGCGCGCGGCGAATTCGATTCCCGCGGTGCCCATGCTATTTTGCGCAGCTTCATCGCGCAGCAGGGCATCGGCTGCCTCCAGCAATTCCTCCGCTGAACCAATCTGCCGTGCCGCGCCGCAGGCCAGCGCCTGCTCGGCCGCCTGCGCAAAATTGAACGTCGAGCGTCCGATCAGCACCGGCTTGCCGACGGCGCAGGCCTCGATCAGGTTCTGGCAGCCGTAGTCGAGCAGGCTGCCGCCGATGAAGGCGACGTCGCAGGCGGCGTAGTAGGCGAACAGTTCCCCCATGCTGTCGCCGAGCAGCACCTGCGTCTGCGCGTTGATGGGCGTGTTTTCGCTGCGCCGCTGCAGGGTCAAGCCAATTCTGCCCGCCAGCGCGGCGACTTCCCCGAAGCGCTGCGGGTGGCGCGGCACGACGACCAGCAGCGCCTCTCCCAGCGAGCGCTTCGCCAGGGCCGCGAACAGCAGCGCCTCTTCGCCCTCGCGCGTGCTGGCGGCGAGCAGCACCGGGCGCGGCCCGATCATTTGGCGCAGGGCTTCGCCGCGCGCGATCTGCTCCGGCGGCGGCAGGATGTCGAACTTCACGCTGCCCAGCACCTCGACCTGCGGCGCACCCAGCGCGCGCAGGCGCGCGGCATCGGCTTCCGTCTGCGCGGCGATGGCCGCCAGGCCCTGCAGCGCACCGCGCGTCAGGTTCGGAAAGCGGGCATAGCGGCGCGCCGACTTTTCAGAAAGGCGGGCGTTCGCCAGCAACAGGGGAATACCGTTCTCCTTGCAGGCCGCCACCAGATTCGGCCAGATCTCGGTTTCCATGATGATGCCGACGGCGGGCCGGAAGTGCTTCAGGAAGCGTTGCACGGCAAACGGGTAGTCGTACGGCAGATAGGCGCGCAGCACGCCGTCGCCCAGCAGGTCTGCGGAAGCCTGGCGCCCGGTCGGCGTCATGTGCGTGAGGAGGATGCGATGCTGTGGATAGCGCACCTTCAGGGCCGCCACCAGCGGCACCGCCGCGCGCGTCTCGCCGACCGAGACGGCATGCAACCAGATCAAACCCTCTCCCCCGACCCCTCTCCCGCTCGCGGGAGAGGGGAGGCCGGCCCCCTCTCCCCTCAGGGGAGAGGGTTGGGGTGAGGGGAAAAAGCCGAACCGCTCCCCGACATGCTGCAGATATTCCGTCTGCTTCCGGCTGCGCAGGAGCAGGTGCAGGCCGACATACGGCAGCAGGAGCAGCAGCGCCAGGTTGTAGAGCAGGCGCGCCATCATTCCGTAGGTCGGGTTGTAGGTCGGGCTTCAGCCCGACAGCTGCGGTCAATCGCTGGCCAATGTCGGGCTGAAGCCCGACCTACATGGAGCGTATTCCGTTTCATGCCTGGAGTAGCTCCCCGGTTGCGGCGATGGCCTCGTCTGCCGTCGGCGGCGCGCCCGCTGCGCCCAGGTTGATCGCCGTGGCGCCGGCATAGACCCCGGTCAATTCCGGTCTCGAGCCCGAGAACAGGCACAAAGTCAGCCGCCCCAGGGCGGCGGCGATGTGGCTGAGGCCGGTGTCGACGCCGACCACGATGTCCGCCCCCCCCAGTAATTGCGTCAGCTCGGCGATGCCCATGGCTGGCGCTGCGATTGCAGACTTCATGCCCATTGCCAGGCGTGCGGCGCGCTCGCGCTCCGCTGCGCTGCCGCCGGGCAGCACGCAGGCCAGGCCGCGCGCATTGAGCGCAGCGGCGAGCGCCAGCCAGTCGCCCTCCGGCCACAGCTTGTCGGCGCGGCTGCTGGCAGTCAGCAATACGCAATAGGGCGCGGCCGGCAGCCAGGGCGCGGCCAGCGGGGCGGCGGCGATGCCGTAATCGAGCGGCAGGTCCGGTTCGACGCCGAGCGCGGCGGCAGCCAGCCAGCGGTTGCGCTCGACCGCATGCAGGTTCTTCGGGATGACGTAGGTGTCGTCGTAGCAGCGCGCGGCGAGCGGCTCGCGCGCCACTTCGGCGGCATAGCCGGCGTGCCGGCCACGAGCCAGCCGCGCCATCAGCGCGCTCTTGATCAGGCCCTGCGTGTCGAGCACCAGGTCGTAGCTTTCAGTGCGCACCGCTGCCCTGAAAGCACGCAGCTCGCGCCAGGTGGCCGCGGACAAGAGGTTGCGGCGCCAGCGTCGCACTGCGACTGGAATCACGCGGCTCACGGCCGGATGCAGGCGCGGGATGTCGGAGAAACCCTCCTCCACCACCCAGTCGATGCGCGCTTGCGAAAAGCGCGCGCGGATGTCGCTCGCTACCGGCAGGTTGTGCACGACGTCGCCGAGGGAGGAGGTCTTGACGAGGAGGATCGAGCGCATTTGGATGCCGTGGCTGGCTTGTCGATTAGAATGTGCGCCAGAAAACGGAATTATAAGCCATGACTTTGCGGAAACCCGACGCATGAAAGTGCTCATCACCGGCGCCGCCGGATTCATAGGAATGCACGTCGCCCTGCGCCTTCTGGCGCGCGGCGACGAGGTCGTCGGCATCGACAACCTCAACGACTACTACGACGTCGGCCTGAAGGAAGCGCGCCTCGCGCAATTGTCGTCCCTGCCGGGCTTCCGCTTCGTCCCCCTCGATATCGCCGACACCGCTGGCGTGGCCGAGCTGTTCAGCAAGGAACGCTACGAGGGCGTCATCAATCTGGCCGCCCAGGCCGGCGTGCGCTACTCGCTGATCAACCCGCATGCCTACGCCCAGACCAACCTCGTCGGCTTCGTCAATCTGCTCGAAGGCTGCCGCCACGGCAAGGTCGGGCATTTTGTCTATGCCAGCAGCTCCAGCGTGTATGGCGGCAACACCAGGATGCCGTTCTCCGAGCACGACAGCGTCGACCACCCGGTCAGCCTCTACGCCGCCAGCAAGAAATCCAACGAGCTGATGGCGCACACCTACAGCCACCTATTCGACCTGCCGACGACGGGCCTGCGCTTCTTCACCGTCTACGGCCCCTGGGGCCGGCCGGACATGGCGCTGTTCCTGTTCACCCGCGCCATGCTCGAAGGACGGCCGATCGACGTCTTCAACCACGGCAAGATGCAGCGCGACTTCACCTACATCGACGACATCGCCGAGGGCGTGGTGCGCGTGCTCGACCGCCCGGCCGCCCCGGACCCCGCATTCATCAAGGACCGCCCGGATCCGGCCACCAGCTGGGCACCCTATCGCGTCTACAACATCGGCAACCACCAGCCGGTGGAGCTGATGGCCTACATCGAGGCGCTGGAGGGGGCCCTCGGCCGCAAGGCGGAGAAGAATTTCCTGCCCCTGCAGGACGGCGACGTGCCCGCCACCTATGCCGACACGGCCGAACTTCAGGCAGCCACCGGCTTTGCCCCCGCCACCCCGGTGGGCGAGGGGGTGCGCCGCTTCGTCGAGTGGTATCGCGGCTATTACCAAGTATGACGACACCTTGCCCAAGCCGATGATTTTGTGCTAGATTCTCATCCGTTCAACAAATGAACGGATATCCGTGACCCCTCGCGAAGCCGCCCACTACCAAGTACTCCGCCTGATCGAGGAACAGCCCGAGATCAGCCAGCGCGAGCTTGCGCGCACGTTGGGGGTCAGCCTCGGCAAGACCCACTACCTGCTCAAGGCCCTGCTCGACAAGGGCCTGGTCAAGGCCGACAACTTCCGCCGCAGCGACAACAAGCTGGCCTACGCCTATCTGCTCACGCCGAGCGGCATCGCCGCGAAGCTGGAGCTGACGCGCGCCTTCCTGCGCTTGAAGGAAGGCGAGTATCAGGCCGCACGCGAGGAAATCGCGCGATTGCGCAAGGAACTGGATGCGACAATCGCGCCGACCGAACCCGACATGCCCGCAAGGAAAGCGGGATGAACGCAAGCGAAATCACTGTTGCCGTCGTCGGCCTGGGCTATGTTGGTCTGCCGCTGGCCGTCGAATTCGGCAAGAAATTCCGCACCATCGGCTACGACCTTTCCGAGAAGAAGATTGCCGACTACCGTCGCCACGTCGACCCGACGGGCGAGGTAAGCAGCGACGAACTACGCGCCGCCGGCGGACTCGACTGCACCGCCGATCCGCGCCGTCTCGCAGAGGCTGACTTTGTTATCGTCGCCGTGCCGACGCCGGTCGATGCCGCACGCAGGCCCGACATGGGGCAGCTGATCGCTGCCGCCAAAATCGTGGGCGCAAATCTCAGGCGCGGCGCCACGGTGATTTTCGAATCGACCGTCTATCCTGGGGCCACCGAGGAAGTGTGCATCCCCGTGCTGGAGAAGGCCTCCGGCATGCGCTGGGCCTGCTCCCCTCGCACGCTTGCGGAGGAGCGCCGGCCTACACAGTCCCCCTCTCCCCAGCGGGGAGAGGGCCGGGGTGAGGGGGGCCTCTTCCACGTCGCCTATTCCCCCGAGCGCATCAATCCCGGCGACAAGGAACACACACTCAGCAAGGTCATCAAAGTTGTCTCCGGCGACAGTTCCGAAACGCTGGAGAAGGTGGCCGCCCTCTACGGCGAGGTCGTCGAGGCCGGCGTGCACCGTGTATCGAGCATCATGGTGGCCGAGGCCGCCAAGGTCATCGAGAACACCCAGCGCGACCTCAACATCGCGCTCATGAACGAACTGGCCATCATCTTCGGCAAGCTCGGCATCGACACGAACGAGGTTCTCGAGGCCGCCGGCACCAAGTGGAACTTCCTGAAATTCAAGCCCGGCCTGGTCGGCGGCCACTGCATCGGCGTTGACCCCTACTACCTCACCTACAAGGCGGAGACGCTTGGCTATCACCCGCAGGTGATCCTCGCCGGCCGCCGCATCAACGACGGCATGGGCAAATTCGTTGCCGATCAGGTGATCAAGCTGATGGCGCAATCGGGTCGCCCTCTCGCCGGCGCCCGCGCCGTGGTGCTGGGGCTGACTTTCAAGGAAAACTGCCCCGACCTGCGCAATTCGCGCGTGCCGGACATCGTGCGCGAACTGGAGAGCTTCGGGCTCGAGGTGGCGGTGCACGACCCTTTGGCCGACGCGGAAGAGGCGCTGCGCGAATATGGCTTTCCTCTCGTGGCATGGAATGCGCTGCCGCTGACCGATGCCCTGATCCTTGCCGTGGCGCACGACTCCCTGCGCAGCGCAAGTATCGAGCAGATGGCTTCCCTGGTAAGGCCGGGGGGCATCGTTGCCGACGTCAAGGGCTGTCTCGATGCCGACGGGCTGGGCGCCGCCGGCTTGAAAGTGTGGCGCTTGTGATGGCCGCCAACTTTATGAGAGCATCCCGTGGCTAGCGGCCGCGTGCTCATCACCGGGGGCAGTGGGCTGCTCGCGCTGAACTGGGCCTGCGCCATGCGCGGCACATGGGATGTCGTGCTCGGGACCCATTCCCGTAAAGTGTCTTTGGCTGGCGTCGCTTCGCGACCGCTCGATCTCGAGAATGCCGGGCGGCTAACGCGCCAGGTCGAAGAGCTGGCTCCGGATATCGTAGTGCATACCGCAGGACTGACCAACGTCGACCGCTGCGAGGACGATCCGGCCCTGGCGCGCCACGTCAATGCAGAACTGGCCCGCAATGTCGCCGAAGCGGCAGCAAGCAGTAACGTCCGGCTGGTGCATGTCTCGACAGACCACCTGTTTGCCGGCACCCGCAGCGGCTACCGCGAGGACGATACCCCAGAGCCGCTCAACGAGTACGCCCGCAGCAAACTGCTGGCCGAGGAATGGGTAAAACAGGCCGATCCCCGTGCGCTGATCGTCCGAACCAATTTCTTCGGCTGGGGCCATGCCGGGCGGCAGTCCTTTAGCGACTGGATCGTCTACTCGCTGCGCGCCGGCAGGGAGATCACGATGTTCGACGATGTGCACTTCACGCCAATTCTCGCCGATGCCCTTGCGGCGGCTACGCACCGGCTTGCCGGCCTGACTGCCAGCGGAACCTTCAACGTGGCCGGCGATGAGCGCGTGTCGAAATACGAATTCGCCAAGCGGCTGGCGCAGGCTTTCGATCTGCCTGGCAAATTAATTCAGCGTGGCCGAATTCGTGACGCGGGTTTGTTTGCAAAGCGACCGCCGGACATGTCCCTGGATAACACAAAGGCGCGAGACTTGCTTAGCACTAGCTTGGGACGGCTCGACGACTATATTCATATTTTGCGCCGCCAAGAAAGCGAAGGCCGGCGCGAAGAACTCTTTCACGCTGTAACGGAGTAAATCATGTCATTTCTAGAGGGGAAATCGGTTTTGGTGACGGGGGCGACCGGCTCGTTCGGCAAGCGCTTCGTCAAGTCGGTGCTTGAGGAGCATAACCCTAAACGGTTGGCTGTTTTCAGCCGAGACGAGCTAAAGCAGTTTGAGATGCAGCAAGTTATCCAGGACCAAAGACTGCGCTATTTTCTAGGAGACGTGCGCGACAAGGAGCGCCTCTACCGGGCTTTCGATGGCGTTGAGGTGGTTATCCACGCAGCTGCGATGAAGCAGGTTCCCGCATCCGAGTACAACCCGATGGAGGCCATCAAGACCAACATCATCGGCGCGGAAAACGTCATCAATGTTTGCATCGACCAGGAGGTCAAGCACGTTATCGCGCTTTCGACCGACAAGGCGGCCAATCCTGCGAATCTGTACGGCGCCACAAAGCTTTGTTCGGACAAGCTGTTTATTGCAGCTAATACGCTATCCGGTCGCCATAGGACTCGTTTTTCTGTGGTTCGGTATGGCAACGTGATCGGCTCGCGTGGTAGCGTCATTCCCTTCTTCATGCAGAGACGCAAATCAGGTGTCCTCCCAATTACCGATCCGCGGATGACACGCTTTTGGATCACCTTGGGCCAAGGCGTCCAGTTTGTTCTGGATAGCCTCGAGCGCATGCATGGCGGTGAGGTATTTGTACCGAAAATCCCCAGCATGAACATCATGGATGTTGCCAAGGTTGTTGCGCCTGAATGTCGCACGGAGATTATCGGCATCAGACCGGGCGAGAAACTGCATGAGATCATGATCACGCCTGATGATGCTTGGAATACATTGGAATATTCGGATTACTACGTGATCCAACCTGCCACCCAGTGGTGGGATGCAAAGAAGTTCATCGCAGAGACCAACGGAAAGCTAGTACCGGAGGGATTTCAATACAGCAGCGACCGCAACGACATGTGGATGAAAAATGAGGAATTGCATTTTTTGCTGGAGCGCGAGCAGGTGGAATTGTGATTCCTTACGGAAAGCACTTCCTGGACGAGGCGGATATTGCAGCCGTCGTTGAAGTCCTGAGGAGTGGATACCTAACTCAGGGCCCAAAAATTGCCGAGTTCGAAGCGGCTGTTGCCTCATATGTGGGAGCGCGATTTGCAGTAGCTGTTTCCAGTGGTACTGCAGGGCTGCATCTTGCTTGCATAGCAGCCGGTATTGTGAGGGGCGATATTGTAGTTACCTCGCCAATTACTTTTATCGCAAGCGCTAACTGTGCGCTATACATGGGTGCCCGCCCGGTTTTTGCAGACATTGACCCCGGCACGCTGAATTTGTCAGTTGAATCGCTGGAGGAAGCTAGTCGAAAGGAAGCGACGATCAAGGCCGTGATACCGGTGCATTTTGCCGGACTGCCTTGTGACATGAACGCGATCAATGCCACCGCGGAAAAATGGGGGGCTGCGATTATCGAGGATGCGGCCCACGCGTTTGGCGCCTCATATCCTGACGGAGGAAAGGTAGGCAATTGCGTAAATTCGCTGATGACGGTGTTTTCCTTTCATCCTGTAAAAGCTATTGCTGCTGGCGAAGGTGGCTTGATTACGACCAATGACGAAGCTACCTACAAACGACTATTGCGCTTGCGTAGCCATGGCATAAACAAGGGCGACGATCCAATGTTGAATCCGGGTGCTGCGCAGGAAGACGGAGAGCCGAACCTTTGGTATTACGAAATGCAGGAACTGGGCTTCAACTATCGCATTACAGACATCCAATCGGCACTCGCACTGTCTCAGTTCGGCAAGCTAGATGCATTTCTTGAGCGACGAAAAGAGCTTGCGCTTCGCTACGATGCAGCCTTCGCCAGCATGGCTACGTTAAAACCCGCTCAGCCTGTTGGCCGAGACCGAAGCGCACATCATATTTACCCTGTTCGCATCGACTTCGCAAAAAGCGGACTTACCAGGACGCGGCTCATGCACGGTCTGCGTGAGAGAGACATTGGTACTCAGGTGCATTACATACCGGTATACCTGCAACCCTATTATCGGAATCTCGGATACAAGCCGGGCGCATGTCCGACTGCGGAAGCGTATTACCGCGAAGCACTCAGCCTGCCTCTCTACTATAGCCTTGCCAATAGCGACCAGGATAGGGTTGTCAGTGCCCTGAACGAGCTGCTTCAATGAAACTGGGTCTGGGAGCAGTTCAATTCGGTGCTGACTATGGCATCTCCAACGCAGGAGGGAAAGTGCCCCGGCAGGAGGTGGCAAGCGTGCTTGCCTACGCGGAGAGCACAGGAGTTGACGTGCTTGATACCGCAGCCGCGTACGGGGACAGCGAATCGGTACTGGGCAGCGTGCTCTGGCCGGATCACCACTTTCGAGTGGTCACCAAAATCCCGGCTTTGGATCCAGCTCTGGATTCCATTCAATGTATCAGCGCGGTGCACGAAAGCCTGTATTCCTCGCTCAAGCGCTTGCGCATGAAATCTATCTATGGTGTTCTTTTGCATCGCGCGGCGGATGCGGCAGGAGCGAACGGGGCCCGGTTGTCCAAGGCGCTCCAGGAACTCAAGCATGAAGGGCTTGCGCAGAAGATTGGCGTTTCCGTGTATGGCGCTGAAGAACTGGAAGAGGTGCTGGAGAATTTTGTGCCGGACCTGGTGCAACTGCCATCCAACGCCTTCGATCAACGCCTGCTGCGAAACGGCTGGTTGGCACGCCTTGCCGCTCTGGGAGTGGAAACCCACGTGCGCTCGGTATTTTTGCAGGGGCTCCTGCTTATGCCGGCTAGCCAGCGCCATAGCGCATTTGGTCACTACCGGAATGAGTTTGATCGTTTTGATCGGTTCTGTAATGAGTACAACCTGACGCCACTTGAAGCCGCGCTTGGTTACGTGCGGCACCTTCCGGGCGAGGCGACAATTGTCGGCGTGACAAAACGGGCCGAGCTTGAGGAAATCGTTCGGGCAATGGAAGCCGGCAATGTGCCGCCGCTCGAAGCTTATGCTGCATTGGCATGCGACGATGTCGGGCTGGTCAACCCGTCAATGTGGCGACTGCAATAATACCGAGGCAGGGGAACATATGGGAATTGAAATTATCGCGGAGCTCGCCCAGGGATACGAGGGAAAGCCGCATCAAGCCGCCGCATTGGTAGCGGCGGCAGCGGCTGCAGGCTCCGATGCCGCCAAGCTTCAGCTTGTTTATGCTTCCGAGCTCTGTGTGCCTGGCTACAAATACTACGATCTGTTCAAAACCCTGGAGATGCCTGATGCTGTATGGGACGATTTGGCAGAACTTGGCCGTCAAAAGAATATCGCCTTGCATCTGGACATTTTCGGGCGGCGCAGCCTGGCACTGGCGGAACGAATCTGCGCGGAAGCGATCAAGGTGCACGGCACCGACATGGCCAATGAAGGATTGCTTAATGATGTAGCGAGATCCTCTATTCCAAGAGTGCTCCTCGCTTGCGGTGGCGCGATGCGTGGAGAAATCGAGCGCGCATTGAAAATCCTTAACAGGAAGAAGCTGGTCCTTCTCTTCGGCTTTCAGGGCTATCCGACCCTGAACGCCGCCAATCAGATTTCCCGCCTGCGCGAATATGCCCCACTTGTCGCAGCGTCAGACGGGGGGGTAGCCGTTGGGTTTGCCGATCACGCGCCGGTTGATCATGCTTTGCGGTTCGCTGTCCCGGCGACGGCGATAGGGGCCGGAGCCACCGTCCTCGAGAAGCATTTGACCCTCGCACAAGTGATGCGGCTGGAAGACCACGAAGCCGCACTGAATCCCGACGACTTCGCTGATTTCGTCGCCCTCATGCACTCGTGCGAGGAGGCGCTGGGCCCAGTCGCGAAAAATGCCGAGGATTTCGGCATGGATGCAACCGAAGTCGGCTACCGACGCATGGTGCGCAAGCATGTCGTGGCTGTTCGCCCATTGCCCGCCGGCACCGTGCTTATGCCCGAGGATCTGGCATTGAAGCGCACCCCTGCAACCGAGGCCTTGGACGAAATTGCCGCAGCTTATGGCAAGCGTCTCACGAAGAGCATCGAAGCGGATCAGCCGATTACCAGAGAAATGCTGACGGAGAACCGCCAATGAATCGCCGATTCGTCGCTGCGCTGGCTTGCCGGAATACCGGATCGCGATTGTACGGCAAGCCGCTTCAAAAGATCAATGATCGCGATACCATTCTTGACCAGATTATTCATGCCGTTCGAAGATTCCCGATCATCGACGAAATCGTGCTCGGCATTTCGGAGGGCGTGGCCAACCTGCCTTTCATCGATGTGGCCCACGCCCATGGCGTGAGTTACATACTGGGGGATCCGCAGGATGTGCTGAAGCGCCTCATACAATGTGGCCGTGCCGGGCGCGCCACCGACGTGTTCCGGGTTACCACCGAGTGCCCCTGGTTCGCTTACGATATGTTGCCCGGGCTTTGGCGGGCCCATGTGGAAAATGGCAACGACATCACAGTCTGTGACCGCCTGCCCGAAGGGCTGAATTTCGAAATCTACACCCTTGATGCATTGGAGCGCGCCCATGAGCGCGGCTCCAGCAGGGACCGCTCCGAGTTCTGCTCGAACTACTCGCGCACACATCCCGAGGAGTTCAAGGCCCAGGTGTATCTGCCGCCCGAAAGCTGGCGACGCATGGATTTGCGCGTGACGGTCGACTATCCAGAAGATCTGATCATTGCCCGCGAAATTGCACGGCAGTTCGCGGACAAAATGCCTCTCGTCGGAACGGATGACATAGTGAGATACCTGGATAGCCGAACAGACCTCTGCGCGCTTATCAATCCCTATGTGGACCCCAGCCCGTTATGGGATGTCTTCTCACATCAATTGGAATGGACGAGTCATGCGTAGGATCACGAACTTTGCCAATTCCAGGGATTTCACAATACGCATTCACGATCTTATTCCTGGCGGTGCGCACACGTATTCAAAGGGTGACGATCAGTTTCCGGCCAATGCACCCGCTGCCATTGCGCATGGCAAGGGCGCGCGAGTTTGGGATCTCGACGGCAACGAGTACATCGACTGCAGCATGGGCCTGACTTCAGTGAGCATTGGGCACGGTTACGAACCCGTAGCGCGTGCCGTATGCGAGGCGGCTTTGCTGGGAACCAATTTTCAGCGACCGGCCACTCTAGAACTCGCCGCTGCCGAACGTTTCCTGGAAACCGTGCAGACGGGCGACATGGTTAAGTTCGCCAAGAACGGATCGACGGTAACTACCGCCGCGGTCAAGCTGGCACGTGCCTACACGGGGCGCAGTCGGGTGGCGCTTTGCCGCGAGCACAATTTCTTTAGCTACGACGATTGGTTTATCGTCACTACCCCCTGCGACCGAGGCATTCCCGAGCAGACGCGCTCGCTTACGGCCGGCTTCAGCTACAACGACATTGCGTCGGTTCAGTCCCTCTTCGAGCAGAAGAACCACAACATTGCCTGCCTCATCATGGAGCCGGTCAAATTCGACCCTCCACAGGACGGATTCCTTCAAAAAGTGGCTGAGCTCTGTCGAGCCCACGGCGTCGTCTTCATCCTCGACGAAATGATCTCGGGCTTCAAGTGGGGGCTGAAAGGCGCGCAGCATCACTTCGATGTGAAGCCCGATCTCTCCACTTGGGGCAAGGGCATCGCCAACGGTTTTTCCGCATGTGCCCTGACAGGACGAGCCGACATCATGGAGCTGGGCGGGATACGTAGCTCGGGCGCCGACAAGCTCTTTCTCATTTCCACT
Organism: Betaproteobacteria bacterium HGW-Betaproteobacteria-14; assembly: GCA_002840845.1. Classification (GTDB taxonomy): domain Bacteria; phylum Pseudomonadota; class Gammaproteobacteria; order Burkholderiales; family Rhodocyclaceae; genus Desulfobacillus. Next base: position 62,387 of record PHCS01000001.1, read on the forward strand.
ACGCATGGCGCCGAGACCATCGGCCTGGCGGCCATGATTGCCACCATCGACGAATTCGAGCGGCACGGCATGATCGAATCCAACTGGAAGAGGGGCGAGGACTTGCGCGGCAGGCTGAATAATGTGATCGCGCTTCACGGACTCGGCAACGCACTGGAAGTGAAGGGCGAAGCCTGCTTGCTTGCCCTAATATGTCGCAATGCGCAGGGCGTGCCGGATGATGCTTACCGGACGCTGATGATGCAGGAAATGATTGCTCGGGGTGTGCTGTTCCAGGGATTGTTCTACACAACCTGGTCGCACCAGGATGCGGAACTCGACGAAATTGTTGCCGCCTTTGGTGAGTCGTGTGCCATCTATAGCCAGGCAATAGAAAGCGGATCGTGTAGTGAGCACCTGATAGGCCCGCCAGCGAGACCTGTATTCCGCAAGAGGATTTGACATTGAATCAGTGCAAGATACTGAGGTGGGCGGCGAGCTTGTCGGCGACGGAGAAACCGACAAAGTTAACTAAGGGAAGCCTTTTCCAGTGAAGGGAAGCCTTTTCCAGTGTCAAACATCCTGATTCGCGTTGACGCGGCGATTGAGCTAGGCATGGGCCATGTTATGCGCTGCCTAACTCTGGCAGATTGCTTGCGCGCGGCGGGCGGGCAAATTGCTTTCTCCTGCAGAAGGTTGCCTGGGAATCTCTGTGATTTAATTGAAATGAAGGGCTACAAAGTACATCACATGGCTAATCCCGAGGATGGACTAGCTACCATTGACTGGCTGGACGATGCGGCGCAGACGAAAGCGGCTCTCGCAGATAGTGCTCGGACCGACTGGTTGATCGTGGATCACTATGGCCTCGACCGAAGCTGGGAATCCGCAATGCGTCCATTCGTCAGACGCATCATGGTTATCGACGACCTTGCTGACCGCCCGCATGACTGCGATGTGCTGCTGGATCAGAACTACTACAAAAATCTGGAGCACCGCTATGAAGGATTGGTGCCTGGACATTGCCTGAGGTTATTGGGACCGACCTATGCGCTGCTGCGACCGGAGTTTTTTGAAGCTCGTCGCCATCTGCGCCAGCGGGATGGGCTCGTCAGGAGAATTCTGGTCTTTCTGGGCGGCGGCGATTCGCAGAACGTGACATCGAAGGTAATCGAGGCAATAGCCCTGACGGGCCACCCTGAAATCGCCCTAGATGTGGTGATCGGCTCCACCAACCCTCATCATGAGCAGATCGCAGCACTTTGTTCGCTGAGAAGGAATGCACGTCTTCACATTCAAGTCGAAAATATGGCTGCCCTGATGGCGTCGGCCGACCTCAGCATAGGCGCAGGTGGGGCGACCACTTGGGAGCGTTGCCTCCTCGGCCTGCCGACACTGACCGTAGTGTTTGCCGCCAATCAGGAGCAGACCACCATCGACCTGGCTGATACCGGAGCGATACGCTACATCGGCTGGGCAGATAACGTGAGCATCTCGGAATTGGCCGAGGCCATCGATGATGCCATTTCCCGCCCTGAAGAGAACGTGGAGATGGGTCATCGGGCAATGCAAGTGATGAGCGACTTCGTGTATGACAGCCAGCTTCAGGCAGTTGCAGCCCTCCTGCAACGGACAGATAGCCGGGCTCTTCGCGGAAGGGGCCTTCCAGTTACTGAATGAAAAGATATCAAATGGCCAAAATTGCTCATCATTTTTCCGAGTATGTGCTTAATCCCATTCCTTCCGGCCTCTGGCACCAGGCAGCGCCAATTGAAGGGACCCGACTGGGGTTCTGCGACATCTGCGGTTTTTATCACGTCGATCCTTATCCGGACGCAGACTATCTCGCGCAGTTTTATACATCCTATGAAATGCCAACGGCTCAAGCCAATCTCGCCGAGACGGCGCGGTTGCTTGCGCGCAATCTGGATAGATCGGCTACAGTTGTCGACATGGGATGTGGAGACGGGGGATTCCTGCGTGAGTTGTACGCTCTTGGCTTTGCCAACCTCATCGGCTTCGACCAGAGCCCGGGGCTGGAGCGCGCGCAGAACCTTGGGTTCGGCTACTTCTTCAGAGCCAGCGTATGGGATTTCCTTGACGAGGCAGAGAAACGGGGCGGGATCGAGGCCGATGCCCTGGTCATGGTCAACGTTCTGGAGCATGTTACGGAGCCTTTGGATTTGCTGCGCCGCATTCGGCGGTTGTTGCCGGCGAAAGGAAAATTGTGCGTCACGGTCCCCAACGATTTCAGCCCCTTGCAGCGGGCATTCCTGAAGACCAAGGGGCATTTGCCTTGGTTCGTGTGCGTGCCCGACCATCTCAATTACTTCGACTTCAAGACGCTTGGGGATGCGCTTGGAAAGACCGGGTTCCGTGTGGCTGACCAGTCTGCCCTTTACCCGCTGGAACTGTTCCTGCTGCAGGACTTAGATTACATCGCCAATCCCGAACTGGGACCAATTGCCCATCAGCGACGAGTCACTTTCGAGAACAATCTCAAGGCGGCTGGAATGGTGGATGTACTCGACCATTTCTACGGCACACTGGCAGCAGGAGGTTATGGCAGGGATGTGATGGTAGTGGCTGAAATCTCGGACGCCTCGCACGTATGAAACCAGTGTTTTTGTTACAGGTGGAGAGGCCTGGGATCACGGACCAGAGGATTGAATTCTCGTCCTTGCTGCCTGCCACAAGAATTTGATCTGACGCTAGCCGATATCACCACGATACGATGAAGGCAGGCCTGCTCGGAGACATTCACGGGAATTACCTTGCCCTTCGAGCGGTGTTGGATGCTGCCCGCGCCGCCAACGTGGAAAAGCTGTTCATCACAGGCGACCTGGTGGGCTACTATTTTTGGCCGGAGCGGGTTCTGGAGCTATTGGAGCCTTGGGACGCGCTCATCGTGAGAGGCAACCACGAAAGCATGTTAGTGGAAGCACGGCAAGATACTGAACGTCTCGCGCAGATCGAGCGCCGTTACGGCAGCGGCCTGCGCCTGGCATTGGAGAAACTGTCCGCAGCACAGGTAGACTGGTTGGCTGCACTGCCCCATCCGCTTGAGGCGCTACTGGGCGATTGCCGCCTTCTGCTTTGCCATGGAGCGCCTTGGGACCTAGACCAATACGTCTATCCGGATGCCGAACCAGCGTTTCTCGAACGCTGTGCCGTACCAGGACACGATTGTGTGATATTAGGGCACACCCACTATCAGATGGTGCGTGACAGCGGCGCGGTCAGACTGATCAATCCGGGTTCGGTCGGCCAGCCACGCAATCGTCAGCCGGGGGCGCAGTGGGCGATCCTTGATACGAGCACCCGGCAAGTTACGCTCTGCTGCGAAGATTACGATTTTCATTCAGTCGCCTTGGAAGCGGCTGCTCGCCATCCAGAGCTTCCCTACTTGTCCGAAGTCCTAGTCAGAACATGAAGACGATTCTGATCACCGGGATCGGCGGTGACATCGCGCAAAGCGTGGCAGCAATCATACGCGAGCACCGGCCCCAATATCGACTGGTAGGGACCGATCTGCATGATCAGCACGCTGGCGTACTCTATGTAAACGCCCTGCATATTGTCCCGCCAGCCAGTTCGCCCGGTTACTTGGTCCGCCTTCAGGAAATCATCGGGCAAGAAAGCGCAGACATCGTCATTCCGATGACCGAGCCCGAGTTGGCGGTCTTGCTGCCGCAGTTTTCCGTACCCGCAAAGATTCGGTGGATTACGTCCGGAATGGAAGTCGTCGCTACTGGCATCGATAAACTCGAGACAGCAAGGCGGTTGGCCGACCTTGGCCTGCCGGTGCCATGGACTATCCCGGTATGTGAGGGCTATCCCAAAACATATCCATGCATGCTTAAAAATCGCTTCGGCTCCGGCTCGAGGAATCTGCACCTTGTAAACGATGCTGAAGAAGCGAAATACCTTTCGGCACGTAATCCCGAGGCCATCTTCCAGGAGTTGCTGCTGCCTGAGGATCGTGAGGTTACCTGCGCCGTCTATCGAACCAGAGACAGACGTGCCGGCGTACTTCAGTTGTTGCGCAGGCTGGCTGGCGGTTTTACCGGCTGGGCGAGGGTTATCGAGGATCCGAATATCACCCGCATGTGCATTGCCATTGCAGAAGGGCTCCATTTGCAGGGCAGCATGAATGTGCAGTTGAGGCATACTGAAAATGGGCCGCGAGTGTTCGAGATTAATCCACGCTTTTCCTCAACTGCGCTGATGCGTCAGAAAATGGGTTTTGCCGACGTGCTTTGGGCGCTCGACGAAGCCGAAAATGCTCCCGTTTCAATTCCGCATATCGCCCCCGGGACGATCGGGGTGCGAACCCAGGGTGCCGTAATCATCACCCCCACGACCTAGAGCAAGCATGATGGCTACCTTATCGATTGCAGGAAGACCCATAGGCGCCGAGCATCCGCCCTACATCGTTGCAGAGATGTCGGCCAACCATAACGGCTCTCTCGAACGCGCACTGCAGATTATCCGCGCAGCCCACGAGGCCGGTGCCGATGCCGTCAAGCTTCAGACCTATACCGCCGAGACCATGACGCTGGACGTGAATCATCCGCGGTTTCGGGTAAAGGGCAGCAATCCGTGGGACGGAGAGCATTTGTTCGACCTTTATCGCAAGGCGATGACGCCTTGGGGGTGGCATGAGCGACTTTTCGCTTATGGACGCGAACTGGGCATCACTATCTTCAGTTCGCCGTTCGATCGCTCTGCCGTCGAACTATTGCAATCCCTCGGTGCGCCGGCCTACAAGATCGCCTCTTTCGAACTGGTGGACCTCGATCTCATCCGTTGCTGCGCAGCCACTGGCAAACCACTTATTATGTCTACCGGAATGGCCTCGCTGGCTGAGATATCGGAAGCGGTCCAGGCGGCGAGGGAGGCGCACGCACAGGGGCTGATACTACTTAAATGTACCAGTGCCTATCCGGCTCCGCCGGAAGCGATCAACTTGCGCACCATTCCGCACATGGCCGAAGCATTTGAAGTGATAGCCGGACTTTCCGATCACACCATGGGGACCGGCGTTTCAATCGCCGCGATCGCCATGGGGGCAACGTTCATTGAAAAGCACTTCACTCTTGCGCGCGCTGATGGTGGAGTAGATTCCTCCTTTTCCCTAGAACCTGCGGAACTTGCCCAACTCGTTAAAGAGAGCCGTACGGCGCATGCGGCGCTGGGGCGTGTCTGCTACGCCCAGGGCGAACTGGAAAACTCTATCAAACGCTACCGGCGATCTCTGTTCTTCGTGCGGGATATCCCCGCCGGAGCGAGGATAACCGAACAAGATATTGGGTCGTTGCGACCGGGCGATGGTCTGGAGCCGAAATTTCGTTCTGGAGTAGTCGGTCGATCCGTGAAGCAGGCGGTTGTTCGGGGGACGCCTGTGTCGTGGGATATTCTGGCTTGATCTACGCATCGAAACCATGCAAGCGCTGACCCCAGCCCTCAAGCGCAACATCAACTTGGTGATTCCTAAAGGCCATCTACGCCCTTTGAGGCCAGAAGATGTCCATCCAGGTTACGTGGATGGATTGAACAATCCTGATGTCAATAAGTACTTGGTGAACGTGCGTCAGAGGGTGCAGACATTGGAGACGGTGCGCGCTTTCGTCAATGCAGATCATCTTGCAGCGGACGCGGTGCTGTTCGGAATTTGGATCGATGGCCAAACAAGGCACTGTGGCACTGTTCGGCTACACATGATTGCTCAGGAGGAAGGAACAGCGGTTCTTGGTATCTGCATATTCGACAAGCAGGCTTGGGGGCGAACCCTTGGTTCAGCCGCGATCAGTGTCGTTACTCAATGGGCGTTTGCTAATCTTTGCCTTGATACGATCGAAGCCGGTGCTTACGCGAACAACGTTGGCTCATGGAAGGCCTTCCTGAAGGCAGGCTACGAAGTGGCAGAGGATGTTTGTGGGCGCTATGATCTCGATGGTAAGCCAGCCGTGGTTAGGAAGATGGCTGCCCATTGCGCTGCTTCAGGCTCGGCATCTCGCAATCTCGAATGACTTTATTGCCACACACGGGGCACGCCTACGCAGCCTTTGACCGCATTGCCCGCTTAGTCGAGACTTGGCTTGTGGGCAGAATACCCGCGGTGGCAGGGTTCAGTGAGCTTGTAGTCAGGGAGCGGCTAATGCAGCGCGTTGTTGAAGTTGCGCTATGGCCCTTCGTCGGAATGTATTCTAAGCAGGATATCGCCAGTGCAAAGTATTTTCCGGCTCCCGATAAATCTCTAGATTGCGGTGGCATCATCCTGCATCCAGTTGATGGCAAGGTTTCCATATCCCCGCGCCTGTTCGCCGCTTCTTTTATTGAATTCACGCTTCATTGGCTGTACGTGCTCGGCGCAATTCTGTCAGGGATTTTGCCGCACCGGTCAAGTGACGTACGTCCGGCAACGCTGGTTTTCGGCGTAGGGGCGGAAAGCCTGTTCAATGAGGGTAATGACTCACGCTTCGTGAATTATTGTCGCGCTGGGCCTATCGAGCCGCTTGCGCGGGCACGCCGCTTGATTGTCCAGTGCTCAGCCAGATCAGGGGAAGCATCGACCAAGGAGTTCATGTATGTCCGTTTCCCGCTGGCGGCGCTGATTCACGAAGCCAGACTCGGTGCGGCTAAGCGTTTGTCGATGCTGGTTTGCCATCTGGCCTCACCGTTCGTACTCTTGCTTGCCGTAATACGTTCGCCCCTACTTATGCTGCTGGCGAGAGATATTGCGTATTCCAATGCAGTCGAAATTCTGGACCGTGCCAGAATGATCGATACGGTGGTGATAACGAATTCGGCCTTTTCCGCTCAACCGCTCTGGATGCGCGGTACAGCAATGCGCCATTTCGTAGTACACATGGTTTGGTATTCCCAGAACACCATTCCCTTTGTCTATGCTCGGGACGGGGTTGTTTCAGACGTCCCTAATTACCGACACATCCGAGTAGACCAGACGTGGGTGTGGACATCAGGATACAAAGCTTACTTGGAAAAACTCGGCCTGGCTGGGACGATTCATGTCGTCGGCCCGATTTTATGGTACCTCCCAGAGAAGCCTCAATTACGCGCAGATGGAGATCTTAGGATTGCGGTGTTTGATGTAACGCCGGTGCAGGACGAGGTGGCACAGCGCATTGGTCTTATCAGTAATTATTACTGCGCGACAAACATGATCCGTTTCATTGAGGAGATCCTGTACATTCGTGATGAACTTGAGTCACACACAGGAAGGCGCGTGCGCTTGCTTTTCAAGCACAAGCGAGGCTATAACGACTTGCATGATTTGCGCTATATCGACCTCATTAAACGCCTTTCCGATCCTGGAGCCGGCCTTGAGTTGGTGCCGTTCCAGACCAATATGTACTCATTGCTCAGCAGCTGTGATCTGTCGATCATTGTGCCGTACTCTTCGCCGGCGTATGTCGCCAGCCACCTGGGTGTTCATGCGGTTTTTTTTGACCCTACGATCGAGCTTGCACCCAGTTTTGAGAGAGCGCCCAATATCGACTTCGCATCAGGACGTGATGAACTGCTTAGGCTTGTTACTGATGCGATCGGCGCAAAGGCTGCAGCCGTTGGCGATCCCGCAATTCGCAGCTGAACCCATAATAGAAAAGGAATATTGTGTGACGAAATATCGTCCCGAAATGAAAAACTCCTTTTTGATTCGCGTATATGGTGATTCGCTGAGTCTCCCGCGTACAGCAGATGGAATCGGATATGGAGACATCTATCCGGAGTTGCTACGCGACAGTATTGAAGAAAGACAATCGGAAACGCGCGTGGTCGTCTTCAACAGATCCAGAGGAGGGGCGTCCATTTCTGAACTTCACCGCCAATACGTGGATGACTCCGCCTATTTTCCATTAAATGATTCCGGCATTCTTATTATTCAATGCGGGATTGTGGACTGCGCCCCGCGGCCGGTTCCCGCTTCTGTAAGAGTCAGGATTGGTCGCCTCCCCAAGCTGTTGAGATGGGCTGCTGTAAAACTCTTGCACTTTCTTCGCCCATATCTCCTTAGGGCGGGGATTGCATGGGCTATTACGCCAGCCGAGCACTTTGAACAGACATTAACGCAATGGCTTCAAGAAGCTCAGCTTGGACTTGAGCGGATTTATGTAATTAACATCGCGCCCACTGTTTCGGAAATAGAAACCCACTCCCCCGGACTTTCCAGGAATATTCACGAATACAACACAGTGATTAGAAGGGCAATTAAGAAAATGAATTCTGAAGTTGTGACCTTATTGGATGCTTACAAAACAATAAAAGCAAAAGGCGAGGATTTAACGCAATACATCAACGCTCATGATGGCCATCACATTACAAGATCCGCACATCAACTATATGCAGATTTGCTCTTCGCAGAGGAAGTACGCCGGGAATACAGAAAATCTCAATAACCTACCCTTCCCCGATCTCTCCTAATTCAGGTTCTGTGAGCAGAAGTTCGGCATACTTGCCCTCTGCTGCGATTGTGCCTTTGCGCATGACGATTACCCGGTCACAACATGCGAGTGATGCCGGTCGATGACTGATCATAATGATGGTTTTTCCGCCCGCTAGACCGCGCACGGTTTCCAGCACTTCAGACTCGGTGGCACTGTCGAGCGCCGAGGTTGCCTCGTCGAGAACAAGAATTTCAGGATCGTCGTAGAGCGCACGAGCAATTGCCAATCGCTGACGCTCTCCTCCCGAGAGCATGGCACCATTTTCACCCACCGACGAGTCGAGGCCTTCCGGTAGGGTACGGAAACGCGCTTCCAGGCGTGCCTCGCGTAGGGCGAGCCAAACACGTTCGTCCACGATGTCCGCATCGGTGATGCCGAAAGCCACATTGCGTCGCACAGTGTCATCGAGCAGAAAGAACTGCTGGGAGACAAGCCCGGCGAGGCTGCGCCAGCGGACGTTGAGCGCCTCCACCTTGCCATTGATGGTGATGACGCCTTCCTGTGGATGAAGCAGACCGAGCAGTATGTCGGAGAGGGTTGTCTTGCCGGATCCCGAGTGCCCTACCAACCCTATCATCTCGCCATGACGGATGGAAAGGGTGATGTCGCGCAGCACCAATCCTTCCCCGCCGGGATAGCGATATGCAACGTTGTTGAGGTTGATTTGCTCAATTCGCCTGTCGTGAGCAGCGTTTGGTGCGGAAGATATTACGAGAGTGGAGGAGTTACCACCGCTTCTGAGCCCTGCTGCAACTATGCGTACCGAGGGGGCATTGAAGCGCAGGCTATTGAGAGCCGAAAGAACGCGGGTTGCCGAGGGCATGATCCGGAACAGTGCAAGACCGAACAGTGTCAGCCCTGGTACGATATCGCGCATCGGCTGGTTTGTGGCGAGACCGAATATTACCGCACTTAGCAATACGGTCACGGCAATCGTCTCGATTAGTAATCGTGGCATTAGTCCGGCCCAAGTAAATGCTGCCGTGGCGCCGGCGTAGCGTCGGCTCGATTCGGTGAAATCACGGACGAAATGGGCTTCGCGGCCAAGCACCTTGATTTCCTTGAAGGCACCGAGTGACTGGCTGGCCGACTTGTACATGGACGAACTCGAACGGATGCGTTCCTCGCGGTGGGCCACCATGCGTTTTCGCATACGCGATTCAAAGGCCAAACCGGTGCCGGCCATGATGAGGATTGCAATGCTAGTTGCGAGCGGATTGAAGGCAAGCAGCAGCAGGATCAGGCTAAGAATGACGCAGCCTTCCGTAATGAGCTGCATCAGCGAGGCAAGGAAGCCTGCCGTCGCACGCCCGGTTTCGACTGTAATGATGCGCAATCGCTCGGCTGTGTTTTCGATAAGCCTTTCGGAGAAGGGCAAAGTGAGGAAGGAGGCTAGTAATTCGCCACCGATGCGTGCCTCAGTGCCGGTGGAGAATCGCGCCTGGAGGCGGTAGAGCCAGGCGAGGAAAAGGTTCTTTGCAACGTAAAAGGCCAGTAGGCCAATGGCGCCGAGGAGTACGAATCGTTCGACGCTGGTGGCACCCGTCAAGCTGAAAAGAGTAGCCAGCCGTGCGTCGGAACTTGCCAGCGAGGGCTCCATTAGTAGAGCCATGAGTGGGAAGACTGCTCCAACCCCGATTGTCTCGGCAAATGCCCCCACCAGAACGAACACCCCGATAAATGCAGCCCTCCAGCGTTCCTCTGGCGTAAGGATTCCAGTCAATTCATGCAGTAATCGTCTCACGGTGCGTGAAAGCGGAATCCGCTGTGATTGCAGTTGCAGAATGACTTGAACCAGAGGATCAGTTTGTATTGGGTGCCGCAGCGAGTGCAACTGAAGAGGAAACTGGCCATGGGGTGATTGATCCTGTAGATTTGCCTCTGTTTCGAAAGCGGCAAACCAGTTTTTCTACTCAAACTTATGAAAGGCTAAGACTGGCATTATAAGTCTTGGGATGGTTGCAGGTGGGGAAACGGTAGCTTGAGCACACGCATGAGTGAACGGATCAATCATGGGAATGATAATCGATGAAATCAGTGGCTGGTGGGCCGCCCTACTCGGCTGTATCCCGGGGCGCGTTGGCCGCCTGCTCAGAAGGATCCACTATCGCGCTGTGCTGGCCGGCAGCGGCCCTGTGCTTTCTATTGGTGAGCATGTCGAGATCGGCTGTCCGACCCGCATTACCCTCGGCAACGCAATATACCTCGTCCCCGGTGCGGTACTGCGCGCCTGCGGTGGTGCTAGTCTGCGCATGGGAAACCGTATTACCATCAACGGCAATGCACGGATCATTGCGGATTTCGGCAGCATTGAAATTGGCAGCGGGATAATGATCGGGCCGAATGTGGTCATCCGTGCCAGTAACCACAGCACCGCCCGCCACGATATTCCAATATGGGAACAGGGGCAGACCGGCGGGCGCATCGTAGTCGGCGACGACGTCTGGATCGGTGCGAATGCAGTGATCGTTGCCGGCGTCACGGTCGGTTCCCACGTTGTAGTTGCCGCCGGGGCAGTAGTGACGCGTGACGTGCCCGACTATGCCGTGGTCGCCGGCGTACCAGCCAAAGTCATCGCTGACCGTCGCGAGCGCAGCACTTCTCCCGCCGCCGAAACCGCTTAATCCTTTCGGGCGACCACCGCCCGCAGCCACTGCCGGTCGCCGCCATAGCTCGACATTCCGTAGCGCGCGATCTGCTTCTCGTCGAAGTCGGGCGTAACCAGGGCGATGCCGGTCTTTACCAGTTCTTTCAGCGGACGCAGGGCGTCCGGCTTCGGGTGGACGTGTGCGACATAGAGCTTGGCGGCCTCCTTGCCGACGGTACAGACCTCTAGCACTTTCCCGTGGCGGCCCAGCAGGTCTCCCAGGCTGTTTGCATTAAAGAAAAGCAGGTGCGATTCGAACAGCGCCTTGTAGCGGTAGTCGCGGTGCGGCACCTCGACGAAGAGGAGCCCGCCGGGGCGCAGGCGCTGCATCAGGCCGTCGACGAAGTCGTGCGGCCGGTCCATGTGCTCGAGCACGTGGGTCAGCGCCAGCAGGTCGAACTTGCGCTCTGCCGGCACGTCCTCCAGCCGCCGGAAGGCGCCTGTGTCGCCAAAACGGCGGCGCAGGCCTTCCAACTGCTCGCGATCCGTTTCCACCGCGACATAGTCGTGGGCGAAGCCGCGCCGCGCCAGTCCATCGTGGAACAGGCCAAGGCCGGCGCCGACGTCGAGCACGGCGGGTCTCGCGTCGAGGATGCCGAAGCGTCGCAGGTAGTCCACGCGGGACAAGGACTGGGCCAGGTAGTAGCGGCGGGTGCTGGGGGTCGACACGGCGACCTCGCCGTCCCAGTAGTGGTCGTAGTAATCCGCCAGTTCCGCCGGGCTCGGCTGGGGCTGAGCGAACACCAACTCGCAGCGCGAGCAGCACGCCAGGCTCATGCGGCGGAAGATTTCGTGGCTCCCGATGTAGGGGCCGATCGCGGCGGCCTCGCCGTGGCCGCAGTTCGGGCAGTTCATCGCCCCGACGCGGCGTAGCGGGGCAGCAGCGGATCGCCCTGCATCATGTCCACGACGCAGGCGAGGTCCTCTGGCGTGTCGACGCTCGCGGTGCGGGCATCGGTCATCACCATGCGCACCTTCTCGCCATGCTCGAGGATGCGCATCATGTCCACGGATTCGATGATCTCGAGCGGAGTCGGCTTCAGGGCGTTGAAGCGCAACAGATAGTCGCGGCGGAAGGGGATGATGCAGACCTGCTTGAGCATCGGCACGTCCGTGACGCCCTTCTTGCGCGACGGGACGGGCTCGCGCGAAAAGTAGAGAGCGTCGCCTTTGAGGTCGACCACCACCTTGACCTCGTTGGGGTCCTCGAAATCCTCGAGGCTGTCGATGTGCGCCATGAGGTTGACGACGTTCACCGTGGAGTCGGCCGTCATCGGAGCGATGGCCTCGTCGATCATTTCCGGCAGGGTCATCGGCTCGTCGCCCTGGATCATGACGACGATGTCGGTGCGGCGGCCGGACGACGCCTCGATTTTGAGCATGGCTTCCGCCGTGCGGTCGGTGGCGCGCTCGTGGGTGTCGGCGGTCATGATGCACTGGGCGCCGATGCTCTCGGCGTACTGGCGCACCGCCTCGTCGCAGGTGGCAATGTACACCTCGTCGAGGGTCTTGCTCATCTTGCAGCGGAACCAGACGTGGCCGATCATCGGGATGCCGTGGATCGGGGCCAGCGGCTTGCCCGGGAAACGGCTGGAGGCCATGCGGGCGGGAATGATGCCGATTGCGTTCATTGATTCGCAATTCCCATGGTTGGATTTCCTTCGCTCGAATGCATAGAAAAGTATTGGGTTGAGACCCGTACCCGGCTACCGGCCGGTCTGCCCAAGCAGTTCAGTGACCTGGCGCTTCAATTCAGGCAGGTCACCCCGCAAGGTTTTCCAGACCAGCTCCAGATCAACCGAAAAATAGCCGTGTGAGACGCGATTCCGCATCAGGTAGATGTCCTCCCACGGGATTTCGGGGTGCTTTGCGGCAGTGTCGGAGTGATGGCGTTCAACATTGCGCGCCGCTTCTCCGATGATCTCGACATTACGCAGCACCGCATCCTGCGCCATTGGATTTTGCATGAATGTCGCCGAGTCCATGCCTGCGGTATACATCTCGATTCGAGAGATTGCCTGCAGGATATGGCCGAGATATTCGCTTAATCGTCTCGTTTCCTTGTTCATTCACAAGGGCTCCGCTTCAGCCAGCACGAGATCCCTGAATGAGTCCGGAAGCGCCTTGGGCGTAAGCACGTCGACCGGGACGCCGAGGAGTTTCTGCAGCCGGTTCTGAATGCGGGCGATATCCATCAGGGTTGTTTCGGGAGTCGGGTCGACCAGTAAATCCAGGTCGCTGTCGTCCTTGTCTTCGCCATGTAGAACGGAGCCGAAAACGCGAGGATTGCGAGTGCGGCATATTTCGACGATCTGCCGGATGTCCTCGCGATGGGAGCTTAGGGCTTCAGAGGGTTTCATTGGGTCTTTCCGCAGAATGGCAGGCGGCTATTCTGGCATGCCTTGCCGGCACTCGGCGAGGCCGCTGCGGCACGTCGTGTCGAGCATGCGGGTGTCGAGGCTGTAGGCTAGGAAACGGAAGCCGCGCGCGACGTGCTCACTCACCTGCGCGGCGTCGGGTTCGACGACATGCAGTCCGCCCGGTTTGGCCTTGGCGATGCCGGTCGTGCGTATTCGTTCGATGGCCTGCTTCAAACGGGGGTCGTCAAACTGCCCGGGAATGCCCATCGAGGCGGACAGGTCGTAGGGTCCGATGATGTAGCCGTCGACCCCGGGTGTGTCGAGGATCGCCTCCAGATCCTCCACCGCGGCGATGTGCTCGACCTGGACGATGACCACGGCCTCCTTGTCCAGCCATGCACGATAGTCGGTGAAAGCCGTCCCGTAGCCTTGGGCGCGTGCCAGCCCGACGCCGCGGCTGCCCCTCGGCGGGTAGTAGACCGAGGCGACGGCGCGCTCGGCGTCCGCACGCGAATTCACCATGGGCACGATGACGCCGTGGGCGCCGGCATCCATGACGCGCTTGATCAGGTCGGCATTGTTGCTGGTCAGGCGCACGAGCGGCGCCACGCCATGCAGGGCGATGACGCGGATCAGTTCCTCGGCTTCGCGAATGGTGATGACGCTGTGCTCGAGATCCACCGCCAGCCAGTCGAAGCCGGCGCGCGACATGATTTCGGCGATGGCCGGGTGCGCCAGCGTGATCCAGGAGCCGATGGTGAGGTGGTTGCCGGCGAGTTTCTGCTTGAGGGTGTGCGATGCCATCTGGCGGGACAGGCCTGTCGGGAATGTCAGGCGGGAATTGTAGGGCAATTGCACCCCTGGCGGAACTGGGTATTCCCTGTGGCAGCGGTTAGAATATGCACTTTTCGCGGGATTGACCAATGGAATCGCCGCGCTGGCATGTGTGTTCGTCCGCCGCCGAAGTGAGCGAGCGGGCGGTGGCCTGGATCGGCGCAGCGGCAAGGCAGGCGATTGCAGCGCATGGCGTGTTCCGCATCGTCCTTTCAGGCGGCGAGACGCCGCGCAGCGTGTACAGGGCGCTGCGCGCGCTCGAGACCGATTGGAGCGCCTGGCAGATCTGGTTCGGAGACGAGCGTTGCCTGGCCGCCGACGATCCGCGGCGCAACAGCAGCATGGCCGGAGAGGCGCTGCTGGATCATGTGCCTATACCGCCCGTCCAGGTGCATGTCATTCACGGCGAACTGGGCGCGGAACCGGCCGCAGCGGAGTATTGCGCGGCCCTCGCCGGGGAGCCGGAATTCGACTTGGTGCTGCTGGGGCTTGGCGAGGATGGGCATGCCGCCAGCTTGTTTCCAGGCGGCGAATGGGGCGAGGCGTCGGATGCGCCGGATGCGTTAGCGGTCCGTGCCGCACCGAAACCGCCGGCGGAACGCGTCAGTCTCAGTGCGCGGCGTCTCGGCGGAACCCAATGCGCCCTGTTCCTGGTGACGGGGGCTGGCAAGCACGGTGCCGTGCGTGCCTGGCGTGCCGGTAGCAGGCTGCCCGCCGCATCGATATGCCCACCGGGGGGTGTCGATGTGCTGGTGGAACAAATTAGCATTGAAGGTTGAGGAATCGTGCCGAAAGTACTGATCACCACTTCGTCGTTCAACGTGGCTGCCGCCGAATCCCTGGCCCTGCTGGGGCAGGCCGGCTATGAAATTGTGACGAATCCGCATGGCAGGAAATTGACCGAGGACGAGGCTGCAGCCTTGCTGGGCGACGACGTGGCCGGCATGATCGCCGGCACGGAGCCGCTGACCCGCCGTGTGCTGTCCTGCGCCCGGGGGCTGAAAGTCGTCTCGCGCTGCGGCATTGGCCTGGACAGCGTGGATCTGGCGGCCGCGCGGGAACTCGGCATAGAGGTAACGAATACACCGGATGCGCCGAGCGCCGCAGTGGCGGAACTGACTCTCGGCCTGATCCTCGACCAACTGCGAAGAATCAGCCAGGCTGACCGGCAGATCCGCGCCGGGCAATGGAAACCGCTGATGGGCGGACTTCTTGCCGCGCGGACGGTGGGCATCATCGGTTTCGGGCGCATCGGGCGCCGTGTAGCGCACTTGGCGCGGGCCTTCGGCGCGCGCGTGCTGGCTTACGATGCTGCCGGTGTCGAATCCGATGGGATTGCCGATTCGAGCGCTCTGGAGCCGTTGCTGGCGGCAGCGGACATCGTCACGCTCCATATGCCCTCGCAGAAGGCACCCGGCCATTTCCTCGATGCGGCGCGGATCGGTCTGATGAAGCGCGGCGCGGTGCTGGTGAACACGGCGCGAGGCGATCTCGTGGATGAGGCGGCCCTGGTGCAGGCGATCTGCGATGGGCGCCTTGGCGGCGCGGCGCTCGATACCTACGAGAAGGAACCCTATGCGGGGCCCCTTGCCGAGTTGCCCCAGGCGGTACTGACGGCGCATATGGGCTCCTACGCGGAGGAATCGCGCGGCATCATGGAGCGCGAGGCGGCAGACAATCTTTACAGGGAGCTCGCGGCGCGCGGGCTGGTGGCCGGGAGGACAGCATGATGTCAGGCAGCAAAGTCGTAATTTATGGCGGCAGCGGCTTCCTCGGCAGCCACGTTGCGGATGCGCTTGCCGACGCCGGATACGGGGTGCGCATCTTTGACCGTGTTGACTCGCCGTACCGGCGCGAGGGACAGGAGATGGTGGTCGGCGACATCATGGACCGCGAGGCCGTCGCCCGCGCGGCGGCGGACTGCGAGTTCGTCTACAACTTCGCCGGCATCGCAGACATCGACGAGGCAAAGGACCGGCCGCTCGAGACGGCCAGCGCCAATATCGTCGGCAACCTGCATGCCCTGGAGGCGGCGCGCGCCGCCGGGGCGAAGCGCTTCGTCTTTGCCAGCACGGTCTATGTGTATTCGGAATCCGGCTCGTTCTACCGCGCCAGCAAGCAGGCGGCGGAACGTTTCGTCGAGGCCTATTTCGAGCGCTACGGGCTGCCCTTTTCGGTGCTGCGCTACGGTTCCCTCTACGGCCGGCGCGCCGATAGTCGCAACGGCATCTATCGCCTGCTCAAGCAGGCGCTCGAGCAGCGCGCCATTGTTTATCAGGGCAGCGACGAGGCGATGCGCGAGTACATCCATGTCCGCGACGCGGCACGTCTGAGCGTGCAGATCCTCGCCGAAGAGTACGCCAACCGCCATCTCATCCTGACGGGCCAGGAGCGCATGCCGGTGAAGAACCTGATGCGCATGGTCTCGGAAATGATCCCGGGGGGCGTCCAGATGTCCTTCGGCGGCAAGCAGGATGAGGGGCACTATGTCATGACGCCCTACGCCTTTCATCCGAAAGTCGGCCACAAGCTGGTGGCGAACAATTATGTCGATCTCGGTCAGGGGCTCCTCGACTGCCTGGCCGAGCTGCACGAGCGCGGCGCCAGCGGCGCGCATGCGGAGGGCGACTGGCTGGTGCCCGACCGCGCTTCGAAAGTATGAGCATGAACTTGCCGCGCTTCGATGCGATCGTCTTCGACTTCGACGGCGTCCTGGTCGAGTCCGTGGACGTCAAGACGCGCGCCTTTGCTGCGCTATTCGAGCCCTATGGCGAGGAGGTTGTGAAGCAGGTCGTCGCCTGGCATCTTGCGCACGGGGGGGTTTCGCGCTACGAGAAGTTTCGCCATTTCCATCGGGCATTTCTTGGCCGCGTCCTGAGTCAGGTGGAAGAAGTCGAGTTGGGCAACCGCTTTTCCGCGCTGGTGGAAGAGGCCGTGATTGCCGCCGCCTGGGTGCCGGGCGCACACGAGTTCCTCGAGGGCTGGCATGCGCGCCTGCAGCTGTATGTCGCTTCCGGCACGCCGGAAGAGGAGCTGATTCGCATCATCGGTCGCCGCGGCATGACGCATTTCTTCAAGGCAGTTGCCGGCGCGCCGCGCAAGAAGGGCGCGATCCTGCGGGACTTCCTGGGCCGCAGCGGCGTATCCCAGGACCGCATGTTGATGGTGGGAGATGCCATGACCGATTTCGACGGCGCCGTCGAGGCGGGGGTGTCCTTTCTCGGCATTGCTCCTGCCGGAGCGAATCCCTTTCCCCATGGCGTCCCGGTGCTGCCTGACCTGATCGGCTTCAGCACCTTCCTGGTCGCGTCGCGGCCTGCCTTTTCCGAGGCTGAGAGAACATGAGCCTGCCGACCCGATGCGCCTTGTGCGCGGCCGCCAGCGACCAGCTTTCGGTGGTGACGCCCCACGTTTACGGGGACCACGGCGGCCGGGCCTTCTTCCGTTGCGGCGCGTGCGACGCGATATTCCTGCACCCGGGCCTGTCGCCGGAAGAGGAGCGTAAATTCTATGCCGCCGAATTCGAAGGCTTCATGCGCGGGCGCGCCGGCGATGCAGGCGGGTGGACGCAGCCAGAGAAGCACATCGCCGCCAACCAGGGCACCGTGGCGCGCCGGATGCGCTATTTGAAGGAGGTGCTGCCGGCCCGCGGTCGCGTGCTGGAGGTTGGCTGTTCTTCCGGCTTCATGCTGTATCCGCTGGCGGATGCCGGCTACGACTGCGTCGGCATCGAGCCGTCCGGCGTTTTCCGCGATTACCTGCAGGCGCGCGGCGTCGACTGTCATGATTCGCTCGAGGCCCTGCTGGCAGCGCCGAAGGCTGGCGGAAGCTTCGACGCCATCATGCATTTCTTCGTGCTGGAGCATGTGGCCGATCCTGCGGCGTTCCTGCGTGCACAATTGGAAATGCTGCGCCCGGGCGGCGTACTGGTGTGCGAGGTGCCGAATGCGGCAGATGCGCTGGTAACGGTGTACGACATTCCCGCCTTCGAGCGCTTCTACTGGTCGGTGGCGCATCACTGGTACTTCACCGAAGGGTCGCTCCGCCATCTGCTCGGTCGGTTGGACTGCGCCTGGGAACTGCGCCGCGACCAGCGCTACGACCTGTCCAACCACATGGTGTGGGCGCGCGACGGGAAACCGGGCGGCATGTGCCGCTATACGCCGCAACTGGGCGGGGAAATAGAGGACGCATACCGGGAGGCATTGATCCGCTCCGGCCATTGCGACACGCTGGTGGCGGTGCTCAGGAAAGGAAAGCAGGAATGAAGGTGCTCGTCACCGGTGTCGGTGGTTTCATCGGCGCGCACGTGGCTAGCAGATTTCTCGCTGCCGGCCATGCCGTGATTGGCGCGGATGACTTCTCCTCAGGCTACCGCGAGAACGTGCCGCCGGGCGTCGAACTGATCGAGGGCGATCTGGCCGAGCCGGAAACCATCGCCGTGCTGCCGCGCGACTGCGAACTCATCCTGCACCTGGCTGGCCAATCGTCGGGGGAAATCAGCTTCGACGATCCGGTTTCGGATCTGCACAAGAATACCGTGTCGACGCTGAACCTGATCCGCTATGGTATCGACTGCGGCGCCAACCGCCTCGTCTACGCCAGTTCCATGTCCTGCTACGGCAGCGTGCCGGATGCACCCGTCGCCGAGACGGCCACTTGCCTGCCGCTTTCCTGCTATGGCGTCGGCAAGCTTGCGGCAGAGGGGTACCTGCGCGTCTACGCGAAGCAACTACCCTTTGTTGCGCTGCGCATGTTCAACGTCTACGGCCCCGGTCAGGATCTGAGCAACCTGCGCCAGGGCATGGTCAGCATCTATTTCGCCCAGGCCTTGGCTACCGGGCGGGTGCAGGTCAAGGGCAGCCTCGACCGGTTTCGTGACTTCATCTTTATTGATGACGTGGTCGAGGCATGGTGGCAGGCGGCATTCCGCGCCGAGCCGGTGGGGCAGGCGATCAACGTCGGCACAGGCCGGCGCACCACCGTGCGGGAGCTGCTCGAGGCGATGCTGCCCCACGTGCCGGGAATGGACTGGTACGTGGAAGGCAGCACGCCGGGCGATCAGTCCGGCATCTTCGCGGATGCCCGGTTGGTCGGCGGGCAACTCGGCATGACGCGGTTCGTACCGTTGTCGGAGGGGCTGGCGCGCTTTGTCGCCTGGGCCCGTACGCAGTCGGCCTGATGCGCCTGGACCTGACCGGTGCCGTCGGCCTGGGACGCGAGCATGCGGCGCAGCTCGATGCGATCGCGGCCGAGTTGCGACGTCCTTATGTTGACCTGGTGAGCCAACTCAGCGCGCCGTATGGAGCGAATCTCGACTGGTGGGTGACGCCGCTGGCGAGTCGCAACACCTATGTCTGCCCGCTATTCCGCCGCCTCTGCCAGGTGGAGCTCGCCAGGCGACTTTCTGCTACGGGCGGCAAATCGGGGATTGTGGTCGACACGCCTGCAATGGCGGAGCTGCTGCGCGAAACGGTGCCGCCCAACGTGCAAGTTCAGTCCGCCCTGACGCCATTGCGCTGGCGGCTTCGCTCGGTGCTGTCCATCCTTCGTCGACTTGCCGCGACGCTGTACGCTTGTGCTGGCCGGTATGTGTTCTCCCGCCTGATTCCGTCCCATGGCCGGCCGCTACCACGTGAGCCGATCACGCTGGTTGATACCTTCATGTATCCAGGGAGCATCCGGGACGGCGCCTTCTGCGACCGCCACTATCCAGGCATGATGGAAATGCTTGATGATGACGAGCGCCGCCGCGTGTTCTGGGCGCCCGTTTATTACCGGGTGCGAAATCATGCCCGCCTGTTCAGGCGACTGCGCGCATGCCGCGATAACCTGTTGCTGGCCGAGGATTACCTGCGGTTCGAGGATTACGTCTATGCGATCGGCCATTTCCTGCGCGGGCGGCACGTCCTGCCCGATATCGATTTTCTCGGGCTGCGTGTCGGCCCGCTAGTGCGTGAGGCGCATGCCGAGGCCTACGCCGGATCGGGGAGCATCGAAGGTCTGTTGCGCCACCGCTTCGCTTTGCGCTTGAGAGAAGCAGGCGTGAAGCTTCAGCGCGTCGTCGAATGGTTCGAGAATCAGGAAGTCGATCATGGCGCCGTGTCCGGGTGGCTGACTTTCCATCCGGATACGCATGTGGTCGGCTACCAGGGCTTTCTTGCCTCGCGCACTTACCTGTGCATGTTTCCGCTCGAGGCGGAGCGAGCGCTGGGCCTGCTACCTCATTCAGTCGGTGTGATGGGCCCAGCGCTCGTCGATCCGCCCCGGGAATTCTGCCCAGGCCTGGAGGTGACCACCGCACCAGCCTTCCGCTTCGATGGGCTGTGGCACCTGCCATACGATAAACCGCTGCACGATGCCGTCACCCTGCTGGTTTCCCTGCCGCTCGATGCCGGCCAGACACGGCAGATTCTCGAGATGCTCGGCGCCGCAATTGGCCGCAATCCGGATTTCGAAGGCTGGCAGGTGCGGATCAAGCCTCACCCAGCCTTTCCCCGTCATCAGTTCGAGAAAGGCGCGACGATGGGCCTGCAGTCCGGATGGTCACTGGCTGAAGGCGATCTCGACGACCTGATCGAGGAAGCCGATCTGTTCGTCGGCAATGCCAGCAGTACCTGCGTGCAGGCGATCGTGCATGGGGTACCCGTTGCGATCATCGGCGGACGTGCGCGGCCGACCCTGAATCCGATCCCGGAGTGGGCGGACGGTGCGCTGTGGTCGGTCTGCCACAGCGCGGAGGATCTGCGCGAGAAGCTGACGCGGCTTACCCGGGGCGACAGCGAAGCGAGCGCGAGGCGGCGAGAGGCTGGCGCATTGATTCGCGAACGGTTGTTCCGGCCGGTCACGCGTTCGGCCGTGCTGGAATTACTCGGTTTGCCTCCTATGGCGACCGCGCTGCAGTGAGCCTGTATATGCGACTGACCGCCGTCATTCCTACCCGCAATCGTCCAGGCGACCTCGGCAAGGCGGTTGCCTCCGTGTGCGATCAGACGCGCCTGCCCGATGAATTGATTGTCGTCGACCAGAGCCCCGGCAATGAATCCCGTCTGGTGGTGGAGGGCTTGATGCAAGGCGGCGGCCCCATGCGCCTGGATTACGTGCACGACACGGCCATCAGCGGACTTGTAGACGCGAAGCGAGTGGCGGCAGGACGAGCAGGCGGTGATGTCGTCTGCTTCCTCGAGGACGACATCGTGCTCGAGGCGGATTACTTCGAGCAAATCGAGCGCGGCTTCGTCGAGCGGTCGGAGATGCTCGGTTGCTGCGGCGTAGTGACCAACCTGCCGCCGCTGCCGGCCTTCTACGTCGGACTGTTCCGTCTGTTCCATCGCGGCATGTTCGCCGACCGCCGAGTCGGCATCCATGGTTTTGCGAGCGGCCGCGGCCATGCGCTGATCGCCAGCGACTATCTGAGCGGCGGTCTCTCGGCCTATCGTCGTGAGGTGTTCGAGTCGGTGCCGTTCGATATCGCCAACGATCTGTTCATGACCGAGGACATCGATTTCTCGACGCGCGCTGTGCGGTGTTTCGGGACGCGCTTCTACATCAACCCCAATGCGCGCCTGGCGCACTACATGTCACCGGCCAACCGCGCTGCTGTCGGCGCACGTCAGAGGCGCAAGGTTCGCGAGTTCTTCGTCTTCTACAAGAAGCGGCGCGAGCGCATGGCGGATGCGGCGAATTTTCTTTGGCTGCTGTGCGGCCTGGCCATCGAGGCCTGTTTCGCCGCCGTCCGCTATCGCCGTCCCGCCGCCTTGGGTGGGTACGCCGCGGGCCTGCTGGACGGCTTGCGCTGGCGGGTGCGCGAAGTCGGTGGAAGGAAAAGCGTTTGAGAGTCGCCATCACGGGTGCGAACGGGCTTCTGGGAGGAGCGCTGGCTTCCCTGCACCTGGCCCGCGGCGACGAGGTCAGGGGCCTGGTGAGAAACGCTCGGCGCGCAGCTGACTCATTGCCGGGCATGAGGGTGTTTGAGGGAGACCTGGCGGTCGAGTCAAGCCGTTTGACCGACTTCCTGGACGGGGCGGATATCGTCTATCACTGTGCTGCCGAGTTGCAGGATCCGGCGCGCATGAGCGCCACCAATGTTGAGGGAACGCGTCGTCTGCTGACGGCGGCGGCTGGACGGATAGGCCGGTGGATTCAGGTCGGCACGGTGGGCGTATACGGCCGACCGCGCAACGGGGTGATTACGGAGAAAAGCCCGCTGGCACCGGCGGATGCTTATGCCGAGAGCAAGGCGCACGCCGATTCGCTGGTTATGGAGTTGTCGTCCGTCGGTAACTTTGAGTACGCAATCCTGCGCTGCTGCGCCGTGATCGGTCCGGGGATGCCGGGGCGCTTCCTTTATCGCTTGATCGGCCTTCTCGACCGCGGATTTTTCGCGCCCATAGGTGCGCCAGGGGCGTTGGTCAGCCTGATTCCGGTCGCGAATGTCGCCCATGCCCTGAATGAGTGCGCGATGTTGCCGCAGGCTGCTGGTCGCACCTACAACCTTGCCGACCAGTGCACCGTGGAGCATCTGATGGAAGTGTGTTGCAATGCGCTCGGCAGGGAGATGCCGCGCTGGCGCCTTCCGGAAGCCCCGGTGCGTACAGTAGCCAAGCTTGCCGAATGGATTTGGCCCGGCCCACTGACGCGAGCGCAGATCGATGTGCTGACAAGCCGCGTACGCTACTCAACGGAACAGATTCGCCGCGAGCTTGGATATAATGATGTCATGAAACTTGAAGTCGTTCTGCGTGATCTCGCGATCGCGTGGCGAGGCCGCTCGACATGACAGGACGCATTCTCCGGCAGTTGCACCCTGCCATCGTTTTTCTGTTGTTCTTCAGTTATGCGACAGCTGCAGCGTTGCTCTTCCAGAAATTCCTGCTTCCGCTGGTCGGTGCAGTGCATCACGGCCAAGGGTTGGTAGAGGGGGATTCGGCCTATTTCCATTCCGTGGCAGTGGACCTGGCCGAACGCATCCGTCAGTACGGCTGGTCAGAATGGCGCATTTACCCAACCCACGCTGCCACCGGCAATGTTGCTCTGCTGGGCGCGCTGTATGTGTGGTTCGGAGAGGATCCGTCTTTGATGGTGCCTGTCAATGCAGCAATTCATGCGCTTACCGGCACTCTTGTGTTCCAGCTCGGACGCCTGATATGGCCGGGCCGGGTTGGGTCATTGGCCGGGATGATCGCGGGCTCGTTGTACATTGTTTTTCCCTCTTCGCTGAACTGGTACGGCCAGATTCACAAGGATGGTTTCGCCATCGCAGGAACTGCCCTGGTTGTGGTCGCATGGATTCTTGCAGAAATAATGAACCGGATTGAGCTCAGGCGGGTTGTGATGGCAGTCGCGACCGTACTAGCCGGATTGGGCCTGATTGTTTTCGTTCGCCCGTACAACCTGATGCTGGTGCTGGGCGGCTTGCTGGTGATGCTGGCTTTCAAGTTAGTTATGGCATGGAAGAACTATAAATCCAGGGAGTTCCAGTCTACCTTGGCCCTGCAGCTGTTTCTTGTTTGTGTAGTAGGCGCATCTGCTTACTTGGCCCCACGTACCGGCGCCTGGGAGCAGAGCTATGCGGAATGGAATAAGTCGGCAGAGGCTGGGGCGCAGGGTGGAAGCATTGCAATCGACTGGAAATGGCAGTCGACGGCATGGGTGCCCCAAGTGATTGAGCGTTATGTCGAGGTGATGGCGCGAACCAGGGCTGGCCTGATCGATGAAAACCTTAAGATGCAGGCCGCTTCGCTCTACGACATCGATGCGCTTCCGGCCAGCACGCCGCAGGTTGCGGCGTATGCACCGCGCGCACTGCAGGTCGCACTCTTTGCGCCGTTCCCGTCGTTGTGGTTCGACAAGATCAGTATCACGCGTCTGGTGGCCGTAGGCGAGACGGCGATTTGGTATCTGATTGCCCCGGGGGTGCTGCTAGCACTGTGGCTGGGGCGTTCGCGCGCAGTGGTGGCTGTGCTTGCTTTCTCGCTGACCTTGCTGACACTGTACGGCATCACCATTGCCAATGTCGGCACGCTCTATCGCATCCGGTACCTCTATTTGTTTCTGCTGATGCTGGTCGGCGTGGCAGGCTGGATGCTCTTTTTTGAGCGACGCGGCTGGTTGCCGAAAGCAAGCGACCAGCTTGCATCTGGCGAACCGTCCGTGCCAGACGCAATGAAGAACATGAAGCAGGCCAGATCCGTCCTGGTGGGTTCGGGCATAACCGTGGCTGCAGTGACTGCGGTCACCTTTGTCGGCCTGTTCGTTCGGGACATCGTCATGGCGCGGTTGTTCGGTCTGGGCGGCGAGCTCGACGCGTTTGTGGTGGCAGCTGTGGTGCCGATGTTCCTGGTCGCCGTACTCAGCGTGCCGATCGGTACGGCGATTGTTCCGGTGTTCCTGGCCGTTCGTGAGCGTGCCTCGGCCGCGGCGGCGCAGACACTGGCAAGACGAGTTGCGATGACCTTCCTTGCCGCTGGCCTGGTGCTTGCCGTTGGTGTAGCCCTCGCCGGTCCCGCCTTGATGGAAACAGCGGGATGGACTGCATTGCCGGAGAAGTCCGCTCGCGTGCAGGCGATCACGTTGTGGATGTTGGCAATTTTCGTTTTCAGCGGCCTTGTTACGCTCGCCAACGGTCTGCTCAATGCCCTTGGACACTACATCGTGCCAGCTGCGGCGCAGGTGATCGTGCCGGTCGTGGCCATAGCTGCCCTGCTAGTGTTCGGCAATTCGCACGGTGCGATCGTTGCTGCCATGGCGATGTTTGTCGGCCAGCTGGTCAATCTTGTCTTGGTCTATCGGGCGCTTGCGGCGCGCGAAGTTTCGCTGCTGGCTCCCGCGATGCCCGGGTGCATCGGTTACGGGCAGTTTGCCTCGCAGTACCTGCCATTGGTGGCGGCTGCAGTGTTCATGCAACTGACCGTGCCGGTGAGCACAGCCATGGCGTCGGTTCTGCCCGAAGGCGGCGTGGCTGCGCTAGGCCTGGGCGGCAAGGCAGTCGTGTTCGCCACCGGCCTCATCGGCGCCTCAATTGCCTCGGTGGTGCTGCCGTATTTTTCGCGTTACATGGCGCAGAACCGTTTGCTGGACGCGCGCCGCGAGTTGTCATTCCTGCTGCTGGCGGGGACGGTCATTTCGATTCCGGCTACCTTGGCGCTGCACCTGATATCCGAACCATTCGTCCGCACGGTATTCCAGGGCGGTGCCTTCGGCGCTTCCGAAACCAGCATCGTCTCTCGGGTGATGGCCAACGGCATCCTCCAGTTGCCGTTCTTCGTTATCAACCTGCTGCTGCTTAAGTTCGCCATCGCTACCCGTCATTCGGGCAGGGTCATGCTGGCGGCGGCCGTTGGCCTGGCAGCGAATGTAGTGCTCAACCTTGTGCTGATGCCTCGCCTCGGTGCGCCGGGCATCGCGCTTTCCATGTCGATAGCCGCCGCAGCCTCGGCGGGCTTGATGCTGCTGCTGTTTTGCCGTCTTGGCGATGTGGCCTGGGTGGATATGGTGTTCATCGTGACAAACTGGATACTGTTTCTCGCACTGGCTGTTTGCCTGCATTACAAGAGCTACCCCGGCGCCATCGCCGCCGGCATTGCGTTCGCCTTCCTTGTTCTCGGAGAGTGGGCGGTGACCTTCCGACCGCGCTCGGTACAAGCCAACCCCCCATGAGCCAGGCACGTATTTGTTTCGTCGTCTCCAGCCCATTGACGGCCAGAGCGTTTTTGAGCGGCCACATTGCCGCCTTGAGCCGGGACTACCAGGTCGATCTGGCAGTGGATGAGGGAGGACCTGACGGACTGGGCGACATTTCATCCCACGCGCGTATCGTGCGGGTGCCGATCCGGCGCAAGGTGGCGCCGCTCGCGGACCTTCTGGCGCTGCTTCGCCTCGTAGTGTTGTTTCGACGCGAGCGCTATGCCATCGTCAGCTCGGTCACCCCAAAGGCGGGAATGCTGGCCATGCTGGCCGCTACCTTGGCCAGAGTGCCGCTGCGGACCCATATCTTCACAGGTCAGGTGTGGGCAACGCGTGCGGGCTGGAAACGGCGGCTGCTGAGGGCAGCGGACCGCTGGATGGCGCGGCTTGCCACACATGTTCTGGCGGACAGTCCTTCGCAACGTGGTTTCATGGTTGCCGAGGAGGTTGCAAAGGCCGAAAAGATCGGAGTACTGGGTGAGGGTTCGATCTGCGGCGTGGATGGAAAGCGGTTTCGGCCTGATGCCGATCGGCGCGCCAGTATCCGGCAAGCACAGGGTATTCCCGAGGATGCTGTCGTTTTTCTGTTCCTAGGACGCCTGAATCGTGACAAGGGCGTGCTCGACCTTGCTGCGGCCTTTGCCGGGCTCGACAACGACGCGGCTTGGCTGCTCGTCGTCGGGCCCGATGAATCCGATATGCGCGGACAGATGGAAGCCTGCCTCGGGTCGGCCGTGTCGCGCAGCCGTTTCGTTGGCTATACGGACCGGCCGGAAGACTTCATGGCCGCTTCCGACGTATTCTGCCTTCCGAGCTACCGTGAAGGCTTCGGCATGGTCGTGATCGAGGCGGCTGCAGCGGGAGCGCCAGCGATCGCTTCGCGCATCTATGGCGTGACCGATGCCGTGGAGGAAGGCGTGACGGGATTGCTGCATGCACCGGGTGATACGGTGGCGATGACCAGGTTGATGACGATGCTCGCCGGCGATCCCGAGCTCAGACTGGCCCTGGGCCAGGCCGCCCGCAAGCGCGCGCTCGAGCAGTTTTCGGGCGAGGTCGTTACAGCCGCCTGGCTGCGTTTCTATGGGCAATTGCTCGGCTGACGTAGAATCCCGGCAATGCTGAAGCGCGCATTCGATTTCACGGCCGCACTGGCCCTGATCCTGCTGCTGTCGCCGGTGATTGTTGCGACGGCGCTTGCCATAGCCTGGCGCATGGGATTGCCGGTGTTGTTCCGGCAATTGCGGCCCGGACTGCACGGACGGCCCTTTCGGGTGCTGAAGTTCCGCACCATGGTCGATGCGGAAGGAGCGGATGGCCAGCCGCTGCCCGATGGGGCGCGCCTGACCCCGCTGGGGAGGATGCTGCGCCGCTTCAGCCTGGACGAACTTCCCCAGCTTTTCAATGTGCTGCGGGGTGATATGAGCCTGGTTGGTCCGCGTCCGCTGCTGATGGAGTATCTGCCGTTGTACAGCGCGGAGCAGATGCGCCGACATGAAGTTCGCCCTGGCATCACCGGCTGGTGTCAGGTGAATGGGCGCAACGCGCTTTCGTGGGAAGACAAGTTTGCCCTCGATGTCTGGTATGTCGATCATCATGCTTTCTGGCTGGATATGAAGATTCTGGCCATGACGGCTGGCAAGGTGTTTTCCGGTTCGGGCGTGTCGAAGGATGGGTTTGCCACGACGGAAAAATTTCGCGGCACGGCGGGCAAGTAGGGCCGCGCCGGCTGCAAGGCGTAATGGGGAGCGTGCATGGTGCATCGAAAGCAGCGGATCGCGGTATTCGGCGCAGGCGGCCACGGCAAGGTGGTCGTCGACGCAGTGGAGCGGAGCGACGGGTTCGTTGTGGCCTGCGTGGCGGATGACCGTCCGCTGCCGGGGGCGGCGATCCTCGGCCACGCGGTCGTCGGCGGACGCGAGGCGATGCTGGAGGGGCGCGGCGGGTTCGATGGTGTCATCGTAGCCATCGGAGACAATCGCGCCCGCCTGGAGGTGGCTGGCTGGCTGAAAGCACAGGGCTTCGCGCTGCAGAGCGTGGTGCATCCGGCTGCCGTGGTGGCGCCTTCGGCAACGCTCGGCGCAGGCGTGCTGGTCATGCCCGGCGCGGTGGTGAATGCCGAAGCGCGCATCGGCGACAATGCGATCATCAATACCGGCGCCATCGTTGAACACGACTGCAAGGTGGGTGCGGGGGTGCATGTCGCGCCCGGGGCGGTGTTATGCGGTGGCGCGTGCGTAGGGGCGGGCACGCTGGTCGGCGCGGGCGCCGTGGTGCTTCCGGGAGTGAGGGTGGGCGAATCGTTGCTGGTCAAGGCCGGCACGGTGGTGGCGCGTAATTTGGAAAAGGACGATTGATGCAGGCTGAGAGGGGCTCGTTGGCTATCGAGGGGGGGGAGCCCGTGCGCGCAATTCCGTTTCCACCATGGCCGATCTTCGGAGAAGACGAGATCCGTGCAGTCGGCGAGGTGCTTGCTGGCGGGCGGGTGAACTACTGGACGGGCGACGCTTGTCGGCGTTTCGAGGAAGAGTTTGCGGTCTTCACTGGAACGCAGCATGCCATTTCCCTGGCAAACGGTACGCTGGCGCTGGAACTGGCGCTCTTCGCACTCGATATTGGCCCCGGCGACGAGGTGATCGTGCCGGCGCGCACTTTCATAGCCTCGGCCAGTTGTGTTGTGGCGCGTGGCGCCGTGCCGGTGGTGGCCGACATCGATCCGGTCAGCCAGAACCTGACGGTGGACGCCGTACGCCAGAAACTGACTTCCCGCACCCGGGCCATTATTGCGGTACATCTGGCAGGCTGGCCCTGCGACATGGATCCGATCATGGCGCTGGCGCGTGAGCGCGGCATCAAGGTGGTGGAGGATTGCGCCCAGGCCCACGGGGCGACCTACAAGGGGCGATCTGTCGGCAGTTTGGGGGATTGCGCAGCTTTTTCCTTCTGCCAGGACAAGATCATGACCACCGGCGGCGAGGGCGGCATGCTGGTGACGGACGACGCTTGTCTGTGGCAGCGGGCCTGGGCCTACAAGGATCATGGCAAGAGCTACGAGGCCGTCTTCAATCGCGACCATCCCCCCGGTTTTCGCTGGCTGCACGAGTCCTTCGGCAGCAATTTCCGCTTGACCGAGATGCAGGCGGCGATCGGCCGACTGCAACTGGGCAAGCTGCCGCAGTGGTTGCAGGCGCGCAGGCGGAATGCGGCCATGCTGGATCAGGGTTTCTCGGCCATTCCGGGGTTGCGCGTCACGCGCCCACCGAACGGGATTGGCCATGCCTACTATAAGTACTATGCATTCGTTGCACCCGAAAAGCTGGCACCGGGATGGGATGCAACGCGGATAAATGAAGCCGTCAATGCAGAGGGCGTTCCCTGCTTTGCTGGAAGCTGCTCTGAGATCTATCTTGAGCGCGCATTCGTCAATCGCGGCTGGGGGCCGCCTGAGCGACTTCCAGCGGCGCGACAGCTGGGTGACACGAGCCTGATGTTCATGCTGCATCCGACGCTGGGCGAATCCGAGATGACGGATACGATCAGGGCAGTTTCCAAAGTGATGCGGGCGGCAGTCCAATGAAGATGCTGTTTCGCAACGTCGTGATTGTTGCGCACGATCTTATTGCGGTGGCGCTGTCCTGGATGCTGGCCTATTGGCTTCGCTTCAATCTCGATTTGCCCGAGCCCTACTACCACGGCATGCTTTCCGGCCTGATGTGGGTGGTGCCCCTCCATGCCTCGGTTTTTCTTGTGCTCGGGGTGCATCGAGGCATGTGGCGTTACGTCAGCGTCAAGGACTTGCAAAGAATCGTCCTGGGGGTCGTGTTGGCGGCCGCTTTGGTCGGCGCCAGTGTTTTCATGTTCCAACTGGGGGACGTCCCGCGCTCCGTACTGATACTGCAGCCTCTGCTGCTTATCATGACGATGGGCGGTACGCGTTTCGGCTATCGCGCCTGGCGCGAGCATCAGTTGTACGGCGGGGTACGCCTGGACGGCGAGCCGGTGCTGATCCTGGGGGCAGGCGATGCAGCCATGATGCTGTTGCGGGAACTGAAGCGCAGCGAGGAGTGGCGCGTTGTCGGCATGCTCGACGACGAGGGGGGCAAGCGCGGGCGTTCCATTGACAGCGTAAAGGTGCTGGGCGACCTAGACGAAGTGGCCGTGCATGCCGCTCGACTGCAGGTGAAAAAAGTCATTATTGCCATGCCTTCCGCTTTGGCGGGGGTACGCCGTCGCGCCGCCGAGGCCGCCGCCGCGGCCGGATTGTCGGTGCTGACGGTGCCGGCGATTGACGACCTGCTTTCCGGCCGGGTGTCCATTTCGCAACTGAGGAAAGTGGAAATGGAAGACCTGCTCGGTCGCGAAGTGGTGAAGCTGGACACCGAGGGGCTGCATCACCTGCTCGGCGGCCGAACCGTGCTCGTCACCGGCGCCGGCGGATCGATCGGGTCGGAACTGGCGCGCCAGATCGCCCGCTTCGAGCCGAGACGGCTGGTGCTGTTCGAGCAGTCGGAGTTCGCGTTGTTCCAGATCGAGCAGGAGTTTGCCCGGCAGTTCCCGCATACGCCGATCGCCTGCGCAGTGGGCGACGTGAAGGATGCGGCGCGCATCGACCAGGTCTTTGCGCAATACCGTCCGGAGGTAGTGTTTCATGCCGCGGCCTACAAGCATGTGCCGATGATGGAGAACGAGAATGCCTGGGAGGCGGTGCGCAACAACGTGCTCGGTACCCTGCGCGTGGCGGAAGCGGCGCAGAGACACGACGTCGTCGAATTCGTCTTCATTTCCACCGACAAGGCGGTGAATCCGACCAACGTTATGGGTACGACCAAGCGCATCGCCGAGATGGTTTGTCAGGCTCTGCAGAATGACGCTGCTGTCGGGCTGAAGCCCGACCTACAGGAATCGCCCGGTAGGTCGGGCTTCAGCCCGACAACCCGTTTCGTCATGGTGCGATTCGGCAATGTGCTGGGCAGCAACGGCAGCGTGATCCCGAAATTCCGCGAGCAGATCGCACGCGGTGGGCCCGTGACGGTGACCCACCCGGACATCGTTCGCTTTTTCATGTCGATCCCCGAGGCGGCGCAGCTGGTGCTGCAGGCCGGCCTGATGGGCGGGCAGGACAAGGCGGGCGGCAACATATTCGTATTGGACATGGGCGAGCCGGTGAAGATCACGGATCTGGCGCGCGACATGATCCGCCTCTCCGGCCTTACCGAGGAGGACATCAAGATCGTCTTCACTGGTTTGCGGCCGGGCGAGAAGCTCTTCGAGGAACTGCTCGCCGATGGCGAGCAGACGCTGCCGACGCCGCATCCGAAGCTGCGCATCGCCAGGGCGCAGCCGGGTCTTTCGGCGGATGAACTGGAGGCATTGCGCGCCTGGCTGGAAGGCCCGCCGCAGGATGAGCCGACGGTCAAGCAGCGCTTGTCCGAACTCGTGCCGGAATATCGCCCGCAACCGTCCCTCTCAGCATGATGTCAGCAAGAAAGATACTGGTGACGGGGGGGGCCGGCTACATCGGTTCCCACACCTGCGTCGAATTGCTGCAGGCCGGCCATGATGTGGTGATTGTCGACAACCTGTGCAACAGCCGGCGCAAGGTGATCGGCCGAATAGAACGGATCGCGGGCAGGACAATTACCTTCCATGAGTGCGATGTGCGCGATGCAACGGCGCTGCGTGGAGTTTTCCGCGAGCACGCATTCGATGCCGTCCTGCACTTCGCCGGCCTGAAGGCGGTCGGGGAATCGGTCGAGCAGCCGCTGGCGTATTACGACAACAATGTCGGCGGCACGCTGGCGCTGTGCGCGGCGATGACCGAGGCGGGGGGGAAAAAGCTGGTATTCAGTTCGTCGGCCACAGTTTACGGCGATCCCGATGTCGTGCCGGTGCGCGAGGACCATCCCCTGCGGCCGACCAATCCTTACGGCCGCTGCAAGGCGATGATCGAGTCGATCCTGCTGGACCTTGCCCGCTCCGACCCCGCCTGGAAGATCGCCTTGCTTCGCTATTTCAATCCGGTCGGCGCCCACGAGAGCGGCCTGATCGGAGAGGACCCCGCAGGCGTGCCGAACAACCTGATGCCATTCATTGCCCAGGTGGCTGTCGGACGGCGCGAGGTGCTCCATGTGTTTGGCAGCGATTACCCGACGCCGGACGGCACTGGCGTGCGGGATTACATCCACGTCGTCGACCTCGCCCGCGGCCATTTGGCAGCGCTCAGGAAGCTGGATGTCATGCCGGAGGTGATGACGGTCAATCTCGGCACGGGACGGGGCTACAGCGTCCTGGAGATGGTGAGCGCTTTCAGCAAGGCCTCGGGCAAGGAGATCCCGTACCGGATCGTGCCGCGCAGGCCGGGCGATATCGCGGCTTGTTATGCCGACCCAGCCCTGGCCCAACGCCTGCTGGACTGGCGTGCCGAACGCGGCCTTGAGGAAATGTGCCGGGACACGTGGCGCTGGCAGAGCATGAACCCGGACGGCTATTCGGATAAATGACCGGCACGCGACATGCAGGTCGGGCTTCAGCCCGACACCAGAAGATAACCAAGCGCCGCAGTCGGCCTGAAGGCCGACCTACACGCCGATGACCACCTACGCCATCGGCGACATCCAGGGCTGCTTCGATTCCTTCCGCCGTCTGCTCGATCTGATCCGTTTCGATCCGGCGCACGACCGCCTCTGGCTGGTCGGCGACCTGGTCAATCGCGGCCCGCATTCGCTGGAGACGCTGCGCTTCGTCAAAGGTTTGGGCAAGGCCGCGATCACCGTGCTGGGCAATCACGACCTGCATCTGCTCATGCTGGCGGAGGGGCATTCCAAGAAGCGTGGCGACGACACGCTTGATGAAATCCTGGAGGCGCCCGACCGCGAAGCCCTGCTCGATTGGCTGCGCATGCGGCCCATGATGCATGTCGAGGAAGGATGTGCGCTGGTGCACGCCGGCCTGCTGCCGCAATGGTCAGTGGCGCGGGCGCGTGAGTTGGCGGGCGAGGTCGAGTCTGCGCTGCGGGGGGGGCAATACCGTGATTTACTCGCCAACATGTGGGGCAGCGAGCCCCCGTCCTGGCGCGACGACCTGACTGGCTGGCCACGGCTGCGGGTGATTGTGAACGCCATGACACGCATGCGCTTCTGCTCCGCAGAAGGGGTCATGGATTTCAAGGCGAAGGGTGAAGTGACGGATGCGCCGGAAGGGTATCTGCCATGGTTCGCCGTGCCGGGCCGGCGAAGCGCCGATCATACCCTGGTGACGGGACACTGGTCCGCGCTGGGCCTGAAGATCGAGCCGAACCTGCTCGCGCTGGATTCCGGTTGCCTGTGGGGCCGGCATCTGACAGCGGTGCGGTTGCCGGAGCGCAGGGTGTTTCAGGTCGACTGCTCCAGGGAGGAAGTGACGTGAAAGAAAAAAGAGAAGACAACTGCGTATTCTGCAGAATCGTGCGCGGCGAGTTGCCGGCGACGGTGGTGTTCGAGGACGAGGCCACATTGGCCTTCATGGACATCGGCAGCGTGAATCCGGGCCACATGCTGGTGGCGGCGAAGCCGCATGTCGCAAATCTGCAGGGCATGGAGGCAGAACTGGCGGGCGCCATGTTCCGTTCCGCGGCGCGCGCGGCCAAGGCGATCGAAGCAGTATTTCGCCCGGCCGGGATTTCTGTCTATCAGGCCAACGGCGCGGCGGCCGGGCAGACCGTGTTCCACGCCCACATCCACGTGCTGCCGCGCTGGGAAAAAGATGGATTGACCTTCACCTGGCCGGTAAAGAACCCGCCCCGCGACGAGCTTGAGAAGGTTGCAGCACAACTGCGCACCGCGTTGTAGGTCGGGCTTCAGCCCGAC
Organism: Betaproteobacteria bacterium HGW-Betaproteobacteria-14; assembly: GCA_002840845.1. Classification (GTDB taxonomy): domain Bacteria; phylum Pseudomonadota; class Gammaproteobacteria; order Burkholderiales; family Rhodocyclaceae; genus Desulfobacillus. Next base: position 96,204 of record PHCS01000001.1, read on the forward strand.
AGCCAACTCAGATCAGCCGCCATTGTCGGGCTGAAGCCCGACCTACGTAAGATCAGTGCGTGACGCGCGTCGCGCCACCGCCCCGCAGGACTCGCACCCGTTCGCCGGGATGGAAGGATTCGTCGGCTTCCTGGGTGACAGCGATGAGTTCGCCGCTGTCGAGCTTGACGGTGATTTCCAGGCCTTCCTTCTTCGTGACCTGTTCCTCGATGGCGGAGCCGGCGACGCCGCCGACCACGGCACCGACGATGGCGCCGGCCGTCGAGCCGCGCCCGCGCCCGATATTGCTGCCTGCAATCGCGCCGACACCCGCGCCGGCCACGGTTCCCACCGGCGACTTGGTGCCTTCGATGCTGACGCGCCTCACGCCTTCCACCACGCCGAGGCGCACGTTCATTTCCTGCCGCGCCTGGCGCCTTTCATAAGCGCTGCCGGACTGGCTGGAGGCACAACCGGCGAGAAGGGCTGCGAGCAATAGCGTGACTGCAAGAGTGATGCTGTTCAGGTTCATCTGGTGTCCTCTGTAGGTCGGGCTTCAGCCCGACAGTTCACTCCAACCGACCGTCGTTGTCGGGCTGAAGCCCGACCTACATCCGGCCTACCAAGGAGTTTCGCCGAACGCAGTCCGGTAGCGCTCGGCGATTTCGTCCTGCGCCGGCTTGTGGTTCTGTCCGCCACGGTGGGCGATCTTGATCGATCCCATCAGCGATGCGAGCCGCCCCGCCTTCTCCCAAGCCATGCCGCTGGCAATGCCGAAGAGCAGTCCGGCGCGGAAGGCGTCGCCGCATCCTGTCGGGTCGACCAGGTCATCCGGCTTAACGCTGGGGATGTCGAGGCGTTGACCACCCGTGTGAATCTCTGCGCCATTGGCGCCCAGAGTGACGATGAGCGCATCGACCAGGCCAGCCAGTTCCGCGACCGACCGTCCCGTCTTCTCGGACAACAGCCGGGCCTCGTAGTCGTTGACGCAGCAATAGTCGGCGAGTTCCAGGAAGTTGAGAAGTTCCTCGCCGCTGAACAGCGGCAAGCCCTGGCCGGGGTCGAAGACGAAGGGCACGCCGGCATCGTGGAATTCCTGGGCGTGCTGCATCATGCCCTCGCGGCCGTCGGGGGCGACGATGCCGATAGTCAGCCCCTGCGCATCGGCGACATGGTTCAGATGCGAGTGGTTCATCGCCCCGGGGTGAAAGGCGGTGATCTGATTGTCGTCGAGATCGGTGGTGATGAAGGCCTGCGCTGTAAAGGTCGCCGGCACCTCCCGGACATGGCTGCGATCCAGGCCGAGGCGCTCGATGCGGTGCATGTAGGGCGCGCAGTCCTCGCCGACGGTGGCCATGATGAGGGGCTCGCCGCCGAGGAGCTTCAGGCTGTAGGCGATGTTGCCGGCGCAGCCGCCGAACTCGCGCCGCATGTCCGGCACGTGGAAGGCGACATTGAGGATGTGCAGCTGGTCGGGCAGGATGTGGTTCTTGAATCGGTCGTGGAACACCATGATGGTGTCGTAAGCCATCGAGCCGCAGATCAGCGTCCTCATTGCGCGTCTTCCCTTTCTTGGATGATTACTTGAGCGCGGCGAGTGCCGCGTCGTAGTTCGGCTCCTGCCTGATTTCGGGAACGAGTTCGCTGTAGGTTACCTTGTCGTTTTCGTCTATCACCACCACGGCACGGGCAGTGATGCCGGCAATCGGCCCGTCCTCGATCTTGACGCCATAATTGGTCATGAACTCGCGTCCGCGCATGGTGGACAACGAAACAACATTGCTCAGCCCCTCGGTTTCGCAGAAACGCTTCATGGCGAAAGGCAAATCTGCAGAGATCACCAGTACAACCGTATTGGACAAACCGGCGGCCTGTTCGTTGAACTTGCGCGTGGAAATTGCGCAAGTAGGCGTATCCAGGCTCGGTACGATATTCAGCACCTTGCGCTTGCCGGCAAAATCCTTCAGACCCAAATCGCTTAGGTCGGTGGCGACCAGCGAAAAATCCGGCGCCGAGTCGCCGGGCTTGGGGAATCGACCGCTTAGGTGGATGGGCTTGCCTGCACGGGTGATGGTTGTCATGGGTGTCTGTCGTTATGTGGCGGATGGTTTTGCTTAGGGGTAGAACAGGTATAGCCGGTAACCGCTTGCGCCGATATCGGTGGCGTCCAGCCAGAGGTTGACTGCCATATCGCCGTTGGCGGCGAAACCGGCGCGAACCTCCGTCTCCTGCGCCAGGTATTCGGCCGGGGTGAAGACCTTGCGCACTACCGGCTGATCGCGAACATCCGTCAGGGTCAGCTCCAGATGAGGGTAGTCCTGCGCGAAAGGAGCCCGATTTTTCAGCGTTGCCACCAGCACCAGCAGATTCTTGCGTTGCGGGTCGGGATGCAGATCGGATGCCTCGATGCTGACCAGTTCAGGCTTGCGCGGCAAGGGGATGTCGCATTCCAGCAATCCGCACAGATCGACCAGCAGCGGGCGCAGGTCGGGCTGGGAGACGGCCAGCTCGCCACGAAAGACGAAGGCGGCCTGCACGACCAGCACAGCCAGCGCCAGAAAACCCGCTAGGCCCCATGCCAGCCAGCGCGAACGTGATATGGGAGGTTCCGTTGAAACGCCGATGTCCGCCAGCAGGATGTCCAGGGATTCATGCTCATGCCGAGCCTCCTGATGGGGCAGCGGCTCGGCTGGCGTTGGCGCCGGAGGGCTATCTTCAGAAGATGGCTCAGAAAAGGGGGCCTCGACGAGGGGCGGCGAGGCGGATTCCGCGGGAGATGCGGCCGCTTCCGCTGCCGCCCCGGCGGGCGGGCTGTCTTCAAGGGTTTCCAGCGCGTTGAATACCGCGCTGCAATGGCCACAACGTACCTTGCCGGCGCGCGCCTTGAGCTGATCGGGCGTGACGCGGAAGGCGGTGCCGCAGCCAGGGCAGCGGGTCAGCATCATTGCCGTACGCCCTCGAGAAGGCTCCAGCCTTCCTTGTCAGCATGGGCCACCAGCTCGAAGGCAGGCCGGTAGGCTTCCTGAACCTGACTGACCTGCGAAGACAGGATGCCCGAGAGCGCGATCAGCCCTCCCTGCCGGGTACGCTCCGCGAGAAGAGGCGCCAGCACACAGAGCGGATTGGTGAGGATGTTGGCAACCACGATATCGAATTGCATGTCGAGAGGGATCCCGGAGTGGAACAGTTGCAGCTTCGTGCCGTTGCGTTCGGCATTGCCGGCAGCTGCGGCAAGGGCGTTTTCGTCGATATCGACGCCCACGACGCTCCCGGCCCCGAGCTTGGCCGCAGCGATGGCCAATATACCCGAACCACAGCCGTAATCGAGCACACTGGCGCCAGCCTGAATATGGCTGCACAGCCAGTTCAGGCACAGGCGTGTTGTCGGGTGGCTGCCCGTGCCGAATGCCAGGCCCGGATCAAGCGCAAGATTGATCGCATCGGGATCTGGTGCCCGATGCCATGAGGGCACGATCCAGAGGCGCCCATTGATGCGAATCGGCTCGAATTGCGACTGGGTCAGCCGCACCCAGTCCTGCTCCGCGACCTCGAGGATATCGTAAGGCGGCGTCGCTTCGAGTCCGGCCTCGCCTGCGGCTGCGGCGGCAATCAGCGGGATATCCGCGTTTGGGTCGAACAGGGCGGTTACGCGGCTATGCGCCCAGAGCGGGGACTGTGCGCTGCCCGGTTCGCCAAACTGCGGCGTCTCGCGCTCGGTGCCGGCGTCGGCATCTTCGACGCCGACCGAAAGCGCGCCCAACGCCAGCAGGGCGTCTGAGAGCGCTTCGGCGTGTGCGGCGTCCGTGGCGAAGGAAACTGAAAGCCAGCTCATTTATGTAGGTCGGCCTTCAGGCCGACAGCGACGGTTGTTTGACGACTCATGTCGGACTGAAGCCCGACCTACGCCCGACCTACTTCCCCTTGACCGCCTCGTCCTTCGCGGCCAGTTTGTGCTCGAGGTAGTGGATGCTGGTGCCACCTTTCATGAAGCGGGCGTCGAGCATCAGTTCCTGATGCAGCGGGATGTTCGTCTTGATGCCTTCCACCACCATTTCCGAGAGCGCGATGCGCATGCGCCGGATGGCCTGGTCCCGCGTGTCGCCATAGGCGATCAGCTTGCCGATCATCGAGTCGTAATGCGGCGGCACGTTGTAGCCGCTGTAGGCGTGCGAATCGACGCGGATGCCGGGCCCGCCGGGCGGATGATAGGAGATGATGCGGCCTGGAGAAGGCGTGAACTTGAATGGATCCTCGGCATTGATGCGGCACTCGATGGCGTGGCCCTTCAGTTCGATGTCGCGCTGGCGGAAGGCAAGCTTCTCGCCGGCGGCGATGCGGATCTGCTGCTGCACCAGGTCGATGCCGGTGATGAATTCGGTCACGGGATGTTCGACCTGCAGGCGGGTGTTCATCTCGATGAAGTAGAACTCGCCATTCTCGTAGAGAAACTCGAAGGTGCCTGCGCCTCGATAGCCGATCTTGCGGCAGGCTTCCGCGCAGCGATCGCCGATGCGCGCGATGAGGCGGCGGGCGACATCGGGTGCCGGAGCCTCCTCGATGATCTTTTGGTGGCGGCGCTGCATGGAACAATCCCGTTCGCCCAGCCAGACCGTGTTCTTGTAGGAGTCGGACAGCACCTGAAACTCGATATGTCGCGGATTTTCCAGGAATTTTTCCATGTAGACCATCGGGTTGCCAAAGGCGGCCTGTGCCTCGGCGCGAGTCATGGTGACCGCGTTGAGCAAGGCCGCCTCGGTATGCACGACGCGCATGCCGCGCCCGCCGCCGCCGCCGGCCGCCTTGATAATGACCGGGTAGCCGATGGTGCGGGCGATCTTGATGACTTCCTTCGGGTCTTCAGGCAGCGCGCCCTCGGATCCTGGGACGCAGGGCACACCGGCGACCTTCATGGCGTCCTTGGCGGAGACCTTGTCGCCCATCAGGCGGATGGTTTCGGGCCGCGGGCCGATGAACACGAAGCCGGACTTCTCGACCCGCTCCGCGAAATCGGCGTTTTCCGAGAGGAAGCCGTAACCCGGGTGGATCGCCTCGGAATCCGTCACCTCTGCCGCCGAGATGATGGCCGGGATGTTGAGGTAGCTGGCCGAGGAGGGCGCCGGTCCTATGCAAACGGACTCGTCGGCAAGCTTGACGTACTTCGCCTCGGTGTCCGCTTCCGAATGGACGACTACGGTTTTAATGCCCAGTTCGCGGCAGGCGCGCTGGATGCGGAGGGCGATTTCCCCTCGATTGGCAATGAGAATTTTCTCGAACATGGCTTTATGGGTAAGTAGGTCGGGCTTCAGCCCGACATCGGAGTCCGATCAACTGCTACTGTCGGGCTGAGGCCCGACCTGCATTCAGCCGATGATGAAGAGAGGCTGACCGTACTCGACCGGCTGACCGTTCTCCACCAGGATGGCCTTGACGACGCCTGAGGCGTCGGACTCGATCTCGTTCATGAGTTTCATGGCCTCGATGATGCAGAGGGTTTCGCCGGCCTTGACCGTCTGCCCCACCTCGACGAATGAGGGCGAGCCTGGCGCCGAGGAGCGATAGAAGGTGCCGACCATTGGGGCTTTTACGACATGGCCGTCAGGTTCGGCAGCAGCCGACAGCTCGGCGGCTGTCGGCGGCGCAGCGGCGGGCGCAGGGGCCGGAGAAGCTGGAGCGGCGTGATGCACATAGGTGGGTGCGGTCGTCGGCGCCGCAATGCCTTGCTTGGCAATGCGCACCTTCTCTTCCCCTTCGGTGATTTCCAGTTCGGCAATGCCGGATTTTTCCACCAGATCAATCAAGGCCTTCAGTTTTCTGAGGTCCATTATTTCTCCTGTATGTATCGACGCCGCGTCGGCCGGAACTTGCGCGAGCCCCGTCGCGGGCCGGTTTCTAGCGAATGCGATTGAGCGCGAAGTCTAGGGCAAGCCGGTAACCCTGGCTTCCCAGGCCGCAAATGACGCCGACGGCTATGTCCGAGAAATGGGAATGCCGACGGAAAGGTTCCCGCGCATGGATGTTGGAAAGATGCACTTCGACAAAGGGAATGGCCACGGCCGACAGAGCGTCACGCATGGCGACGCTGGTATGGGTGTAGCCGCCCGGGTTGAGAATTATGAAGGCCACCCCTTCGTTGCGGGCAGCCTGGATGCGATCGACCAGGTCACCCTCATGGTTGCTCTGGAAGGAAATCAGTTCAATCGAAGCAGCCTTGGCTTGTTTTGCGAGAGATGCATTGATGTCCCCAAGGGAGTCCAGTCCATAGATATCAGGCTCTCGGGACCCGAGAAGATTCAGGTTCGGACCATGCACTACAAGAATGCGCTGCTTGCCATTGGCATTCCTGGCTGATTTTTGACCGGTTTTCTTTGCATTCATATATGCAAGTTTGCCGGAAATGTCAGCATGTTGTCCAGAAATAGATGGAATATGGCGGATAATCAGCGTGGCTGAAGGGCGGTCAGGATGACTTTTTCCAGATCTGCAGTCGCGTATTTGCCAAGCTTGATTTCTTGCGGGCTGCCGTCTGGCCGCAGGATGACTGTGAAAGGTAAGGCTTTGGCGCGATTGCCTAAATCGCTTGATAGGTCGAGGGATTCAAGATTGCTGATAAGCAGGGGGTAGTTGATCTGCATTTCCTTCTGGAATTCTGCAACTTTATCGGCAGAATCAATGCTGATCCCCACAAATTGAACACCGTTCAAAGCGTATTTAGCGCTTATTCTTGAGAATTCCGGCATTTCTTCCCTGCAGGGGGCGCACCAGGTCGCCCAGAAATTTATGACCAGGACTTTCCCCTTCCACTGCGCCAGGGATTGAGGCTGGCCGTTTAGATCCGGCAATGTCAACGCCATCAGGCGGGCGGGCGCATCCATGGCGGGGATAATCGCAGGGGGGGGCAGGGGGGCGGTCTTTGGACGGCCAAAGAAATAGCCGGCCATTGCGGCGCATGTCGAGACGGCTATGAGCAATAAAGCGTGCCGGACGGCCTTGCTCATTTGTCTGGAACCTCCAGCATGGATTCCACCAAGGCGAGACGGGCGCGTTCGGCGGGCCGCCCATTGCGGCGCTTTTGCGCGCGCTCGGCATCCGGCTCGAAGAGGGATAGCCGCACCGGGAATTCATTGCAGTCGAAGGTAAGCACACACTCTGGGGTCTCGGCCCCGCCACGCCGCGGCTCGTTCTGCTCAAAACGAATTCCTTGATTGAGGAGGAAGATCTCCACTTCCTTGCTGTTGTCCGGAAAGGCTTCCAAGTCGATATCCGCAAAGCGGCCGGCGGTGCCATCGAGTACCGCTCCGGTCAGGTAAGGACGAAAGGGATCCAGCAGGCGCATGACCTCGACTGCGGTTCGACGCATTTCCAGAAGCCGTTCGCGCTGCTCGTCTTCCTGGTAGATCGCCTGGTAGGCGCGCAGCTCCGCTTCGATTTCCGCGTTGTTTGGCAATGCCTCGGTTTCCGGAACACCCAGTTGCCGTGCGGCCTTGCGTTTGGCGAACCGATAGTCCGATATGCCATCTTCGGCCATCAGACGAGCGGCCAGCGCGGCGATGCTTCGTCGCATCGTGTTGTTTCTCAGGGCATTCCGATCGTGATAGGACATTGCTGGGGATACAGGCGGATCGGTTAGAATTCGGCGCTATTGTAGCGGGATGGCGATGCACATACACATACTCGGCATTTGCGGCACCTTCATGGGCGGCATCGCCTTGCTGGCCAGGGCCTCCGGACATCGTGTGACGGGATGCGATGCCAATGTCTATCCGCCCATGAGCACTCAGCTCGAGGCTCAGGGCATCGAGCTGATCGAGGGCTACGAAGCAGGCCAGATCGCGTTGGCACCGGACCTGTTTGTCGTCGGCAACGCCATATCGCGCGGCAACCCACTGCTTGAGGCACTTCTCGACAAGGGCCTGCCCTATATATCCGGTCCGCAGTGGCTGGCGCAAAACATTCTGCGCGACAAATGGGTGCTGGCCGTGGCCGGCACCCACGGCAAGACAACCACCGCATCCATGCTGGCCTGGATTTTGGAACATGCCGGCATGGCTCCCGGCTTTCTGATTGGCGGGGTACCCAAGGATTTCGGCGTATCGGCGCGACTGACTTCCAGCCCGTTTTTCGTGATCGAGGCGGACGAATATGACACCGCCTTTAGTGACAAGCGCTCGAAGTTCGTTCATTACCAGGCGCGGACTGCTGTTCTGAATAACCTTGAGTATGATCATGCCGACATCTTCCATGATCTTGCAGCAATTGAAGCTCAATTTCACCAATTTATACGCATACTGCCTAGATCAGGCCTGGTCGTTGCGAATGCCCGTGAGTCCGCCCTGAGGCGCGTATTGGAGCGGGGTTGCTGGACGCCCATTGAGTGGTTCAATGACCCATCGGGCTGGAGCCTAGGCGATCTCGATGCGGCGGGTTCGAGTGGCGTGACCTTTGCAGATAAAGAGATCGGTCATCTCGGCTTGGCCATGCCGGGCCAGCATAATCGTAGCAACGCCCTTGCGGCTGTAGCCGCGGCGAGACATGCCGGCGTGCCTCCGGCTGCGGCGCTGGCCGCACTCGCCACTTTCGGGGGGATCAAGCGCCGACTGGAAGTGCGAGGCACGGTACGCGGCGTTACGGTGTATGACGACTTTGCCCATCACCCCACGGCCATATCGGCGACGATCGCCGGGTTGCGGCAGCGGATTGGCGGCGGGCGCATCCTGGCGGTGCTGGAGCCGCGCTCCAATACTATGAAGCTGGGCGTAATGAAGGCGCAACTTCCGGCCAGCCTGCAGGAGGCGGAACTCACTTATTGCTATGCAGCCGATCTGGGCTGGGATGTACGCATCGCCCTGGCACCGCTCGGCGCCAGGGCGCAGGCCTACGAGGACATCGACACTCTTGTGTCAGCGGTGTCGGCCGCGGCGCGCGCCGGAGATCACATACTCGTCATGAGCAACGGAGGATTTTGCGGCGTGCATGACCGCATCCTCAAGGCTCTCGCCCCTGGTTGAAACGCCAGCCCCGGCCGATACACCGGCCGGCATCCAGACGGAAGGTTTGCGCAGCATCTTTCAGTCACGCCATTCCCGGATGCGGCATATCGCCGCAGTTATTCTTATAGCCATATCCATTTGATCTGCATCAATGCAGCTTGAAAGAATTCATATCGCGTGATAGCGTACCGAAAAATTTAAGCCTAAACATTGAGGGTCGCGCGGTCTGCGCCGGGGAAATCAGAATGAAGGGTGGGCTGATCGGAATGACGTCATGAGCGTTCTCCGGGGCGGCATGAGCACGCCTTTAGTTCAGCACGCGACGGATTACATTCAAGGAGATTTTTTCTGATGGGAATCAACAAGAAGACTCAGTCGTGCCTGGCGGGCATTGCGCTCATGGTCTGGTCGCGCATGGCACTCGCGGCTTGGGAATTCAACTTTCAGAGCCCGGCAACCAAGGCTGCCCAGACGGTGATTGATCTGCACAACCTGATGATGATCATCATTGTCGTGATTTTCATCGGCGTATTCGCCGTCATGTTCTATTCGGTGTTCAAACACCGCAAGTCCAGGGGCCATCAGGCGGCCCAGTTTCACGACAACACCATGGTGGAGATCGCCTGGACCGTGGTGCCCCTGTTGATTCTGGTTGCCATGGCCTGGCCTGCCACCAAGGCCTTGCTAAACATGCGTGACACTTCCCAGGCAGACATCACCATCAAGGCAACCGGCTATCAGTGGAAATGGGGCTACGATTACCTGAAGGGCGAGGGCGAGGGGATCAAGTTCATGAGCCTGACGACGACCCCCGCTGACCAAATCCGCGGCACTGCAGCAAAGGGCGGCAATTACCTGCTCGAAGTGGATCGCCACGTCGTGGTGCCGGTCGGCAAGAAAATCCGCATGCTCACCACGGCGACCGACGTGATCCACTCCTGGTGGGTGCCGGCCCTGGCCGTCAAGCAGGACGCCATTCCCGGCTATGTCCGCGATACCTGGTTCAAGGCCGAGAAGGAAGGCATCTTCCGCGGGCAGTGCGCCGAATTGTGCGGCAAGGACCACGCCTTCATGCCGATTGTGGTCGAAGTGGTGTCCGCCGAGAAGTATTCGCAGTGGGTTGGCGAGCAGAAGAAGCAGATGGCTGCTGCCGCCGATGAGGGCGGAAAGACCTACTCCCTGAATGAGTTGATGAGCCGCGGCGAGAAAGTCTATGCGGCCAACTGCGTCGCCTGCCACCAGGCCAACGGCAAGGGCCTGCCGCCCGCCTTCCCGGCACTGGATGGCTCCAAACTGGCCAAGGGGCCCAAGAAGGACCACATCGCCATTGTCCTGAACGGCAAGCCCAATACGGCCATGGCAGCCTATGGCGGACAACTCGGCGATGGCGACATTGCGGCTGTCGTGACCTACGAGCGCAACGCCTGGGGCAACAAGACGGGCGACATGGTGCAGCCGGCCGACATCCAGGCTGCGCGCAAGTAAACGGAATTCGCGGGATACAAAAGGTACAAGGAGACAAGATGGAAGCCACCCACGTTCACGGCGCAGGCCACGCACACGGGGACGATCATTCGCATCATCCGAAAGGGATCATGCGCTGGATCACCACCACCAACCACAAGGACATCGGCACGATGTACTTGTGGTTCAGCTTCGCCATGTTCATGGTGGGCGGGGCGATGGCCCTGATCATCCGTGCCGAGCTGTTCCAGCCGGGCCTGCAGTACGTCGAGCCGGAGTTCTTCAACCAGATGATCACGCTGCACGGCCTGATCATGGTGTTCGGCGCGATCATGCCGGCCTTCGTCGGCTTCGCCAACTGGATGATACCGATGATGATCGGCGCGCCCGACATGGCGTTCGCGCGCATGAACAACTGGAGTTTCTGGCTGTTGCCCCCCGCCGGGATTTTGCTGACGGCATCCATGTTCGTGCCTGGCGGCGCCGCCGGCACCGGCTGGACGCTCTATCCGCCGCTGTCCATCCAGATGGGCATCGGCATGGACATGGCCATCTTCGCTGTGCATATCCTCGGCATGTCGTCGATCATGGGATCGATCAACATCGTGACGACGATCCTCAACCTGCGCGCACCAGGCATGACACTCATGCGCATGCCGATGTTCTGCTGGACCTGGCTGATCACCGGCTATCTGCTCATCGCCGTGATGCCCGTGCTGGCCGGCGCCGTCACCATGATCCTGACGGACCGCCACTTCGGCACCAGCTTCTTCAGTGCGGCCGGAGGCGGTGACCCGGTGCTGTTCCAGCACATCTTCTGGTTCTTCGGCCATCCTGAGGTTTACATCATTGCCCTGCCGGCTTTCGGCGTCGTCTCGCACGTCATCCCGGCCTTCGCGCGCAAGCCGCTTTTCGGCTACACCTCGATGGTGTACGCCATCGCCTCGATCGCGCTGATTTCATTCATTGTCTGGGCGCACCATATGTATGTAGTCGGCATGCCGGTCGCCGGCCAGCTTTACTTCATGTACGCCACCATCCTGATTGCGGTGCCGACTGGCGTGAAGGTATTCAACTGGGTGGCGACGATGTGGCGCGGATCGATGACTTTCGAGACGCCCATGCTGTTTGCACTGGGCTTTCTGTTTTTGTTCACCATCGGCGGCTTCACCGGCCTGGTGCTGTCGAACACGGCGGTCGATGTGCAGTTGCAGGACACCTACTATGTGGTCGCACATTTTCATTACGTGATGGTGGCGGGAGCGCTCTTTTCCGCCTTTGCGGCGGTGTATTACTGGCTACCCAAGTGGACCGGCCACATGTACGACGAAACGCTGGGCAAGTGGCATTTCTGGCTGTCCCTCATCTCGTTCAACATCGCCTTCTTTCCGCAGCATTTCCTCGGACTGGCCGGCATGCCCCGCCGCATCCCCGACTACGCCCTGCAGTTCACCGACTTCAACCAGGTGTCGACGTTTGGGGCATTCGGCTTCGGCCTGAGCCAGCTGCTGTTCCTGTACGTGGTGCTGAAGACCATTCGCGGCGGCGAGAAAGCCGCGGCCAAGCCTTGGGAAGGTGCAACCGGACTGGAATGGACTTTGCCTTCGCCGGCCCCCTATCACACCTTCGAAGAGCCGCCGGTGCTGAGCGAGGCGAAGGGGCACGCGTGAACCCGAGACAGGCCTCCAGCAGCCGCAGAACCGCGCTGATCATGGCTTCGATTGCGGTTGCCCTGTTCGTCGGCTTCATTCTGCGCTACTGGCTTTTCAAATGAACAAGCAGCGCAACGCCGACAATCGTCGTGTCCTCGTCAGGATGCTGGTGGTGGCCGTACTCATGTTCGGCTTCGGTTATGCCATGGTGCCGATGTACCAGAAGTTCTGCGAGGTGACCGGCATCAACAATCTGCTCAACGCAGATGACCCCCTGCGCAACACGCAGGTCGACACCAGTCGAACAGTGACGGTCGAATTCGACGCCAATCTGCACGGCTTGCCGTGGAGCTTCAAGCCGGGGCAATCCAGCGTGGAAGTCCATCCGGGCGAACTGGTGCATGTCGTATATCGGGTGAGCAATACGCGCGACCACGCTGTTACCGGGCAGGCAATCCCCAGCTACGGCCCGCAGCTTGCCGCCGCGCATTTCAGAAAGCTGGAATGCTTCTGCTTCACCCGGCAGACGTTGGGGCCGGGCGAGTCGAGGGAGATGCCCGTCGTGTTTGTGATCGATCCTGCATTGCCTGAGGATGTGAACACGATCACATTGTCGTACACCTTCTTCGAGGTGGCGGGCACGCTTGCGGAGCCGGCTTCGAAGCCGGCCAGGCCTGGCGCATGAGCGGCGGGATGACTATGGTTGATCGCAGAGCCGGACTTCTGCAAGCGCTGCGGACGGTGTTGTCGGCACTGATCGGTGTCAGGCATCGCCGCATGCACGATGAGGATTCTGCAGGGCTGCGGCCGATCCAGGTGATCGTGGCGGGCGTTGTCGTCGTGGCGGTATTTGTCATGGCGATCATCGCATTCGTACAGCTTGTCGCAATAAAGTAAGAAACATAGAGACCTTGGAGGTAGTCATGAATCAGCAGGCATCCCGCTATTTCGTTCCGAATCCATCGCACTATCCGCTGGTGGGTTCCGCGGCACTGTTCCTGCTGGCATCGGGGGCAGTGTTATGGATGAACAAGATCGGCGCTGGCCCCTATGTGGTCCTGACGGGCTTCGCTGTGCTGTTGTTCATGTTGTTCGGCTGGTTCGGCCGAGTCATCGATGAATCCGAGGGCGGCAAGTACAACAGGCAGGTCGATGTCTCGTTCCGCTGGGGCATGAGCTGGTTCATCTTCTCGGAAGTGATGTTCTTCGCCGCTTTTTTCGGCGCGCTTTTCTATGTTCGCGTGCTCTCAGTGCCGGATCTGGCAAGCGCGGAGCAGCAACTCCTGTGGCCGGACTTCAAGGCCGTCTGGCCGAGCGCCGGACCGAAATTCGCCGAGCAATTCACGCCGATGGGCGCCGCTGGAATCCCCCTCATCAACACCTTGTTGCTGCTGTCCTCCGGCGCAACCTTGACCTGGGCGCACTGGGGCCTGCTTGCGGGCAAGCGCGGCCAGTTGAAGATCGGCCTGATGCTCACCATCGCACTGGGATTACTCTTTCTCAGCCTGCAGGTCTACGAGTACGTACATGCCTACCAGGAGCTGAATCTCAAACTGACGACCGGTGTCTACGGATCGACTTTTTTCATGCTGACTGGCTTCCATGGGCTGCACGTGACGATCGGCGCGACCATGCTGCTGGTGATCTTCTTCCGCGTCATGGCAGGCCACTTCAAGCCCGACCATCATTTTGCCTTCGAGGCTGTGGCCTGGTACTGGCACTTCGTCGACGTGGTCTGGCTCTTCCTGTTCGTCGTGGTGTACTGGCTATAGAGAATCACCCTGGGGGCGCCTTGCCGTCCCGGTGAATTAATCCGCCGCGCTTGCCGCGGCGTATTTTTCTTAGAGCTTGTCCGTGATCAGGCCGGAATAGTAGCCTGCCGTCAGAATAACGAAGAGCATGATGGACAGGCCGACGCGCAAGGCAAGCGCCTTGACCATGCGCTTTCGCTCGCGGCCCTGGTCTCGGAAAAGAAATACCAGCGCCGAAGCCAGGCTGGCGATGATGGCGATCAGAAACAGGATGACGACGATGCGCATGTTTGGAATTTCCTTTAGTGCAGTTTAGCTGAACGCTGCTCCCGCTTCCATGGACAAAACCTTTGAAGATCCGTTTCAAATATCGTCCTGTCCTGTTGCTGGCGATGGTTGCCTGCTTCACCGCGATTGCGATTGGCAATTTCCAGCGCAGCCGCGCGGAGCAGAAACAGAACGCCTTTGACCGCATCGAGGGCGCAAGGTATGACGCGCCGATCCAGGTGGGCGCCGCACTGGTCGATGCCGCCATTCTCGACAAGCATCCGGCCAATGCGCGCGGACATTGGCTCGCGGACAGGACTGTCCTCATAGACAACAAGGTTCACAATGGGGTTGCCGGCTATCATGTCATCACGCCCCTGCGCATTGAAGGAACAAGCTTGTGCATCCTGGTGAATCGCGGCTGGATTGCCGCACCGCGGTTGCGCTCTGAGCTGCCCACCCTGCCGGCGGTGCGTGAATCACGGGTAGACGTGATCGGCATCGCGCATAGCCCTTCCGGCAAGGTGTTCGAACTGGCTCCGGATCACAGCAAGGGCAGAGTCTGGCAGCACCTGGCGCTGGATCGCTTTCGGGAGTGGTCCGGGCTCACGCTGCAGCCAATCATCCTCCTGCAGACGGATGAGGTTCATGATGGACTCGTGCGGGACTGGCGGCCATCTGAAAGCGGGGCCCTCAAGCACTGGGGTTTTGCCATTGTGTGGTATCTGGCGGCAGCCGCCGCAGCGGCGGGCGGCCTTGTGGCATCTATGGAGCGCAGGAAACCTGATGAATAAGCAGAAACGCATCGTGCTGGCGATTGGGCTGGTGAGCGCCTTTCCGATCGTCGCGGCGCTCTTTTTTTATTATGTCTCGCCGCCGGCAAGCCGCATGAATCATGGCGATCTGCTGCAGCCGACACAACTTCCCGCAAAGCCCTTGAAGCTGCTCGGTGGCGAGGAGTTCCGTTTTGAACAGCTGCGAGGCAAATGGCTTTTGCTGCAGATCGATTCGGGTGACTGTGGTTCACGTTGCAGGGAAAAGCTGTATGCGATGCGCCAGGTTCGCTTGGCGCAAGGAAAGGACATGGTCCGCCTGGAGCGCGTCTGGCTGCTGTCGGACAGCCACCGTCCTGCGCCGGACCTGCTGGCGGATTACGAGGGGACTTGGATGGTGTTTGCAGCAGGAAGCGACACGCTGACCTCGTTTCCTGCGCCGACGGATCGTACTGGACATCTGTATGTAGTGGATCCGCAAGGAAATCTCATGATGCGCTTTCCCGAGAAGCCCGATCCGACCCGCGTGATCAAGGATTTGCAGCGCCTGCTGCGCCCCTCCCGCATCGGCGCGGGTTGAAACCTTGCTTCCTGCGGGTTTATTCCCGCAGCGGGCCGTGGTAAATTCCACGCTTTGAATCGGCGGACGTTCGCCATCCAGGGGTTCGCATGAAGGCATTACCCTCACCCGAAAATACGCTGGGCTACCGCTTGTATCAGTATTTCCAGCTGACCAAGCCCCGGGTGGTTTCCCTCATCGTGTTCTGTGCGGTGATCGGCATGTTTCTCTCCGTGCCGGGCGCCGTGCCTCCCGTAGTTCTGGTTGCAGCCACCACCGGCATCGCCCTGGTTGCAGGCGCAGCGGCGGCAGTAAACTGCTTGATTGAGCAAAGAATAGACGCCGTCATGGCGCGCACGCGCGGCCGTCCTTTGCCGCGCGGCGAAGTGAACTCCCGGCAAACACTGTTTTTTTCCGGCGTGATCGGTGGCATTGGCCTGTCCCTGCTGTACTGGTTCGTCAATCCATTGACCATGTGGCTGACCTTGGCGACGTTCGTCGGCTACGCAATCATTTACACGATTTTTCTCAAGCCGGCGACGCCACAGAACATCGTGATCGGGGGTGCTTCTGGGGCCATGCCGCCGATATTGGGCTGGGCCGCCGTGACGGGCGAAGTGACCTCGGAGGCCCTCCTGCTCTTTCTCATCATATTCGTCTGGACGCCGCCGCATTTCTGGTCCCTTGCCCTCTATCGCACGCAGGAATATGCCAAGGCCGGCATGCCGATGCTGCCCGTGACCCATGGTCCGGAATACACGCGCCTGCAGATCCTGCTTTACACGATTCTCCTGGTCGGGGTGACAATCATGCCTTTCGTCATCCAAATGAGCGGCTTGATCTATTTGGCCAGCGCATTGCTGCTGGGTAGCGTGTTCCTCGCCTACGCTATTCGGATGAAACTCGCCTACAGCGACAAACTGGCGCACAAGACATTCCGCTACTCCATCTGGTATCTGGCGGCGTTGTTTGCCGCTTTGCTGGTGGATCACTACTTCAGATTTTGATGATCCGACTGCTCCTTCTGACGCTGGCCCTGTTGCTGGCTGGTTGCGATACACAGCCACAATTCGGCAATACCGACATCAGCGCCGCCGGCTACGCGACGGATTTCGCCCTGACCGACCATAACGGCAAGCCCCGCACCATGGCGGATTTCCGCGGCAAGGCGGTGGTGATCTTCTTCGGCTACACGCAATGCCCGGATGTCTGCCCCACCACCATGACGGGCATGGCCGAGGCCATGAAACTGCTCGGCGAGGATGCAAGCAAGGTTCAGGTCCTCTTCGTGACAGTCGACCCCGAGCGGGATACACCGCAATTGCTGGCGCAATACGTTCCCGTCTTCAACCCGAGCTTCCTCGGGCTCTATGCCGATGCGCAGACCATTGCCAGGACGGCGCAGGAATTCCGCATTTTCTACAAGAAGCAGCCGGGCAGCACGCCCACGACCTACACGGTGGACCATACCGCAGGCAGCTATGTCTATGATCCTCAGGGCCGACTCCGCCTCTACGTCAAGCATGGCGAGAAACCAGAAGTGATCGCCAAGGACCTCAGGCTTCTGATTGCCGGGAAGTAGGTCCGGGGCATAATGAAAAAAGGCCGCCGCGGGGCCCGCGGCGGCCTTTCTATTTTCGCCGGCGCCTGGTCAGACGGTGTGCGCCAGCATGCCCTTCATCTTTTGCATGGCTTTTGCCTCGATCTGACGGATGCGTTCGGCCGACACCCCGTACTCATCAGCCAGTTCATGCAGCGTTGCGGTGTCTTCCTCGGCGAGCCAGCGCCTTTCGATGATGCGGCGGCTGCGCGCGTCGAGGTGTGCCAGAGCCTGCTTCAGCCCTTCAGCCTGCAGATGCTCCATTTCGCGATTCGCCAGTGCCTCGGAGGGTTCTTCAGCCGGGTCGGCCAGATAGGCGATAGGGGCAAACGATTCCCCGTCATCATCAATCGTGCCGTCCATGGCAACATCCCGACCCGTCAGGCGCGTTTCCATTTCGCGCACTTCTTCCGGCTTTACGCCGAGCTGCTTCGCCATGGCACCGACCTCATCGCCGCTCATGGTGTTGAGGCCTTGCTTGAGGCTGCGCAAGTTGAAGAAGAGTTTCCGCTGCGCCTTGGTCGTGGCGATTTTCACCAGACGCCAGTTACGCAGGATGTACTCGTGGATTTCGGCCTTGATCCAATGGATAGCGAAGGACACCAGACGCACGCCGCGCTCAGGATCGTAGCGCTTGACCGCCTTCATCAGTCCGACGTTTCCTTCTTGAATGAGGTCGGCATGCGGCAGACCATAGCCCAGATAGCCTCGCGCCACCGAAACCACCAGACGCAAATGCGACAGCACCAGCCCGCGCGCCGCCTCGATGTCGCCATCCTGGCGGAATTTCCGCGCCAAACCGATCTCCTCTGCTTCAGTGAGGAGCGGAAAGCGGTTGGCCGCCTGAATATAGCTTTCCAGATTGCCAACTGCGACGGGTACGGGCAAATTCATCGAATAAGTCATATGAGTCAGCCTCCTGAAATAATTTTAGCACTCCTAACAGTAGAGTGCTAATGGGGCGCGAAGTTCCCTTGTCATGTTACATTTAACATATTGATTATATTAATTAATTAATCGCGCAAGTGGCGCGCAAGGGATAGCCAAGACCCTGCCCAGCCAAGCAGGGCGGCCATGCCCAAAAGCAGGGTCGAATCCGCCAGGGAAAGCGGGTGCAGCACCAACTCGAATCCATATAACGAGGCCAGTTCTGCCACTGGTTTGCGCAATAACCAGGTAGCGCAAAATACGGACAGCCAGGCGACCAAGCCACCGGACAGGCCCTGCAAGGCACCATAGTAATAGAACGGCCTGCGGATGAAGGCGTCGGTAGCGCCGAGTAGCCGGCTCACTTCAATTTCTGCACCCTGAGTGAGGATTTGCAGGCGGATGGTGTTGAAAGTGACTGCGACGAGTGCCATGCCCAGTGCCACGGCTAGCAGGGTAACCACCAACCGTATTAGGCGAAGCAGGGCGTCGAGCTTTTTCACCCAGGCTGAATCGAGCTGTACGTGCTCGACCCCGGGATAGCTCACAAACTCGGCACGCATGCCCTCCAGGACATCCGGGGTCTCGTTGCGCGGCAGCACGATGAAGGCATCGGGAAAAGGATTGCGCGGCAGACTCTCTATGACCTCGCCGATGCCTTCGCTCTGCTTGAACCGACGCAATGTTTCTTCGCGCGGGACCAGGCGCACCTCATGCGTTTGCGGGTGGTTTCTGAGGCGCGCCTCGATCTCGCCGACTTCCTTTTTTCCTGCTTCCAGCGCCATGAATACGGAAATCTGCGGAGCCGCCGCGATGCGTTGCAGGAGGTGCTGGAAATTGACAAGCAGCATGTTGCCGCCCGCCGGAAGAGCGAGAGCGATGCCCACGACCAAGGCGCCCAGCAGCGTATTGACCGGTGTGGCGACCAGACGCCGCAACGCCTGTTCGGCGGCCTTGTGATGGTGCAGCAGCCAGCCCTTCATTGCACCTTCCTTCGGAGCGCCGGCAGCCAGTAATCGCGCCGACCGCTCATTGCGCGATTCTGCCGTGGGAAAGCGATACGCGGCGCGTCATGAAGGGAGCGAACAGCGATTCGTGGTGGGTGGCCACCAGCACGGTGACGCCGACCTGGTTGAACGAATGAAGTACCGCGACGATATCGCGTGCGGTAGGTTCGTCGAGATGCGCAGTGGGTTCATCGGCGATCAGGATCGAGGGCCGCGCCACCACTGCGCGGGCGATCGACAGGCGCTGCTGTTCACCCCCCGAGAGCGCTACTGGCATGGCCTTTTCGCGCTCCAGCAATCCGACCTTGTCGAGCGCCGCGCGTACGCGCCGGCCTGCATCGCGGGGCGGCACGCCGGCAATGGCCAGCGGCAGCATGACGTTGCTGAAAACGCTGCGATCGTAGAGCAGTTTCTGATCCTGGAAGATCATGCCGAGGTTGCGCCGCAAAAAGGGCACGGCGGCACGCTTGAGCGCCGAGACATTCTGTCCATTGACGACAACCACACCCTGCGTCGGGCGCTCGATGGCGGGAATGAGCTTGAGCAAAGTGCTTTTGCCGGCGCCGGAATGGCCCGAGAGGATCACCATCTCGCCTGACTCGATGGCCAGCGTCAGGTCAGCCAGTGCCGTAATCCCGCCTGGGTAGCGCTTGCCGACCTGCTCGAAGCGGATCATGGATTCGGCGACTCGAATAGCGCGTCTGCGAATTCGCGCGCCGAGAACGGCTGAAGATCGTCGATGCCTTCTCCGATCCCAATATAGCGAAGCGCTATTGGGTGGCCTGCCGGCTGCTGGCGTGCAATGGCTGCGATGACGCCACCCTTTGCTGTGCCATCCAGCTTGGTGACGACAAGGCCGGTTATGCCGACAGCCGCATCGAATGCCTTGACCTGGGCCAGCGCGTTCTGTCCGATGTTGGCATCGAGCACCAGCAGAACTTCATGCGGCGCAGCGGGTTCCGCTTTGGCGATGACGCGTTTCACCTTCGCAATTTCTTCCATCAGGTGCAGCTGGGTCGGCAACCGGCCGGCGGTGTCCGCCAGCACCACGTCGATGCCGCGCGCCTTGGCGGCGTTCACCGCATCGAATATGACAGCTGCGGAATCGCCCGACTCCTGTGCGATGACCGTGACGTCGTTGCGCTCCCCCCAGATGGCCAGCTGTTCCCTTGCCGCTGCGCGAAAGGTGTCTCCGGCAGCCAGGAGCACGGATTTGCCCTTGGCTTGCAGATGTTTTGCAAGTTTGCCAATGGACGTCGTCTTGCCCGAGCCGTTCACGCCGACGATCATGATGATGAAGGGCGTGTGGGCGGAAACATCCAGAGGTTGCTCCATCGGTTTGAGCAGTTGCACCAGGATGCCGGCCAGCGCATCGCGCAACTGTGCGCCGGTTTCCAGCTTGTCGCGTCGCACGGCCGTCCTCAGTTCGTCGAGCAGGTAGCGTGTGGCCTCGACGCCGACGTCGGCCATGAGCAGGGTGGTTTCCAATTCCTCGAGCATCTCGTCGTCGATGCGACCGCGGCCGAAGAGGCCGGATAACTGGCCGCCGAATTGGGCGCGCGTGCGCGCGAGCCCGGCCTTGAGGCGCTCGGCCCAGGATGGGCGCGGCGTAGCGGGGGAATCGGATTTCTTCAGGAACCCAAGCATGGATGAGGCTGTCAGTATCGGCACGGGGCCTATCCCCGTGCGAGAATGGTGAAACAATTTTATCAGATGCGGGAACCCCCCCCATGATGGGAAGACAGTTGATTGTGGCATTGTTGGCCTTGGCGGCAGCGACCGCGTGGGCCAATCCCTACGAAAAGACCCTGGCCAATGGCCTGCGCATCATCGTGCAGGAAGATCACCGCGCGCCGACCGCGGTGCACATGGTCTGGTATCGCGCAGGCAGCATGGATGAGGTGGATGGCACTTCCGGGGTCGCCCATGTTCTCGAACACATGATGTTCAAGGGCACCAAGAACCTCAAGCCGGGCGAATTCAACAAGCGCGTGGCCGCAGCAGGAGGGCGGGACAATGCCTTCACCAGCCTCGACTACACCGCCTATTTCCAGCAAGTGCCGACCAGCCGCCTTGGCGAGATGATGGCGCTGGAGGCCGACCGCATGGCCAACCTGGTGCTCGACCCGAAGGATTTCGAGCAGGAGATCAGGGTCGTCATGGAGGAGCGTCGACTGCGCACCGAGGACAACCCGCAGGCCCTGGTTTACGAGAAGCAGATGGCCGCCGCCTTCCAGGCGCACCCCTATCGCCGTCCCATCATCGGCTGGATGAACGATCTGGAGAACATGACGGCGGCGGATGCGCGCGAGTGGTACCGTCGCTGGTATGCGCCGAACAACGCCTACGTGATCATTGTCGGCGATGTGCGGCATGAAGCGGCATTCCGCCTTGCGGAGAAACACTACGGCAAGATTCCGCGACGCACCCTTCCCGGGCGCAAGCCGCAAATCGAGCCGGCGCAAGTGGGCATCAAGCGCATCACCGTCAAGGCGCCCGCAAAGCTGCCCTATCTTGTCATGGCCTGGAAGGCGCCGGCCTTGCGGGACGTCGACAAGGAGCGTGAGCCATATGCCCTGGAAGTGCTGGCTGCCGTGCTCGACGGACACGATGGCGCGCGTTTTGCCCGAAACCTGGTGCGCGGATCGAGAATCGCCGTTTCCGCCGGCGCCGGCTACGATGCCACGGTGCGCGGCGAAGCGCTCTTCGTCGTCAGCGGCACGCCGACCGAGGGCAGGACCGTGGCCGAGTTGGAAACAGCGCTGCGTGAGGAAATTGCCCGCGTTGCCCGTGAAGGTGTCAGCGTGCAGGAACTGGAGCGCGTCAAGACGCAAACGATCGCCGCGCAGGTCTACAAACGGGATTCGATGATGGCGCAGGCCATGGAGATCGGCCGCATCGAGGCCGCCGGCTTCCGCTGGCGCGACATCGACGCTTTGCTGGAGAAGATCCGCAGCGTGACTGCGGATGAGGTGCAGGCAGTGGCGAGGAAGTACTTCGACGATGCCCGCCTGACCGTCGCGACGCTCGACCCGCAGCCGTTGCCGGAAGGAACGCCGCCAAAGTCAGCCTCCGCAATACGGCATTGAACGGAGACTCCATGAAGAAACTGCTACTGGCTTGCCTGCTGGGCGCCGCCGCTTCGCTCACCCAGGCGGGCGCGAAGATCGAGCATTGGACTACGCCTTCGGGTGCGCGGGCGTATTTTGTCGAGAGTCGCGTCGTTCCCATCGTGGACGTACAGATCGAGTTTGCCGCCGGTTCGGCCTATGCGCCGCCGGGCAAGGAAGGTCTGGCTGGGCTTACGCGGGGCCTGCTCGACATGGGAGCGGGCGATCTTGACGAGGAAATGATCGCCGACCGGCTCGCCGACATCGGTGCGCGGCTGGGCGGCGGCGTCGATCTGGACCGTGCAGGCATATCCCTGCGCAGTTTGTCCTCGAAGCACGAACTCGAGGCGGGGCTGGATTTGCTACGGCTGGTGCTGCAGCGTCCGACTTTTCCTGCAGCGGCACTGGAACGCGAGAAGACGCGCGGCATTGCAGGCATCAAGGAATCCGACACGCGACCGGCGAGCATTGCCGCCAAGCGCTTTTCCGCGGAGCTGTACCCCGGGCACCCCTACGGCCGCCGCGCCACGGTGGATAGCATGGAAAATATCACCCGTGAAGACTTGCTGAAGTTCTTCCGCGCCCACTACGGCGCCCGCCGCGCTGTCGTCTCCATCATCGGCGATCTGTCGCGTGCCGAAGCCGAATCGATCGCCCAGCGCCTGACGGAAGGACTGCCGGATGCGCCTGCAGAAGTCAGCCTGCCGGATACGGCGATGCCGGTGCGCAGCACCGTGCGCATTGATCATCCTGCCAGCCAGGCGCACATCCACATCGGCGTGCCTGCAGTGCGCCGCGGCGACCCGGACTACATCCCATTGCTGGTCGGCAATTACATCCTTGGCGGCGGCGGCTTCGTCTCGCGCCTGATGAAGGAAGTGCGCGAGAAGCGCGGCTACGCTTACAGTGTCTACAGCTATTTTCAGCCGCTGAAGCAGCCCGGCCCCTTCCAGATTGGATTGCAGACCAAGCGCGAACAGGCTGGGGAAGCGCTCAAGGTGGTCGAGGAAGTGCTGGCCGAATTCCTTGCCCGCGGTCCGACCGAGGTGGAACTGAAGGCGGCGCGGCGCAATCTTGCCGACGGCTTTCCGCTGCGCATCGACAGCAATCGCAAGCTGCTCGAATATCTCTCGGTGATCGGCTTTTACGGCCTGCCGCTCAGCTATCTCGACGATTTTCCCCGCAAGGTCGAAGCGGTGACTGTCGCTGACATCCGTGCAGCTTTTGCACGACACGTGAAACCCGAGCACTTCGTGACGGTGATCGTCGCAGGGGATTGAGCGCGATGTCGCGGGTCCGCATCGTCGGCGGCGAGTGGAAGCGCCGCCTTGTCACCTTTCTCGATGCGCCGGGTTTGCGGCCGACGCCGGACGCCGTGCGCGAGACCCTCTTCAACTGGCTTGGGCAGGACCTCACGGGGCTTGCCTGCCTGGATTTGTTCGCCGGCAGCGGCGTCCTCGGCTTCGAGGCAGCCTCGCGCGGCGCTGCGCGAGTCACGCTGGTCGAGCGAAATGCGCGCGCCTTTGCCGCGCTTGGGAACAATGCCATCGTTCTTGAGGGCAAGCCGGCAGACGGCCGTCTGGAGCTGATTCGTGCGGATGCGCTAAAATTCCTCTCCCGCGCATCCCGGCGCTACGACCTGCTGTTTCTTGATCCCCCCTATCGTCAGGGCTGGATTGAACGCGTCGAACCCTGGCTGCCCGGCTTGCTGACACCTGGCGCACGCATCTATGCAGAAGCCGAGTTCCCCATTGCGCACATAGGCGCCTGGGCAACCGTTCGCAGCGGACAGGCGGGCCAGGTTTATTACCATTTGCTGGAGGCAAACACGGCATGAACGACGGCGTTGCGATCTACCCCGGCACCTTTGACCCGCTTACGCTTGGTCACGAGGATCTGGTGCGGCGCGCTTCGCGCCTGTTCGATGAAGTGCTGGTGGCGGTTGCGGACAGCCGCTCCAAGCGACCGTTCTTCACCCTCGAGGAGCGTGTCGACATGGCGCGCGAGGTGCTGTCGGCCTACCCGAATGTGCGTATCGAGGGATTCGATGGCCTGCTGATGGATTTCCTGCACCGCCATGATGCGCGCATCATCCTGCGGGGTCTGCGCGCGGTATCGGACTTCGAGTATGAATTCCAGATGGCGGGCATGAACCGAAGCCTGAACCCGGATGTGGAGACCGTGTTCCTGACCCCGGCCGAGAATTACCAGTTCATTTCCGCCACGATGGTGCGGGAGATCGCCGTGCTTGGTGGCGATGTGGGAAAGTTTGTACAGCCGTTGGTGCTCGAGCGCCTGCGGCAGAGAATTTCAAGCAAATGAGGAAAGCAAGATGGCCCTGATGATTACCGACGAATGCATCAATTGCGACGTGTGCGAGCCGGAATGCCCGAACGGCGCGATATCACAAGGGGAAGAGGTCTACGAGATCGATCCCACCAAATGTACCGAATGCGTTGGCCACTTCGACACGCCGCAATGCATCGAGGTGTGTCCCGTGGACTGCATCGTTCCCAATCCTGACGTGGTCGAAGACAAGGATCAGTTGCAGAAGAAATTCCTCAAGCTTACTGCCGGTTAGGCATGGTCCGGCACCCAGCCCGATAGAAGCGTCTGCGCCTCTCGGACAGCGAAGTGGGCAGCTTTCAGGCTGCCGCTGTGACAGCGGCAGCTTCCTTCGCCTCGGCGTGAAGCGTGGTGTGCAACGCTTCGGCGATGCCGCTCAGTTCGGCTAGTTGAACTTCCAGCGTCGCCTGCATTTGAGACAGTTCGCGCAGCCGGTCTTCCAGCGTGTCCGTGGCTTGGTGGATGCGCTTCACGCTTTCCAGCCGGCGCTTCAGTTGCAGCTGGTATTCGCGCACCTGGGTTTCCAGCGGCGACATGACTGCGCGCAGCCAATGATCGATGTCCCGGTTGATCAGTTCGAAAGCGCGCCTCACCTGCATGGCTACAGTCTCGAAGAATCTCTGAGTGAGGCCGCGCTTGGCATGCATCACCATGTTCAGCAGGGTGTTGAAATGGTCATTGAAACCCTTTTCCAGCCGGTCGATTTCCTTCTCGTAGCGCAGCAGCGAGAAGGGCGCGGGCGCGGCCAGCTTCATGCCGTGCTCCGTGGAGAAGCGTCCGTACATGGCCTCCATCATCTTCGTGATCTCGGCAATCTCTCCGGTCGATTTCTCCAGGTTTGCACGGACATGGCGGAAGTAGTTCTTCATGGCGGCGCGCATGTTTCTCGTGAAAGCGGCCTCCAGCATGGTTTCGCGAGTCCGGCGCGTCTCGTCACGCAGCGCGTCCATGCCCAGGTGCGAATAGAGATTGTTGGTAAGCTGTGAAAAGACGCTTCTCACGGCGTAGTAGCGTTGCAGGCCTTTCTCGAAATCCTCCTTCTCCGACTTGACCTTGCGCATCATGTACTCGATGACGCTCTGATTCTTGCCGCGCAGGTCGGAGAGCTCGGTGAACTGCTCGGTAATGCCGCGGTGGCGGGTTTCCAGCAGGGAGCGGGTGCGGGTGATGAGGTCTACAGCCTCGCTCTCGGTGTTGTCGCAGACGATATCCTGTTTGGCCGGTATCAATTCGGCCGTCAGGGCCTGCTCCAGAGCGAGCAGCCGGCTCCTCGAAAGCAGTTCGGCATCCCGGTGGATCTTGGCGAGCAGGCCCTTCTGCGCCGAAACGGGAAAAACATGGGCGGGATCCAGTTCGAGAACCGCGGCCGTGCCGCTTACCTGCCGGGTAATTTCCTGTTCGATCTCCGCATCGCTGCGTATGCCATCCCACAGCCCGTCGATCTTGTTGAGCACGGCGATGCGGCCCTTCTGCCGGGTGCGCGCGCCGTTGACGTGGTCGCGCCAGACGGCGAGATCTGACTGGGTGACGCCAGTGTCGGCGGCCAGGATGAAAAGAATGGCATGGGCGTTGGGAAGCTGGGAAAGTGTCAATTCCGGTTCGGCGCCGATGGCATTCAGGCCAGGCGTATCGAGGATGACCAGGCCTTGTTCGAGCAAGGGGTGCGGGAAATTGATGACTGCATGGCGCCAACAGGGGATTTCCACCAGCCCATCGGGGTTCGGTTTGAGGCCATCCTTGCCTTCCGCATCGATGGAAAAGCCGAGCTTGATCGCAAGCTCTTGCGTGACATCCTTCTGTTCGCCGACGCGGGACAAGGCGGCATGCATGGCTTCCGCGGATGCCGTCTCAAGCACGACATGACGCCACTCTTCCGGAAACCGCTTGAATTCGGCCACGCTGGCATTAGTCGAACGGGTTTCGATAGGCAGCAACTCGATCGCGGGGGGCTTCCCTGCATTGAAGAGCAGTTCGGTCGGACACATGGTGGTGCGACCGGCGCTTGAAGGCAGGATGCGGTTGCCGTAGTCGCCGAAAAATATGGCGTTGATCAGCTCGGACTTGCCGCGCGAGAATTCGGCGACGAAGGCAATGATCAGCTTGTCCTCGCGCAACCGCTCGAGAAGTTGTTGAATACGCAACTCGCTTTGCGCGTCGCCCAGTTCGTTCTCGTTTAGCCAGTTGTTCAGGCTCAGCAGGTTCTCGGACACCGCCGAACGCCAATTGCTGTACGCGGAAAAATGCTGGACAAGCCCCATGGCAACTCCAGAAAGTGCTTCAAAAACGCCAATTTAGCATACAAATTCGCGAAAACAATGCAACTCGGAAGCCGCAGACGGCCGTTCGTCAGCGCTGGCAGCGCGGACAGTGGAAGGTGGAGCGCTGTCCCTGTTGCAGGATGCGCACCTCCGAACCACAGTTGCGGCAGGGCTCGCCATCGCGGCCGTAAACGAAGTGCTGCAGCTGAAACCAGCCTGCACCCCCGTCGCTGTGGATGAAATCGCGCACGGAACTGCCGCCGGCAGCAAGTGCCGCCTCCAATGTTGCCTTGATCGCAGACACAAGGCGATCGCAGCGCTTTCGCGATAGTTTCCCGGCAGGCGTGCGCGGGTCGACACCCGCGCGGAAAAGGCTTTCTGAAGCATAGATGTTGCCGACGCCGACAATGACGTGGCTGTTCATGAGGAACAACTTGACTGCCGTGGCACGGCCGCGCGTCGCGTTGTATAGCCATGTGCCCGTGAAAGCGCTCGACAGCGGCTCGATGCCCAGCGGTGCGATGAGGGGATGCGCGTCGGCAACACCCCGTACCCATAGCACTGCGCCAAAACGGCGCGGATCGCGCAGTCGCAGCGCGCGCGCGCCGAAGAGAAGGTCTAGGTGATCATGCTTGCCCGCAGGTTCGCCGGCAGGTACGAGGCGCAGGCTGCCCGACATCCCCAGATGCACGATCAGCGTGCCAAGGTCAAGGCGGAACAGCAGATACTTGCCGCGCCGATCGATTCCATGCAGCGTTTGTCCGGCAACCATGCGTGCGAGTGCCGGCTGCAGCGGGTAGCGCAGCATCGTGTGGCGCGCGACAACGGCATCGAGCTTGCGGCCGGGCAATTCGTGCAGCAGGCCGCGCCGGGTGATTTCGACTTCAGGAAGTTCGGGCATGGCGAAGGGAGCGCAGTTTGCTTGCCGGGGGGGGCAAAACCCCCTAACATGAGTCGAACGAAATCCGATTCTACGCTGCGCCCGCCCCTATCCAGACATGACCAACCCACCTCCCATTTCCGCGTTTGCCGCCATCGTTGCGGCACTGATGATATCGGCCTGCGCCCAGGCGCCTGCCCGCGAAGTTCCAGCCCAGCCCGCCCCGGAAGCCAAGCCCAGAGAGCGTGTCGAACCACTGCCCAACCAGGAGTTGACCGGACAAATTCTGTATCAGGCGCTGCTGGCGGAAATTGCCGGGCAAAGGGGCAACTTCGGCTTATCTGCCTCGGCCTATCTGGATCTGGCGCGCACGACGCGCGACCCACGCATCGCCCGGCGCGCCGCAGAGATTTCGCTGCATGGCCGCAACCTCGAGATGGCCCTGCAGGCGGCCCGGCTGTGGGTGGAAATCGATCCCGAGTCCCCGCAAGCGCGCCAGATGTTGGCGGGCCTGCTGGTAAGCGCCAATCGTCTCGATGAACTGCAGCCCCATGTTGCCAAGCTGCTGGCGCAGGAAGGGGAAACGCTTAAGGATGGGCTGCTGAGGCTGAATCGGCTCTTTGCCCGCCATCCGGACAAGAAGGCAGTATTGGCGATTGTCGAGCAATTGACCCTGCCCTACGTTGGCATGGCGGAAGCGCATTTTGCGCGCGCACAGGCTGCGCTGAATGCCGCGGAGGTGCGGCGCGGCGTTGTCGAGGCGGACAAGGCGCTTGGCTTGCGGCCGGACTGGGATTTGGCGGTGATGCTCAAGGCGCAACTGCAGCGCATGGACTCCCCCGAGACTGCGACCGAGACCTTGCGCGCCTATCTGACGGGCCACCCCAAGGCGCGCGAAGTACGCCTGCAGTATGCGCGCAGCCTGGTTGGGGCGCGCAAGTTCCCGCAGGCACGCACCGAGTTTCAGCGCCTGCTGGTGGATTTTCCCGGCAATGCCGATGTTATATATGCCGTGGCGGTGCTGTCCATGCAGCTCGCCGACTGGAGTGCGGCGGAGGAAAACTTCAAGAAGCTTCTGGGCCAGGATTTTGCCGAGAGAGATACCGTGCGCCTCTACCTCGGCCAGATAGCCGAAGAGGGCAAACGGTTCGAGGAGGCGCTGCGCTGGTATGAGGAGGTCTTGCCGGGAGAGCAGCACATGGCGGCACAGTTGCGTATCGCGCAGCTACTGGCAAAGCAGGGAAAACTGGAGGAAGGGCGCCGTCATCTTCATGAGGCGCGCAAGGCCGGCCAGGGTGACGCGATCCAGTACCTGCTGGCCGAAAGTCAGCTCCTGCGGGACGCCGGCAAGACTGGAGAGGCTTTCGAATTACTCGACAACAGCCTGAAAGAACAGCCCGAACAGCCCGAACTGCTCTATGAGTCGGCCCTGCTGGCGGAAAAGCTCGGTCACCATGATGTGCTCGAGGCGTATTTGCGCAAACTGATCCGCATCAAGCCCGAACATGCCCATGCCTACAATGCGCTCGGCTACTCTTTTGCCGAGCGCAATCAGCGCTTGGCGGAGGCAGAGCAGCTGATCGTCAAGGCGCTGCAGCTATCGCCGGACGATCCCTTCATCATCGACAGCATGGGCTGGGTGCTCTACCGCAAGGGCGACAGTGCGGGCGCCCTGACCCATCTCCAGCGCGCCTTCTCGATCCGGCCCGACCCGGAGATTGCCGCCCACCTCGGCGAAGTGTTGTGGGCCCTCGGCCGCCGCGACGAGGCTAGGAAGACCTGGCAGGAAGCCGTGAAGGCCAATCCGGACAACGCAGTCCTGGCCGAGGTCATCAAGCGATTCTCCCCCTGATGCGGCGCGCTTGGCTGGTGGCTGGATTACTCGCGCTGACTGCCGGATGCGCCACATTGGACCAGTCTGCGCCGGTATCGCGCCCGGCGCGCGAGACCATCAAGGCTTTTCACATCGAAGGCCGCATCGCCGTGCGCCATGACAGCGAGAGCTTTTCCGCCGGCATTGACTGGCGCCACGATGCGCAAGCCGATGAGATCGTCGTCAGCGGACCGCTCGGCCAGGGGCTTGCCCGCCTGACAGCGGACAGGGGGTCGGCACAGCTCGAAACGGCCGACCAAAGGCGGTACATGGCGGCGGACATGGAAGGATTGTCCGAGCAGGTGTTCGGCACGCGCTTGCCGGTGTCGGGTCTGGCACGCTGGGTGCTCGGGCGCACATCCTCCGGCGGTGCTGCCCGGCTGGATGAGGCAGGACGGATCGCCGGACTTGCCGAGCAGGGCTGGGTCATCGAGTACCTGCGTTACGAGAATGAGACGCGGGATGCCCTGCCAGAGTTGCTGCTGGCCCGGCGCGGGGGTGTCGAGGTGCGCCTGATAATCGATCACTGGAATCTGGCCAGATGACGGATCGGGATTTCACGTATCCGGCACCGGCCAAGCTCAACCTCTTCCTCCACGTCATCGACCGCCGGCCGGACGGCTACCACCTGCTGCAATCCCTCTTCCGTTTGATCGACCGAGGCGATCGTCTGCGCATTGTGCCGAGAAGGGATGGCCGCATTCATCGTGCCAGGCCGCTTGCCGGCGTACCCGAGGAAAGCGACTTGTGCCTGCGCGCGGCCCGCTTGCTGCAGGAGGCATCAGGCTGCAGGCAGGGCGCCGACATCGCCCTGGAGAAGCACCTGCCGCTGGGTGGCGGACTGGGGGGCGGCAGTTCAGATGCGGCCACCGTGCTGCTTGCGCTCAATCAGCTCTGGGGCCTGTATTGGCCGCGCGAGCGCTTGCAGATGCTGGGGCTGCGACTGGGTGCGGATGTTCCCTTTTTCATCTTCGGCCGCAACGCCTTCGCTGAGGGGGTGGGCGAGACCCTGCAGCCGGTCGATTTGCCCCCAGCGTGGTACCTGGTCATCGAGCCGCCGGTGAGCGTGCCGACAGCGGAAATCTTCGCTGCCCAGAATTTGACACGGAATACGAAACCCATCAAAATGGCGGACTTTTCAGCGGGTTGGGGTGCGGATTGGGTCGCCGGTTGTGGCGATTTGTTCGGCCAAAACGACCTCGAGCCCGTCGTGTGCGAACGCTACCCGGAGGTGGCGCGGACGCTGGCCTGGCTCAGGCAGTATGCCGAGGCGCGCATGACCGGTTCCGGCGCCTGTGTATTCGCCGCCTTCGCCGCCGAGCAGGACGCGCGCGCCGTGCTGGCGCGGATGCCGGAAGACATGACCGGCTGGGTTGCGCGAGGCTTGGACGAACACCCCCTGCGGGCACTCGCTGACTGAAACACTTGGGGAGTCGCCAAGCTGGTTAAGGCACCGGATTTTGATTCCGGCATGCGAAGGTTCGAATCCTTCCTCCCCAGCCAATATCGTGAATGCGGGCAGGTGATCCACCTGCCCGCATCGTTTGAGAAGACTGATTCGTCCGCGAGGCGCACATGGCTTATGACAGCCTGATGGTTTTTACCGGCAACGCCAACCCCAAGTTGGCCGCGGATGTCGTCAGGCGGCTCAACATCTCGCTGGGACGCGCCAAAGTGGGCCGCTTCTCCGATGGCGAAGTGAACGCCGAGATCATGGAGAACGTGCGAGGCAAGGACTGCTTCATCCTGCAGTCGACCTGCGCGCCGACCAACGACAACCTGATGGAGCTGATCATCATGGTTGACGCGCTGAAGCGTTCCTCGGCCGGACGCGTCACCGCGGCGATCCCCTACATGGGCTATTCGCGCCAGGATCGCCGCTCGCGCTCGGCACGTGTGGCGATCTCGGCCAAGGTGGTGGCCAACATGCTGCAGGCGGTAGGCGTCGACCGCGTACTGACGGTTGACCTGCATGCCGACCAGATCCAGGGGTTCTTCGACATCCCTGTTGACAACGTATATGCGGCACCGATCCTGCTCGGCGACATCTGGAAGAATCAGTACAAGGACCTGCTGGTGGTGTCCCCCGATGTGGGCGGCGTGGTACGGGCAAGGGCGCTGGCCAAGCGGTTGGAATCGGATCTGGCCATCATCGACAAGCGGCGCCCGAAAGCGAACATGTCCGAGGTGATGAACATCATCGGCGAGGTGGATGGACGCACCTGCGTCATCATGGACGACATGGTGGATACCGCCGGCACGCTGTGCAAGGCGGCGCAGGCCCTCAAGGATCATGGCGCCGACAAGGTGCTGGCCTACTGCACGCACCCCGTGCTGTCGGGCAACGCGGTTGAGCGCATCGGCGAATCAGTGCTGGATGAACTGGTGGTGACGGACACCATCCCACTGAATGATGAGGCGCGCGCCTGCAAGCGCATCCGGCAGATTTCCATTGCCGAGTTGCTGGCGGAAACGATGTTGCGCATCAGCAACGAGGAGTCCGTCTCCTCGCTGTTCATGGAGTAATTTTTTTACAACCCCTGCCTGGTCGCGGGCGGGTATAACTGGAGCAAGCAAATGAAAATCGAATTCAACGCAAGCAAACGCGAATTGCAGGGCACCGGAGCGAGCCGCCGCCTGCGCCGCGCGGGCAAGGTGCCCGGCATCCTCTATGGCGGCGAGGCGGCCGCCCAGCCTATCGATGTCGATCACAATGCGCTCTTCCACAGTCTGAAGCAGGAGTCGTTTCACGCCTCGATTCTGACCATGAACCTGGATGGCCAGAAGCAGCAGGTGCTGTTGCGCGACTACCAGATGCATGCCTACAAGCCGCAAGTGCTGCACATTGATTTCCAGCGCGTTTCGGCCGACAGGAAGATCCACATGAAGGTGCCGCTGCACTTCATCAATGCGGACATCGCGCCAGGCGTCAAGCTGCAGGGTGGTGTGGTCAGCCACGTCATCAACGAACTCAACGTCACCTGCCTGCCTGCCGACCTGCCTGAGTTCATCGAGGTTGACATGAAGGACGTGTCCGTAGGCCACTCGATCCACGTCAACGACCTCATGCTGCCCAAGGGCGTCGAGGCGATGGTGCACGAGGGCGAGAACCCGGTCGTGGCTTCCATCGTCGTGCCGCGCGGCACCACGGAAGCCGAACTGGCCGTGGCCGAGGAAGTGGCCGCCGCCACCGCCGAACCAGCGGCAGCCGCCGCAGCTGCGGCGCCGGCCAAGCAGACCGAGAAGAAGTAAGCGTGTTTGCGGCGGCGTCGCCGCCGCAAATGCCCGGCTAGCCTGTGGCCGCACCCCGTCTTATCGTCGGCCTGGGCAATCCGGGCGCCGAATATGCCTCTACCCGGCACAACGCCGGCTTCTGGCTGTGCGAACGGCTGGCGGAGGCACTCGGCGCCGATCTCAAGCGCGAATCCCGTTTCCACGGTATTGCCGGCCGCAGCCGCGAGCAGGTCTGGTTGCTGATGCCGCAAACGTTCATGAACTGTTCCGGTCAGTCGGTAGCGGCCCTGGCGCGGTTCTACCGCATTGCGCCTGCGGACATGCTGGTGCTGCACGACGAGATCGACCTCCCGCCAGGCGCGCTGCGTCTGAAGTTCGGCGGTGGCCTCGGCGGCCACAACGGACTCAAGGACATCGCCGCACACCTGGGTACGCAGGACTTCTGGCGACTGCGCATCGGCGTCGGCCATCCCGGCGACCGCAATCAGGTGGTGGACTACGTCCTGAAGAAGCCTCGCCCCGAAGAGCGCGACCAGATCGAAGATGCGCTGGAGCGCGCGCTGGCGGCCTGGCCCTTGCTCGCCAAGGGGGAGTATCCGGCTGCCACGCAGAAGATCAACACACGTCCGGCGCCGCCGGCGTCCTGAGGAAAGCCATGTCTTTAAAATGCGGCATCGTCGGCTTGCCCAATGTCGGCAAGTCCACCCTTTTCAACGCCCTGACCAAGTCCGGCATCGCGGCGGAGAACTATCCCTTCTGCACCATCGAGCCCAATGTCGGCATTGTCGAGGTGCCCGATCCACGCCTGGCGCAGCTGGCCGCGATCGTCAAGCCGCAACGCATTCAAAGCGCCATTGTCGAATTCGTGGACATCGCCGGCCTTGTGGCGGGCGCGAGCAAGGGCGAGGGACTGGGCAACCAGTTTCTCGCCAATATCCGCGAGACCGACGCCATCGTGCATGTCGTGCGCTGCTTCCACAATGAGAACATCGTGCATGTCTCCGGAGAGGTCAGGCCGCTATCCGATATCGAAACCATCGAGACCGAGTTGGCCCTGGCCGATCTGGCGACGGTGGACAAGGCATTGGCGCGCTACCGCAAGCCGGCCCAGGCCGGCGACAAGGAGGCGAAGCTGCTGGTCGCGGTGCTCGACAAGTGCGCGGCCCAGCTCAATGAGGCGAAGCCGGTACGCGCGCTCGATTTGTCGAAGGAGGAATTGAACAACCTCAAGTCCTTCTGCCTGATTACGGCCAAGCCGACCCTGTATGCGGCCAACGTTGATGAGAAGGGCTTTGCAGGCAATCCCCTTTTGGCGGCGGTGGAAGCGCATGCGGCGAAAGAGCATGCTCCTGTGGTGGCCTTTTGCGCGGCCATGGAGGCGGAGATCGCCGACCTGTCGGACGAGGACAAGACGGTCTTTCTGGTGGACATGGGCCTGGAGGAGCCTGGGCTCAACCGCCTCATCCGCGCCGGCTACCAGCTGCTCGGCCTGCAGACCTACTTCACTGCCGGCGAGAAAGAGGTGCGTGCCTGGACGATTCATGTGGGCGACACCGCACCGCAGGCGGCCGGCGTGATCCACACCGATTTCGAGCATGGCTTCATTCGCGCCGAAGTGATCGCCTTTGCCGACTTTATCGCCTGCAAGGGCGAACAGGGCGCGAAGGCGGCCGGCAAGATGCGCCTGGAGGGCAAGGATTACGTCGTGCATGACGGTGACGTCATGCATTTCCGCTTCAACGTCTGATCTGCCGTTCAGGTGCAGGAGTGACGGCGCTCTGTTCGACGCTGTCGGCGAAACGATAGGTGGCCCCGCCAGCCTGCTTGGCGCGGTACATGGCGATGTCCGCCTTCTGCATCAGGACTTCCATGGTGGGGGCGTGATCGGGAGCATGCGCGATGCCGATTGAAACGCCGAGCTTGTACCGGCGCCCGCCGGCCTCGACCGGCTCGCGGATCGTCGCGATGACCTTCTCGGCCACTCGCGTGGCGTCCCTCGGATGGGCCATTTCCTGAAGCAGTATGACGAACTCGTCGCCGCCCAGGCGCGAGACGGTGTCGATTTCCCGCACGAGGCCGCGTAGCCGTTGGGCGATGGCGACGAGTACGGCATCGCCCGCCGAATGTCCGTCGGTATCGTTGATGATCTTGAAGTTGTCGAGATCGAGCAACAGCAAGGCGACAAGATGGCCGCTGCGCTTGGCCAGCGCGAGCGCCTGTTCCGCGCGGTCGCCGAGCAGGCGCCGGTTGGGCAAGCCGGTCAGCGTGTCATGGTGGGCGAGATGACGGAACAGTTCGGCGGCTTCGACGCGTTCCGTGATGTCGGCGCCGACTCCGTGATAACCGGAGAAATCCCCGTTTTCATCGAAGGCGGGATTGCCGCTAACTGAAAACCAGCGCGTTTCGCCATCGGGCGTGACGACTTGATAGACAAAATCGCGGAACGGCAAATGCGACTGAAGCGTTTCGCGGTGAGCTTGCCATTGCGATTCGCTTACGCCTTGCACGAACGGAAGCTCCCAGCGCCTTTTGCCGAGCACCTGTTCGTCCGCATAGCCGGCGCGGCTGACGGCCACGCCAGAGAGTCGGGTGAAGCGGGCATCGCCGTCCATCTCCCAGTACCAGTCTGTTGACAGGGATATCAGATCGCGAAAGCGCTGCTCGCTGGCCTTCAGCGCCTGCTCTGTTCGCATGCGCTCGCTGATGTCGGTGCCCATCCAGACCACGCCCAGGTCGAGGTTCGCCGGATCGATCACGCGACCGCTGATCTCCGCCCAGAACAGTTCGCCGTTCTTGCGGCGCAGTTGCAGGATTTCCTTGTAGGGCTCTCCGCGCACGATGGGGGCCATGCAGCGTCCCGCAAACTCCCGCCAGTCTTCGTACGTCGGGAACCAGGACCAGGCGGCCTGTCCGATGGCTTCGTCCGGCGCATAGCCGAACAGGTCACACCATTGACGGTTGCACTTGGCCAGGTAGTGCGGCCGGACGAGGCCGATGGCCTCGGTGGCGGAGTCGAAGATGACGCCATGCTCGGCCGCCAGCGCCTCGCTGGCAAAGCGCGCGCGAAAAGTGGCCGCCAGGTTGCGGTAGAGGGCGTCATGTACCGCGACCAGCACGGCGATATAGATCAGCACGCTCCAGCCGGCAGTGGCGATGCTGTCCGCCTGGCCGAAGAGCAGGAAGAAGACCGATGGGAAGATCATCGGCGCCATGAAGGCATGGTAGGCGGTGCGCGAGGGGGACAGCGCCGCCGTGCCGCCGAGACTGACTATGCAAACGGTCAGGACGAGGAAGAGGCGCGGATGCTCTCCGGTTTGCGGGATCAGCAGCCAGATGGCCATGCCCCAAAGGAAACCGGTCAGCGCGGCCAGGGCGGAGAATCGGCGCTCCCAGCGCGGGGCCTGATCCGCTCGCGCCGCCGCCTTCCGGTATCCCCGCAGCAGGACGATCACTGCGAGCACACAGAGGCAGGTCATGGACAGCCAGAACATGAGCGCGCCGCGTGCCACGACTGGCCACATGAAGAAGGCCACGAGCAGGGCGACAGCCAGCATGGCGGCGATTGCGATGCGCGCAAGGTCATAGAGCAGGCGCACGCGTTCGGCGCGGATGGCGGCATCCACGCCCGACTGCCATGTTTCGAGCCGATACGGCTCAGCCATGCATTCTCCTTTTATGTTCGTTGCGGCGCGATCCTACACGCGCATGTCATGACTCGCCGTGAAGTGCATCACGCTCGACGCCAGCGGCAGGATTTGCCCGATGGGCGGTGGGCTGCGCTACCATCTGAATATGATTGCCGGCCTGCCTGACCCCCTTTGCCATCGAGGCAGATTTGCGCCCTCCCCGACGGGTCCGCTGCACTTCGGCTCGCTTGTGGCCGCCGTCGGAAGCTATGTCGATGCGCGCGCCGAGGGTGGTGAATGGCTATTGCGCATGGAGGATGTGGACGAGCCGAGGGCGGTACCCGGTGCGGCCGACGGGATTCTGCGCACGCTGGAGCGCCTGGGGTTTTCCTGGGATGGGGAGGTCGTCCATCAGAGTCGGCGCAAGGCGCATTATCGGGCGGCCTTCGAGCGCCTGCGCCTCGACGCGAGCGTCTTCGCCTGTGCGTGTACGCGCCGCGAAGTGGCGGATTCGGGCCTGGGCCCGGATGGCGCGCCGCGCTATCCGGGCACTTGCCGCAACGGCTTGCCGCCGGGGCGGGAAGCACGCGCGTGGCGCCTCAAAGTGGAGCCGGGACGAGTTTGTTTCGACGATGCGCTGCAGGGCCGGATCTGCCAGGACCTGGCCGCGGAAGTGGGGGACTTCGTGGTGCTCCGTGCCGACGGCTACTTTGCCTACCAGCTGGCGGTGGTTGTGGACGATGCCGAGCAGGGTGTGACGCATGTCGTGCGCGGCGCAGACCTGCTCGACTCGACGCCGCGCCAGATTCGCCTGCAGCAGCTGCTCGGAGTGGCGCAGCCGAACTATCTGCATCTGCCGGCAGCGGTCAATGCTGCGGGAGAGAAACTGTCGAAGCAGACGCGTGCGGTATCGATCGATGTCGGCCGCCCGCAGGCGGCATTGACTGCCGCGCTCGGCTTTCTCGGTCAACGGCCGCCCGCTGAGTTGGCCGATGCCGGTCTGGCTGACCTGTGGCGCTGGGCGATAATGCACTGGGATCGAAGTCGTTTGCCGCGTTGCCGCTTCGCAGCGGCGCCGGCAGGATATTGAATGGGAAGGAGTGAGCGATGATCGACGATGTTGCCGGCCTGCGCAGGGTCTTGATGCAGAACCGCACGATAGCGGTCGTGGGGTTATCCGCTAACTGGTACCGGCCGAGCTATTTTGCCGCCAAGTACATGCTCGACCACGGCTACACGGTCATCCCCGTCAATCCAGCCTATGCGGAAGTGCTCGGGCAGAAGTGTTATCCATCACTGCGCGACGTGCCGCAGCAGGTGGACATGGTCGACTGCTTCCGCCGCGCCGAGGAGATCCCGGCCATCGCGGATGACGCCATTGCAATCGGCGCCCGCGTGCTATGGATGCAGCTCGGCGTGGTCAATGCCGAGGCGGCGTGCAAGGCGGAGGCTGCCGGTCTGGAAGTCGTCATGGACCGCTGCGTGAAGATCGAATATGCGCGGCTCTTCGGCGGTTTGCACTGGTTCGGCGTGAACACCGGCATCGTCTCCGCCAGGCGCCCGCCGTGTTCAGGTGTGCTCGAGAACAGGCCCTAGTGTCGGCCGCCATAGCCGGCGACCCCTATCATCAGGCGTACCAGGCCGTAGGCCAGCCAGCTCGTCAGGCGGGACAACCACGACTTGCGCCGCCAGTCTTCGCGTCTCAATTCGCGCGCGCCGGCCTGCATCGCTGCCTCGAGGCTGGCGCGCAGTTCGGCGGCGAATCCCGGGTCGCTGATGGCGATGTTCGCCTCCCGCGCCAGCAGCAGGCTGAAAGGATCGATGTTGCTGGAGCCGACGGTGGCCCAGACGCCATCCACGACGGCGACCTTGGCGTGCAGAAAACTCCTGTGGTATTCGAAGATGCGCACGCCTCCATCGAGCAGGGCGCCGTAGAGCGCTTGGGTGGCGTAGTGCTGCAAGGCGTACTCGACACGGCCTTGCAGCAGGATGATGATGCGCACGCCGCGGGCGGCGGCTTCCATGATGCTGCGACGGAAGCGCAAGCCGGGCAGGAAGTAGGCATTGGCGAGGATGATTTCGTCTTGCGCCTGCCCGATCGCCTCGAGGTAGGCTTCCTCAATGTCCCTTCGGTGCCGCAGGTTGTCGCGTATGAGGAAGGCGGCGCGCATGGTGCCGCACGGTTCGGCAACGGCGGCAGCCGCCGGAGGCAGGCGCAGGCGGCGCCGGAAGCCCGCCCAGGCAACCAGCGACCAGAGCTGGCGTACCGAAGCCTGGATGGGCGCGAGCAGCGGGCCTTCGACCCTCACCGCATAGTCGTAGCGTGGTGTCTCTGGGTGCAGTGCGCCCAGGTCGTCGATGATGTTGATGCCGCCGACGAAGGCGACCCGTCCGTCGGCCACCGCCAGTTTGCGATGCAGGCGGCGCAGGCGGTGGCGACGCAGGCGGAAGCGGGCGATCTCCGGCCGGTAGATGAGCACCTGCGCGCCGGACGCCTCGAGCTGCGGGCGGAGGGAAGTGGCAAATCCCGCCGAGCCGAAGCCGTCGACCATGACCCGCACCGTCACGCCGCGCTGCGCGGCGCGGCAGAGCGCTGCCGCCACCGCGCGCCCGGTGGCATCGGCTTCGAAAATGTAGGTCTCCAGCAGGAATTCCTGTTGTGCGCCATCGATCGCTGCAAGCAGCGCCGGAAAATAAACGCCGCCTGTCTCGAGGAGTGCGATGGCGTTGCCGGGCAGGAACTCGGCCTTCATCGCTGCAGCTTACGCGATCTGGATATGCGCCGACAGGGCGGCGTGATCGGATATCTTCGACCACGGTGCGCCGAAGTGCACTTCGGAGCGCTCGATGGCGAAGCCGCGCACATAGATGCGGTCGAGGCGGAAAACGGGCAGATTGGCAGGATAGCTGCGCGCCGGCCGACCGTTGGCGCCGCCGAACACCTCCAGCATGCCGAGACGCTCGGCGATGAGGTTGCCGGCGCGGTTGTGCCAGTCATTGAAGTCGCCGGCTATGATGAGCGGCGTGTCGCCGGGGCTGACTTTCTCCAGGTGCTCGGCCAGAGAGGTCATCTGGCGCCGCCGCGCCGCGGCAGTGAGCCCCAGGTGTACGCAGACGCAGTGCAGCGGCACCTGCCAGCCGGGCACCGCAACCACTGTGTGCAGCATGCCGCGCCGCTCGAATTTGAGTTCCGAGATGTCCTCGTTGTGCGAGGACAGGATGGGAAAGCGCGAGAGGATGGCGTTGCCGTGGTGGCCATGGTCGTAGATGGCGTTGCCGCCGTAGGCCGTGTCCGGCCAGACGCCCTCGGCGAGAAAGTCGTGCTGGCCCTCCGTCGGCCAATCGAAATGCCGCTCGGCATGGCCGGCGTGCAGCCCCTGGACTTCCTGCAGAAATACGATATCCGGGTCGAGGCCGTGCAGGCGCTGGCGCAGTTCGTGAATCATCATGCGCGCCTTGAACTGCGAGAAACCCTTGTGGATGTTGTAGGTGCAGACATGCAGGCGCCGCACGGGTGCATCGCCATGCGGGACGCTGGCCGTCTTGGCCTGGCGGGTGACGGCGGGTTTGACCACAGCTATGAGGCGTCGAGCATGCGGTTGAGGGCGACCTTCGCCAGTTCGGCCTCATGCGCCGGCACCGAAATCCGGTTGACGACATTGCCCTCGACCAGGTTTTCCAGGCACCAGGCCAGATGCTGCGGGTCGATGCGCCCCATGGTCGAGCACATGCAGACCATGGGCGCCATGAACTGCACGACCTTGCCCTCCGCCTTCACTTCCTCGGCGAGGCGGCTGACGAGGTTCAGTTCGGTGCCGACCAGCCAGCGCGTATTGGCCGGCGCCGCCTTGATGGTCTTGATGATGAATTCCGTCGAACCGACGTAATCCGACAGCCGGCAGACGTCGAAATTCGACTCCGGGTGAGAGATGACCAAGCCGTCAGGATGCTCGTTCCTGAAGCGCAGGATATGGCCGGCCTGGAACATCTGGTGCACCGAGCAGTGGCCCTTCCACAACAGGATGCGGGCGCGGCGGATCTGTTCTGCGCCGAGCCCGCCGTTTTCCAGATCCGGATCCCACACCGCCATGTCGTCGAGGGGAATGCCCATCTTGTGCCCGCTCCAGCGGCCGAGGTGCTGGTCGGGGAAGAACAGCACCTTCTCGCGCTGCGCGAACGACCACTCGAGAATTTTTGGCGCGTTGCTCGAGGTACACACGATGCCGCCGTGCTCGCCGCAAAAGGCCTTCAGGTCTGCGGCGGAATTGATATAGGTGACGGGGGTAAACAGTTTGTCCGGATCGCCGACGACCGATTCCAGCTCGCGCCAGCAACGCTCCACCTTGGCGAGACTCGCCATGTCGGCCATGGAGCAGCCGGCGGCGAGGTCGGGCAGGATGGCAACCTGCTCCGGCTTGGAGAGGATGTCTGCCACCTCAGCCATGAAATGCACGCCGCAGAAGACGATGTACTCGGCGTCGGACTGCGCCGCCAGGCGCGACAGCTTGAGCGAGTCGCCGGTCAGGTCTGCGTGCCGATAGACGTCGGCGCGCTGGTAGTGGTGGCAGAGCAGGACGGCGCGCTTGCCGAGCCGCGCGCGCGCGGCCAGGATGCGCGCCTCTGCATCGTCGTCTGCCAGGGTGTTGAAACGATCAAATTGAATCACTGCGGATTGCATGGTTATCGTGTTTGAGTCTGCTGAAATGGCTAATAAATACAATAACTGCGGAGAAATGCTCAGCCTTGCTGCCAGGGCAAGCCGGCGGCACGCCACCCGCCTACCTTACCACGCTGCCCCTTGGCGTCCTTGTCGCCCTCGAAGCCCTCCAGCACGTTGTAGCAATCCGGATAGCCCGCCTCGGTCGCAAGTGCGGCCGCGCGGTGCGAGCGATGGCCGCTGCGGCAGATGAACATGACCAGCGACTCAGGGTCGACCTGCTGCTTCAGTTCCACCATGAAATGTGTATTCAGCGCGTAACCCGGGTAGAACTGCCATTCGATTTCAAGCGCGCCCGGTATGCGGCCGACGAAATCCAATTCGGGCCGCGTGCGTACATCCACCAGTTTCGCCCCCGGCGCGAGCTGAAGGATGGCATGGGCTTCGCTGGGCGTCAGGGCGCCCTCGTAGGGCAAGGCCAGCTCCTTGGCGCGTTTCTGGGCCAGGGCGAGTATTTCGCTGAGATTTCCCATTGCGAGCAAGACGATTAAAATGACAAGCCAAGTATAAGTGATGCTCCCATGTCCGTTGAAGAATCCCTGCTGCATGGCGCGCCGGTCGATCCGGGGCGTTATCGCGAGGCGAGCCGCGCCACCTGGATATCGGCAGCCCTGAACCTGGCCTTGACCGTCGTCCAGTTGATCGTCGGCTGGCTGGCGCACTCGCAATCCCTGATTGCCCACGGCATCCATTCATTTTCCGACCTGTTGTCGGATTTCCTCGTGCTCTATGCCAACCGCAAGGGCAGCCATCCGGCGGACCGGGAGCATCCCTACGGACACGCCCGCGTCGAGACGGCCGCCACGCTGATCCTGGGGGCCTCTCTGGCCTTGATCGGCTTCGGCATCCTTTGGGAAGCGACGCAGCGTCTGCAGCATGTTGCCGACCTGCCGCCCGTCGAATTGATCGCGCTCTGGGTGGCGCTCGTCACGGCGGCTTCGAAGGAAATACTCTTCCGCTATCTATTGCGCGTTGCCGAGCGCCTGCGCTCGCCCATGCTGTCGGCCAACGCCTGGCATACGCGCGCCGATGCCGCCTCGGCCCTGGTGGTGGTGGCCGGCATCGCCGGAGCGCTGATGGGCTGGACATTTCTCGACCTGCTGGCCGCCGCAATCATGGGATTCATGATCCTGCGCATGGGGCTGAAACTGGGCTGGGAATCCCTGCAGGAGCTGATCGACACCGGTCTCGACAAGGAGAAGGTCGAGGCGATCCGCAGTTCCCTGCTCGGGACGCCGGGCGTCCTGGGTCTTCATGAATTGCGTACCCGGCGCATGGCACACCAGGCGCTGGTCGATGCCCACGTGCTGGTCGATCCGCGCGTCAGCGTGTCCGAGGGCCACCGCCTGGGAGAGCGGGCACGGCAACGCGTGCTCGACGCGCACCCCGAGGTGGCCGACGTTCTGGTGCATATCGACGCCGAGGAAGACCAGGCGCTGATGAGCAACAGCGCCGAGCTTCCCGATCGCGACGTGCTGATGGCGCAACTCCACGCGTTGCTGGGGG
This sequence comes from Betaproteobacteria bacterium HGW-Betaproteobacteria-14, assembly GCA_002840845.1. Lineage (GTDB taxonomy): Bacteria > Pseudomonadota > Gammaproteobacteria > Burkholderiales > Rhodocyclaceae > Desulfobacillus. The sequence continues at coordinate 138,720 of PHCS01000001.1, forward strand.
AGGAGGCGGCCGGGATCGAAAGGACGGTGCTGCACTATCTTGGCAACCGTGTCGAGGCGGATGTTTTCCTGCCTCAAGCCGTCTGTTTTGACGCGGCACGCATGGCCCGACTGGAGCAGCGCATCGCAAGCCGGGTGCACGAGACTCCCCATTTTCGGGCAGTCACCTTGAACTGCAGGATTGCACCAAAATAGTGCAATGCGTGCCTGCTTTGCACCGCTTTGGTGCCGTCGTGTTTTCATCTCGCGAAGTTATCCCTTGTGGCACAATGGCGTTCCTTTTCCGGGGCGTTGGCACATTTTCTGCTAAAGCCGTCAGCACATGGTTGTAGTTCATATATCCGACTTCGATTCAAACTCTAGGAGAAAGTGATGTCGCCTCAGGAGGTTCTCAAGCTGGTCAAGGACAGGGAAGTCAAGTTCGTCGACTTCCGCTTCACGGACACGCGCGGCAAGGAGCAGCACGTCGGTGTTCCGGTCAAGCAATTCGGCGCTGACAAATTCGAGTCCGGCCACGCTTTCGACGGTTCGTCGATCGCGGGCTGGAAGGGCATCCAGGCTTCCGACATGTTGCTGATGCCGGATGCTGCGACCGCCTATATCGATCCCTTCATGGACGAGACCACGCTGGTGCTCTCCTGCGACGTGGTCGAGCCGGCCGACGGCAAGGGCTATGACCGCGATCCGCGCTCGATCGCCAAGCGTGCCGAGGCCTATCTCAAGTCAACCGGCCTGGGGGATGTTGCCTATTTCGGACCCGAGCCCGAGTTTTTCGTTTTCGACTCGGTCGAGTGGAGCGTAGACATGTCCGGCTCCTACTGCAAGGTGTTTTCCGAGGAAGCCGCCTGGGCTTCGGCCGAGAAGATCGATGGCGGCAACAGCGGTCACCGTCCCACGGTCAAGGGCGGCTATTTCCCGGTGCCGCCGGTCGACAGCCTGAACGATATCCGCGCCGCCATGTGTCTGGCGCTGGAGGCTTGCGGCGTCGAAGTCGAAGTGCATCACCACGAAGTGGCCACCGCCGGCCAGTGCGAAATCGGCACGCTCTTCAACACCCTGGTGCGCCGTGCGGACCAGACGCAGGTACTGAAGTACGTGGTGCACAACATCGCCCACAGCTACGGCAAGACCGCCACATTCATGCCCAAGCCCATTGTTGGCGACAACGGTTCGGGAATGCACGTGCACCAGTCAATCTGGAAGGATGGCAAGAACCTGTTTGCCGGCAACGGCTACGCCGGTCTGTCCGAGGTTGCCCTGTACTACATCGGCGGCATCATCAAGCATGCCCGCGCGCTCAACGCCATCACCAACCCCGGCACCAACTCCTACAAGCGGCTGGTGCCCGGCTTCGAGGCCCCGGTGAAGCTGGCCTATTCGGCCCGCAACCGTTCCGCCTCGATCCGCATTCCCTATGTGCAGAGCGACAAGGGGCGCCGCATCGAAGTGCGTTTCCCGGATCCGACCGCCAATCCCTATCTGGCCTTTACCGCCATGATGATGGCTGGTCTGGATGGCATCCAGAACAAGATCCATCCCGGCGATCCGGCGGACAAGAACCTGTACGACCTGGCGCCGGAAGAGGATGCCCAAATCCCGACCGTCTGCGCTTCTCTGGACCAGGCGCTGGACTACCTCGACAAGGATCGGGAGTTCCTCACTCGCGGCGGCGTCTTCTCCAACGAGATGATCGATGCCTATATCGATTTGAAGATGGAGGAAGTCACGCGCTTCCGCATGACGACCCATCCGCTCGAGTACGACATGTACTTCAGCCTGTAATACGGCCAGCAACGAAAAAGGACGGCTGCGGCCGTCCTTTTTTTGTCCACTTACAGCCCTTCGAAAGCGTTTGTAAAGAAGGCAGTCTTCGCATACACTTGAGGCAAGTTCTCGTTTTTAGGCGGAACACCATGAATATTAATCGAAAAATGTTTTCCGTCTGGGCCGTGGCCTGGATTGCCTTGCCGGTATGGGCAGATGTTTACAAGTGCGTGGATGAGGATGGCCACGTCACATATACGAATACCAAGCCCTCTCCCAAGGCGAAATGCAGCGCATTGAGCCGCGATCAGCGCGTGTCCACCGTTCCCGGACGTTCGGCAAATGTCCCTTCGCCGGCAGGTTTTCCCAAGGTAAACAGCGATGTTCAGAAAGTGCGCGATAACGACAGGCGCAGGATTCTCGAGCAGGAACTGGCCACCGAGCAGAGTAATCTTGAGCAGGCGAAGAAGGAACTTGCTGATCAGGAAGCCATTCGCACCGGGGACGAGCGTAACTATCAGAGAGTGCTGGATCGTCTGCAGCCCTACAAGGACAAGGTGGCGCTGCATGAGCGCAACCTCGAGGCGTTGAAGAAGGAAATCGGCAATCTTAGGTAATTTCGAGCCCGTCGGGCTCGATGGTGCGGTTTTTGCTACTCTGATGGCGTGATCGTTCCGGAAAAACTCCCTGTTAGCGCTTTCTCCGGATTGGACCTGCTCTCTTCGGCCGTCATCCTGCTGGATGCGGAGCTGACCGTGCAGTATCTCAATCCCGCTGCGGAGAATCTGTTTGCCATCAGCGCCAGACAGCTGTTGCGCCGGCCCTTGTCCCAGCTTTTGGGCGAGCCGCCGGGGCTGGCCGCCGCCCTCGACAACGCCTTGTCCAACAATTGGAGCTACACCGGGCAAAATCTTACAGCGCATCCCAAAAGAGGACTGTCCCTGGGGCGCCGCCATGGTGTCGAGGCGCTGCACCTGGATTGCACGGTGACCCCCGTGGAAGCCGGCAGCATTCGCCTTCTGCTCGAGTTTCGCCCAATCGACCAGCAATTGAAGACGGAGCGGGAAGAGCGCCTTGCGGAACAGCAGCAGGCCAACCGCGAGCTGATCCGCAATCTCGCCCATGAAATAAAGAATCCGCTGGGCGGCATTCGTGGCTCTGCACAATTGCTCGAGCGGGAGCTTGTCAATCCGCAGTTGCACGAATATACCCAGGTCATCATCAAGGAGGCCGATCGCCTGCAGGAACTGATGAACCGGCTGCTCAGTTCGCACCGGCTGATGCAGCCGCAGCCGTTGAATATCCACGACATCCTCGAACGGGTGCGTGCACTCATTCTTGCAGAGTTTCCCGATGTTGATGTGAAGCGGGATTACGACACCAGCCTGCCCGATGCCACGGGCGACCGCGAGCAACTGATCCAGGCCATCCTCAATATCGCACGCAATGCCGCGCAGGCACTGGAGGGCAAAGGTGAGATCATCCTGCGCACGCGAGCACAGCGACAGGTCACCCTGGCGAAGCGGCGCTATCGCCTGGCGCTGGAACTGCAAGTGATCGACAATGGACCCGGCATACCAGCGGAGATCCGCGAGCAGATTTTCTATCCGCTCGTCTCGGGCCGGGAAGGCGGCAGCGGCCTGGGCTTGACGCTGGCGCAGAACTTCATTCAGCAGCACCACGGCAGCATCGAAGCCGACAGCCGGCCGGGCCACACATGCTTCACAGTACGGCTGCCACTCCACGCCACGAATCAGGAGTCCCAATGAATCCCGTCTGGATCATCGACGACGACCGTTCCATCCGCTGGGTCTTCGAGAAGGCGCTCGCCCGCGAGGAGATTGCCTTCAAGAGCTTCGGCTCAGCGGCGGAGGCCTTGGCCACGCTCGATGCCGGTGCGCCGCCGCCGCAAGTTCTGGTATCGGACATCCGCATGCCGGGCGAGTCGGGTTTGTCGTTGTTGCAGAAGGTGAAGACGCGTTTCCCGGACATTCCCGTCATCATCATGACCGCCTATTCCGACCTAGACAGCGCGGTGTCCGCCTTCCAGGGCGGGGCCTTCGAGTACCTGCCCAAGCCTTTCGACATCGATCAGGCACTCGATCTGGTTCGCCGCGCCATCGACGAATCCACGCGGCAGGAAGCGATGCCCGAGTCTTCCGCCATGGCACCGGAGATACTCGGCAAGGCGGCGTCGATGCAGGAAGTGTTTCGCGCCATTGGCCGCCTGTCGCAATCGCATGCCACAGTATTGATCAACGGCGAGTCCGGCACGGGCAAGGAACTCGTCGCCCGGGCGCTGCATCGGCACAGTCCGCGCGCCGACAAGCCTTTCGTTGCCATCAACACCGCGGCGATTCCGCGCGATCTGCTCGAGTCCGAGTTGTTTGGCCACGAGCGCGGCGCATTCACCGGCGCCTCAGCGATGCGCCGCGGTCGCTTCGAGCAGGCCGAGGGAGGCACGTTGTTTCTCGACGAGATCGGAGACATGCCCGCGGAACTGCAGACACGCCTGCTGCGCGTGCTCTCCGACGGCAACTTCTACCGCGTCGGCGGCCACCAGCCGATCAAGGCCAATGTGCGCGTCATAGCCGCCACTCATCAGGATCTCGACGACCGCGTCAAGCAGGGGCTGTTCCGCGAAGACCTCTTTCATCGCCTGAATGTCATTCGCCTGCGCTTGCCGCCGTTGCGCGAGCGTCGCGAAGACATTCCCTTGCTGGTGAAGCACTTCCTTGCCAAGAGCGCACAAGACCTCGGCGTGGAGCCGAAGCGGGTGTCGGAGGCCTCACTGAAGTTTCTCTCCGCGCTGGTCTTTCCGGGCAACGTGCGCCAACTGGAGAATCTCTGCCATTGGCTGATGGTGATGGCGCCGGGACAGGTGATCGAGGTCGCTGACCTGCCGCCGGAATTGCGCGACCAGGCGCCGCGCGAAACCGAGGCGAACTGGAAGGTTGCGCTCGGTGCCGAGGCGGACCGCATGCTGGCGGGGCGCCCCGGCGCCGTTTGGGACAGCCTGGCGCGCGAGTTCGAACGAACCCTGATCCGCCATGCGTTGCTGGCCTCCGCCGGCCGTCGCATCGATGCAGCGCAGATGCTTGGTATCGGGCGCAACACGATCACGCGCAAGATTCAGGAACTGGGGATGGGTAACGACGGCGGCGACCAGGATCCTCCGGAGGAAGTCAGTCGCTGAGAACAGGCCCTAGCGCTGCACGGCCTTCTTTCTGGCGGTCTTGGAAATCTTTTTTTTCGCCTTGGTGTTCTTCTTGGCCTGCTTCGCCACCGGCTTTTTCGAGCCCTGCACCGTGGTGCGCCCGGCCTTGGCCGTCGCGACTTGCGCATGCTGGATTTCCGCGACGGCAGGCCCCGGATCGACAGACCGGGCAGCGATTTCCGTGGCGGAATTTGGCGGACCGGACTTGAGCGGTTCTGCCGGTGACCCGGGCAATTCGAGCGCCTCATCGGGCCAGGGATCGAGCGCCGTGACGGTCGATGGCGCGGCTTCGTCGGGCCAGGGTTCAGCAACGGCCGCCAAGACGAGCGGTGCCGGGGCTTCGTCGGGCCAGGGATCGGCAGCGGCCGCCAGGAAGCGTGGCGTCGGCGCTTCGTCCGGCCAGGGATCGGGTTGTGCCATTGCACCTACCTTGGCGCGGGAAGCGATATAGGACGACAGCCAGCCGATCCGCACAGCGGCCTGCGGTGCGTCCTGTCGCCGGTCCGCCAGCGCCTTCAGATCGTAGCCGGCCGCCAGCATCAGTTTTGCTGCGAATGCGTCTGCCTCGTCCTGCTGTGAAGCCTCGACCAGTTGCTCTGTGCCCATCGAGGCGAGCAGCGAAATGCCTAGTTTGGCCAGCGCACCCATCGGGAAAACAATGTCTGCGAGGAGGGTCGTTGCCAGGTAGGCGCTGGTCAGCGGAGAGCCTGCCACCAGGGAGACGGCCAGCCCCGCCGACGCGCTCTCGCGGTGATGCGCGGCGGCCAGCCTGCCGAATTCACGCGCCAGTGCGAACGCCAGATCCGTGTCCGACAGATCGAGATGGGCGAGGCCCGCCTCCACGGCAATTCTGCCGCCGGCGCTGGAGCTCACGGAGGGCGAGTCGCCGGGCACGACGAAGACTTCCACATGCGGCACGCGCGACACCATCTCCGGGCTGAGCTCAGTCACCTTTGAGCCGAGTCGATCGGCGATGTGGGCGACGCGCCGCGACAGTTTTTCGGCCGACTCGCGGGCGGCGCAGTCCTGCTCCCCTTCGCCGCAGAACGCAGCGCTTGTGGTTAGCAGGGTTTTGACATCGAAACGAAGATCCGAGATTGTGGCCTCGAGTTGTCCGGGCAGGAGATTGAACTGCGCGCGCCCGCTCGTCGGCGAGGTGGTGCAGGCGTCGAGCAGCATCGTGACGGCAATCAGCACAATAAGTCGCAGCGTGCGGAGGCCATTGGCATGCATGGAAGGCATATGACTTAAGTGTAATCGTGCAGGGGTTGCCCGTCACCCTCTGCGCGGCGAAAAGAAGTCATTTCCAGCATAATGCGACGAAGGATCGGGATCGCCTCGCCATGCACAACAAAGCATTTGACGCATTGAACATTGAAATCGTTACGGCGGCACTGGGCGCACCTGCGCTGTTCCAGGTCGAGATTCTCGACAGTTGCGAATCGACCAATACGCTGCTGCTGAACCGCGTCCAGCAGGGTGTGCCTTCCGGCAGCGTGGTTGTTTGCGAGCGGCAAACCGCCGGCCGTGGCCGGCGCGGCCGCGCCTGGCTGTCTGCGCCGGGCGACAGCCTGACCTTTTCCCTGCTCTGGCGTTTTCCCGCCGGCATGCCGCCCCCCATGGGGCTGAGCCTTGCCGTGGGCGTGGCCGCGGCGCACGCGCTCGATGACCTGGGCGCGGCTGGCGTGAGCTTGAAGTGGCCGAACGACATCCTCGTCGACGGCGCCAAGCTGGGCGGCATCCTCGTCGAGACGGTATCGGAGGGGGGCTGCCACGTAGCGGTGATCGGCCTCGGCCTCAATATCCACCTGCCCCGGGAGATCGCAGACGCTGTCGGCATCGAGGCGGGCGCGTTGTCCTCGGTGATGGCTTACGCGCCTTCGCGCAACCTGCTGCTTGCCAGGCTCCTCAGAGCGCTCGCAGCCGTGCTGGAGGCGTTTGGGCGCAGCGGCTTTGCCGACTTCGCGGAGGAGTGGCGGGCGCGCAATGCCCACGCTGGCCAGCAGGTGCGCATTCTTGCCGAAGGGGCCGCACCGCTGGAAGGGTGCTGTGCCGGCGTGGATGAAGATGGCGCGCTGCTGCTCGAAACGGCCGCCGGCATGCGCCGCATCGTCAGTGGCGAAGTGTCCCTGAGGAAACCATGATATTTGCCATCGACTGTGGCAACACGCGCCTCAAGTGGGGCGTGCATGACGGCGTCGGCTGGCGTGCGCTGGGCCTGCTCGAGTACGCCGACCTGCCAGGGCTGGCGGACCTGATCCGCGCCCAGCCAGGCATCGACAGGGCCGTCGTCGCCAATGTCGCCGGGCCCCAGGTGGGCGACGCCGTCCTCTCGGCGCTGACTTTGCTCGGCACACCGCATGTCTGGGTGAAAAGTCAGCCTGCGCAGTGCGGCGTGCGCAACCTCTACGACAATCCCGCGCAGCTTGGCGCAGACCGGTGGGCGGCGCTCATCGGCGCACGCACCTTGCATGCCGGCGCCTGCCTGGTCGTGTGTGCCGGCACCGCGACCACGGTCGATGTCCTCGACGACGAGGGCAACTTCCAGGGCGGCCTCATTCTCCCCGGCGTAGCGCTGATGGTCCGCGCCCTGGCAGGCAACACGGCACAGTTGCCGCTGGCTGAAGGCAAGTTCGCCGGCTTGCCGCGCAATACCGCGGATGCCATTGTCAGCGGTTGCCTGCATGCCCAGGCCGGCGCCATCGAACGCATGTTCGAGCAGGTGGTGGCCTATGCGGAAGCGACCTGCCTCGTCGGCGGCGGTGCGGCGGCGCAGTTATGCGACCTGCTGCGCATACCGACGCGGCAGGTCGACACCCTGGTGCTGGAAGGCCTCGCGCGCATTGGCCGCGAATAATGCGAACCTCACGGAGTTTTTCTTCGGACAAAACCCCATCGCAGTGCATTCGGCGTTAACACGGCACGCCTTTACGACTGGAGCCGCCATGAAATACCGTACATCGTTCTATGCCATTGCGCTGGCGTTCCTCGCCGGCATTCCACTCGCCGCCGCCGCTGAAGAGAGGATCAGCCGCGCCGACGACCGCGAGGAGGTCGCCGTCACCATCTACAACGAATCGCTGGCCCTCATCAAGGAAGTCCGCCGCATCGCCTTCGACCGGGGCGCGAACAGCATTGCCCTGCGCGACGTCAGCGCGAAGATGCGCCCTGAAACCGCCAGCCTGCGCGCGCTCTCAGGCGGCAGTCTGCGCCTGATCGAACAGAATTTCGACTTCGACCTGTTGACGCCGCAGAAATTGCTGGAGAAATATGTTGGGCGTTCGATTACCGTCATCCGCACAAATCCGGCCACTGGCGCAGAGACGCGTGAAGCGGCGGAAGTGCTCGCCACCAATGGCGGCGTGGTGTTGAAGTACGCTGACCGTATCGAGACCGGCGTGCCGGGCCGTATCGCCTATGGCGCGATTCCGCCCAACTTGCGCGAGCGGCCGACGCTGGTGGTGCAACTCGAGAGCGCCGTCGCCGGACGGCAGGCGGCGGAGCTGTCGTACCTCAGCGGCGGCCTCTCCTGGCGCGCCGACTATGTGGCGGAACTCGCGGGCGACGAATCGAAGCTCGACCTCGCCGGCTGGGTGACGCTGACCAACCAGAGCGGATCGAGTTACGAGAATGCCCGCCTGCAGCTGGTCGCCGGCGACGTCAATCGCGTGCGCGACGAGATGCGGCCGCAGGCCTTCGCGGCCAAGGCGATGGCGGCTGCGCCCGTAGCGGAGATGGCGCGCGAACAGCTCTTCGAATACCATCTATATTCCCTGCAACGCCCGACCACGCTGTCGGACAACCAGACCAAGCAGGTGGCGCTGCTGTCCGCCGCCGCCGTGCCGGTGCGCAAGGAGTATCGCCTCGCCGGACAGGACTGGTATTACCGCGGCACGCACGGCGACCTCGGCCGCAAGCACAAAGTCGCCGTGTTCGTCGAGTTCGACAACAAGGGCGGCGGTCTCGGCCAACCACTGCCCAAGGGCATCGTGCGGGTCTACAAGAGGGACACGCGCGGCAATGCCCTCTTCATTGGTGAAGACAGCATCGATCATACGGCGAAGAACGAGGTGGTGCGACTGAAGCTGGGTGATGCCTTCGACGTCAAGGCCTCGCGCAAGCAGACTTCCTTCCGCAAGATCGCCGGCTCGCCCAACGCGGTCTATGAAAGTGCCTTCAGCATTGAAATCAGCAACGCCAAGGATAGCCCGGTGACCGTCAAAGTGGTCGAGCCGGTGCCGGGGGATTGGGAGATGATCGCGGAGAGCCAGAAGCACGCCAAGGGCGATGCCCATTCCGCCGTCTGGCTTGTAGCAGTTCCGGCGCAAGGCAAGGCGACACTGGATTACAGTGTCAGGATGCGCTGGTGAGGTACTTATAAGTAGAGCCTTGAGGACTTACTAATGAGCTAATTTGATGTAGAAACGGCTTGTGTATGCAGTATACCCGGGCTATTATTTTTCCCCCACATGGGCTAAGGTAATTCAGTAGTCGGTTCTACTCAGGCTGCAGGGAGGCATTGCAGGCGAGCCTGGAAACTATCCATAAATCGAGGAGGAAAGAGATGTCTGACATCAAGATTTTGCTCAACGAAGCCGATATTCCGACCCACTGGTACAACGTCGTCGCGGACATGCCGAAGCCGCCCCTGCCGCCGCTGGCGCCGGACGGCAATCCGGTCACGCCCGAGCAGATGCTGGCCATCTTCCCGGGACCGCTGCTCGAGCAGGAAATGTCCGGTGAGCGCTGGATCCCGATTCCCGAAGAGGTGCGCGAGATCTACAAGCAGTGGCGCCCGTCGCCGATGTTCCGCGCCCGCCGTCTCGAGAAGATGCTCGGCACGCCGGCGAAGATCTACTACAAATACGAAGGCGTCAGCCCGGCCGGTTCGCACAAGGTCAACACCTCCGTGCCGCAGGCCTTCTTCAACAAGATGGTCGGCATCACCCGCCTGACCACCGAGACGGGTGCCGGCCAGTGGGGCTCCTCGATGGCCCTGGCGGGCCAGATGTTCGGCATCGAAGTGCGCGTCTACATGGTGAAGGTGAGCTACAACCAGAAGCCCTTCCGCCGCTCGATGATGCAGACCTGGGGAGCGGAAGTCTTCGCTTCGCCCACCGACATGACCAACTCTGGTCGCACCGCGCTGGCGGCGGATCCGAACAATCCCGGTTCGCTTGGCCTTGCCATCTCCGAAGCGGTGGAAGAAGCGGCCTCGCGCAAGGACACCAATTACTGCCTCGGCTCCGTGCTCAACCACGTCTGCCTGCACCAGACGGTGATCGGCCTGGAAGCCAAGAAGCAGTTCGAGAAGGTCGGTGACTATCCCGACATGGTGTTCGCCTGCTGCGGCGGCGGCTCCAACTTCGCCGGCACCGCCTTCCCCTTCCTCGCCGATAAAGCGGCGGGCAAGAAGGTGCGCCTGGTGGCGGCCGAGCCGAGTTCCTGCCCGAGCCTGACCAAGGGTGTCTATGCCTATGACTTCGGCGATGTCTCCGGCTACACGCCGCTGATGAAGATGTACACCCTCGGCCATGACTTCATGCCGCCGTCGATCCATGCCGGCGGCTTGCGTTATCACGGCGACTCGCCGCTGGTGTGCCAGCTCTACAACGAGGGCCTGATCGAGGCGGTGGCGGT
>PHCS01000058.1 GCA_002840845.1 Betaproteobacteria bacterium HGW-Betaproteobacteria-14
CCTGGGTTTCGACGCCCACCGCCACCAGGCCGAGGATCTGGTCCTGCAGCGCCTGCCGGTAACCGGCGCGGTCTTCGTTCCAGATCACCAGGTCCACCGCCAGTCCCTTCAGGCGCCAGTAGGCATGGGCCTGGATGAGCTGGCGCACCAGTTCGATGTTGGCCAGGTCGCCGATGCGCAGCAGGACGATGGGCAAGTCGCCGGAAATGGCATACCCCCAGAGGCCGGATTGCCCGCGCCGGTTGCGCATGAGCACGCTGCTGTCGGCGCGCAGCGAGGCATTGGCGTAGATGACCGAGTTGGCCAGGCGTCCGTAGAGTTGCGCGTCCGCCTCGCTGGCGTTGATCTGCCGCAGCACCACCTGGGCGTGGGTCCACGCCAGCTCGAAGACGCGGTCGGCCAGGCGCCGATCCTGATATTTCTCGACCAGGCCCAGGGCTGCGTCGCGGCTGTCGCCAATGCCGTACACCAGGTCCACGCTGGCCGATTGCTCCGGCTCGAGCGTGATGCGGCAGCGTATCGCCGCCACCGGGTCGAGCACCGAGCCCTCGCTGCCGGACAGCGGCACGGCTTCATCCATCGCCAGGGGCGTGGCGACGGTGCGGCCACGGCCGATGAAGCGCGCACGGTCGGTCTCGTAGGACAGTGCGCCGATGTCCGCGTCGTGCACGGCCAGCAGGTGAAACATCCAGGGCGCCGCTTCGTCGCGGCCGCGCGGGCGGTGTGTGCACAGGATGGCGCGGCGCGACGCGACGATCTCGGTCTGCACGAAGAGATTGCTGAACGCCGGATGCAGCGCGTCGGCGGCGGGTGGCGCCAGCACCACCTCCGCGTAACTCGTGATCTCGATCGTCCGGCGCACGGCGGAGCGATTGGTGATGCGCACACGGCGCAGTTCGATGTCATCCTCCGGCGACACGACGATATCCGTATGGGTATCGAAATCGCCGTCGCGGCGGCGCAATTCCGCGCGCCCTTCCGAGAAGATCGCTTCGTAGTTTTCCGCGCGCTGCAAAGTGGGCTGGTACGCGCTGTTCCAGACCGCGCCGCGGCCCGCCTCGTTTTCAGACTCCACCGCCCGCAGATAGCAGTAGGTGCCCCAGTGGTCGCGCGTGCCGTCTTCGTGCCAGCGCGTCACCGCGAGGTCCTTCCAGCGGCTGTAGCCGCCGCCCGCGTTGGTGACCATGACGTGATAACGGCCGTTCGAGAGCAACTGCACTTCCGGAATCGGCGTGTCGGGACTGTTCAGCACGCGTATCGGCATCAGCGGGCTTTCCGCACCGACATGGATATCGGAGAGTTCGGCGGCGTGGGAATAGAACGCCGAGGTTTTGGGTATGCGTTCCTGCAGCAGCAGCAGGGTGGCCTGGAACAGCGGATCGGACTCGAAACGTTTCTGCATCGGACGGCCCAGCAACAGATAGGCCAGGGCGAGCAGGCTCATGCCCTGGTGGTGGGCCATGTAGGAGTGCACCAGGGCATGGGATTCGCCGCGTCGTTGATGTGCAGGGGTGTAGTCGATGGCTTCATGAAAGCCGAACTGTCCTTCCGCCCCGGCGGCGGAGAGCCGCTGCAGGTTCGCGCAGGCCGCCTCCGGCGCCACCATCAGCGCGAGCACGGTGGCGTAGGGTGCAATGACCAGGTCGTCGGCGAGTCCGCGTTTCAGCCCCAGGCCGGGCACGCCGAAGGCGCGGTACTGGTAGTTGAGATGTACATCCACCGCGTTGTAGCCGGATTCCGACATGCCCCAGGGCAGGCCGCGCTGGTGGCCGTACTCGATTTGCCGCGCCACCGCCGCCTTGGCGGTCTGGTCGAGCAGCGTGTTGTCGTAGGTCGGCATCACCAGTTGCGGCATCAGGTACTCGAACATCGAGCCGCTCCAGGACAGCAGGATCGGATCGCCGCCCGAGGCCGTGAGCAGGCGCCCCAGCGCGAACCAGCTCTCCTGCGGCAGCTTGCCTTGGGCGATGGCGACGAACACGCACAGGCGGGCTTCCGAAGCCAGCAGATCGTAGTAACTCGTGTCGCGCCGGCGCTCTTCGACGCTGTAGCCGATGGAGAGCAGGCGCGAGGCCTTGTCGTAGAGGAAGCCATACTCCATGTCAGCGAGCTCGCCCGCCTGCAAAGTCAGGCGCTGGAGGGCGGCGATGCGCGCCTGGGCGCGTGCGCTGCCTTGCTTGATGTGCCGGTGCAGATCGGCCAGACACGCGCTCTGCGCGGGCGTTGCATCCGGATTCGGCGGACTCGCGAGGCGGGTCGACAACGCAACCTCAAGCCCCGCCAGGGCGCGCAGCGTCGGAATGGCATGGATTTCAGGAAATGCGCCGAGTGTCTCCGCAGCATCGTCTGTCTGCGGCTGCCCGGTCCATGGCGCGAGAAAGGTCAGCTCGTCGCGGTGGGCGCGGCATTGCCGGGCCAGCACGAGCGCCCACCAGCCCGCCGGGCTCTCCGACGCATCGCCCAGGGCACTGATGACTGCCTCGGCGGATCGTGTCAGCCGGTCCAGCAGCATCAGCGCCGCCGGGAGCGTGGCCGGGCGGGAATCCAGCGCGGATTCGAGATCCTTGCGGAATTTTGCCAGCGAGGCCGGAGCGGTTCCGCTGGCGGCTTCTTCCAATGCCCCCAGGGTGTCCACCAGGCCGTCCAGCCAGCGGGTCTCGAGGATCGGGCGATCGAGCAGCGCGATCAGGCCCGGGCGCAAGGTCAGCAGATGGCCTGCCAGGTTGCCGCTGTCCACGGTCGAGATGTAAATGGGGTGCAGCGGCCGCAGCGACTGCGTGTCGTACCAGTTGTAGAAATGGCCGCGGTGGCGTTCCAGTCCCGCCATCGTCTCCACGGTGTTGGTCGTGCGCTCGATCAGTTGTCCGGCCGGGATGTAACCGAAGTCGTGGGCGGACAGATTCGCCAGCAGGGCCAGCCCAATGTTGGTGGGCGAGGTGCGGTGGGCAAGCGTGGCCTCACGGTATTCCTGGTGGTTGTCCGGCGGCAGCCAATGGTCCTCCGGGCCGACGTAGGTCTCGAAGAAGGCCCAGGTCTTGCGCGCGATCCTGCCGAGAAAGCGCGTCTGCTCGTCCGACAGCCGCGCCTCGCGGCGGGCGAGGGGCAGGCTGATCCACCAAGCGACGACGGGGGAGGCCAGCCACAGGAGCAGGATGGGGCCCGCCACGGCCAGCACGGCAGGATTCGCTGCCGCAATGAAAACGGCCGTTCCGGCGGCGAGCGCCGGCGCAAACCACATGGTGCGGAATGAGGCGGCGAGATCGCTGCGGCTCTGCAGCTCCTGGTCGCCGGAGGGATTCCATTCCAGCAGCCGCTGGTGCGTGAACAGCAGGCGCCCGAGGGTGCGCAGGACGGCATCCAGGCTGTAGTAGGCCTCGTGCGGCAGCGTCATCAGGGCAAAGCCCGTCTGGATCAGGCGCTGGCCGGCGGCGCGCGCGGTGGCGACCAGATGCTGGCCCGGCCGCATGTCGTCCGGTTTGCGCAGCATGTCCAGCAGGACGCCCAGCACGGGAGGAATGAGGAGGATGCCGAGCACCGCCAGGGTCCAGAACCCGGCCGATGAAAACGCCGTCCAGCCCAGCAGCAGGAGCAGCGTCATCGACACCGGCGCCAGGCTGCGACGCAGGTTGTCGAACAGCTTCCAGCGCGACAGCGCCGAGAGCGGGTTGCGTCGGGTGCGTCCGTCGGGCCCGGGCGCCCACGGCAGCAGCCAGCCCGCGAGTTGACAGTCGCCGCGGATCCAGCGGTAGCGACGGTTGACGTCGCTGCCGTAGCGGGTCGGGTATTCCTCGTACAACTGCGCATCGCTCATCAGTCCGGAGCGGGCGTAACAGCCCTCCAGCAGGTCGTGGCTGAGGATGCGGTTCTCGGGAAAGCGCCCCTTGAGCGATTGCTCGAACGCCTCCACGTCGTAGATGCCCTTGCCGATGAACGAGCCTTCCTGGAAAGCGTCCTGGTAGACGTCGGAGACGACGCGGGTATAGGGGTCGATGCCCGCCTCGCCGCCGTGCAGGCGCGCATAGCGCGACAGATTGATGCCGGGCAGGCTCGCGCTCACGCGCGGCTGCAGGATGCCGTAACCGGCGCGGACCCGCTGCAGGGCTTCGTCGAAGACCGGACGATTCAGCGGGTGCGCCATGGTGCCGACGAACTGGCGCGCGGCGTCGCGCGGCAGTTGCGTGTCGGTGTCCAGCGTGATCACGTATCTCACGCCGGTGAGCACCGCGGTCGCGCCGACGACCAGGGAGAAGCCGTCAGCGTTTCCTTTGCCTGCACCTTCGCGCAGCAGGAGGTTCAGGTCCGCCAGCTTGCCGCGCTTGCGCTCGTAACCCATCCAGATGCGGTCGTGCGGGTTCCAGCGGCGCGGGCGATGGAACAGGAAGAAGACATCTTCCCTGCCGCCCGCGTATTGCGCATTCAGGGCGTCGATCCGCTCCCGGGCAAGATGCAGCAGGTCAGCGTCCTCGGCCAGTGTTTCCTCGGCAGCGTCGCGAAAATCGGTCAGCAGGCCGAAGTGCAAGTTGCCGTCGCGATTGGCAAGGAACCTCACTTCCAGTGCTTCCGCAAGACGCTCGATGTTGTGCGGGCTGGTGAGCATGGTCGGGACCACCACCAGGGTGCGCGATTCCGGCGGGATGCCCGCGGAGAAATCCATGCGCGGCAACGGATGCGGCGTCGCCAGCAAGGTGGCCAGACAGTTCACCAGCGCCACCGCGAGCTGGCTGGCGGCCAGCAACGCGAGGACGCCGAGCGGCGCCAATGCCCAATCGGCCAGGCCGTCCGCCTGTGCTTCCATCAACAGGCTTGCGCTGACGAATGCCGTGATCAGGGCGATCGCGCCCAGGTAGAGCAGCAAGGGCGATCGGCTTGCCGCGCGCCGCAGCGCAGCCCCGGGGGAAAGGCGCGCCTGCGTGGCGTTTTCAAGTTCGGGCAGGCCCAGGTCGACCAGATAGAAGCCCACATGCGCCGTTCTGTCGCGGTCTCCGTCGCGGACCGCGCCTGCACGCGCCAGCTCGATGGCGCGGCGGGCGACCGCGTCCTCTGAAAGCCCGCTCGATTTCGCCACACGCTCAATGA
This sequence comes from Betaproteobacteria bacterium HGW-Betaproteobacteria-14, assembly GCA_002840845.1. Classification (GTDB taxonomy): domain Bacteria; phylum Pseudomonadota; class Gammaproteobacteria; order Burkholderiales; family Rhodocyclaceae; genus Desulfobacillus. The sequence continues at coordinate 5,077 of PHCS01000058.1, forward strand.
CATGGCGGTAGCGGTCGCGGCTGGCGAAATCCATTGCCGCGTAGGCCGCCGCCGGATCCGTGCGCAGGGAATGTTCGACCACGCTCATGGCCTCGACGAACTCGCGCCAGTCCATCGTGCCGAGAAAGCGCAGGCTGCCAATGCTGTTGCTGATGGTGACCTGGTCGGCGGCCTGCTGCTGGTTTCCCGAACGCACCAACTGTTCGATGTTCAAACCCGATTCGGCCAGTTGTTGTTCGATCCAGGTCAGCGGCAGGGCCAGGGCGGGCCCTTGCCCCTGCAGTCGGCGCGCGAGCTCGGACACGAACGGCGTGGTCATCGGCGGAATCGAGCGCGCCATGTCCGCGATCACCAGGACCAGGTTTTTCGGATCCTTGCGGGCGATCTTCGTCAGTTTGTCTGCCCACTCCACGGCCAGATCCCGGTCTATCCTGCCGGCGGCGATGCGCACCGCGACGCGGCGCAGGTTTTCGATCAGCGCCAGACGCAGCATGATGGGGATGGCCCACAGTTCGCCGAGCCGGAGGGGCGTGACAGTCTGGTAGGCCGCGATGAAACGACTGAGGCTGTCCGGGGCCACGCGTCCATCGCCATGGGAGATGGTCTCGATGGCGAGGTCATACACGCGCGGCAGCCTGGCCGAAGCACCTTCGGCCAGGCTCGGCAGTTCCCGGCTGTAGCCTTCGGGAAGGTGGCGCCGGGCCGTGTGGATCTGTTCTTCGATGAGATAGAAATTATCGAGCAGCCATTCCCCGGCGGGCGTGATGCGGTGGTTCGCCGCGATGGCAGCCGTCAGCCGGCTGCAGGTCCCGATCAGCACGGCCTCGTTCGCAGCCAGCCGCGACAGCAGCTGATCCGGCACGCGCCCCGGAATCAGGCGGTGGGCAGACGCCAGCCGCACGCCGTGCTGCTCCATCTGATCCGTGCTGAACAGTTCAGCCCGCAGCGGCGGCTCTTCCTTGACTGGTTTTCCCGCCTTCCACGCTGGTCCCATGATGATCTCCCAGCCTCTCGGCGAATGAATGCGATTGGCGCCGCGTGACAGGCGCCACGCGGCGATGACAACAACCTGGTTCGGAATGCAAGGGGCGCTCGGCCCGGACGCCCGGGAGTCATTCCCGGGGCAGCGGCGAAGAGATCAGGGCGAGAAATCTACCCTGGCATCTCCGTGAATCATACACGGGTGGCGCCGGGACCGGCCGCGAATTACCGGCTTTTCTGCCGCCATACGCCTATACTCGAATTGCATCACGGCGTCCGGCAGTGCATGACTGAGCGGAACGTCCGGGCAATTGCCCATCAACATGAGCAGGAGGAATCACCATGCCCAAGGCCCGAAAATCAAACAAGGAAACTAAAAAGCAACCCTTGCTGACGCCGAAGGAAAAGAAGTCGGCCAAGCAAGCCAAGAAACATGCCGGGGATGTCACCCCGCTTCTTGTCAAACAGTCCTGAGTACAGTAGCGGTAGGGTACGAGTGAGGGCAGGGCGCACTAGCCCGCCACCTCAAACGTAGTGCAGCATTGTCTTGCCTCAGGCGTACTTGTTCAGGCGGGGTAACCCCACCATCAGTCCCCTCAGGCGCCAATCGCCTTGTCGATGGCGTCCTTGAGCACGGCGTCGTCCGGCACCGTGTTGGGGGTGAAGCGGTCGATCACCTTGCCCGAGCGGTCGATGAGAAATTTCTCGAAGTTCCACAGGACATCGGTTTCGTTTTCCGGGATGAGGCCGTATTTCGCCTGCTTGGCGCGGAAGTCGCTGTCCGGTTTTTCGCGGGCGTGCGGCTGGGCTTCGATGAGGCGCTTGTACAAGGGATGCTGGTTCGGGCCCTTGACGGAGAGCTTCTCGAACATGGGGAACTTCACGCCGAACTTCGACGTGCAGAACTCGGCGATTTCCGCGTTGCTGCCGGGCTCCTGCTCCTTGAAATCGTTGGCCGGAAAACCCGCCACGACGAGGCCGGCATCCTTCTTTTCCTCGTAGAGCTTTTCCAGCAAGCCGTACTGCGGCGTCATGCCGCAGGCGGAGGCCACGTTGACCACCAGCACCACCTTGCCGCGAAAGTCGCCGAGCGTGGCCGGGCTGCCGTCGATGCGGCGCAGGGGGATGTCATAGATGGATTCGTTCATGGTGAATTCCTCTGGAGGTAATGCGAAAGGGCTGCAGGAAGAAAAAACGCCCAAAGGTTTGTCTCCGGGCGCCTTCCTGTGATCGCGTGTCGGGCGATGCCGTGATCCTGACGGACGCTCCGCTAAGCGGGACAGGTCATGTCCTGGCCGCAGCACATGGGCGATTTCACCTTGCCGTGCCCGTCGGGGCATTCGGAAACATGCACGGTCTTGCCCTCGGGCGTGGTGATCGTGCTGTGCTTGAGCTCCTTGCCGCACTTGCCGCAGGTCATGGTGCCGATGCTCATACCGCATTTGCTACATGTATAGGCTGCCATAGTGTTTCCTCCTTGCTTGTGTTGTCGGGGAACTGCTTCAGACCTGAATCATTATATACCCGACGACGGCCGCCGGAAATGCCGGACGCACATGATCAGAGGTAGCGCCGCGCGATCATCTCGGCGACGCAGGCGGGCTTGTGCTGGCCCTCGATCTCGACCAGCGCGTGCCAGGTGAGTTGGACGCCGCCCTCGATGTCTTCCATCGCGGCGAGGGTGAAGCGGCAGCGGATGCGGTCGCCGGCGCGCACCGGGGCGGCGAAGCGCACGCGGTTGAGGCCGTAGTTGATGCTCATGCGCCCGCCCTGCACGTCGAGCGTCTCCATCATCAGGTGCGGGATCAGCGAGAGCGTCAGGTAGCCGTGGGCGATCGTTGAACCGAAGGGCGATTCGGCCTTGGCGCGCGCCGGGTCGACGTGAATCCACTGGTGGTCGCCGGTGGCATCGGCGAAGCGGTCGATGCGCGCCTGGTCGACGCTCAGCCAGTCGCTCGTTGCGACTTCCTTGCCGACACATTGCTTGAGTTCATCCAGGGAGTGGAGAGTGGTTTTGGGCATGTCGTTCCTTGCGTGTCATCCCCGCGAAAGCGGGGATCCAGTGGCTGTGCGATGTCCGTGGATTCCCGCTTGCGCGGGAATGACGGGAATAGGGCTGGTCGTCATTTCACGATGAATTCCCGTATCAGGCGGTTCACCTGCGCCGGCTGTTCGTGGATGACCCAGTGCGAGGCGTCGGGGATGCGCGCGATGTGCAGGTCGGACACGCAGGCATCGAGGCCGTCGAGCAGGCCGGGCAGGAGCGCCGCGTCGCGCTCGCCCCAGATCACCAGGGTCGGCACGCGCACGGTGAAGTCCTGCGGCTGCAGGTCGGGCACGGTGTCGGCTGGCTCCCCCGGCGCGGCCGGGTGCAGCGGCGATGCGCGGTAGAAGTTGAGGCTGGCGTTCATCGCGCCCGGCTGCGTCCACGCTTCGCGATAGCGCGCCAGCAGTTCCGGTGTCAGCCAGCCGGGATCGCTGGTGCTCTGCCGCAGCATGGCGACCAGGCGCGCGCAGTCGTCCTCCAGCAGCTTTTCCGCCGCACCGGGGCGGCGCAGCCAGTTCATGTTGGCGCTGGCCTGCTGCTGCGCCGGGCTGTAGCGCAGTTCGCGGGCAAAGGCGACGGGATGCGGCGAGTTGATGATGACCAGCTTCTCGATGCGCTCGGGGTGGGCCGTGGCGAGGTTCCAGGCCGCCGCGCCGCCCCAGTCGTGGGCCACGACGATGGCTTTGCCGCCGAGGTGATCGATCATGCCGCGCAGGTCGGCGACGAGGTGCTTCGGCCGGTAGGCCTTGGCGTCGGCCGGCTTGTCCGACAGGTTGTGGCCGCGCATGTCGAGGGCCACTGCGCGGTGGTCCTTCGAGAATTCCGCCAGCTGGCACTCCCAGGCGTACCAGAACTCGGGAAAGCCATGCACGAAGAGCATGGGGGGGCCTGCGCCTGCCTCGAGGTAGTGCAGGCGGATGCCGTCCGGCGCTGCGTATTGGCTCTTCATGCCGCCACCAGGCGGTTGCCCTCGAGCTTGGGCACCACGGTGTAGAGGCTCTTCTGCGCGGCGAAGTCGACTTCGTGGTCGAGATGGCGCGCCAGCACGATGCGGCCGACGCGGGCGCGGCGCAGGCATTCGGCGGCCTCGCACTTGTCGTGCAGCAACCATGCCGCCAGGGCGGCGTCGGTGAATTCGTGCCCGTTCGGTTCGCGCGCAAAGAGGGAGACGAGGTAGCCGGCGCCGTAGAAGTCTTCCAGGTTGAAGTTGTCGGCCGAGCCGGAACAGACGATCAGCACGGTCTCGTCGGCGTGGTGACGCGCGATGTGCGCGACCACCGCCTCGGCGTTGAGCAGGGCGGCGGCGTAGACGTGGTCGGCGTCGCGCGACTTGGCCACCGCCACGGTGCCGTTGGTGGTCGAATAGACCAGCGTCTTGCCTTCGAGGTTTTCCGCCAGCAGCGCCAGCGGCGTCGGGTGCACGAAGCCGGGCAGGGTGTCGGCATTCAGCTCGCCGGAGAGCACGCAGGTGGCGGCCGGATGGCGCGCCGCCTCGGCCTGCGCCGCCGCGCCGTCGAGCGTCGGGATCACCTCGGCCGCGCCGTGCGCGAGGGCGGCGACGATGCTGGAGGTGGCGAAGAGGATGTCGAGCACGATCACCGTCTTGCCCGGCAGGCGTTGGGCGTCGAGCTCTTCCTTCTTCAGGAGGACGTGGATTTTCATATGCCGTCATTCCCGCGGAAGCGGGAATCCATGTCGGCAGTGAATACCTCTGGATCCCCGCCTTCGCGGGGATGACGCGGAAGTCGCAGGACGTGGATTTTCATTCCGGATTGCGTCGGTGCATCATGCCGTAGCCTTCCATCTGCATGACTTCCTCGCCGTTCTGGTTGAGCACTTCCCAGCGGTTGCGCATGAGGCCGATGTGCGGCTTGCTCTCCAGCGGGCGCGCCTCCAGCACGACGCTGCGCACGTGCAGGGTGTCGCCGGGCCGCACCGGCTTCAGCCAGCGGATGTTCTCCACGCCGGGCGAGGCGAGGTTGGCGGAATCGAGCAGGTAGGCGTCGCACATCATGCGCATGCACAGGCTGCAGGTGTGCCAGCCGCTGGCGATCAGCCCGCCGAACTGCGAATGCTTCGCCGCCTCCTCGTCGATGTGGAAGGGCTGCGGGTCGAATTCCTTCGCATAGCGGATGATGTCCTCCTTCGTCAGCGTGACGCCGCCGTATTCGGTGACGGAGCCGACGGGGAAATCCTCCCAGTAATATTTGAATTTCTTGTTCATCCTTCGGATTCCTCTTTTGGTTTGACAGGAGGCATCAGAGCAAAGACGCCGCTGGCGCGCAGGATGCGCCGCTCGCCGACGTGCAGGTGGCAGTTGGCGTAGGCGAGCCGGCTGCCGACGCGCAGGATGTCGACATGACCCTCGACCCAGTCGCCCGGCAGGGCGCTCTCGATGAAGTCGGTGGTGAGGCTCACCGTAACGATCGGCTGCGGCGGCGTGCGCGAGTTGTAGAGCACGATGCCCAGCGCGCTGTCGGCCAGCGTCGCCAGCATGCCGCCGTGCACGATGCCGCGCGTGTTGGTGTGGCGCTCGTCGATGCGCACGCCGACGATGAGCGTGCTGTCCGTCTTCTTCCAGTAGAAAGGGCCGAGCAGGGTGAGGTAGTGCCCGAGGTGCGGGATCGACTCGAATCCGGCGGGGATGTCGTTGTTCATCTTTGAGACGTCATTCCCGCGAAGGCGGGAATCCATGGGTCCCCGCCTTCGCGGGGACGACGAATAACCAGGTGCATATCGGCATTCTCCTAGCTGAACTTCGAGAAATCCGGCTTGCGCTTCTCGAGGAAGGCGCTGAAGGCCTCCTTGGCGGCGGGCGAGGCGAGCTGGCGCGTGAAGATCTCGCCTTCTTCCCTCATGGCTTGCGGCACGAGGGCGGCGACGGACTGCTTGAGCAGGCGCTTGGTCTCGCGCAGCGAGGCGGCGGGCAGGGTGGCGAGCTTGCGCGCGCGCTCCAGCGCCGCATCGAGCAGCGACGCATCCGGATGGATGGCGTTGGCCAGCCCGATCTCGTACGCCTTGGCGGCATTGAACGTCTCGCCGAAGAGCAGCAGTTCCGAGGCGCGCTGGTGGCCGACGAGGCGCGGCAACAGCAGGCTGGAGGCGGCCTCCGGGCACAGCGCCAGATTGACGAAGGGCAGCTGGAAGCGGGCGCTCTCGCCGACATAGACGAGGTCGCAATGCAGCAGCATGGTCGTGCCGACGCCGACCGCGTTGCCGGCCACGGCGGCGACGAGCGGCTTGGGCGCGGCGGCGATGTCGCGCAGGAAGCGGAACACGGGCCGCTCCGGGTCGTCAGTCGGGCCATTGAGGAAGTCGGCGAGGTCATTGCCGGCGGTGAACACTTCCGGCTGACCGTGGATCAACACCACGCGCACCGCATCCTCGCCGGCGGCGCGCTCGAGCGCGTCGGCCATGGCGGCGTACATGGGGCCGGTGAGGGCGTTTTTCTTCTCCGGCCGGCGCATCTCGATGCGCAGGACGCCGTCCTTCAGTTCGGTGATGACGTGTGCGCTCATGTCAGTGCTCCTGGGCCTCCCCCTTTGCAAAAGGGGGACGGGAGGGGGTTTTCACGGCGGTGGTAGACCGATGGCTGCTGAAATCCCCCCTGGCCCCCCTTTTCCAAAGGGGGGAATGTAGCGGAGGGACGGTCGGTGAGCATCACGCCGCCAGCAGCATGTCGCTGAACAGGCCGAGGTGGTGGTCGGCGTCGCCGAAGGTGGCGTTGATCATGGTCAGGCGCTTGAAGTAGTGGCTGACGTTGAGTTCGTCGACCACGCCCATGCCGCCGTGCAGCTGTACCGCCTGCTGGCCGACGAAGCGCGCCTGCTGGCCGACGTAGGCCTTGGCGGCGGAGAGGGCGCGGCGGCGCTCGGCGGCGTTGGGTGCATCCGCCTTGACTGCCGCCAGCGTTGCCATCGAGCGGGCCTGCTCGGTGGCGATGACCATGTCCACCATGCGGTGCTGCAGCGCCTGGAAGCGGCCGATGGGCTGGCCGAACTGCTTGCGCGTCTTCAGGTATTCGAGCGTCGCCTCGTTCAGCGCCGTCATGATGCCGACCGCCTCGGCGCATAGCGCGGCACGGCCATAGTCCAGCGTGCGCTCGAGATCGGGCAGCGCGGCGCCGAGGTTGCCAAGCAATGCCTCCGGACCGAGCTCGACCTCGTCGAAGCGGATATCCGCGGCGCGACCGCCGTCCTGCGTCATGTAGCTGCGCACGGAAACCCCCTTGGCCCGGCGGTCGACCAGGAAGAGGGAGATGCCGTCCTCGTCGCGCGGCTCGTGCGAGCTGCGCGCCGTGACGAGCAGCGTGTCGGCAGCACCGCCGCCGAGTACCACGCCCTTGGCGCCGGAAAGCACCCAGCCCTCGCCTTTGGGCTTGGCCGCCGTATCCACGCGGCTGACTCTGTAGCGGCCGTTAGGCTCGTAATGGGCCAGCGCCAGAAGGCGCTCGCCGCCCGCGACGGCGGGCAGGATGTCTTCCTTCTGCGCATCGCTGCCGGCCTCGCGGACGAGACTGCCAGCCACGATCACAGTGGTCAGGTAAGGCTCGAGCACGAGGCCGCGGCCGAAGGCATCCATGACCAGCATGGTATCGATGGCGTTGCCCCCGAGGCCTCCGTGCGCCTCGGGGAAGGGCAGGGCGAGCAGGCCCAGTTCGGCGAACTGTTTCCAGTGGTCGCGGCTGAAGCCCTCCTCGGACTTCGCCAGGCTGCGGCGCTGTTCGAAGCCGTAGTCCTTGGCGATGAAGCGGGCGAGCGTGTCGCGCAGGGCGTTCTGTTCATCGGTGTAGTTGAAGTCCATTGTTGAATCCTTGTGTCCGTTACAGTCTCTCCGTCATCCCCGCGCAAGCGGGGATCCATGCAGCCAGTGGATTCCCGCTTGCGCGGGAATGACGGGTTAAAGGCCGAGAATCATTTGCGCAATGATGTTCTTCTGGATTTCGTTCGAACCGCCGTAGATGGTCGTCTTGCGGTAGTTGAAGTAATGGCCGGAGAGCGGCGCGGCGTAGTCGGCGCCTACAGGCTCGCCCTGCCAGGCGGGATCGAGCGCCTCCGGCAGCCAGGGCAGGGCGTAGTGGCCGAGCGCCTGCATCTGCAGTTCTGCGATGGTCTGCTGGATTTCCGAGCCCTTGATCTTGAGGATGGAGGCTTCCGGCCCTATCGCGTGACCTCCCTTTTTCTCCTTTTCGGCCGAGAGCACGCGCATGTTGGTGATCTCCAGCGCCATCAGCTCCATCTCGACCTGGGCGATGCGGTCGCGGAAGCGCGCGTCCTCCATCAGCGGCTTGTCGTAGGACAGCTCGTTGCGGGCGATGTCCTTGAGATGGTGCAGCGCCGCCTTGGAGCGGCCGACGCCGGCGATGCCGGTGCGCTCGTGGCCGAGGAGGAACTTGGCGTAGGTCCAGCCCTTGTTCTCTTCGCCGACGAGGTTCTGCGTCGGCACCTTGACATCCTCGAACCAGACTTCGTTGATCTCGTGCTCGCCGTCGTTCATGATGATCGGCCGCACGGTGATGCCCGGCGTCTTCATGTCGATGAGCAGGAAGGAGATGCCTTCCTGCTGGCGGCCTTCGCTAGAGGTGCGCACCAGGCAGAAGATCCAGTCGGCATGCTGGCCGAGCGTGTTCCAGGTTTTCTGGCCGTTGACGATGTAGTGATCACCCTTCCGCTCCGCCTTCGTCTTCAGCGAGGCGAGGTCGGAGCCGGAGCCCGGCTCGGAATAGCCCTGGCACCACCAGTCGGTGCCGTCGACGATGCGCGGCAGAAAATAATCCTGCTGGCCCTTGCTGCCGAAGGCCATGATCACCGGCGCCACCATCTTCAGGCCGAAGGGCAGCTGCAGCGGCGCGCCGGCCTCGGCGCATTCCTCCTCGAAGATGTGCTGCTGCACGGCCGACCAGCCGGTGCCGCCGAACTTCGTCGGCCACATCGTTGCGCCCCAGCCCTTCTCGTGGAGGATTTTCTGCCAGCGCACGAAATCGTCCTTGGCGAGGCGCTTGCCGCCCTTCACCTTGGCGCTGATGTCCGCCGGCAGACCGGCGGTGACGAATTTCCGCACTTCGGCACGGAAGACTTGTTCTTCTGGCGTGTAGTTCAGGTCCATGATGCGACTCCGGAGAGAGATTGTTATTTCGCGGCCTTGGCCGCCGCACGGGCTTCGAATGCCGCCTTGCGGGCGGCGTTGACCGTCTGCGCGTGCGGCCGCTCGCCGATCATACTGATGTAGGCCCTGGCCTGGGGCAGGGCTTCCTCGAGCATGTCGCGGCCGTAGATGATTTTCGTCGTCTGCGACACCAGGGGCAGGTGCACCCAGGCCGCGCAATCGGCATGGGTGAACGCGTCTCCGGCGATGTAGGGCGCGAAGCGCGCCAGGTGCTTCAGGCTGCGCAGGCCCCTGTTGAGCAGTTTCTCCACTTCCTGCTTGGTCTCGTCAGAAGCCTTGCCGCCGAAGAACGCTTCGCCGTAGAGCCGGCGCGCCGGCAGTTCGAGGTGCAGTTCGATGTGCTGGATCAGTTCGCGACAGCGGGCGCGTTCGAAGATGTCCTGCGGGAACAGGGCCGGTTCCGGATAGGCGTCCTCGATGTACTCGGTGAGCACCTGCGATTCGGTCAGGATGCCGCGATCGGTGCGCAGGAAAGGCACCTTGCCCATCGACGATTCCGCGAGGAATTCATCCTTCTGCGAGGGATAGGCGGGTTCGTCCTCGAAGGGGACGCCTTTCTCCAGCAGCGAGAGTTTGACCTTGTTGTAGTAGTTGCTGATGGCGAAGCCGCAGAGCTTGAGCATCCTGTTCTCCTTTGTGTTTCCCCCTCTCCCGCCGGCGGGAGAGGGCAGGGGTGAGGGTGGGCGTCCGTTTGCCCCTCACCCTAACCCTCTCCCCGCGAGCGGGGAGAGGGGATGGTTATTTTGCCGGCTTGAACTGCAGCGCCTTGTACTCGAGAAATTCCTCGAGGCCGTACTTGCCCAGCTCGCGGCCGTTGCCGGACTGCTTGAAGCCGCCGAAAGGGGCCAGTGCATTGAACGTGCCGCCGTTGATGTCCACCTGGCCGGTGCGCAGGCGGCGGGCGAAGGCGATGGCGCGCTCGTCGCTGCCGGCCCACACCGCGCCGGCCAGGCCGTAGGGCGTGCCGTTGGCGATGCGTGCGGCCTCGTCCTCGTCCTGGTAGGTGACGATCGACAGTACCGGGCCGAAGATCTCCTCCTGCTCGATGGTGCTGCCCGGCTTGACGCGGCCGAATACCGTCGGCTGCACGTAGTAGCCCTTGGTGAGTCCCGCCGGCGCGTCCGGTCCGCCGCAGAGCAGTTCGGCGCCTTCGGCGATGCCGGTGCGGATGAAGTCCTGCACGCGGTCGCGCTGGGCGGCGGAGATCAGGGGCCCCAGCTTGCTCGTCTCGGCGAAGGGATCGCCGACGGTGAACTTGGCCGCCGATTCCGCGGCGAGCTTGGCCGCCTCGGCGTAGCGCGACTCGGGCACCAGCATGCGCGTGTGCGCCGTGCAGGTCTGGCCGGAATTGAGGAAGCAGGCGTTCACCGTGCCGCGCACGGCGGCGGCGAGGTCGGCGTCGTCGAGGATCACTGCGGCGGACTTGCCGCCGAGTTCCAGGGCGACGCGCTTCACCGTCTGCGACGCCAGCTCGGCGACACGCTTGCCGGCGCGCGTCGAGCCGGTGAAGGACACCATGTCCACCTCGGGGTGGGTGACCATCGCCTCGCCGGCCACCGGGCCGGTTCCCGTGACGAGGTTGAAGACGCCGGCCGGCAGGCCGGCTTCGTGGATGGCGTCGGCGAGGATGAACGCATTGAGCGGCGCGACTTCCGAGGGCTTCAGCACCACGGTGCAGCCGGCCGCAAGCGCAGGCGCAACTTTCGCGGCGATCTGGTGCAGGGGATAGTTCCACGGCGTGATGGCGGCGACGACGCCGATCGGCTCGCGCACGACGAGCGAATTGCCGACCTTCTCTTCGAAGGCGAAGTCGGCGAGCATGCGCGCATACAGGCCGAAGGTGCCGATGGGCGAGCCGGCCTGGATCATTGCCGAGAGCTTGAGCGGCATGCCGACTTCGCCGCAGATGGTGCGGGCGATGTCGTCGGCGCGGGCCTTGAGGCCCTCCTGGATCTTCTTGAGGATTGCGGCGCGCTCGGCTGCCGGCGTGGCGGCCCAGCCGTCGAAAGCTCGCCGCGCGGCGGCCACGGCGGCCTGCACGTCGGCGGCATCGCCTTCCGGGATGCGGCCCATCACCTCCTCGGTGGAGGCGCTGATGACGTCGATGGTTTTCTTGCCGGTGGGGGTCGTCCAGCGGCCGTCGATATAGAGCTTGTCTCTGTTTTGCATGGGTTATTCTCTTATAAGGTTTACAAATCCTGCATCGAACGATACCATGCTTTCAGATAAATCGAAATACTATTCCGCTCTGCGAAACACCTGAATCAGCCGTATAACCATCCAGTCTCTTGCAAGGACGCGCACCCATGACCCAAGCAGCTTATTCGACGCACGGCGCCATTGCCGTGATCGCCATGAACAACCCGCCCGTCAACGGCCTCGGCTTCGAGCTGCGCAGCGGCATTGTTGCCGGCCTGGACCAGGCGCTGGCCGATCCGAAGGTGTCGGCCGTCGTGCTGATCGGCACCGACAAGGCCTTCTCCGGCGGCGCCGACATCCGCGAGTTCAATTCACCCAAGGCGCTGGCCGAGCCCAACCTGAACACAGTGATCCGCATCGTCGAAGCCAGCACCAAGCCCGTCATCGCCGCCATCAGCGGCGCCTGCATGGGCGGCGGACTGGAGCTGGCGCTCGGCTGCCACTACCGCGTCGCCGCGGCCGGTGCGCAGATCGCCCTGCCGGAAGTGAAGCTCGGCATCCTGCCCGGCGCCGGCGGCACGCAGCGACTGCCGCGCCTCATCGGCCCGGAAGCGGCGCTCAACATGATCGTCTCCGGCACCATCGTGCCCTCGGAACAGTTCAAGGGCACACCGCTCTTCGACGCCTTCCTCGACGGCGACCTGCAGGCGGGTGCGCTGGCCTTCGCCGAGAAGGCAGTGAAGGAGAAGCTGCCGCTCAAGCGCGTGCGCGACCTGAAAATCGACTACCCGAACGCCGAGGCCTTCTTCCAGTTCGCCCGCAACACGGTCGGCGCAATGGCGAAGAATTTCCCGGCGCCGCTGAAATGCGTCGATGCCGTTGCCGCCGCGGTGAGCATGCCCTTCGACGCGGGCATGCAGCTGGAGCGCGAGTCCTTCGTCCATCTGGTGCAGACGCCGGAATCGAAGGCGCTGCGCCATGCCTTCTTCGGCGAGCGCGCCGCCTCCAAGATCGCCGACGTGCCGGCCGACACGCCGGCGCGCAAGATCGAGAAGGTCGGCATCATCGGCGCCGGCACCATGGGCG
>PHCS01000059.1 GCA_002840845.1 Betaproteobacteria bacterium HGW-Betaproteobacteria-14
GGGGGGCTGACTTTCGTCTACGTCAAGCCGCCGCAGAGCATGAAGGTGACGCGCGACGGCGTGCCGCATCTGTCGCCGCCGGTGGCGCATCCGGTCACGGGCGAGGCGATTCCGCTGGAGCGGCTGGTGCAGCATTACAAGGGAGGCGGCCGCTGATGGACTTCGAGACGATCGCGCAACTCGTCATGTTCTGCGTCGCCTTCGGCATGATGGCGCTGGCCTTCTTCAGCGATTCTTTGTGAGGACTCGCCCATGATGAACAAGGAAAGCCTGATCTTCCTGGCCGCCTCGCTGGCGGTCACCGTGGCGGTGAGCGCCGTCGGCTTCTCTTTGGCGGCGCTGCCGCGCCCGACGGTCGAGGCAGTGAAGACCCCGGCTGCGCCGGAAAGCCTGCCGGACATCGACATCGGCGGCGGCTTCGGCAAGGTCTCGGTGATCGAACTGGTCGGCTTCTACATCGAGAACCCGCCCGCGCCGAAGGGTGCCGGCGGCGACGCCGCGCCGGCCGTGAAGCGCTTCGGCGGCTGCTGAACATGCCGCGTCTGGCCTGCCTTGCCGCCCTGTTGTTCGCGCTGCCTGCGCAAGCGGCGGAGGATTTCGCCTATGTGCGCTCGGCTGCGGTGGAGGGCAGCGTGGTGGTGGACACCCGCCCGCTCGCCGATTGCCGCGCGAAAAGCCTCGCCGATGCGCGCTGCCTGCCCGCCGAGGATTTTCTCGGCCCGCAGCGGCGCCCGCCGAGCGCGCGCGACCTGCTCTGGCTGCTCGGCACCGCCGGCCTCAGCGGCGAGGAGGGCGTGCTCGTCGTCGGCCAGGATGCCGTGCTGACCGAGCCGCTCGGCCGTGCATTCGAGGCCGGCGCCGCCGCCGGCCCGGGCCGCGAGCGCGGCATGATCCGCGAGGCGGTGTTCGTGGCGCCGATGCGCGACAACCTGTTGGTGCTGCGCGACGAACTGCGTGCGCTGCGTCCGCAGCCGCAGCTGCTGGACGGACGCGGCGATGCGGAATACTGGGGCGAGACAGTGCGCGCGGCGCGCAGCGGCCATCTGCCGGGTGCCGTGAGCCTGCCGGCGCTGCAATTGCGCGCAGCGCTGGGCGCCGAGGGGAAAAAGCCCGTGCTGCCGGATGGCCCGGCGGTTGCCTACGCCCACGATGCTTTCGAGGGGCTGGCCTATCTCGCGCTGCTCATCGCCGGCCACGGCGCGCCGGCGCGCCTGTATGCCGAAGGCTGGGCCGAGTGGGCGGCCGATGGCGCGCTGCCGGCCGATGCCGTTGCCTATCCCGAGCGTGCACCGACCCAGTCGCTGCAAAGTCAGCCGCCACAGGACGGCGCCATCTCCCCCGGAACGATCCTGGCGGCCGCCCTGGCGTTCGCCCTGGCGGCCTTCGGCTTCGGCTGGTGGTCGTCGAGAAGGAGGCTGGCCTGATGGACATCCTCTTTCATGTCGGCACGGAAGCCGGCGCGCGCTTCCTGTTGCCCCTGGCGCAGGCCTGCCGCCGCGGCAACCATGCCTTCGGCGCCTTTTTCACGCACGAGGGCGTGCGCGGACTGCTCGACGCGGAGGTGCAGGCGGTCTTGCGCGACGGCCGCGCCGTGGTGTGCGAGGAGTCCTGGCACCGCTTCTGCGGCGAGGCAACGTGCCCGGTCGAACTCGGCAGCCAGACGGTGAACAGCGCCCTCATGGGCGAGGCGAAGAGGGTGGTCAGCCTGTGAGCGAGAAGAAACTCCTCGTGCTGGCTCGCCGCGACCACGCCGAGGCCATGCGCGTGGCGGCCGGCCTGACGATCTTCGGCCACGCCGTGAGCCTGATCTTCATGGATCACCCGGTCGAGGAAAGCGCCGAGAACGCGGCCAATGCCGAACTGCTGGAATTGACGGGCATCGAACCGCGGACCACCGTCGCGGCCATGGCCGACGATCTGCCGCTGCTGGATGCCGACGGCCTAGCCCGCGCATGCACCGAAGCCGATGCCGTGCTGAGCCTATGAACAAGTATGTGGGAGCGGCGTCCACGCCGCGATTGTGCCCCGCAGGAAATACCCTTGGGGTGCTGCCGTCGGTATCGCGGCGTGGACGCCGCTCCCACGGGCAGTTGCCATAGGACTATGAAGACGATTCTCGAACTGAACACCGGTCTGTTTCCCGACGCCCAGACCGTGACCGCCGCCCTGCGGCAAATGGAGCCGGCGCACCGCGTCGAGTCCATCGATTTGCGGCGTCGGGGCATGGAGGACGAAGCCTGGGACCGCGCGATTGCCGCGATCCTGAGTTCCGATCTGACGATTACCATCTGAAACGAGGAGGCAAGGGATGAAAACGTTATTGACGACAGGATGGGGCAAGTGGCTGGGCGGGGTTCTCTTCCTGCTGCTGGCGACCGCCCGCACGGCGTTCGCCGCCGACCCGCTGGTGGATGTGGAGTGGGTGAAGGCGCATGTCGAGAAGCCGGGCATTGTCTTCATCGACTTCCAGCCGGCGACCGACTACCTGCGCGGCCACATTCCCGGCGCGGTGAACAGCAACTACGGCAAGGACGGCTGGCGCGAGGAGCGCGCCAACGACAAGGTGCCCGACATGCTGCCGGCCAAGCTCGACGCGCTCGGCGAGATGATCGGCAAGCTCGGCATCGACAACGCCACCCACGTGGTGCTGGTGCCGCCCGGCATGTCGTCGACCGACATGGGCATCGGCACGCGCGTCTACTGGACCTTCAAGGTGCTCGGCCACGACAACGTCTCGATCCTCGACGGCGGCATGGCGGCCTGGACGAAGGACAAGAAGAACCCGCTGCAGGCCGGCGCCGCCAAGAGCGAGCCGAAGACCTTCAAGGTCAGCGTGCGCAAGGACATGATCGTCACCATGGATGACGTCAAGAAGGCCAAGGGGGCAGGCGTGCTGCTGGTGGACAACCGTCCCGAGGACCAGTATGTCGGCATCAACCGCCATCCCAAGGCCGGCGAGAGCGGCACCATCGAGGGCGCGAAGAACCTGCCGAACGCCTGGATGACGGTCAACGGCCAGGGCCAGTTCCGCGAGAAGAAGCAGCTCGAGCAGCTGTACAAGATCGCCAACGTGCCGGCCAGCGGCGACCAGATCAATTTCTGCAACACCGGCCACTGGGCCTCGGTCGGCTGGTTCGTCTCCAGCGAGCTGATGGGCAACAAGAAGGCCCGCCTGTACGACGGCTCGATGGTCGAATGGACCATGCTCAAGGGCGGTTCGATGGAGCAGAAGGTCAAGCTGCAGTAACCGTGCCGGGAAAATTCGTTCTGGCGTTCGCGGCCGCGGCGGTCTTTTCAGCCGCGGCCGCGGCGCAGGGCGAGCATCAGCGGCGCCTGGCCGCAGAACTCACCGTGATGGCGGGCGATGTGCGCCGCATGGCCTCAGGCGCCGAACCGGCCCTGCACCGCGAAGGCCTGCAGGCCCGTCTTGCCGGCGCGCTGTCCTCGCTGCCCCTTCTCTTGCGCCGCGCAAATGGCGACGCCAGTGCCGTGCCTGCGCTTCGTGTCGCCCTGGAGCGTCACGACTGGCGTGCCCTGGGCGCCGCCCTGGAAACCTTGAAACGCAAGCACCCCCTCGACCTGGCAGGCCTGCTGCCGCAAAAGGCTACCCCCGAGCGCCTGCGCCTGGGCGAAGCCATCCACCGCCAGGCCTGCGCCGGTTGCCACGACGCACCCGTGCAGGAAACGAAGCTGCCGGCCTTCAACCTCTTTGTTCAGGCTGGAAGCATGCCACGCGCGGAATTCGCCGCGCGGCTGCTGATCGGCGTGCGCGGCGACCGCAGCACGGCCTGGCGCAATCCCTTCAGCGATCTGGAGCTTGGCGCGCTGATGGCATATTATGAAAAAGGCAATAAATAAAGCCGCCGGACGGGATTAAGTGGCATGCATCCCGCGTCTACTGATCACCGATGAGGAGGGGAAACATGACACGTTCAGCAGTTATCGGCACCGCACTGGTGCTTGCGCTCGCTTCCGGCACTGCCGCCGCGCAGGAGGCCACCTACAACATCCGTACCCTGACGCCCGAGTCGGCGCTGAAGGCGGCGCAGGCAGCGCTGAAGTCCTGCCGCGACAGCGGCTACCAGGTGGCGGTGGCGGTGGTGGACCGCTCCGGCCTGACGCAGGTCATGCTGCGCGATCGCTATGCCGGCCCGCACACGCCCAAGACCGCCATCGGCAAGGCGTGGACGGCAGTGAGCTTCCGCACCAATACCACTGCCATGGCGGAGATGACCCAGCCCGGCAAACCGGCCAGCGGCATCCGCCAGTTGCCCAATGTGGTGATGGTCGGCGGCGGCCTGCTGATCGAGGGCGGCGGCAGCATCATCGGCGGTATTGGGGTCTCCGGTGCGCCGGGCGGCGACCTCGACGATGTCTGCGCCAAGGCCGGCATCGCCGCCATCAAGGACTCGCTGGAGTTTTAGTCCTCTGTGGGAGCGGCGTCCACGCCGCGATTGCAACTGCCTAAATCCACCAAGGGGACTTCCTTCGGCGGCGTCGCGGCGTGGACGCCGCTCCCACAGAGGTGTTTCAGGCCCTAATAAACCCTGAAACCCGCGTGGCAGGCCACGCATTGTGCAGTGGTGGCAGCCAGCGCGGCCAGCGCCGGCTTCACATCCCCCGTTGCGCCGGCGTCCTTCGCCGCGACGGCGAAGCGGCTGGCATGGCGGTGCATGGCGGTGCCCGCCTCCTGCATGCCCTTCGGCATGTACTGCGCCACGTCGTGCGCGCCGTGCAGGGCGAGCGAACTCATGCCCAGACGATGCTCGGCGATATCTGCTGCCTTGTCGTATTCCTGCTTCGCCAGTGCTTCCTGGATTTCCTGCAATGCCAGCAAGTGGTCGCGCATGTTGGCGAGCGTGTGTTCGCGCAGGACTTTCGGGAATTTGACGGCCTGGCGCGTGTCCTTCGGCGCGGCCATCGTGCCCGTCGTGGCCTTTGCGGCCTGTCCCTGATGCCGCATGTGCATGGCGGGGTCGTGCTGCTGGGCTTGGGTGTACGTGGCGGCCAGGCCGATGCAGGCGGCCAGTACGATGCGTAATGTGCGCTTCATGGTTGCTCCGCTTATGTATTCGTCAGCCTGCAGGGTAGGACGACCGGGCCGGCCCGCGTTATGATCATGATCATATGACTGACAACTGGCCCGCCCTTGCCGCCGACTACCCCGATCTGGCGCACATTCCGCCGGCGCTGCGCGCTGCTGCCCGCTTGCGCGTGTTCGCCGCCGGCGAAACGGTCTTCCGCCAGGGCGACCGGACGAAGGCGATGTTCCGCGTGCTCGAAGGAGAGGTGCGCCTGCTGCGGCGTTCGCGCGATGGTGCCGAAACCGTCCTGCAGCGCAGCCGGGGCGGCTACTTCGCCGAGGCCAGCCTGGATGCCAGTGCCTATCACTGCGATGCCGTGGTTGCCGTGGAAAGCCGCCTGCTGAGTTTCCCGAAAGCGGTTTTCCGCGAAGCCCTGAACGGCGCCCCGGCATTCCGCGACGCATGGATGGCGCAACTGGCGCGCGAAGTGCGCATGCTGCGCGCGCGTTGCGAGCGGCTCAGCCTGCACGGCGCCGAGGCGCGCATCCTGCATGCCCTCGAATCCGAGGGATCGGAAGGGACGCTGACGCTTGCCCAGTCGCGCAAGGCCTGGGCGGCCGATCTCGGGCTGACGCACGAGGCGCTCTATCGCGCGCTGGCGCGGCTGCAAGCGGCGGGTACCCTCGTCCTCGATGGCGCGCGCTTGACGCTGCGTCGACCAGGTGAGCGTTTATGATGAGGCAAGGCTCCGATAGCCCCCCTTTGAAAAAGGGGGGTTGGGGGGATTTAAGAACGGTGTCGCGTTGCCGGCGGCTTTAAAATCCCCCCTCGCCCCCCTTTTTCAAAGGGGGGAATTTTTCATCGATGGAATATGAGCAAGCAACCCTGGAACATCCTCATCCTCTGCACCGGCAACTCTGCGCGCAGCATCCTCGCCGAGGCGCTGTTCAACGCCCTTGGCACGGGACGCGTGAGGGCGTATTCCGCCGGCAGCAAGCCGGCCGGAAAAGTGAATCCCCACGCTCTGGAACTGCTCGAGGCACAGGGCCTGGACACCGCCGGCCTGCACAGCAAGAGCTGGGACGAATTCGCCGCGCCGGAGGCCCCGCCGCTCGACCTGGTGGTGACAGTGTGCGGCAACGCCGCCAGCGAAACCTGCCCGGTGTGGCCGGGGAATTACCTGCGTGCACACTGGGGCATCGACGATCCGGCCGCCGCCACGGGCAGCGAGGCGGACATCCGCGCCGCCTTCATGAAAGCCTACGCGCTGCTGGCCGAACGCATTCTCACCTTCCTCAGCCTCTCCTTCGAGACGATGGAGCGCAGCGAATTGCAGCAGTGCCTCGACGAGATCGGCCGCGCCGGCGCCGCGGCGACGATACCGGAGAGCCCTCTGCAAAACCCTTGAACTGTTCCGGGTAAGGGAAAACCTTTACTTGATTTAGATCAAGCGGAAGTTTAGGATAAAACAATAAGCAAGAAAAATATCCCGCAATCCGGCGTCATTGCCGGAGATTCGCGGGGCAAGCAGCGGCAGCCATTGGGTTCCCCCCGGCTGTCTGACAACACCACCACAGGAGGAGAGAACAATGAAAGACGAGGAGGGTTCCGTTTCAGCTTCCGCGCCCAAGGACATCAAGGAAGAAAAGGGCAAGGAGGACAAGGGCACAACGCGCCGCAAGTTCCTGACTGCGGCCGGCGGAGTGGCTGCAGTCGCCACCCTGGCGGCC
This sequence comes from Betaproteobacteria bacterium HGW-Betaproteobacteria-14, assembly GCA_002840845.1. Lineage (GTDB taxonomy): Bacteria > Pseudomonadota > Gammaproteobacteria > Burkholderiales > Rhodocyclaceae > Desulfobacillus. The sequence continues at coordinate 6,755 of PHCS01000059.1, forward strand.
TGCGGCAAGAAGGAGGAAGCAAAGCCGGCCATGCCGGCAACGCCGGCGGCACCGGCGGCACCTGCGGCACCGGCTGTCGCCGTCAAGCCATCGACCATCGTTCTGAAAATGCAGGGGGCCTGGGGTCCCAAGGACATCTTCAACGAGATGGCCGAGGAATACGTCAATCGCGTCAACGAGATGTCCGGCGGGCGCCTGCGTATCGACTATCTCGTCGCCGGCTCGGTGGTCAAGCCCTTCGAGGTGATGGACGCGGTGAACAAGGGCGTGCTCGACGCCGGTCACCACGTACCGGTTTACTGGTACGGCAAGAGCAAGGTGGCGTCGCTGTTCGGCTCGGGCCCGATCAACGGCTGCGACGCCCAGCAGACGCTGGCCTGGATCTACCGGGGCGGCGGCCTCGAGCTTTACAACGAACTGCTGAAGAAGCTCGAGCTGGATATCGTCGGCTATTTCTGCATGCCGATGCCGACGCAGCCGCTGGGCTGGTTCAAGAAGCCGGTCAAGAGCGCCGCCGACATGAACGGCCTGAAGTACCGCACCGTCGGCCTGGCCGCCGACCTCATGCAGGAAATGGGGCTGAAAGTGACGCAGCTGCCCGGCGGCGAGATCGTGCCGGCCATGGAGCGCGGCGTGATCGATGCCTTCGAGTTCAACAACCCGACCTCGGACAAGCGCTTCGGTGCCCAGGACGTGGCGAAGAACTACATGATGGGCAGCTACCATCAGGCGATGGAGTTCTTCGAAATCGTCTTCAACCGCAAGAGGCACGATGAAATCCCGAAGGACCTGCAGGCCATCCTGCGCTATGGGGTCGAGGCGGCCTCGGCGTCGAACTGGTGGACGGCCATGGACAACTACTCGAAGGACCTCGAAGAGTTGCAGACCGTGCACAAGGTGAACGTGATGCGTACGCCGAAGTCGATCTTCGAGGCGCAGCTCAAGGCCTGGGATATCGTCACCAAACGCCTGTCCGACGAGGATCCGTTCTTCAAGAAGGTGGTCGAGAGCCAGCGTTCGTGGGCGAAGCGAGTGGCCAAGTACTGGTTCCTCAACGACGCCGATTACAAGCTCGGCTACGAGCACATCTTCGGCAAGCTGGGCTTCTGATCCAGGGAAGAACGCACGACGTTCCCAAAATAAGAGCGGGGCGGCTGAACGCTGCCCCGCTTTTTTTGACCACCCCGACGGGGGCACGCAATGATCAACCGCTTCATCTACGGCATCGACCAGTTGAACAAGTCGGTCGGGCATGCCTTCGCCTGGTGCATCATCATCCTCACCTTCGGCACCAGCTACGAAGTCTTCGTGCGCTACATCCTCAACGATCCGACCAGCTGGGCGTTCGACCTGAGCTACATCATGTACGGCGCGCTGTTCATCATGGCGGGAGCGTACACCCTGTCCCGCAACGGGCACGTGCGCGGCGACGTGATCTACCGCCTGTGGCCGGAACGCGTCCAGGCCGGCCTTGATCTGGTGCTGTATTTCCTCTTCTTCTTCCCCGGCGTGGTTGCGCTTGTCATCGCCGGCTGGGGCTACGGCACCGACGCTTTGCGCCTCCTGGAGGTCAGCGTCAACAGCCCGATCGGCGTGCCGATCTGGCCGCTCAAGATGCTGATCCCGGTCGCTGGCGTGCTGCTCACCCTGCAGGGCATCGCCGAGGTGCTGCGCTGCGTGCTCTGCCTGAAGACCGGCAAGTGGCCGCAGCGGCTGCACGACGTCGAGGAGATGGAAACCGCGCTGATGCACCAGCGCGAGGACGAACGCAAGCTGCAGGCGCAATCGGCCCGGGGAGCCGCGCAATGAGCGATCCGCAAGTCGCCCTGCTGATGATGGGCCTGTTCATCTTCATCATCCTGCTCGGCTTCCCCATCGCCTTCACCCTGATGGCGATGGGCGTGGGGTTCGGCTATTACGCCTATTTCCAGCCCGGACAGGCAATCATCGACAACCGCGTCTTCTATCTGTTCACGCAGAACACCTTCAGCGTCATGAACAACGACGTGCTGGTGGCGGTGCCGCTGTTCCTGTTCATGGGCTACGTCATCGAACGGGCGAACATCCTCGACCGGCTCTTTCACAGCCTGCAGGTGTCCATGCGCGCCATTCCCGGCTCGATGGCGGTGGCCGCGCTGATCACCTGCGCGCTGTTCGCCACGGCGACCGGCATCGTCGGCGCCGTGGTGACGCTGATGGGCCTGCTGGCCCTGCCGGCCATGGTCAAGGCCAATTACGACCAGAAAATTGCCACCGGCGTCATTTGCGCCGGCGGCACGCTCGGCATCCTCATCCCGCCCTCGATCATGCTCATCGTGTACGGCGCGACCTCGGCGGTGTCCGTGGTCAAGCTGTACGCCGCGGCCCTGATCCCCGGTTTCCTGCTGGCCGGCCTGTACATGGGCTACGTGGTGGCACGCGCGATCCTCAATCCGTCGCTGATGCCCAAGCTGCCCAGATCCGAGACGAGCCTGCCCTTCATGAAGGTCGTGTGGATGCTGCTGACGGCTTTCTTCCCGCTCGCCTTCCTCATCCTCTCGGTGCTCGGCGCGATCCTCTTCGGCCTGGCGACGCCGACCGAGGCGGCGGCGATCGGCTCGATGGGCGGCCTGCTGCTGGCGGCGGCGTACCGCTCGCTGACCTGGGGCCGGCTGAAGGAGGCGGTGTATTTGACGGCACGCACCTCGGCCATGGTGTGCTTCCTCTTCGTCGGCTCGTGGACCTTCTCCTCGGTGTTTTCCTACCTGGGCGGCGAGGCCCTGATCAAGGAGTTCGTGCTGGGACTGGACCTGAATCCGGTCACCTTCCTGATCCTCTCCCAGGCGATCATCTTCCTGCTCGGCTGGCCGCTCGAATGGAGCGAGATCATCATCATCTTCGTGCCGATCTTCCTGCCGCTGCTGCCGCACTTCAACATCGACCCGATCTTCTTCGGCATCCTGGTCGCGCTCAACCTGCAGACCTCGTTCCTGACGCCGCCGATGGCGATGTCGGCCTATTACCTCAAGGGGGTCGCCCCGCCGCATATACAATTGATGACGATCTTCAAGGGTTGCCTGCCCTTCCTCAGCATGGTGTTCGTGGCGATGATCCTGATGTACGTTTTCCCGGAGCTGGTGTCCTGGCTACCCGACAAGTTGTACGGCAACTGACATGATGAGAACGGATTTGCACTGGCTTTCTGCGAGCGATGTGGCGCGCCTGCTTCAGGAAGGCGCGCTCAGCGCGGAGGAATACGTCGGCGCCTGCATCGCGCGCATTCGCGAAGAGGAGGAACGCGTGCAGGCCTGGGCGTTCTTCGACGCGGAACACGCGCTCGAGCAGGCCTGCCGCGCCGACGACCGGCGCCGCGAGGGCCGGCCCCTGGGGCCGCTGCACGGCATTCCGGTGGGCATCAAGGACATCATCGACGTGCGCGGCATGCCCACCGGCGACGGCACGCCGCTGCATGCCGGGCGCATTCCGCTCGAGGATGCCGCGGTGGTCAGCCGCCTGCGCCAGGCCGGCGCGGTGATCATGGGCAAGACGGTGACCACCGAGCTGGCGACCTATGCGCCCGGGAAGACGCGCAATCCGCACAACCTGGAACACACGCCGGGCGGTTCTTCCAGCGGCTCGGCCGCCGCGGTGGCGGCCGGCATGGTGCCGCTGGCAATCGGCACGCAGACCAACGGCTCGGTGATCAGGCCGGCTTCGTATTGCGGCGTGGTCGGCTTCAAGCCGAGCCACGGGCTGATTCCGCGCTCAGGCATATTGACCCAGTCGCGCCCGCTCGATCACGTCGGCGTGTTCGGCCGCACGCTCGAGGACGCCGCGCTGCTGGCCGAAACGCTGGCCGGATACCATGAAGACGATCCCGACACCAGTCCGATTCCCCGTCCGCCGCTGGTGCAGATGCTCGCCACGGCGCCGCCGTTGCAGCCGACGTTCGCCTTCGTGCCGACACCGATGTGGGACCAGGCCGCGCTTGACGTGCAGGCGGGCTTCGCCGAACTGACGGAGCTCCTCGGCGATCGCGTCGAGACCTTCAAGCTGCCGGACAACGCGCGCGACGCGCTCGAGTGGCATCGCACCATCATGGAGGCGGACCTGGCTTCCTCCTTCGAGCAGGAATACGAGGCCGGGCGCGAGCAGCTCTCCGAATCCCTGCGCCGGCAGCTCGAGCGCGGGCGCCAGGTGCTCGCCATCGATTACCGCCGCGCCCTGGCGCGCGCGCCCCTGCTGGGCGAAGCGTTCGCGGGCATGTTCGACGAGTTCGACGCCATCCTCACGCCCGCCGCGACCGGCAGTGCGCCGCATGGCCTGGACTCGACCGGCGACCCGGTGTTCTGCACCCTGTGGACCCTGTGCGGCATGCCGGCGCTCAGTCTGCCCCTGCTGCAAGGCGAGAACGGCCTGCCGATCGGGGTTCAGCTCGTGGGCAAACGGGGCGACGATGCCAGGCTGCTGCGCACCGCGCACTGGCTCCAGCAGCGGATCGCGGCGGCATAGCGCAGCACGACAGGCAAGGAGACGGCAATGAAAGCGAAAGCGATTTTCGGCATCCTGGGCATGCTGCTCATGCTGGGCTTCCTCGGCAGCATCATGATCAAGATCAAATCCATCTCGCTGGGCATCGTGGTGCTGATCGGCGTCGTCATGATGGCCGTCGACTACTGGCAGTCACTCAGGGAAAACGAGGACTGAGCGCCGCGCTAGAATGCGGGGATGAAACCAGGGATTTTCGTCAGCCGCGAGATTTTCGGGGAAGTGATCGGCTTCCTCGAACAGCACTTCGAAGTCGCGTCCAACCAGGACGATATCCTCTACGAGGGACCGCTGCTGGCTGAAAAGCTGGCCGGCAAGGACGGCGCCCTGATCCTCGCCAGCGACCGCATCGATGCAGCCATCGTCGCGGCCTGCCCGCAACTCAAGGCGGTGTGCAACATCGGCGTCGGCTACAACAACATCGACGTCGCCGCCTGCACCCGCGCCGGCATCCTCGTCACCAATACCCCGGAAGTCCTCAACGACACCACGGCGGACATGGCCTTCGCCCTCGTCCTGGCGGCGGGCCGGCAGATCGCCCGGGGCGACCGCCACGTCCGCCAGGGCCAATGGAAGCGCTGGCGCTTCATGGAATGGCTCGGACCCGACGTGCACCATGCCACGCTGGGCATCCTCGGCATGGGGCGCATCGGCCAGGCCGTCGCCCGCCGCGCCGCCGGCTTCGACATGCAGATCCTCTATCACAACCGCAAGCGCCTGCCGGCCGAAATCGAACGCGCCTGCGCCGCGCGCCATGTGAGCAAGGACGAACTCCTGCGCGAAGCCGATTACCTCGTCCTGATGCTGCCGTATTCCACCGAGAACCACCACTGCATCGGCGCCGCCGAACTGGCCGCGATGAAGCCGACGGCGCACCTGATCAACATCGCGCGCGGCGGCATTGTCGATGATGCCGCCCTGGTCGACTGTCTGCAGAAGGGCGGCATCGCGGGGGCGGCCGTCGATGTGTTCGAGAACGAGCCGGCCCTGCACCCGGGTTTTCTTGCACTCGACAACGTCGTGCTGACGCCGCACATCGGCGGCGCGAGCCGCGACACCCGCCTCAAAATGGCGCGCCTGGCGGCGGAGAACCTGGTCGCCGCGCTCGGCGGCAAGACGCCGCCCAACCTGCTCAACCCCGACGCCCTGTCGCGCAAGGCATGACGCCCGACGCGTCCGCAACTCATCCTGCCGGTTTCAACCGCCTGCGCACCCTCGTGATGCTGCTGGCGATCGCCTCGTATCTGCTGTCCATGTTCCACCGCGTCGCGCCGGCGGCCATCGCGAGCGATCTCGCCGCCGCCTTCGAAGCCAGCGCGGCTTCGCTCGGTGTGCTGGCGGCGACCTACTTCTACGTCTATACGTTGATGCAGATTCCCACCGGCGTGCTCGCCGACACGCTCGGGCCGCGCAAGATCCTCACCCTCGGCGGCCTCATCGCCGGCGTCGGCAGCCTGCTCTTCGGCCTGGCGCCGAGCTTCGAGATGGCGGTGGCCGGCCGCACGCTGGCCGGGCTCGGCGTATCGGTGGCCTTCATCGCCATGCTCAAGCTGATTGCCGTCTGGTATGAGGACAATCGTTTCGCCACGCTCACCGGCGCTGTCATGTTCATAGGCAATGTCGGCTCGATGTCGGCCGGCACGCCGCTCGCCTGGGCGGCGCAGACGACCGGCTGGCGCGCAGTGTTCGTCGGCATCGGCGTGCTTTCCCTGCTCATCGGCGTGCTCTCCTGGTTTCTGGTGCAGGACCGGCCGGGCGCAAAGGGTGCCAAGACGCCCGCTGGTGGTATGGCCGCACTTGTCGATCGCACCGCCTGGCTGGGCAGCCTCATCGCTGTCATGAAGAACCGCCACACCTGGCCCGGCTTCTTCGTGAATTTCGGCATTGCCGGCAGCTTCTTCGCCTTCGCCGGCCTGTGGGCGGTGCCTTTCCTCACCCAGGTGCATGGCATGACGCGGACGGATGCCTCCAATCACATCAGCATGTATTTCGCCGGATTCGGCATCGGCTGCGCGATCATCGGACCGCTCTCCGACCGCATCCGCCGGCGCAAACCCCTGATGGTTGGCGGCGCCACCCTGCATGCCTTCGGCTGGTGGATCTGGATATCCTCCGGCCCGCTTCCGTTAGGGCTCACTTACTCCCTGTGCGCCGCCATGGGGGCGGTAACGGCGAGCCTCACGCTGTCGTGGGCCTGCGCCAAGGAAGTCAATCCGCCGCTGCTCTCCGGCATGGCCACCAGCGTCGTCAACGTCGGCGTCTTCCTCGGCCCGGCTATCCTGCAGCCCTTGGTCGGCTGGGTCATGGACCAGGGCTGGCAGGGGGCGATGGAGGGCGGGGCGCGGCTCTATACGTCGGGCGACTACCGCGGCGGCCTGATCCTCATGGCCGGCTTCGCGGCGGTCGGCGCCGCCGCGACCCTTTTCGTGCGCGAAACCGGCTGCCGCAACATCTGGCGGGATAAGGTTTAAGCCTGAATAGATAAGCCCAATCTATTCATATATTGCTATCGTGATTCCGCGAGTGTTCACCGGAGACGCATAATGAATCGAGCAAGAACGATTCATTGGTGATTCAAGAGAGGAGATCAGAATGGCACATGTAGTGATCATGGGCGCCGGCATCGGCGGCCTGCCGGCGGCCTTCGAAATGCGCGAGGCGCTGCGCAAGGAGGATCGCATTACCGTCGTTTCCAATTCCCCGACATTTCATTTCGTGCCGTCCAATCCCTGGGTGGCGGTCAACTGGCGCAAGCGCGAAGACATCGAGCTCGACCTGGCGACCATCCTGAACCGCAAGAACATCGATTTCTCGGCGGCCGGCGTCACCCGCGTGCATCCCGATGCGAACCAGCTCGAGCTCGGCGACGGCAGCAAGATGGACTACGACTACCTCGTCATCGCCACCGGCCCGAAGCTGGCCTTCGAGGAAGTCGAAGGCCTCGGCCCGGACGGCCACACCCACTCTATCTGCCACGTCGACCATGCCGTCGAGGCGGAAAAGGCCTGGAGCGAGTTCGTCAAGGATCCCGGCCACGTCGTCGTCGGCGCGGTGCAGATGGCGTCCTGCTACGGCCCCGCCTACGAGTTCGCCATGATCATGGACACCGACCTGCGCAAGCGCAAGATCCGCGACAAGGTGCCGATGACCTTCGTCACCGCCGAGCCCTACATCGGCCATCTCGGCCTGGGCGGCGTCGGCGACTCCAAGGGCCTGCTCGAGTCGGCCATGCGCGAGCGCAACATCAAGTGGATCTGCAATGCCAAGACCACCAAGGTCGAGGCCGGCAAGATGTACGTCACCGAGCACAACGACGACGGCACGCCGAAGAAGGAACACGTGCTCGACTTCAAGTACTCCATGATGCTGCCCGCCTTCAAGGGCATCGACGCCGTCTTCGGCATCGAGGGCCTGGCCAACCCGCGCGGCTTCATCCTCATCGACCAGCACCAGCGCAACCCGAAGTTCAAGAACATCTACTCGGTCGGCGTGTGCGTCGCCATCCCGCCCGTCGAGGCCACCCCGGTGCCCACCGGCGCGCCGAAGACCGGCTACATGATCGAGTCGATGGTCACCGCCACGGTGCACAACATCCGCGCCCAGATCGACGGCAAGGAGCCCTACGAGAAGGCCACCTGGAACGCCGTGTGCCTGGCCGACTTCGGCGACACCGGCGTGGCTTTCGTCGCCCTGCCGCAGATTCCGCCGCGCAACGTGAACTGGTTCTCCGAGGGCAAGTGGGTGCACCTGGCCAAGATCGCCTTCGAGAAGTACTTCATGCGCAAGATGAAGAAAGGCTCTTCCGAGCCGGTCTTCGAGAAGATGGTGATGGGCGCCCTCGGCATCATGAAGCTGAAGCGCTGAGGCGCCCGGCATGAAGCGAAAGGCCGCCCGGTCTGGCACCCGGCGGCCTTTTTTCTTTTAGAGTGAGTCCACCTTGACAAGCAATATAAGAAAACACTAATATTCAGCCCATGTCATCCATACGCCACCGTATCCTTATTGCTGCCGCCGTCCTGCCGGGGCTGACTATTGCGGGCCAGGCATTCGCGCAAGCCGAGCCGCTGGCCACCGCCACGGTCGAGCTGCGCGAGATCGAGCTCACCTATCCGGCCGAAGGCGTGGTCGAAGCCGTGAAGCAGGCCACGCTCGCCGCCCAGGCGCCGGGGCGCGTGGTCGAAGTGCGCGCCGACGCCGGCGACGCGGTGAAGCAGGGCCAGCTCCTCATGCGCATCGACGCGCGCGAGGCGGCCGAGAGCTACGCCGCCAGCCAGGCCACGCTGGCCAACGCCAAGGCCCACTTCGAGCGCACGAAGAACCTCTACGAACAGAAATTCATCAGCAAGGCGGCGCTCGACAAGGCCGAGGCCGACTACCGCGCGGCGCGCGCCGGCAGCGGCGCCGCCGCCGCTTCGGCCAGCCACGCCAGCATCGTCTCGCCGCTCACCGGCTTCGTCGCCCAGCGCCATGCCGAGCGCGGCGAGATGGCCACGCCCGGCAGCCCGCTCATCACCGTGTACGACCCGAAGGGCCTGCGCGTGATCTCCAGCATCCCGCAGTACAAGCTGGCCGAGGTGCGCGCCAGCCTGCGCGCGAAAATCGAATTCCCCGGCAGCGGCAAGTGGATCGACGCGGTGAAGGTCGAGGTGCTGCCGGCCGCCGATCCGCGCACCCACACCGTGCAGGCGCGCGCGTATTTGCCGGCGAACCTGCCCGACGGCCTGGGCGGCACGAATATGGGTGTGATACCCGGCATCTTCGCCCGCGCCCACTTCGTCACCGGCAGCGCGAAGAAGCTGCTCGTGCCCGCCGCCGCCGTGCTGCGCCGGGGCGAGGTGACGGCGGTGTATGTCATCGACGAGAAGAACGCGGCGCGCCTGCGCCAGGTGCGGCTCTCCGAGCCCCTGGCCGGCGGCTTCCATGAAGTGCTGGCAGGCCTCGCCGCCGGCGAAAAGGTCGCACTCGATCCGGTCAAGGCGGGGATCGCTGCCCGGCCGGCGAACTAGCGTCATTCCCGCGAAGGCGGGAATGACAAATTGGTCTGTGAGCGCAGGGAGTTAACGGGGCAGGGGTTTCCTCCCTCCTCCTTCCTCTGATCCCGCCCCTGCGCTCCTTTTATTCACTCCCCTCTCCCGCAAGCGGGAGAGGGGTCGGGGGAGAGGGTAGACAACGCGCTGCCCCTCACCCTAACCCTCTCCCCGCTTGCGGGGAGAGGGGACAAAAGCTGCCTCTCCCCGCTTGCGGGGAGAGGGGACTAAACAGGTAACCAATGGGCATTTCCGGAAAAATCGCCGCACTCTTCCAGCGCTCGCAGATGACGCCCCTGCTTGCGCTGATCGCTTTCCTGCTCGGCCTCTTCGCCGTGCTGGTGACGCCGCGCGAGGAGGAGCCGCAGATCAACGTGACGATGGCCAACGTCTTCGTGCCCTTTCCGGGCGCCTCGGCGCGCGACGTGGAGAACCTGGTGGCGCGGCCGGCCGAGCAGGTGCTCTCGCGCATCGCCGGCATCGAGCATGTCTATTCCGTCTCGCGCCCCGGCATGGCCGTCATCACCGTGCAGTATGTCGTCGGCGAGGACCCGATCCAGGCGCTGGTGCGCCTCTACGACACGGTCAACTCGCACCGCGACTGGGTCTCGCCCAACCTCGGCGTCGGCGAAGCGATCATCAAGCCAAAGGGCATCGACGACGTGCCCATCGTCACGCTCACCTTCTGGACCAGGGACCTTGCCCGCTCCGCCTTCGAGATGCAGCAGGTGGCGCGCGCCGTCGAGATCGAGATGAAGCGCATCCCCGGCACGCGCGACGTCGAAACCCTGGGCGGGCCCGGCCACATCGTGCGCGTCGCCATGGATTCGGAGCGCATGACCTCGCGCGGCGTCACGGCGCAGGACATCAAGGCGGCGCTGCAGCTCTCCAATGCGCTCCAGCCTTCCGGCAACCTGGTCTCGGGCAACCGCGAGATCCTCGTCGAGACCGGCACCTTCCTCGAGACCGCCGCCGACGTGCGGCGCCTGGTGGTGGGCGTGTCGGGCGGGCGGCCGGTGTTCATGTCCGACGTCGCCACCGTCACCGATGGTCCGGACCAGCCTGCGCAATATGTCTGGCACGGCGGCAAGGAGGGGGAATTCCCTGCCGTCACGCTGTCGATCTCGAAGAAGCCGGGCGTCAACGCCGCCGACGTCGCCGAATCCGCCATCGCCCGCGCCGAGGCGCTCAAGGGCACCGTGATCCCCGAGGGCGTCGAATTCACCGTGACGCGCAACTACGGCGCCACCGCCACCGACAAGGCGCAGAAGCTCATCGGCAAGCTGGTCTTCGCCACCTCCGCCGTGGTGCTGCTGGTGCTCTTCGCGCTGGGCAGGCGCGAGGCGGTCATCGTCGGCGTGGCGGTGACGCTGACTTTGGCGGCGACGCTGTTCGCCTCCTGGGCCTGGGGCTTCACGCTCAACAGGGTTTCCTTGTTCGCGCTGATCTTCTCCATCGGCATCCTCGTCGACGACGCCATCGTCGTGGTCGAGAACATCCACCGCTGGCAGCAGCTGGAGCCGGACAAGCATCTGTGGGAGATCATCCCCAAGGCCGTCGACGAA
>PHCS01000060.1 GCA_002840845.1 Betaproteobacteria bacterium HGW-Betaproteobacteria-14
GGTCGTTGCGATTTGCTCATTTCATTTCTCCCCGCCGGTCAAGGCGACTGTTGCCTAAAAATCGATAATCGACGGCGCTCATGCCCTGAGCGCCAGTTGTGCGGCGCGCGCCAGGTTGCGCTCGAGCTGCGCCTTGCCTGTCAGGTACTGCTTGGGCCAGGCGGCTGCCTCGTAGCCGATTTCAGCCGCCGCATGCAGCGTCCAGGCCGGATCGGCCAGGTGCGGGCGGGCGATGGCGCAGAGGTCCGCGCGCCCGGCGGCGATGATGGAATTGACATGGTCCGCCTCGTAGATGTTGCCCACCGCGATGGTGGCGATGCCGACCTCGTTGCGGATCTGGTCCGAGAACGGCGTTTGGTACATGCGGCCATACACCGGCTGCGCCTCGCGCGTCGTCTGGCCGCTCGAGACGTCGATCATGTCGGCGCCGGCGGCCTTGAAGGCGCGCGCGATGGCCACGGCGTCTTCCGCCGTGTTGCCGCCCGGCGCCCAGTCGTGGGCCGAGATGCGCACCGTCATCGGCTTCTCATCCGGCCAGGCGGCGCGCACGGCTTTGAAGACTTCCAGCGGATAGCGCAGGCGATTTTCCAATGCGCCGCCGTATTCGTCCGTGCGCCGGTTGGTGAGCGGGCAGAGGAAGCTCGACAGCAGGTAGCCGTGGGCGCAGTGCAGTTCCAGCAGGTCGAAGCCGGCCGCATGGCCGCGTCGCGCCGCGGCGACGAACTGCTCGCACAGGGCATCCATGTCGGCGCGCGTCATGGCGCGCGGCACCTGGTTCTGCGGCCCGTAGGCGATGGCGGAGGCGGCGATCAATGGCCAGTTGCCCTGCGGCAGCGGCTCGTCGATGTCCTCCCAGCCGAGCTGGGTCGAACCTTTCGGGCCGGCGTGGCCGAGTTGCAGGCCGATCGAAGCGTCGCTGTGGGTGTGCACGAATTCGACGATGCGCTGCCAGCCGCGCTGCTGGTCGTCGTTCCACAGCCCGGCACAGCCCGGCGTGATGCGCGCGTTCGGCGCGACGCAGGTCATCTCGGTCATCACCAGGCCGGCGCCGCCGAGCGCGCGGGCGCCCAGGTGCACCAGCAGGAAATCTGCAGGCAGGCCGTCCTCGCAGGAATACATCGCCATGGGCGAGACGACGACGCGGTTCTTCAACGTGAGATTGCGCAGCGTGAAGGGGGTGAACATCGGCGGCCGCGGCTGTCCCGGCAGCCCGCTTTGCTTCGCGAACCAGGTTTCCACGCTGTCCACGTACGTTTTGTCGCGCAGGCGCAGGTTCTCGTGGCCGATGCGCTGGCTGCCGGTAAGAAGGGTGTAGGCGTACTGCTCCGGCTCGAGATGGGCGTAGCGCGCCACGTTCTCGAACCACTCCATGCGGTTGCGCGCCGAGCTTTGCAGCTTGAGGGCTTCGAGTTCGCGCTCTTCCTGGTAGAGCTCGAGGGCGCGCTCGACGTGGCCGGGGTTTTCCGCCAGCGTCTTGGCCAGGGCGATGGCGTCTTCCATCGCCAGCTTGGTGCCGGAGCCGATGGAGAAATGCGCGGTGTGCGCGGCGTCTCCTATCAGCACGATGTTGCGGTGGTGCCACTTGTGACACAGCACGCGGTTGAAGTTCAGCCAGGCCGAGCCGCGCAGATGGCGCGCGTTGCTCATCAATTTGTTGCCTTGCAGGTACTTGGCGAAAAGCTTCTCGCAGAAGGCGATCGAGCCGGCCTGGTCGAGCTTGTCGAGGCCGGCGGCCTGCCAGGTGTCCTCGTGGCATTCGACGATGAAGGTGCTGGTGTCGCGGTCGAACTGGTAGGCGTGCACCTGGAACCAGCCCCACTCGGAGGGCTCGGTGATGAAGGTGAAGGCATTCAGCTTGAGATGGGTGCCGAGCCAGATGTAGCGGCACTTGCGCACGTCGATGTCCGGCTGGAAATGCTCGACATATTTCCTGCGCACCAGGCTATTGACGCCGTCGGCGGCGACGATGAGGTCGGCCCCCGCCAGGCGGGGGTCGGCGTCGTCGGCGATCTCGGCCTCGAAGACCTGCTTGACGCCGAGGGCGGCGGCGCGCGCCTGCAGGATGTTGAGCAGCTTCTGGCGGCCGATGCCGCAGTAGCCGTGGCCGCCGGAGGTGATCTTGCGCCCCTTGAAGAAGACGTCGCAGTCGTCCCAGTGGTGGAAGCTGCGCGTGATCTCTTCGTAGCTTTCGGGATCCGCCACCTGGAAGTTGCCCAGCGTGGCATCGGAGAAGACGACGCCCCAGCCGAAGGTGTCGTCCGGCCGGTTGCGTTCGTAGATCGTGATGTCGTGGGCCGGGTCGGCCTTCTTCATGAGGATGGCGAGGTACAGACCCGCCGGTCCGCCGCCGATGCACGCGATACGCATTACCTGTGTTCCTTTCGTCCCTGAGGCCAGACCTCGAATTATTTTAAGTTTAAATATATATGGTAATTAAACGCAATGCCCAATGCAAAAAATCCATCAGGAATATCAAGGAACGATAATATTTAATTCTCAATATATCAGCCGGCTAGTGGCATACCCTTGAGCCAAGTCAAGCCGGCTTCAGCCCGTTAAGGTGCGCTTAAGACGTCTCGCCGATACTCCGTTCCGTGTAGTGCTAACGGAAAGGAACGGCCATGCCTAAAGTTTTGTTTCTTGCCCTGCTTGCGGCAAGCGCTGCCGCTGCGGCGGCTACTCCGCAAGAGATGATCAATGAGTATGCTGCGGCGGCGGCCCGGCAATCGCCCGGTTTCCAGCCCTCGGCCAAGCGCGGTGCCGAATTCTACGCCAAGCGCTTCGCCGTCTCCGACAAGATGCCGGCCTGCACGTCCTGCCATACCGAGTCGCCGGCGCAGGCTGGCCGCCATGCGGTCACCGGCAAGGCGATCAAGCCGCTGGCGCCACGCGCGGAAGCCGCGCGCTTCACCGATGCGGCCAAGACCGAGAAATGGTTCCGCCGCAACTGCAGCGAGGTGGTCGGGCGCGAATGCACGGCCGCCGAGAAGGCCGATTTCATCCTGTTTTTGACTGAGGGGAAATGACATGCGAACCCTGCTGATTCCAATTTGTGCCGCTGCCGTCTTCGCCCTGCCGGCGCAGGCGGACCGCCTGCCTATTCCGGCAAATGCGCCACCTTCTTTTGCCGCCGAATGCGGCGGCTGCCACCTGCCTTTCCCGCCGGCGCTCCTTACCGCGCCTGACTGGAAGCAGGTCATGGCACGGCTGGACAAGCACTACGGCGACAACGCCAGCCTGGATGAAAAGACGCGGCGCGAACTGGAGGATTTCCTGGTGCGCCACGCCGCCACCGACCGCCGCAAGGCCGGCGCGGGCGATCCGCCGCGGCTGACAGAAAGCGTCTGGTTCCGGCGCGAGCACCGCGAGGTGCCGCAGGCCGTGTGGAACGATGCGCGCGTGAAGAGCGCCGCCAACTGCGCCGCCTGCCATACGCGCGCCGAGGCGGGCAGCTACCGCGAGCGCGAGATCGTCGTGCCCGGCCTGGGCAGACACAAATAAATAGGGAGGCCATCATGATGAAAAAAATTCTTGTATGGGACTTGCCGGTGCGACTGGGCCACTGGCTGATGGCGGGCGGATTCGCGCTCGCCTGGGCGACCGGCGACAGCGAATCCTGGCGGCTGGTGCATGTCTTTGCCGGCGGCACCGTCACGGCGGTGGCGCTGTTCCGCCTGCTGTGGGGCATTTTCGGCTCGAAGCATGCCCGCTTCACGAGTTTCGTGCGCGGCCCGCAACAGGCCTTGGCCTACCTGAAAAGCCTGCTGCGTTTTTCGCCGCGGCATTATGCGGGCCACAATCCGGCTGGCGGGCTGGCCATCCTGCTCCTGCTGGTGCTTGCACTGGCGAGCGGCGCCAGCGGCTGGCTGACCTATCAGGAGATGGGCGGCGAATGGCTGGAGGAACTGCACGAGTTCGCCACCGGCCTGATGCTCGCCGTCGTTTTCGTCCATATCGCCGGTGTGCTGGTGGGCAGCCTGGTTCACCGCGAGAACCTGCCCCTGGCCATGATCACGGGACTCAAGCGCGGCGAGCCGGGCGAGGCCATCTCCGGCCAGCGGCGATTCGCGGCGGTGCTGCTGATCGGCTGGGCCGTGGCTGCAGCATGGTGGCTGGCCCGGTGAAATGACGACCCACCCCCCTTCCCCCGCCCCGTGGGCGGGGGTGACCAGTCACCTCCCTCGCCAGGCGGGGGAGGATGGGAGGGGGTGTCTTATTAATGGCGAGTTGATCCGCGCTAACATTCCGGCATGAGAATCCTTCTCGTCGAAGACGACCGGCTCCTCGGCGACGGCATCCGCGCCGGCCTCATGCAGGCCGGCTTCGCCGTCGACTGGGCGCAGGACGGCCGCGAGGGGGAACTGGCACTGGCCGGCGAGCCCTACGATGCGGTGGTGCTCGACCTCGGCCTGCCGAAGCTGTCCGGCATGGAGGTGCTGAAGGGCCTGCGCGCCGCCCGCAATGCCGTGCCGGTGCTCATCCTGACGGCGCGCGACGCCGTGCCGGACCGCATCGCCGGGCTGGATGCCGGCGCCGACGACTACCTCGTCAAGCCTTTCGACCTGGGGGAACTGCAGGCGCGCCTGCGCGCGCTGCTCAGACGCGGCAAGTCGGAGGGCGATCCGCTGCTGCGCCATGGTGCGCTGACGCTCGATCCGGCGGCGCGCAGCGTCAGTTGGTCCGGGCAGCCGGTGGAGCTCTCCGCGCGCGAGTTCGCCGTGCTGCAAGTGTTGCTGCTCAATGCCGGGCGCGTGCTGTCCAAGGCGCAGCTGGAGGAAAAACTCTACGGCTGGGGCGAGGAGATCGAAAGCAATGCCGTCGAGGTTTTCGTGCATCACCTGCGCCGCAAGCTCTCGCCGGAGCTGATCCGCACCGTGCGCGGCGTCGGCTACATGATTCCCCAGGCGGCTGAATGAAGCCCTCGATCCGCCGCCGCCTGCTGCTGCTCCTGACCGGCACCGTGCTGGCCGCCTGGCTGGCGACGGCGGCGTTCACCTACTTCGACGCGCGCCACGAGATCGGCGAACTGCTCGATGCGCATCTTGCCCAGTCGGCCGGCCTGATCGCCGCGCAGCTGGAGCACGAATTCGATGACGAGGACGAGGGGGACCGCAAGTCGCCGCGCCAGTACAAGAACGAGCGCAAGATCGCCTTCCAGGTATGGGACAAGAGGGGCCGGCTGCTGCTGCGTTCGGCCAGCGCGCCCGAGACGCGGCTGCAAAGTCAGTCCGAGGGATACGGCGACACCGTCATCGATGGCAAGCGCTGGCGCATTTTCAGCCGTTGGGACGAGAGCCGCCACTACCTGGTGCAGGTGGGCGAGCGCTACGAGATCCGCGACGAGCTGGCCGGGAGCGTGGCCAGCCACCTGATGCATCCGCTGGCGGTGGGCCTGCCGGTGCTGGCGCTGCTGATCTGGCTCGGCGTGGGGGCCGGCCTGGCGCCATTGGGCAATGTCGCGCGGGAAATCCAGCGGCGCGAGCCGGACAATCTCGCGCACCTCGATGAGGGCAATGCACCGCGCGAAGTCGTTCCCCTGATCGCGGCAATCAACGCTTTGTTCGACCGCCTGCGCAACTCGCTGGAACAGGAACGCCGCTTCACCGCGGATGCCGCCCATGAGCTGCGCACGCCGCTTGCCGCCGTGAAGACACAGGCGCAGGTCGCGCTCGGTGCCCGCAGCGACGTCGATCGCACGCATGCACTGTCCAGCGTGGTGTCAGGCACCGACCGCGCCGCGCGCCTGGTCGAGCAGTTGCTGGTGCTGGCCCGCCTCGATCCGCAGACGACGTTGCCTCAAGGGCAAACCGTCAGCCTGCACGAACTTGCGGCCAGGTGCATCGCCGAGGTGGCGCCGGCTGCGGCTGCAAAGAATGTCGAAATGAGCTTGTCGCCGGGTGCCGAAGCGAACGTCGCCGGTGACGCCATCCTGCTCGGCGTGCTGCTGCGCAACCTGCTAGACAATGCGGTGCGCTACACGCCCGCCGGCGGCGAGGTGGCAGTTGACCTCTCGCGCACGCAGGATGCCGTGCTGCTCACCGTCAGCGACAGCGGCCCGGGCATTCCCGAGGCGGAACGGACCCAGGTGCTCGATCGCTTCTATCGCGTCCTCGGCAGCGGCGAGGAGGGCAGCGGGCTGGGGCTATCGATCGTCAAGCGCATCGCCGACCTGCACCGGGCGCGCGTCTCCCTCGGCGCAGGACCCGCGGGCCGCGGCCTGCGGGTCGATGTGGCCTTTCCCGCCGATCCGCGTTAAGACTCCCTTAAGGTGTATCTAAGATACTGCAATTGCCCATCCGGGCCATTGCACTTTTTTGGAGGATTTATGTCTGCTAGCAATCGTATCTGGAAACTGGCCGCTGCCGCCGGACTGGCGCTCGGCATTGCCGCAACCGGCCTTTCGGCCGCTGAAAAGAACGCCCATTCGCACGAGCATGGCGCCGCTCCGGCCAAACTGACGCTGAACGAGGGCAAGAAGTGGCCCACCGACGCGCCGCTGCGCCAGGGCATGGAGAACATCCGCAAGCACATGGAGGCCTCGCTGCACGACATTCACGAAGGCAAGCTGTCCGCGGCAAAGTATGGCGAGCTGGCGAAGAAGGTGAATGGCGAAGTGGGCGGCATCGTCGCCAACTGCAAGCTGGAGCCGAAGGCCGATGCGCAGTTGCACCTGGTCATCGCCGACATCGGCGAAGGCGTCGAGGCGATGGAAGGCAAGGCGAAGAAGGTCAAGCGCCAGGCGGGCGCCGTGAAGGTCATCGGCGCGCTGGAGAAATACGGCGCCCATTTCGACCATCCGGGCTGGCAGTCGTCCAGCCATTGAGCGGCGGCGAAGGGATCGGGGCCCGGCCCTAGTCGCGGTGCTGGCGCTCGCGCAGCGAGTCGGCCAGCCTGCGCATTTCCCCGGCCGAGAGTTTTTCGCGGCCGCGATCGGCCAACAGCAGCCAGAGCAGGCCGGCGTTGATCAGGACCAGGCAGACCTCGATATACAGGATCGTCGCGACGATCTGCCTCTGGCCATTGTCGCCGAAGAGGAAGTAGAAGCCGTCGAAGGACGGCAGCGCCGCCTTGGTGATGGCATAGTAGTTTTCAAAGGGCGGGAAGAGCAGCACCAGCACCAGATTGATGGCCATCAGCCACAGCACGCCGCGCTGGCCGCGGCTGATGCGTCGTCCCGCCCTGGCCGTGCGGGTGCGCAGCAGCAGCCAGGCAATGCCGGCATTGATCAGGATGACGAAGACTTCCAGCGTAAGGAAGTTGGCATTGAGCTGGCCTTGGGCGGGCGGCGCGCCGATGAAATGAAAGCCGCCGAAGGTGGGAATGTTGCCGCGCGCCAGCGACAAATAGTCGTAGGGCGGAAATGCCACGGCCAGCGCCAGGTTGGCGAGGGCCACGCAAAGGGCAATGGCTTGCAGGCGATTCATGCAGTGCTCCCGCCGGCTAGGCTGCCGACGCGAGTCGCTCCCCCCCGTGTTTTTATGGAGCGAGCGTAGAGGAGTTGGCCGCCAAAATCAATCCGGGCAGACTGAAGGCGATGCGCGGACTAGGCGGCTGCGCGAGCCTTGATCCGGCGGTCGCCCCCCCTGCGGCGCTCGGGCCCGCGATAGCGCGGATCCCGGTACTTGCGCCGGTCGGGTCCCACGCCCAGGTGCGGGTCGTGATGCGCTTCGCCGCCCTCGGGCGGGAGGGCATTGTAGCCAAGCGTTTTAGATACCTCGTCACGCTGCTCGGGCGGCAGGGCCTGGGCCAACTCGAGGATCCTTTCCTTGGCGAACAGCTCGGCGCGCCGCACGTTGTTGAAGAGCAGCCAGACGACCAGCACGTTGACCACCACCAGGGTGACTTCCATGTAGAGCAGCGGGATGAAGAAGCTGCGATGGCGCTTGTCCCCCAAGGCGAAATAGAAGCCGTCGAAGAAGGGTGCCTCGAATTTCACCATGGAGGGATACGATTCGAACGGCGGAAAGGCGAGGAGCAGGGCAAGGTTTCCCAGCAGGAACAGGCCGATCGCGCGCGTGTAGCGGATTTCCGGCTGCACGCCCTTGGTTGGCGGACGGTCGAGCAGCAGCCAGGCCAGCAGGCCGTTGATGACGACGAACATGATCTGCAAGGTGAGCAGTTCTTTATGGATGTTTTTCACGCCGAGGGTGGTGAGCAGCGGGTAGAAGCCCTCGAAGTTGGGGAAGACGCCGCGGCGCAGCGGATTGTCGAGGAAAGGCGGGAAGAGCAACATCAGCGCGATGTTGACCGCTGCGACAATGATTATGACTCTCTGGTACTTGTTCATCTCTGCCTGATCCGCCCCGACGCCGTCCGCCCCCGGCTGGGCCTGCGAGCCTATTGGTTATGTTTATGGCCGAACAATTTCCGGCTGTATTTGTTCGTGAATCTTACTGGATCGCTTGTGGCCCAGCAAGGCAGTATTTCACGAGCATGTTCCGATCACATTGTCATCGCGCAGGCGGGCCAGTTCTTCCTCCGGCAGCCCGAGCAAAGCCCGGAGAATCTCTTGCGTATGCTCTCCTAGAAGCGGCGGCGGCGCCGCATACTCGATCGGGCTGGCAGCGAGGCGGATCGGATTCGCCACGAGGGGAACGCTGCCGGCCGTCGGATGCGGCAAGTCGATGCGCATGCCGCGGTGCCGTACCTGGGGATCCGCGAAGACGTCGTCGAGCGGGTTGATCGGTCCGCAGGGAACGCCGGCCGCTTCCAGCGCTTCCACCCAGGCGTGCGTCGTGCGCTGGCGCATCGGCGGCGCCAGCAGCGGGATCAGCGCCTCGCGGTGGGCGACGCGGGCGCGGTTGGTGGCGAAGCGCACATCGTCGGCCAGGCCGGCGCAGCCGGCCAGTTCGCAGAAGCGGCGGAACTGCGCATCGTTGCCCACGGCGAGAATGACATGGCCGTCGGCCGTGGCGAATGTCTGGTAGGGCACGATGTTGGGATGGGCATTTCCCTTGCGCTCCGGCGCCTTGCCGGTGGTGAGGAAGTTCATGTTCTGGTTGGCCAGCATGGCCACCTGCGTGTCGAGCAGCGCCAGATCGATGTGCTGGCCCTGTCCCGTGCGCTCGCGGAAAGTCAGTGCCGCCAGCACGGCGACCGTGGCGTACATGCCGGTGAACAGGTCGGCCACCGCCACCCCGACCTTCTGCGGCCCGCCGCCGGGCGCATCGTCGCGTTCGCCGGTGACGCTCATCAGGCCGCCCATGCCCTGCACGATGAAATCGTAGCCGGGCCGCGCGGCGTAAGGGCCGTCCTGGCCGAAGCCGGTGATCGAGCAGTAGATGAGGCGCGGGTTGATCTCGCGCAGGCTGTCCCAGTCGAGGCCGTATTTGGCCAGCCCGCCCACCTTGTAGTTTTCGACCAGGATGTCGCAGTGCCGCGCCAGTTCGCGCGCGATGCGCTGTCCGGCCGGCCGCGAGATGTCCAGCGCGAGCGATTTCTTGCCGCGGTTGCAGGACAGGTAGTAGGCCGATTCGCCGGTGTCGTTGCCGGCGGCATCCTGCAGGTAAGGCGGGCCCCAGGCGCGCGTGTCGTCGCCGCTGCCCGGCTTTTCCACCTTGATGACCTCGGCGCCCAGGTCGGCGAGATTCTGCGTGCACCAGGGCCCGGCCAGGACGCGGGACAAGTCGAGCACGCGGATGTGGGACAGGGCGCCGGGCATGAAAAGTTATGAGTTTAATCAGGCGTGTTGCAAGGAACTTCCCCGGGTGGCCCCACAGGGGTTTCCTTTGGTCGTACTATACCGGACTCCCGCAAACGATTGGATTTCGCATGCTGCGAGCGCTCGTTATTTTCCTGTCATTGATTGCCGGCGCTGCGGCCGCCAAGCCGGCCGCAGCGCCAGTCGACATCGTGTTCCGCCATGGCCAGACGGGCGAAGCCGCGGCCCTGCTGGTCGACCTGGTCGACCGCTACAACGCCGAGAGCAAGGACGGCAAGGTGATCCTGCAGCACCTCGACATGGTGTCCGATCCCCATCAGCTGCCGCACCTGGCCCTGCTCGCGGACGACGAGGACCAGAAATTCTTCGGCAGCCACCCGCGCATGCTGCCCCTCTACAAGGTCATGGCGATAGCACGGCAGAAGTTCGATGCGAAGGACTTTTTCCCCGTTGTCGCCGACGTCGTCGACGACAACAAAGGCCGCATCCAGGCGCTGCCGCTGGCACTCGCGGTGCCGGTGCTGTATTACAACAAGGACACCTTCCGCAAGGCCAAGCTCGATCCGGCCAAGCCGCCCGCCACCTGGTGGGAGGTGCAGGAGGCGGCGGGCAAGATTTACGACGTCGACCGCCGCTGCCCGTTCACCTCTTCGAACATGGCCTGGGTGCATCTGGAGAACGTCGCCACCCAGCACAGCGAACCGATCATCAACGGCGAACACAACGGCAAGGCCGGGCTGGCGCTGAACCAGCTGGTGGAGGTGAAGCATGTGGCGCTGCTCGCCAGCTGGTACAAGAGCTTCTATTTCCGCTACTTCGGGCCGGGCCGCGAGGCCGATGAGAAATTCCTCTCCGGCGAGTGCGGCATGCTGACAAGCGATTCCTCGCTCTACATGCGGCTGCTGAAGCGCAAGCCCTTCGACTTTGGCGTCGCCGCCCTGCCGCATCATGACGATGTGCGTGACGCGGCACCGGGTATCGTGCTGCCCGACGGCGCGCTGCTGTGGGCCTTGGCGAGCAAGAAAAAGGCGGAATACGCGGCCGTGGCGCATTTCGTCGCTTTCCTGATGCGCACCGATATCCAGAAGCACTGGGTGAAGGTCACGGGTTTCCTGCCGATGACCCCGGCGGCCCTGGAATCCCTTGCCGCCGAGGGAACCTTGCCGCCGGATATCCTGCGCAGGACCGCACAGCGCCTCTCCGACAAGAAGTATGCGTCGTCCGCAAAACCGAAGGCCGTGATCGGCATGGGCCGCGTGCGCGCCATTCTCAGCGAGGAGCTGGAGGCGGTCTGGGCCAATCTCAAGCCGGCCAAGGAGGCGCTGGATTCGGCGGTCAGGCGCGGCAACACCGTTCTGCAGCCGGTGCCGGCGAGGCCGTCTGCGGACGGCACGGTTGCTCGGTAAGCCTTGACCTCACGCTTTCCCCGGCTGATTGCCCACCGCTGCGGCGGCGCGCTGGCGCCGGAGAACACCCTGGCCGGGCTGCGTGCTGCGGCCGACTTCGGTTACCACGGGGTCGAGTTCGACGTCATGCTCTCCGCCGACGGCACGCCCATTCTCATCCACGACGAAACCCTCGAGCGCACGACCAACGGCCGTGGCCGCGTCGCCGAAACGAGCGATGCGGAGCTGGCGCGCCTGGATGCCGGCAGCTGGCATGGGGCGCAGTTCGCCGGCGAACCGGTGCCGACATTCGGCGATGCCGCTGAATCGTGCCTGGCGCTGGGGTTGTGGGCCAATGTCGAGATCAAGCCGTCCCGAGGGCATGAGGCGGCAACGGGGCGAAAGGTGGCGCTGGCGGCGCGGGATCTCTGGCAGGGCATGCCGCCGCCGCTGCTGTCTTCCTTCTCCATTGAGGCACTGACCGCGGCGCGCGCGGCTGTTCCCGGTCTGCCGCGCGGCCTGCTGGTGGTCGCGCCGCCGAAGGGCTGGCTTGGCACTTGCCGGCGCCTGGAATGCATCTCCCTGCATTGCAGCCGCAGGTATTTCAGTCCGCAATTGCTGGACGAAGCGCGGGCGGCGGATATCCCGCTGCTCCTCTATACGGTCAACGACCCTCTTGATGCCGCCCAACTGCTGCGCCAGGGCGTGGCCGCGGTTTTCACGGACCGCATCGATCTCATCAGCGAGCGGGTGCCATGACATGATTTGTTACAAGAGTTACAAATGGTCGGTAACGGATTCAGGGGGCAGAAGCTATTCTGGGTGCGGGGTTATCCCACACGCCATTCTTTGACAAAGGAGAGAAGCATGAAGGTGAAGACGATTGCCGTCGCACTGTTTGTATCCACCCTGGTGCTGCCGGTTTTGGCGCAAACCGGTTCCACGCCGCGTATCGACCAGCGCCAGAGCAACCAGCAGCAAAGAATCGACCAGGGCGTACAGTCGGGTTCGTTGACTGAAAGGGAAGCCGCCCGCCTGGAGAAGGGCCAGGACAAAGTGCAGAAAATCGAAGACAAGGCTGCGGCCGACGGCAAGGTGACGGCGAAGGAGCGGGTGCGCATCGAGAAGGCGCAGGACCGGCAAAGCCGGCACATCGCCCGGGAGAAGCACGATCGCCAGCACGACTACAATCGCGACGGCAGGAAGGATCGCCCCGCGCGCAAGAAATAATCCTGCGGCATTGGCATAGAACCGGCGCTTCGAGGCGCCGGTTTTTTATTCGGCGAAAGTCAGCGTGCAGCGCACGGCGCGCTGCCATTGCGCCAGGCGCGCCTCGGCAGCCGCACGCGGCTGGGACGGTGCAAACGCTTGCTCCTGCGCCCAGTGCGCGGCGATTTCCCCGCGATTCTTCCACACGCCTGCGGCAAGGCCGGCGAGGTACGCCGCGCCCAACGCGGTGGTTTCGAGGATGCGCGGCCGCACCACCGGCACGCCGAGCAGGTCGGCCTGGAACTGCATGAGCAGGCCGTTCGCCGCCGCGCCGCCATCCACGCGCAGTTCGGCCAAGGGCCGCCCGCAATCGGCCTGCATCGCCAGCGCCAGTTCCGCCGATTGAAAGGCGATCGATTCCAGCGCGGCGCGGGCGATGTGTGCGGCACCCGTGCCGCGCGTCAGGCCGACCAGGGTGCCGCGCGCATTCGGGTTCCAGTGCGGCGCGCCGAGGCCGGCAAAGGCCGGCACGAAAACGACGCCGCCGGCATCCGGCACGCTGGCGGCCAGCGGCTCGATGTCGGCGGCCTGGCGGATCAGGCCCAGGCCGTCGCGCAGCCACTGCACCACGGCGCCGCCGATGAACACGCTGCCCTCCAGGGCGTACTCGGGATCCGCCCCGGTCTGCGCGGCGCAGGTGGTGACCAGTCCGTTCTGCGAGGCCACCGGGCGGGCGCCGGTATGCATGAGGAGGAAGCAGCCGGTGCCGTAGGTGTTCTTCGCCATGCCTTCGCCGTGGCAGGCCTGGCCGAACAGCGCCGCCTGCTGGTCGCCGGCCATGCCGCCGAGGGCGATGGGGTCGTCGAAGAGGCCGGACGCAGTCTCGCCGAGGAGCGCGCTCGAGCGCACGACACGCGGCAACACTTCGCACGGGATGTTGAACAGCGCCAGCAGTTCCGCGTCCCAATCGCCGCGGTGGATGTCGAAGAGCAGGGTGCGCGAGGCGTTGGTGACGTCGGTGACATGCAGCCGCCCGCCCGTGAGGTTCCACACCAGCCAGCTGTCCACCGTGCCGAAGGCGAGTTCGCCGCGCTGCGCCCGTTCGCGCGCGCCCGGAACCTGATCGAGCAGCCAGGCCAGCTTGGTCGCCGAAAAATACGGGTCGATCACCAGGCCGGTCTTCTTACGCACCAGGGCTTCGACGCCGTCGGCCTTGAGTTTCGCGCAGGCCTCCGCCGTACGCCGGTCCTGCCAGACGATGGCCGGATGCACGGGCTTCCCGGAAGATCGCTCCCACAGCAGGGTCGTTTCGCGCTGGTTGGTGATGCCGAGGGCGGCGATGTCGCGCGCCTTCAGGCCGGCGCGGGCGACGGCCTCCTGCGCCACGGCCAGCTGGTCGCGCCAGATGTCCAGGGGGTCATGCTCGACCCAGCCGGGCCGGGGATAGTGCTGGCGCAGCTCTTTCTGCGCCAAGGCGCGCATGCGGCCGCCGCCGTCGAAGACGATGGCGCGGGAACTGGTGGTGCCCTGGTCGAGCGCAAGAAGGCAGTTCATCGACGACTCCATGGTGGCGTGGCGCTGCTGACGGCGTAGACGCTATAGTAAGCGCGAAATGAACTGCGCGAATGCCCTGCTGTGACGATCAACGACCACCTGCGTGCCGCGCTGGAGGCCTCCGAGGAGGGGATCGTCGCCACGGATGCCGAGTGGCGCGTCCTGCTCTGGAACAAGGGCGCCGAGCACATGTTCGGCTGGAGCGCCGCCGAGGCCCTCGGCCAGCCGGTGGCCGCGCTGCACATGCGCAGCGTCGTGCCTGAGCAAGCCGAACGGTATCGCGCCGAACTGCGGGCGGGGCGGAGCATCAGGATGAGCGGACTGCGCTTGCGCAAGGACGGCAGCGAAGTCAATGTCGACAGCCAGATCACGCCGATGATCGACGCGGCGGGGAACTATATAGGCGCACTGGGCACCGTGCGCGACGTCACGTCGCTCATCGAATCCGAAAGGGACTTGCGCCTGTCGGAGGAGCGCTTCGCCAAGGCCTTCCACACGAATCCCGACTGCAATCTGATCAGCCGGCTGGGCGACGGCCTCATCATAGAGGCGAACGAGGGCTTCGAGAAACTCATGGGCTTTGCGCGCGGCGAAGTGGTTGGCAAGCGGACTGCCGCCGAACTGGACATGTGGGCGAACCCGGGGGATCGCAAAACCCTGGTCCGGCGGTTGCTGAAGGAGGGCAGCGTGCGCGACGTGCCCGCGGTATTTTGCACACGTCAAGGTGAGCACCGCAGTGTGCTGATCTCGGCAAACCTCATCGACCTCGACGGCGAGCCCCACCTTCTGGGAACGGCGCGCGACATTACCGAGCTGAAGCGCGCCGAGACCGCACTGCAACTTTCCGAAGAGAAGTTCTCCAAGGCCTTCCATTCGAATCCCGACTTCACCATGATCAGCCGGCTGCGCGACGGCCTGATCGTCGAGGTCAATGAAGGCTTCGAACAACTGCTGGGCGTCAAGGCGGCCGAGGCGGTCGGGCAGATGACCGTAGCCAACCTGCACATGTGGGCGGATCCGGTCCACCGTGAAACGCTGGTGCGTCTATTGGCGGAGCATGGCAGAGTGCGCGACCTGCCAGCTGTGTTCCTTACCCGCAACGGCGAGTCCCGGGACGTACTGATCACAGCCAGCACCATCGACCTGGCCGGCGAGCCGCACATCATCGGCACGGCGCGCGACATCACCGAACTGAAGCGCTCGCAGGAAGCCCTGCTCCACTCAGAGGAGCGCTTCTCCAAGGCCTTCCGCTACAGCCCCAACTACACCACCATCACGGAGCTGGAGACGGGGCGCTTCCTCGCGGTCAATCGCGCCTTCGAGGATCAGACCGGATACAAGGCGGAGGAGGTGATCGGCAAGACTTCGGTTGAACTCGGCCTGTGGGTCGATGCGGAGCGTCGGCGCGACATGGTGGCGCGGGTGCAGGCGCTCGGCTCCGTGCGCGGCTTTCCCTACCTCTTGCGCATCAAGTCGGGCGAATTGCGGGACTGCCTGCTTTCCGCCGTCGGCGTCGAAATCGGCGGCGTCGAAGGCCTCATCGCCATGGCGCGCGACGTGACGGAGCAGAAGCGCGCCGAAGAAGCCGTCCGACAATTGAATGAGTCCCTCGAAGGCCGGGTGCGCGCGCGCACGGCGGAACTTGAGGAGGCGCTGAAGGAACTGAACAGCTTCAGCTATTCGGTGTCACACGATCTGCGCGCGCCGCTGCGCGGCATCGCCGGCTATGCCAAGGTGCTGGAGGAGGACTACGCCGGCCAGCTCGACGCCGAGGGCAGGCGGCTGCTGGGCCGCATCGCCTACAACGCCATCCGCATGGGCGAGCTGATCGACGACATGCTCGACTTTTCCCGCATCGCGCGCACCGACCTGAAGCGCGCCAGGGTGGACATGACGGCGCTTGCACGCGAAGCCTTCAACGACAATTCCGAGAGCGGCGCCGGAAGGCGCATCGACTTCCGCCTGGCGGCCTTGCCGGAGGCCCTCGGCGACCGTGGCATGCTGCGACAGGTGTGGGCCAATCTTCTCGGCAACGCGGTCAAGTTTACCCGAGGGCGCGAGCCCGCCGTCATAGAGGTCGGCGCAGACATCATCGAAGGCGAAGTCCGCTTTCAGGTGCGCGACAACGGCGCCGGCTTCGACATGGAATACGCCGGCAAGCTCTTCCACGCCTTCCAGCGCCTGCATCGCGACGATCACATCGAGGGCACGGGCGTGGGGCTTGCCATCGTCGCCCGCATCGTGCAGCGCCACGGCGGCCGGGTTTGGGCCGAGGCCGAGCCGGACAGGGGCGCGACCTTTCATTTCACTCTGCCGCTGGATGATGCGCCGTCTCCCACAGACTGACTTTTCGGCGGCGATGCTAAAATTGCCGCTCATTTAGCTCCCGGGCACGCCCTCCGCTGCATTCGTCATGAAAAGCGCCGAAATCCGCCAGAAATTCCTCGACTACTACACTTCCCAGGGCCATGCCATCGTGGCGTCCTCGCCGCTGGTGCCCGGCAACGACCCGACGCTGCTGTTCACCAACGCCGGCATGGTGCAGTTCAAGGACGTCTTCCTCGGCCACGACAAGCGGCCCTACGCGCGCGCCACCTCCTCGCAACGCTGCGTGCGCGCCGGCGGCAAGCACAACGACCTGGAGAACGTCGGCTACACGGCGCGCCACCATACCTTCTTCGAGATGCTGGGCAACTTCAGCTTCGGCGACTACTTCAAGCGCGAGGCCATCCGCTACGCCTGGGAGCTGATCACGAAG
>PHCS01000061.1 GCA_002840845.1 Betaproteobacteria bacterium HGW-Betaproteobacteria-14
GCCGATGGTGTCGCCCAGGGAAATCTCGTAGCAGCCCATCTCGTGCAGGCGCGCCGCCACTTCGGCGACGGAGGCAGGATGCACCGCGCCCTGGTAGGGGCAGCCGAGCACGCAGGAAACGTAGCCGCGCAAGCGGATGCCGTGCTGCCGTGCCGCCTCGGCGACGGGCCGGAAGCGCGCCAGGCTCTCGGCGATGGAGCAGTTGATGTTCTTCTGCGAGAAGGCCTCGGAGGCGGCAGCGAAGACGGCGATCTCCTGCGCGCCGGCAGCCAGGGCCTGCTCGAAGCCTTTCATGTTCGGCACCAGCACCGGGTAGCTCACGCCGGCGCGACGCGCGATGCCGACCATCACCTCCGCCGCGTCGCCCATCTGCGGCACCCACTTCGGCGAAACAAAGGCGGTGGCTTCGATGGTCTTCAGCCCGGCCGCGCCAAGGCGCTCGATCAATTCGAGCTTCACGGCGGCGGGCACAACCTGCGCTTCATTCTGCAGGCCGTCGCGCGGGCCGACTTCGACGATTTTTACGCGCTGCGGAAGAGGCATATGACCTCTCACCACAGGGACACAGAGGCACAGAGAACTTCTTCTCCGTGCTTGCTCCGTGTCTCTGTGTCTCTGTGGTTCATGGTTTTGCGGGTTCGAAATCCACCAGCTCGGCGCCCTCGTCGACCGAATCGCCGACGTCGAAGCGGAAAGCCTTGAGCGTTCCCTTCGCCGGCGCGGCGATGGTGTGCTCCATCTTCATCGCCTCGAGGATCAGGAGCGGCGCGCCCTTGTCAACCTCGCTGCCCGGCCGGGCGATGAGGGAAATCACCTTGCCCGGCATGGGCGCGGCCAGGCCGCCGCCCTCGCCGATGCCTTCGCCGGCATGGTAGAGCGGATCGACGCAGACCAGCTGCCAGGCGCGGCCGTGCAGGAAGACGTGGCGCTTCTCGCCCGAGGCGATCACCGTCGCCGGCAGGCGCATGCCGCCCAGCTCGATGCGCAGCGTGCCGTTGCCGGTGCGCTCGCCGCGCGCCGTCGTCCGGATGCCGCCGAGCGTCAGTTCGTATTCGCCTCGCGCATAGCCGACGGCGACGGTTTTCTCGACTTCGCCGAAGCGGAACAGCAGCGGCCGGCGAAAGGAGGCGTTGAGGCGCCAGCCGTCGCGCAGGTGCCAGGGCGAATGCGGGTCGCGGTCGCCGGCGGCGGCGGCGCGGGCGGCATTCTCCTCGCGCAGCAGTTCGGCCAGGGCGGCGACGAGGAACACTTCGGCCGGAGCGGTGACATCCTCCGGGAAGAGGAAGGCCCGCTCGCGCTCGATGAGCCCGGTATCGAGGTCGGCATTGGCGAAGGCCGGACAGGCGACCAGGCGCGACAGGAAGTCGACGTTGCTCGCCACGCCGACGACGCGGTACTGCGCCAGCGATTGCAGCATGCGCGCCAGCGCCCTGTCACGATCGACGTCCCAGACGATGAGCTTGGCGATCATCGGATCGTAGTGCGGCGTGATCTCGTCGCCCTGCTCGACGCCGGTGTCGATGCGCACGTTGAGCGACTCGGCCGGCGGCGCGAGATGGATCAGCCGCCCGGTCGAGGGCAGGAAACCCTTGTCGGGATCCTCGGCGTAGATGCGTGCCTCGATGGCGTGGCCGCGCAGCGCGATCTGCTCCTGCGCCAGCGGCAGCGGCTCGCCCGAAGCCACGCGCAACTGCCACTCGACGAGGTCGAGGCCGGTGATCATCTCGGTCACCGGGTGCTCGACCTGCAGGCGCGTGTTCATCTCCATGAAGAAGAACTGGCCATCCTGCTCCGCGATGAACTCCACCGTGCCGGCGCCGACGTAGCCGACGGCCTTCGCCGCCTCCACCGCGGCCTGGCCCATGGCGGTGCGCCGCGCCGCGGGCATGCCGGGCGCGGGCGCTTCCTCCAGCACCTTCTGGTGGCGGCGCTGCACCGAGCAGTCGCGCTCGAAGAGGTACACGCAGTTGCCCTGCGTGTCGCCGAACACCTGGATTTCGATGTGGCGCGGTCGGACGAGGTATTTCTCGATGAGCACGCGGTCGTCGCCGAAGCTCGAGGCGGCTTCGCGCTGGCACGAGGCGAGCGCGGCGGCGAAGTCGGCCGCCTGCTCGACGATGCGCATGCCCTTGCCGCCGCCACCGGCGCTGGCCTTGATCAGCACCGGGTAGCCGATGCGTCCGGCCGCCTGCTCGAGGAAGGCGGCGTCCTGATTGTCGCCGTGATAGCCGGGCACCAGCGGCACGCCGGCCTGCTCCATGAGCGCCTTGGCCGCGCTTTTCGAGCCCATGGCGCGAATCGCCGCCGGCGGCGGGCCGATGAAGGCAATGCCGGCCGCGGCGCAGGCTTCGGCGAAGACGTCGTTCTCGGAGAGGAAGCCGTAGCCGGGATGCACGGCCTCGGCGCCGGTTTTCTGCGCCGCCTCGAGAATGCGCTCTGCGACGAGGTAGCTCTCGCGCGCCGCCGCCGGTCCGATCAGCACCGCCTCGTCGGCGAGGCGCACATGGCGCGCGCCGGCGTCGGCTTCGGAGTAGACGGCGACGGTGCGGATGCCGAGGCGCCGCGCCGTCTTGATGACGCGGCAGGCGATCTCCCCGCGGTTGGCTATAAGAATCTTGGAAAACATTAAAACCTCTCACCACAGAGACACAGAGGCACAGAGAAAACACAAAGAACTCTGTGTCTCTGTGCCTCTGTGGTTAATTGGTTTTGCTCACCCATGATGGTTTCCGCTTCTCGAGGAACGCCGCCATGCCCTCGCGCCCCTCGTCGGAGGCGCGCACGCGGGCGATGCGCTGGGCGGTGTCGATGACCACCTCCTGGCTGATGGGCCGGTTGGCGACGGCCTTGATGAGCGCCTTGCACTCGCCCAGCGCCCGCGGTCCGTTGGCGAGCAGCGCGTCGACGATCTCGCCGACGGCTTCGTCGAGTTCCGCCTCGCCCGGCACGATCTCGTGCACCAGGCCGATGCGGTAGGCCTCTGCCGCAGAGAAGCGCTCGGCCGTCAGCATGTAGCGGCGCGCCTTGCGCTCACCGATCGAAGCGATGACATAGGGACTGATCACGGCGGGGATGATGCCGAGCCTGACTTCGGTCAGCGCAAACTGGGCATCGAAGGCGGCGATGGAAATGTCGCAGGCGGCAACCAGACCGACGCCGCCGCCGTAGGCTGGCCCCTGCACGCGCGCGACCGTGGGCTTCTTCATCTCGTTGAGCATGCGCAGCATGCCGGCCAGGCCGAGCGCGTCGCGTTGGGTCTCCTCGGCGTTGTAGTCGGCGGCGCGCTTCATCCAGTTGAGGTCGGCGCCGGCGCAGAAGCTCTTGCCGGTGCTGGAAATGACGACGACGCGCACGTCGGAGTCCGTGTCCATCTGCACCAGCGCCGTGGACAGCTCCTGGATCAGCACGTCGTCGAAGGCGTTGTGCCGCTCGGCGCGGTTCAGCGTGATGATGCCGACGCCGCGGTCGATTTCGGTAAGGATGGTTTCGCTCATGTTCGCTCCTTGTAGGTCGGCCTTCAGGCCGACTGCAGGTCATTGTCGGGCTGAAGCCCGACCTACGATTAAATTACATCCTGAAAACGCCGAACGGCGTCGGCTCGATCGGCGCGTTGAGCGAGGCGGAAATGCCCAGCGCCAGCACGCGGCGCGTCTGCGCCGGATCGACGATGCCGTCGTCCCACAGCCGCGCCGTGGCGTAGTAGGGGTGGCCCTGCGTCTCGTACTGGGCGCGCACCGGCGCCTTGAATTTCTCCTCGTCCGCGGCCGGCCAGGCCTTGCCCTGCGCTTCCATGGCGTCGCGGCGGATCTGCGCGAGCACGTTGGCGGCCTGCTCGCCGCCCATCACCGAGACGCGGCTGTTGGGCCACATCCACAGCAGGCGCGGGCTGTAGGCACGGCCGCACATGCCATAGTTGCCGGCGCCGTGGCTGCCGCCGATGATGAGGGTGAATTTCGGCACCTTGGCGCAGGCCACGGCGGTGACCATCTTGGCGCCGTCCTTGGCGATGCCGGCGTTCTCGTACTTGCGCCCGACCATGAAGCCGGTGATGTTCTGCAGGAACAGCAGCGGGATGCCGCGCTGCGCGCACAGCTCGACGAAGTGCGCGCCCTTCTGCGCCGACTCGCCGAAGAGGATGCCGTTGTTGGCGACGATGCCCACCGGGTAGCCGTGGATGCGGGCGAAGCCGGTCACCAGCGTGGTGCCGTAGCGCGCCTTGAATTCGTCCAGGCGCGAGCCGTCGACGAGGCGGGCGATGACCTCGCGCACCTCGAGCGGCTTGCGCGTGTCGAGCGGCACCGCGCCGTAGATTTCCTCCGGATCGTAGAGCGGTTCCTCCGGCGTCGCCACTTCCAGCGAGACCGGCTTGCGCCAGTTGAGGTTGGCGACGATGCGGCGGCAGATGTGCAGGGCGTGGTGGTCGTTCTCGGCGAAATGGTCGGCCACGCCGGAGATGCGCGTGTGCACGTCAGCGCCGCCGAGGTCCTCGGCGCTGACCACTTCGCCGGTGGCGGCCTTCACCAGCGGCGGGCCGCCGAGGAAGATGGTGCCCTGGTTCCTGACGATGACCGCCTCGTCGGACATGGCCGGCACATAGGCGCCGCCGGCGGTGCACGAGCCCATCACCACCGCCACCTGCGGGATGCGCGCGGCGGACAGGTTGGCCTGGTTGAAGAAGATGCGGCCGAAGTGCTCGCGATCGGGGAAGACCTCGTCCTGCGTCGGCAGGTTGGCGCCGCCGGAGTCGACCAGGTAGATGCAGGGCAGGCGGTTCTGCGCGGCAATCTCCTGCGCACGCAGGTGCTTCTTCACCGTGATGGGGAAGTAGCTGCCGCCCTTCACCGTGGCGTCGTTGGCGACGATCATGCACTCGACGCCCTGCACGCGGCCAATGCCGGTGACGACGCCGCCGGAGGCGACCTCGTTGTTGTACATGCCCCAGCCGGCCATCGGCGAGAATTCGAGGAAGGGCGTGCCGGGATCGAGCAGTGCGTCGATGCGGTCGCGTGCGAGCAGCTTGCCGCGGGCGACATGCTTCTTGCGGTGCTCCGCCGTGCCGCCGAGGCTGACTTCCGCGGTTTTCTCGCGCAGGTCGTCGACCAGCGCGCGCATGGCGGCGGCGTTGGCGCGGAATTCGTCCGAGCGGGGATTGAGCTGCGATTTGATGACACTCATTGGAAGCTACCTATCTCAGAATCCACCCGTGGTTAGCCACTTCTCGATCTGGGGAAGGCGGTCGGCGCCCCAGAAGGGCTCGCCATCGACGACGAAGTACGGCGCGCCGCACATGCCCTTGGCCAGCGCCGTGTCGGTCTCGACCTTCAGCCGCTCCTTGATCTCCGGCGTGACCATGCCGGCGGCGAGCGCGTCGCGGTCGACGCCGAGCGCGGCGGCAATGTCCAGCACGACCGCCATGTCGGAGATGTCGCGGCCATCCACCCAGTAGGCGCGGAAGGTAGCGTGGGCGAATGTCCGCGCCTTGGCGCAGTCCTGCCCATGCAGCCAGTAGTAGGCGCGCGAAGGCGTCACGGCCGAGACCGGGAATTTGGCTGGAAAATTGAAAGTCACGTCGTAATAACGCGCCGAGCGCAGGATGTCGCGCATCGAGTATTCGCCCTTGATCGGCACGTTGAGCAGCAGGGGCAGCCCGGTCTTCTGGATCACCACGCCGAGCAGCATGGGGCGCCACTTCACCTTGCGTCCATGCTTGGCCGCCAGGTCGTCGACCCGCTCGGAGGCGAGATAGGCGTAAGGTGAGGAAAAGTCGAAGTAGAACTCTATAGGCTCGCACATGATGACTACTCCCCCCTTTGCAAAAGGGGGCTGGGGGGGATTTAACCCGCGCCCCAACCACCCCATGAATCATTTCAAGTACGGCTTCCGTTTCCATCATGACTTGCAGATTATCAAAGCGCATGACCTTCTGGCCCAGCGATTCAAGATACGCGTCTCGCTTCTGGTCCCTCAACTTCCCCGCCGCCTCGAAATGCTGCGACCCATCCACTTCGACGACAAGCTTCACCGCCGGAGCATGGAAATCCACGATGTAAGGGCCAAGCGGCTTCTGCCGGTAAAACTGTACGCCGAGAACCTGTTTGCCGCGCAACCGTGACCACAGCAAGCGTTCCGCGTCGGTTAGCTCGGCTCGCAGCTTTCTGGCGGGTTGCTTCAGGTTGGTGTTGTATTTCAGCATGCTTTGTCGACTCTCGACCGCCTTCTTAAATCCCCCCCGGCCCCCCTTTTTCAAAGGGGGGAGACGGCCCCCTATCCCCCGCCCCCCCTTTTGCAAAGGGGGGAATTGCCGTCCTCATGCCAGGTTGCGGCCGATCACCAGCCGCTGGATGTCGCTGGCGCCTTCATAGATCTGCGTGACGCGCACGTCACGGTAGATTCGCTCCACGGGGAAGTCTGACACATAGCCGTAGCCGCCGTGGACCTGGATGGCGTCGGAGCAGACGGCCTCGGCCATCTCCGAGGCAAACAGCTTGGCCATCGAGGCCTCCTTCAGGCAGGGCCGGCCGGCATCGCGCAGGGCGGCGGCGTGCAGCACGAGCTGGCGCGCCGCCTCGATCCGTGTCGCCATGTCGGCGAGGCGGAAGTTCACCGCCTGGTGCTCGATGATCAGTTTCCCGAAGGCCTCGCGTTCCTGCGCGTACTTCAGCGCGGCTTCATAGGCAGCGCGCGCCATGCCGACCGACTGGGCGGCGATGCCGATGCGGCCGGCTTCAAGGTTGGCCAGGGCGATGCGGTATCCCTCGCCCTCGGCGCCGAGCAGGCTGTCGGCGGGGATGCGGCAATCCTCGAGCAGGATCTGCGCCGTGTCGGAGGCGTGCTGGCCCATTTTCTCTTCGATGCGGGCGACGACGTAGCCGGGCGCATCGGTCGGCACGATGAAGGCCGAGATGCCCTTCTTGCCGGCGGCCTTGTCGGTGACGGCAAAGACGATGGCGACCTGGGCGTTCTTGCCCGAGGTGATGAACTGCTTGACGCCGTTGAGCACCCACTCATGGCCGTCACGCGCGGCGGAGGTGCCACCCGCGCCCGCGGATACGCGGGTCGCGGTTGTTCGTATGGCCGCGGCGTCGGAACCGACATGCGGCTCGGTCAGGCAGAAGCAGCCGAGCTGCTCGCCGCGCGCCAGCGGCTTGAGGAATTTCTCCTTCTGCGCATCGGTGCCGAAGGCCAGGATGGGGCCGCAGACCACCGAGTTGTTCACGCTGATGATGGTCGAGGTGGCGCCGTCGCCGGCGGCAATCTCCTCCAGGGCGAGGGCCAGCGAGACGTAGTCCATGCCCGCCCCGCCCCAGCGTTCGGGTACCGCCATGCCGAAGGCGCCCAGGCCTGCGAGCTCCCGCAGCGCCTCGCGCGGGAAGGTGCTGTTGCGGTCCCACTCCGCGGCGAAGGGCGCCAGGCGCTCGCGCGCGAAGTCGCGCATGCTGTCGCGGATCATTTCCTGTTCTTGGGTCAGCAGCATAAAAACCTTTAACCACAGAGACACAGAGGCACAGAGAAAACCAAAGAACCCCCTAAAGAAGTTCTCTGTGTCTCTGTGTCTCTGTGGTTAGTGGTTTTCACAGCAGTTCAATCGCCATGGCCGTGGCTTCGCCGCCGCCGATGCACAGGCTGGCGACACCGCGCCTGCCGCCGGTTTTCCTCAGTGCGCCGATCAGCGTGACGAGGATGCGCGCACCCGAAGCGCCGATGGGGTGCCCCAGGGCGCAGGCGCCGCCATGCACGTTCACCTTTTCGTGGGGCAGGCTGTGCTCCTTCATGGCCGCCATCGTCACCACGGCGAAGGCCTCGTTGATCTCGAACAGGTCAACCTTGTCCGCCGTCCAGCCGGTCTTCTCGAACAGCTTGCGCAGCGCGCCGACGGGCGCGGTGGTGAACCAGCCCGGCTCCTGGGCGTGGGTGCTGTGGCCGACGACGACGGCAAGCGGCGCCAGGCCCAGCCTGTCGGCGGTCGAACGGCGCATCATCACCAGCGCGGCGGCGCCGTCGGAAATCGAGCTGGAGTTGGCCGCCGTCACGGTGCCGTCCTTGCGGAAGGCCGGCTTCAGGGTCGGGATCTTCTCGAGCTGGGCCTTGAAGGGCTGCTCGTCCTTGTCGATCACCACGTCGCCCTTGCGGCCCGACACGGTCACCGGGGCGGTCTCCCAGGCAAACGTGCCGTCCTTGTTGGCCGCGAGCGCGCGCTGGGTCGAGGCAATGGCGAACGCATCCTGCTGCTCGCGCGTGAACTGAAACTTGCCGGCGCAGTCCTCGGCGAAGGTGCCCATCAGGCGCCCTTTGTCATAGGCGTCTTCCAGGCCGTCGAGGAACATGTGGTCCATCACCTGGCCGTGGCCCATGCGGTAGCCGCCGCGCGCCTTGGGCAGCAGGTAGGGGGCGTTGCTCATGGACTCCATGCCGCCGGCGAGCATGATGTCGTTGTTGCCGGCGAGCAGCATGTCGGTGGCGAACATCGCCGCCTTCATGCCCGAGCCGCACATCTTGTTGATGGTGGTGCAGCCGGCGCCCAGCGGCAGGCCGGCGCCCAGTGCCGCCTGACGCGCCGGCGCCTGGCCCTGCCCGGCCGGCAGCACGCAACCCATGATGACTTCCTCCACCTGCTCCGGGCGGATAGAGGCACGCTCGACGGCGGCCCTGATGGCGGCCGCGCCGAGTTGCGCGCTGGTCAGCGCGTTGAAATCGCCCTGAAAGCCCCCCATCGGGGTGCGGGCGGCGGAAACGATGACGACAGGATCGTTGCTCATGCTGGGCTCCGTTCTCGGTTTACTTGTCCTGCCACGGCAGGTCGTAGGCTACCTTCATCTTCTCCGCCCGCCCGCGAAAATCCTCCGGCAGGGCGCAGGACTTGCGCGCCGCCGTGTCGATGAAGACACCGGTGAGCAGGGTGATGGCGGAAATCTCGCCGGTCTCGGCGTTGCGCATCTCGTGCACGAAGCGGATCGACTTGTCGCGCACTTCGATCACGCCGGTGCGCACCGCCACCGTGTCGCCGGCATGCAGTTCGCGCTTGTAAGCGATGCGCTGGTCGACCGCTGCCATGCCGCGGCCATTGTCGCGCAGGTAGCTCGGCGTGACGCCGAGCGTGGAAAAGAAATTCCAGGTGCCCTCGTCGAACTTGCCGACGTACCACATGACGTTCATGTGGTCCATGTGGTCGCAGTGCCAGGGATAGACCGTGCCGCGGTAGGTCTCGACCATCTCGCTCATGCCGGCTCCATCATCAGCGTACGCGCCTTCTCCGCCACAATCGGCGGGAAGGGGCAGGACTTGCGCGTCCCGGTGTCGAGGCAGACGACGGTGAACTCGCAGGTGGATGCCACTTCACCCGTCTCCGTGTTGTAGAGCTCGTGGCGGAAGCGCACGACCTTCT
This sequence comes from Betaproteobacteria bacterium HGW-Betaproteobacteria-14, assembly GCA_002840845.1. Classification (GTDB taxonomy): domain Bacteria; phylum Pseudomonadota; class Gammaproteobacteria; order Burkholderiales; family Rhodocyclaceae; genus Desulfobacillus. Next base: position 9,383 of record PHCS01000061.1, read on the forward strand.
CGCGCAGTTCCAGCACGCCGGTGCGCACCGCAATGGTGTCGCCGGGGTAGAGCTCCTTCTGGTAGCTGACGTTCTGCTGCACCGCCGCCAGGTGCACGGCGCCGCTGCGCAGCAGCGAGGCCGTCAGGCCGAGCGCGGCATAGGTCTGCCACGCCGCCTGCTCGAAGAAATCCAGATAGGCGCGCACGTTGATATGGCCCATGTGGTCGCGCTGCCATTCATGCACGGTGCCGCGAGCGGTTTCGATCATGTGCGCCTCAACTGTTCGTGGTCGAAGATCAGGCAGGTGGTGGTGCCGTGGGCGTAGAGCTTGCCGGCGGCGTCGTAGAGGCTTCCCTCGGCAATGCCGATCTGGCGCCCAACCTGGATGACCTTGCCCTCGGCGCGCACCGGGCCGACCTTGTCGGTCATGGCGCGCAGGAAGTTAACCTTGATCTCCAGCGAGGTAAAGGCCTGGCCGGCCTCGAGCTGCGTCTGCACGGCACAGGCCATGCAGGAATCGAGCAGCGTAGCCTGCCAGCCGCCGTGGATGGTGCCAATCGGATTGAAGTGCGTCCTGGTCGGATGGCCCTGGAAGACCACCCGCCCCTTGTCCACCTCGACGAGGGCGAAATCCAGCGTCTGCGCGATGGGCGGTGGGGGCAGTTCGCCGCGCATCATTTTGCGGATCACATCCAGTCCGCTGAATTCGCGCAGCGCCTCGATCGGCAGCACATCGGGCGGCATGCTGCGACCGCGCAGCGACTGCGCCGCTTCCAGCCATTCCTTCTGCAGGACGTCGGTATCCTGTTCCATCACAGGGTCTCGCTGTAGAGTTCGCGGCCGATCAGCATCCTGCGGATCTCGCTGGTGCCGGCGCCGATCTCGTACAACTTCGCGTCGCGCCACAGCCGGCCGGCCGGGAACTCGTTGGTATAGCCGACGCCGCCGAGCGCCTGGATCGCCTCGCCGGCCATCCAGGTCGCCTTCTCGGCGGAATAGAGGATGGCGCCGGCGGCATCCTTGCGCAGGGTGCGCGCGTGATCTCCCCGGTCGCAGGCCTTGCCCACGGCGTAGACGTAGGCGCGGCAGGCCTGCCAGGTCGAATACATGTCGGCCAATTTGCCCTGCATGAGCTGGAATTCGCCGATCGCCTGGCCGAACTGCTTGCGCTCGTGCACGAAAGGCAGCACCACATCCATGCAGGCGGCCATGATGCCGAGCGGCCCGCCGGAGAGCACGGCGCGCTCGTAGTCGAGGCCGCTCATCAGCACCCGGGCGCCTGCGCCTTCGCTGCCGAGCACGTTCTCCACCGGCACTTCGCAGTCGTCGAAGAACAGCGGGTAGGTGTTGGAGCCGCGCATGCCGAGTTTGTCGAGGTGCTGGCCCTTGGAAAAGCCTTTGAAGCCCTTCTCGACGATGAAGGCGGTCATGCCCTTCGCGCCCGCCTCGGCGTCGGTCTTGGCGTACACCACCAGGGTGTCGGCGTCGCCGCCGTTGGTGATCCACATCTTCGAACCGTTCAATACGTAACGATCGCCCTTCAGGTCGGCACGCAGCTTCATCGACACCACGTCGGAGCCGGCGCCGGGCTCCGACATCGCCAGTGCGCCGACATGCTCGCCGGAGATCAGCTTCGGCAGGTACTTCGCCTTCTGCGCGGCCGTGCCGTTGCGGCGAATCTGGTTCACGCAAAGGTTGGAGTGCGCGCCGTAGGAGAGGCCGACCGAGGCCGACGCGCGCGATATTTCCTCCATGGCGACGATGTGGGCGAGATAGCCCATCTTCGTGCCGCCGTACTCCTCCTCGGCGGTCATGCCGAGCAGGCCCATGTCGCCGAGCTTCTTCCACAGGTCGGCGGGAAAGAGGTTGTCGCGGTCGATCTCCGCCGCACGCGGCAGGATCTCGTTCTTCGCGAATTGCCAGACGGCGTCGCGCAGCGGGTCGATGTCTTCGCCGAGGTCGAAATTGATGCCGAGCATGGGAATCTCTCCGTAAATGTAAGGCTCAAGCCTTGCCGTGCATGGTCATGAGGGTCTGCTGCATGGTGGCGCAGTGCGTCGCCTTGCCGTCGCGGATCGCATACACCTCGCCGCGGGTGATGACGAGGTTGCGGCCGGACTTCAGCACCTGGCCCTCGGCGACGAGGAGGTCGCCGTCGGCCGGCGCCAGCAGGTTGAGCTTGAATTCTACGGTCAGCACGTCGGCCCCGGCCGGCATCAGCGTCAATCCGGCATAGCCGCCGGCGCTGTCTACGATGGTGCTGGTAATGCCGGCGTGGAAAAAGCCGTTCTGCTGCGTCAGGTCGGCGCGGAAAGGCAGGCGGATTTCACAGTGGCCGGGCGCCAGCGCGCCCATCTCGGCGCCGATCAGGCGCATCACCTGCTGCCGCGCGAAGCTGCCGCGCACCGTCGCCTCCCAGTCCGGGTTGCGCGGCGAGAAGGCGTGCTTGTCAGGGCGTACGGTATGCGGCATGGCTTCTCCGGCTTTCAGCGACACGGCGGCCCGTGTTGACGTTGACGTTAACGTCAACTAATCTTAGGGGGCTTTGACGTTGACGTCAACGTCAGCGCTTCGGCAAATTTTTTTTCCGGCCGCCCTGGTCGCCCAGCAATTCATGCGCGCGCTGCTCCAGGGAAACGATCTCGGTAAGGACGGCCTCGATGTCCTCGCGCTGCTGCTCGAGGGCGGCACGGCGGGCCGCCAGAACGGCCAGAAATTTCGACAATTGCGTCCGCTGGTCACGACCAACATCATACAAATCAATGAGTTCGCGAATTTCTGCGAGGGACAGGCCAAGCCGGCGGCCACGCAGGGTGAGCTTCAGGCGGGTGCGGTCGCGCTTCGAATAGACGCGGTTCTGCCCGGCGCGCTGAGGGGCAATCAGCCCCTGGTCCTCGTAATAACGGATGGCGCGCGGCGTCAGATCAAACTCCCGCGCCAGCTCGGTTATCGTAAAGGTCTGTTCCTGCGCCATGTTTATGTATAAAATAGATTATTGTGCGCCGCAACATTAATGCGGCCTGCTAAGACGAGTTAATCACTTTTCCAGTGCTAAATCAATTGAAGCCATTCGACCCGATCAGCTATCCCATCGAACAGCAGCCCGCGCCCGGCGAGACGCTGGAACTTGCGCCCGGCGTACGCTGGCTGCGCATGCCCCTGCCCTTCGAGCTGAACCACATCAACCTGTGGCTGCTGGAGGAAGCGGACGGCTGTACCCTCGTCGACACCGGCCTCAACCTCGACGACATCAAGCGGTACTGGGAAGCCGTCCTCGAAACACACTGCCGCGAGAAGCCGGTCAAACGCATCATTGTCACGCACTGCCACCCGGATCACCTCGGCCTGGCACGCTGGCTCGGCGACAAACTCGGCGTCGACACCTGGATCACCCAGGGCGAGATCCTCAACGCCTACGCCTGGTTTCACCAGCTGCCCAACTATGATGTGGATGGCATGGTGGGCTTCTTCCGCCGCCACGGCCTCGACCCGGCCCGCGCCGACATGCTGCATGGCCGCGGCCCGACCTACCGCGCCCGCGTCGACGGCCTGCCGACGGAATACCGCCGTCTCCTGGAGGCTGACTTTGTGCACATCGGCGACCACGACTGGCGCATCATCGTCGGCTACGGCCACTCCCCCGAGCATGCCGCGCTGTATTGCGCCGAGCTGAAGGTGCTGATCTCGGGCGACATGCTGCTGCCGCGCATCTCGACCAACGTCAGCGTGATGTCGGCCACGCCGGACGGCAATCCGCTCAAGCTGTTCCTCGATTCCGTCGAGCGGCTCACCGAACTGCCCGACGACACCCTGGTGCTGCCCTCGCACGGACGGCCCTTCCGCGGCATCCATGCGCGCGCGGCGCAACTCGCGGAACATCACCGCGAGCGCCTCGAGGCCCTGCACGCAGCCTGCGACGCGCCGAAGACCGCCTGCGAGTTGATCCCGACGCTGTTCCAGCGCGAGCTGGACGCGCACCAGACCATGTTTGCCATGGGCGAATCCATCGCCCACCTGAATTGCCTGGAACACGCCGGTCGCCTGCGTCGCACGCAGGATGCCGATGGCGTGTTTCGCTTCGTAGCCGCTTGAGAAGGAGAGAACCGATGTCCGCGCAGCAACAGGAAAGCCACAAGCCCGCCCTGCCCGACCCGCAGGAAGTCGCCAAGACCTATGCCCAGGTCGCACAGCGCGCCTCCAAGCTCATCACCGCGCACATGCAGCGCCAGATGAAGCAGGGTGTTGCGGCGCCGAGCGACGAACTGGGCATCGCCCAGTCCTTCATGGACATGATGGCCAAGCTGCTCGCCAACCCGTACAAGCTGGCGCAGGCGCAGATGAACCTGGTGTGGGACTACTTTTCGCTGTGGCAGCATTCCATGATGCGCTTCTCGGGGCTCGAGACGAAACCGGTGGCGGAGCCGAAAAAGGGCGACAACCGCTTCAAGGACGAGCAATGGGAGGAGCATTTCCTCTTCGACTTCATCAAGCAGTCCTACCTCATCACCGCGCGCCACATCCATGACGTCGTGACCAACGTCGAAGGCCTTCCCGTCGAGACCGAGAAGAAGGTGAACTTCTTCACGCGCCAGTACATCGACGCGCTGTCGCCCTCCAATTTTGCCCTGACCAACCCGGAAGTGTTCCGCGAGACGGTAAAGTCGCACGGCCAGAACCTGCTCAAGGGCTTCAACAACCTGCTGCGCGACATCGAGGAAGGCGACGGCCAGCTGCGCGTCAAGATGACCGACCCGACCGCCTTCGAGCTGGGCCGCAACGTCGCCGTCACGCCGGGCAAGGTGGTGTTCCAGAACGACCTGATCCAGCTGCTGCAGTTCAACCCGACGACGAAGGAACAGTACCGCCGGCCCCTGCTCATCATCCCGCCCTGGATCAACAAGTTCTACATCCTGGATCTCCGCCAGTCGAACTCCTTCATCAAGTGGGCCACCGACCAGGGCCACACCGTCTTCGTCATCTCCTGGGTGAACCCGGACGCGCGCCTCGCCGAAAAGGGCTTCGACGACTACATGACGGAAGGCTCGCTCGCCGCGCTCGACGCCGTCTGCAAGCAGACCGGCGAGGACGAGGTGAATCTCATCGGCTACTGCCTCGGCGGCACGCTGCTCGGCTCGACGCTGGGTTACAACGCCGTGAAGAAGGACAAGCGCATCGTCTCGGCGACCTTCTTCGTTGCCCTGCTCGACTTTTCCATCCCCGGCGAGCTGGGTGTCTTCATCGACGAGCAGCAGGTCGCGAGCCTGGAAAAGAAGATGCAGGAGCGCGGCTACCTCGAAGGCTCCGAGATGGGCACCACCTTCAACATGCTGCGCTCGAACGACCTGATCTGGTCCTTCGTGGTGAACAACTACCTGATGGGCAAGGAGCCCTTCCCCTTCGACCTGCTCTACTGGAACTCCGACTCGACGCGCATGCCGTACCGGATGCACAGCTTCTACCTGCGCAACATGTACATGAAGAACCTGCTCAAGGAGCCGGGCGGCATCGAACTGAACGGCGTGCCGATCGACATCTCGAAGGTGAAGATCCCCGCCTACTTCATCTCCACCATCGAGGACCACATCGCGCCGTGGAAGAGCACCTACCTCGGCGCCACGCGCCTGGGCGGGCCGGTGCGCTTCGTGCTCGGCGGTTCCGGCCACATCGCCGGCATCGTCAACCCGCCGTCGGCCAACAAGTACCACTTCTGGACCAATGAAGCGAAAGCCCTGCCGGCCACGCCGGAGGACTGGTTCGAGGGCGCGACGCAGCACCCCGGCTCGTGGTGGACGGACTGGCAGCAGTGGATCGGCGGCCTCAACGGCGACGGGGGTGGCAACGTCTGGGTGCCGGCGCGCGACCCCGCCAAGGGCAAGCTGAAGGTCCTCGAGGACGCACCGGGTTCCTTCGTCAAGTTCCGCCTGGACCAGCAGAAAAAATCGTAGGAAGTTCCTTTAGCGGCGTTTCGGCGGGCACCCGAGTGCGCCCGTCACGACCCGCCTTCCCGCTTCAGCAATGCCGCCTTGCGCGCGACGCCCCAGCGATAGCCTGACAGTTCGCCGTCGCGGCGCACAGCGCGATGGCAGGGAATCGCCACCGCCACCTGGTTCTTCGCGCAGGCATGCGCCACGGCGCGATGCGCTCTGGGCTGGCCGATGCGCCGGGCGATCTCGGCGTAGCTGGCAGTCTGCCCGGCGGGAATGTCCCGCAGCGCCTGCCAGACGCGGTGCTGAAAGACCGTGCCCTGCACATCCAGCGGCAAGTCCAGCGCGCCCTGCGGCTGATCCAGATAACCGAGCACGCGCGCAACCCAGCCCCTGAATTCTTCGTCGCCAAACTCGAAGCGCGCCTTGGGAAAACGCTCATGCAGGCTTTCCACCAGCACCGACGCTGCATCGCCGAACTCGATGGCGCAAACGCCGCGGCGCGTGGCGGCAACGATGACCTGCCCCAGCACGCAGGGCGCCACGGCGTAGCGGATCTGCTCGCCGGCCGCGCCCTTGCGGTAGGTGCCAGGCGCCATGCCGAGCAGGGCGTCCGATTCCTCGTAAAAGCGTCCCGCCGAATTGAAGCCCGACGCGTAGATCGCATCCGTCACCGAAGGCGCGGACTGCAGCGCGTTCGCCACACGCCTCGCCCGCACGGATTTGTAGAACGCCTTCGGCGTCAGGCCGGTCGCCGCCTTGAAGATGCGGTGGAAATGATGCGGGCTCAGGCCGGCCTGCCGCGCCAGTGCGGCGAGCGGCAGCGCCGAATCACTCTGCTCGATCGCCCGACAGGCCTGGACCACCAGTGCCCGGCGTCGCTGTTCCTGCGACAGCGCCTCCGGCCTGCAGCGCTTGCAAGCGCGGTAGCCAGCCTGGGCCGCCTGCTCGTTCGTCTCGAAGAACTCGACGTTCTCGCGCTTCGCGGCCCTCGAGGGGCAGGAGGGCCGGCAATACACACCCGTCGTCTTGACCGCGTAAATGAACACCCCGTCGGCCTGCGGGTCGCGGCGGAGTACAGCCTGCCAGCGCGGATCCGGCGGATGTAGCCCATTCATCGTGGCGTCTTGGCGTGTCATGTGCGCTCAGTATTTCCCACACGGCCACCCCTTGCAATCCGGATGTTGCTTTCAAATTTTGATAACAAGACCTAACATTCGCCTTCCCATGCAAATCGAACACATCAGGCAGCGCCTGCGCGCCCTCGGCGCCAGGCC
>PHCS01000062.1 GCA_002840845.1 Betaproteobacteria bacterium HGW-Betaproteobacteria-14
AGTCCATGCCTTCCGCCTCCCGGCCCAGCTTGACGCATTTCACCATGCGGCCCATTGCGATTCCTTTCGTGTGTATTGACACGCCCACGACAGCAGGCGCCATGGGGCATTTTACCCCGATTCAGTGCAGCTTCGCGCTGCCGAAAATGGCCCAACGGTTCTTGCCGCTCAGCTTGGCCTGGTACATGGCCGAGTCGGCGCGGGCGATGATCTCCTCGCTGCTGGCGGCATGCACGGGATAGAGCGCGATGCCGAGGCTGGCGGTCAGCTGGACTTCCTGCCCGCCGAAGGTGAAGCGCATGTCGGCAATCTTGCCGCCGACGCGGCGCGCCAGGCCGACCATTTCCTCCTCGTCGGCATCGGGCGCCAGGATGGCGAATTCGTCGCCGCCGACGCGGAAGAAGATTTCGTTGCGCCGCACGGTGGCGCCGACCTCCTCAGCGAGTTTCATCAACACCTCGTCACCCGCCTGGTGGCCGTACACGTCGTTGATCGGCTTGAAGCCGTCCAGGTCGATGGCGAGCAGGCCGGCATGGGCCTTGCGCCGCGAGGCGTCGGCGATGATGCGCTCGATCTCCTCGTGGAAGCGGCGCCGGTTGTACAGGTTGGTGAGGGGGTCGCGCTCGGCGAGCTGGATGAGCTGCGCCTCGAGCTGCTTCTGCCGGGTGACATCCTCGTAGATCCACACGCGGCCGATGAACTGGCCCGGCTTCTCCCCGGGGACGAGGGCGGATATGTCCGTGACGATGCGGCCGTCCTCCATGGGGATCTCAAAGGCGCCGCTGACCTCCTCGCCGGCCAGCATCTCCTCGATATGCTTGCGGTAGGCGGCATCATCCTTGCGCAGATGAGCCGTGCGCTCGATCATGCCGCTGTCGCGCAAGCCGGTCAGGTTCTCCTCGCGCGGCAGCTTCCAGATGTCGCGGCAGGCATTGTTGATGTAGATGATGCGGTGGTTGCCGTCGACGAAGAGCACGCCGATCTTCATCACGTTGAGCAGCGCCTCAAGGCGCGAACGCTCCTCGTTGCTGTGCGTGAGGTAGTACTCCTTGAGGGCCTGCGCCCGCCGCAGCTCGACCACGGTGTCGAGCAGCTTCAGCTCGGCTTCCTTGCGGTTCTGGATTTCGTCGCAGGAGACGCGCAGGCCGAGGTACTCGCCGCTCGGGCTGTTGATCGGCTGCCAGTTGATCACCGTCCAGATGACGCTGCCGTCCTTGTGATTGAGGCGTACTTCGAAGTTGTCGCCGGTGCTGCCGCGCAGCGCCTTCAAGGCCACTTCGAGCGCCGACTTGCGGTCCTTGCCGAACACCAGCATGTCGACCAGATTGCTGGAAAGCAGGCATTCGAGCGGCGTATAGCCGGTGATGCGCTCCACCGAACGGTTGATCCAGATGAGGCGGCCCTTGGGGTTGAACCAGGCTTCGAGCCCGTAGGTGTAGTCGGCAATGGCATGGAAGCGCGCCTCGCTCTTCTTCAGGGCCTCGACGCGCTCGTCGAGCGCTTGCGACATGCGATTGAAAGCCCGCGTCAGCGCGCCGATTTCGTCATTGCTGGCCACTGGCAGGCGGACGGTCGACTCGCCGCTCTCCAGGGCGCCGACACCGCGCTGCAGGACGCGCAGGTTGCGCGTCAGCCAGTAGCCGATCACTGCCAGCAGGACCACCGTCAGCAGGAACGCCACCCAGCCGATGGCCACGCTCTGCCACAGCAGCTGGTAGCTGGCCTCACGCAGAAACTGGGTATCGATGCCGAAGTGCACGCTGCCGACCACTCGGTCGCCGATGCGCAGCGTCGTCATGCTGTCGAAGCGTTTGGCCTCGCGCGGCAACTGCGAGAAGTCCATCAGGGGCGACGGCAGGGGCCGGGCCGGATCCCAGCCTTCGACGGCGACGATACGCTGCGCGGCGTCCTTCAGGACGACATAGCTGACGCCTTTCTGCTGCCCCAGCTGCATGACCAGCCGCGTCAGCTTGACGTGGTCGCGCTCGACCAGCGGCACCGACAGGGAGGCGTTGTGCAGCACCTGCAGTTCCGCCAGATGCCTGTTTTCCATGGCCACCAGCGCATCGTCGAGCAGGCGCACGCTGTTGGCCACCTGCACCCACAGCACGAGCACCAGGACGAGGCAGGCTGCCGCGATGAGGCGGAAGCGCAGCGAGTACGTGAGGCTTTTTAGGTAGTCGAGCATGAGACCCTACAAGGTCTTGCCGAAGACCTTGGAGCGACGGTGCCAGTTGTAGAGTTCCCGCTTCCGGCTCGGCAGCAGGTCGACGCCGACCTCCTTGTAGCCACGCTCGAGGAACCAGTGGGCGGTGCGCGTCGTCAGGACGAACAGCCGCTTGAGGCCGGCCTTGCGGGCCCGGGTCTCCATGTATTGCAGCAGCTGTTCGCCGTAGCCGACGCGGCGGTGCTCGGCATCGATGGCCAGGCAGGCAAGTTCCGCGGCCTTGTCCTTGCTGAAGGGATACAGCGCGGCACAGCCGAGCACCACGCCGTCGTGCTCGAGCACGGAAAAGCGGTCGATCTCCATCTCCAGCAACTCGCGCCCGCGCCGCACCAGCGTGCCATCCGCTTCAAGCGGCGCGATCAAGCCGACGATGGCGGCGACGTCGTCGATCATCGCTTCGCGCAGCCGCGCCAGGGGATCGCGCGTGATGACCGTGCCGACCCCCTCGTGAGTAAACAACTCGAGGAGGAGCCCGCCGTCGATGTCCCGGTCCACCAGGTGGGCGCGATTGACGCCTGCCCGGCAGGCACGCATGCAGCAGGGCAGATAAAGCCCGAGATCCTCGGTCAGGCGCTTCGGCTTCTTCAGCACCCGCTCCGCTTCGTCGGCGGTAATCGCCTCCACCAGATTGCCGCGGCCGTCCGTCACGCCTGGCGCGTCGCACAGGAAAATGAGCTTCTCCGCTTTCAGGGAGATCGCCACCGCCTCGGCCACCTCCTCCATGCTGAGATTGAAGATCTCGCCGGCCGGCGAGACGCCGATCGGGCTGATCAGCACCACGTTCTGCTGGTCGAGGTCGGCGGAGATCTCGTTGGCGATGATCTTGCGCACCGCGCCCGTAAACTGGAAATCGATGCCGTCGACCACCCCGACCGGCTTGGCAGTGATGAAGTTGCCGCCCGTCACGCGCATGTGGGCGCCCGCCATCGGCGTGTTCGGCAGCCCCTGCGAGAGCAGCGCCTCGATCTCCAGACGGGTGACGCCCATCGCAGACTTGACGCATTCCAGCGCCGCCGCGTCGGTCACGCGCAGCCCCTTGTGATAGCGCGCCTTCAGGTCACGCCGCTTCAGTTCCGCCTCGATCTGCGGCCGGGCACCATGCACCAGCACCAGGCGGATGCCCAGGGCAGCGAGCAGGTTGCAATCCTGCGCCAGCGCCTGTGCCAGGGCGCCCTGGGCCACCTCGCCGTCGAAGCCGATGACGAAGGTGCGGCCGCGAAAGGCATGGATATAGGGCGCCGCCTGGCGAAACCAGGAAACGTAGTGCCGTGTCGATTCCGGAGCAGTCATGTCAGCATACCGAGAATAATTGTTAAACAGCCCACCCAACTCGATGTTTTGCTTGGATTTTAGCCCATGAAAACAGCATGAGGGCGGAATTAATTCACGCCCCCATACCACTGCACGCCCTTTCTCCGCCGTTTGTCGGCGGCATGCCTGCTCAGACACTCACTTCAGGGCATCCTCCAGACGGTCGCATAAGGTCTTCAGCACCTTGATGCGGGCGTGGTACTTGTCGTTGGCCTCGACCAGCGTCCATGGCGCGATCTCCGTGCTGCTGCGATCGATCATGTCGCATACGGCATGTTCGTATTCATCCCACTTCTTGCGGTTGCGCCAATCCTCCTCGGTGATCTTGAAGCGCTTGAAGCGGGTCTTCTCGCGTTCCTTGAAACGCTTGAGCTGCTCCTCCGCCGTGATGGTCAGCCAGAACTTGACGACGATCGCACCGCTGCGCACCAGCTGGTCTTCGAAGTCGTTGATCTCGGCATAGGCGCGCATCCAGTCGGCCTCCTGGCAAAACCCTTCGACACGCTCGACCAGCACGCGGCCGTACCAGGAGCGGTCGAAGATGGTGATGCGCCCGATGCGCGGCACCTGCCGCCAGAAGCGCCAGAGGTAGGGCTGCGCGCGCTCCTCTTCGGTCGGCGCGGCCACCGGGATGATCTGGTACTGGCGCGCATCCAGCGCGCCGGTAATGCGACGGATGCTGCCGCCCTTGCCGGCGGCATCGGAGCCCTCGAAAACCACGATGAGGGAGCGCTCCCTGAACTTCGGGTCGCGCGTGAGCAGGTTCAGGCGCCCCTGATATTTCTCGAGGTCCTTCTCGAAACGCTTCTTGGAAAGCGCCAGGCTCATGTCCAGGGAGTTGATGAGATCGCGCGAATCCAGCGCCTGGGGCAGGGGCGCTGCCGCGCTGCGCGCCTTCCAGCCCCGCGTCTGTTCGATCTTCTGGCGCTTGCGCAAGGCATCCAGCAGGATCCCGGCCACGGTGAGCGAGCGGTAGTTCTCGTCGGCACCCTCGACGACAATCCACGGCGCGAAGCCGGTGCTGGTATGGCGCAGCACGCGCTCGGAAACCTTGCGAAACTTGTCGTACATGGCGAAGTGTTCCCAGTCGGCCTTGGTCACGCGCCAGCGAGTTTTCTTGTTCTTCTCCAGCGCCGTGAGGCGCTTCTTCTGCGCCGCTTTGGAAAGATGCATCCAGACCTTGAGGATGAGCGTGCCCTCGTCGGCCAGCATCTTCTCGAAACGGTTGATCTCCTCGATCGACTGGTCGAGATCGGCCGCCTTGGTGATTTTGCGCGCGCGATTGACGATGGGGTCCGTATACCAGTTGCCGAAGAGGATGCCGATCTTGCCCTTGGGCGGCAGGGCCCGCCAGAACCGCCACATGAAGGGGCGCTCGCGCTCCTCGTCGGTCGGCGGCGGGAAGGCATGGGTCTGGATATGGCGCGGGTCCATCCAGGCGTTGAGCAGGTTCACCGTCTCGCCCTTGCCGGCGCCGTTGACGCCATTGACGAGAATGATGACCGCGTACTTCTTCAGCGCCCCCATGTCGTACTGCGCATCGAGGAGATCGGCGCGCAGGCGGGGTGCCTGCTTGTCGAAGGTGGCCTTGTCGATTTTGTGGCCGAGTTCCGCGGATTCGAACATGCTGGTTTCCCTCTCTCAAAGATCGCCGTGCTGCGCCCCGAGCGCCGCCAGCGCCGCCGGCCCCGCCGTTTCGGTGCGCAGGACGCGCGGGCCGAGCGACAGGTCGGCAAAACCCGTCATCTTCGCCGCGACGGCCTCGTCCTCGCTCAGGCCGCCCTCCGGCCCGACGAGCAGGACGAATCGACGCATGCCGCTCAGCGCACGCAGACGCTGTGCCCCGCCAGGCGCGAGCAGCAGGCGGCACATGCCATTATCTTGCGCCTGCCGGCCAAGCCATTGCCGCAAATCAAGGATCGGCTCGATCACCGGCAGGCGGTTGCGTCCGCACTGCTCGCAGGCGGCGATGGCCACTTGGCGCCAGTGATCGACGCGGCGTGCGGCACGCTCGCCCGAGAGCCTCACCACGCTGCGCGCTGCGCCCAGTGGCTGGATGCGCGCCACGCCCAGTTCGACCGCCTTCTGCACGATCCAGTCCATCCTGTCGCCCGAGGGCAGGGCCTGCGCCAGCATCAGCTCGAGCGGCGACTCGCGCTCGATGTCCCGCCATTCTTCGAGCTGCACGCGCACGCCGCGGGCGGTTTCGACGATGCGGCCTGCATATTCGCCCCCCGTGCCATCGAACAGCGTCACTGCATCGCCAACGCCCAGGCGCAGCACGCGCAGGGCGTGATGCGCCGTGGCGGGCGGCAACTCGGCCAGACTGCGGGAAGCCAGCGGCTGCGGACAGAAGAAGCGTGAAATCACCATGATATTATTCCGCAGCCACAGGAAATTTCCCAGAGCCCATTTTTATGGTCAGCCTCACCACCCCCATCTGCGACTTCGGCTGGCAGGCGCGCGCGTTCGACCTGCCCGGCACCGACGGCATGCGGCACACGCTCGCCAGCGCGCGCGGCCCCAATGGCCTGCTGGTGATGTTCATCTGCAATCATTGCCCCTACGTCAAGGCGGTACTCGACCGCATCATCCGCGATTGCCGCGAACTGAAGAATCACGGCATCGGCGCCATCGCCATCATGTCCAACGACGCGACTGAGTATCCCGAGGATTCCTGGGACAACATGGTCGCCATCGCCCGCCGCATGGACTTCCCATTTCCCTATGTCCTCGACGAAACGCAGGCGGTGGCGAAACCCTACGGGGCGGTGTGCACGCCGGACTTCTTCGGTTTCAACGCGCAGCTGGAACTGCAATACCGCGGCCGCCTGGACGCCTCGCGCAAGGAGTCAGTCGCCACGGCACGGCGCGACCTGTTCGAGGCCATGCTGCAGGTGGCCCAGACAGGCGAGGGACCGCGCGAGCAGATCCCCAGCATGGGTTGCTCGATCAAGTGGAAAGAGGGCGCGTGAGTTCCCCTTATTACGAGCTGTGCGCCGCCGTCACCCAGGTGGTGCGCGAGGTCGCCGCGCAGGTGGTGATGCCGCGCTACCTGCATGTGGTGCGCGAGCACAAGGCCGACGGCACCATATTCACCGAAGTGGACATCGCCGCCCAGCGCGCGCTGACGGAACGGCTGCAAAGGCTGCGCCCGCGTCCGGTGCTGGGCGAGGAGGAAATGAGCGAGGCCGAGCAGCGCCGGCTTTGGGAGCAGGGCGCCGAAGGGCTGTGGGTGGTCGACCCCATCGACGGCACGACCAACTTCGTCGCCGGCCTGCCCTTCTTCGCCATTTCCGTCGCCTACTTCATCGAGGGCCGCGCCGTCGTAGGCGTGGTCTACGATCCGGCCACGCGCGAGATGTTCTCCGCCTCGCGCGACGGCGGCGCCACCATGAACGGCCTGCGCCTGCCGCTGCGGCCGCAGGCGGCGAATCTCGCTGAATGCGTGGCCGGCGTCGACTTCAAGCGCATCCCGAAAAAGCTCGGCGACGACCTCGCCACGCGGCCGCCCTATTATTCCCAGCGCAATTTCGGCTGCAGCACCCTGGAATGGTGCTATATCGCCGCCGGCCGGCTCGACCTGCTGCTCCACGGCGGGCAGAAGCTGTGGGACTACGCCGCCGGGCGCCTCATCCTCGAGGAAGCCGGCGGACGCCTGTGTTCGCTCAAGCACGATGATTTCGACGCCGACGATCTGTGGAAGCGTTCGGTGATCGCCGCCAGCGACCCGGATCTGTTCATCGCCTGGCGCGACTGGATCCGCTCGCGCCGCTAGGCCCGGCCCTTTTCCTGCTTCGGCCTTCTGCCCCGTGGCGCCGCACCGGTCTTCGCCGCAGCCGGCTCGTCCATCCCGCCGCTTTCCTCCAGCAAGTACTTATGAAAGGCCTGGGCTACCGGCAGCAGGCGTTTCTCCGCGCGGTGCACCACATACCAATGCCGCTTCAGCGGCGTGCCCTTCACGTCCAGCCGGACGATGTGGTCAGTCGCCAGTTCGAGCACGATGGTGCGCTCCGAGATGAACGAGATGCCCATGCCGGCCATGACGGCCTGCTTGATGGTCTCGTTGCTGGTCATCTCCACGGTGCGCCGCGGCACCACGCCGTTGTCCGCCAAGAAGCGTTCCATCGCGGCGCGCGTGCCAGAACCGGGTTCGCGCAAGAGGAAACTCTCCTCGGCGAGCTGCTTCGGCTCGATGTTCTTCGCCTTCGCGAGCGGATGATCCGGCGCAGCCACGAAGACCAACGGATTCTCGGCGAAGGGCTCGGACACCGTCTCCAGCTCCTGCGGCGGGCGCCCCATGATGGCGAGATCGATCTCGTTGTCGGCCAGTTGCCGCACGATGTCTCCGCGATTGTGAACGCCCAGGCGCAATTCGACTTCCGGGTGCGCCTGGCGGAAGGACGTCAGCAGGCGCGGGGCGAAATATTTGGCGGTGGATACCACGCCGATGTTGAGCAGGCCGCCGCGCATCCCCTTCATCGCCGCCAGTGCTTCCTCCGCTTCGCGCAACTGCTGGGCTATGACGCGGGCGTGGCGCGCCACCTCGACGCCGGCCTCCGTAAGAAATATCTTCTTGCCCACCTGCTCGGTCAGCGGCAACCCCGCCTGGTCCTCCAGACTTCTCACCTGCATGGAGACGGCCGGCTGGGTCAGGTGCAGTTCCTCGGCGGCGCGCGAGAACGACAGGTGGCGTGCCACGGTCTCGAAAACCTTGAGTTGGCGCAAAGTGACGTGCTTCATGAGTCGGCTCCCAGTTGATTGGACCTGCGCGCCTGCAGTTGTTTTGGGGAATCTTATCATCGTGATAAGAAAGCGTGATTGCTTCTTATGGATGCCATTCCCATGCCATGCACAGAGTGCATCAGGCGCGGTGCGCGGCTTGAGGAAGTAATATAAGCTTTTATTTATCTTTTTAATTAGAATAAGTGAATTGTATTGATGGTTTGTTTTCTGCATCATGCTTCCACCTCAGGCCCCGCCAAAACAAGTTTTGAGGCAATCCCGATCCATCTCTTTTGGAGGAACACATGGCAGTCAAGACCTACAACGCCGGCGTCAAGGAGTACCGGCAGACCTACTGGACCCCGGAATACACGCCGCAGGATACCGACCTCCTAGCCTGCTTCAAGGTCACCCCGCAGCCGGGCGTGCCGCGCGAGGAAGTCGCCGCCGCCGTGGCGGCCGAGTCGTCCACCGGCACCTGGACGACGGTGTGGACCGACCTGCTGACTGATCTGGACTACTACAAGGGCCGCGCCTACAAGATCGAGGACGTGCCCGGCGACGACACCTGCTTCTACGCCTTTGTGGCCTACCCGATCGACCTGTTCGAGGAGGGTTCCATCGTCAACGTGCTGACCTCCCTGGTCGGCAACGTGTTCGGCTTCAAGGCCCTGCGCGCCCTGCGCCTGGAAGACGTGCGCTTCCCCATCGCCTACGTGAAGACCTGCGGCGGCCCGCCCAACGGCATCCAGGTCGAGCGCGACAAGATGAACAAGTACGGCCGTCCCATGCTGGGCTGCACCATCAAGCCGAAGCTGGGCCTGTCCGCCAAGAACTACGGCCGCGCCGTATACGAATGCCTGCGCGGCGGCCTCGATTTCACCAAGGACGACGAAAACGTCAACAGCCAGCCCTTCATGCGCTGGCGCGACCGTTTCGCCTTCGTGCAGGAAGCGACCGAAAAGGCGCAGCGCGAGACCGGCGAGCGCAAGGGCCACTACCTGAACGTGACCGCGCCCACTCCGGAAGAGATGTACAAGCGGGCCGAGTTTGCCAAGGAAATCGGCGCGCCCATCATCATGCACGACTACCTGACCGGCGGTTTCTGCGCCAACACCGGCTTGGCCAACTGGTGTCGCGACAACGGCATGCTGCTGCATATCCACCGCGCCATGCATGCCGTGCTCGACCGCAACCCGCACCACGGCATCCACTTCCGCGTGCTGACCAAGTGCCTGCGTTTGTCAGGCGGCGACCACCTGCACTCCGGCACCGTCGTCGGCAAGCTGGAGGGCGACCGTGATGCGACCTTGGGCTGGATCGACCTCATGCGCGACAAGTTCATCAAGGAAGACCGCAGCCGTGGCATCATGTTCGACCAGGACTTCGGCTCCATGCCCGGCGTCATGCCGGTCGCCTCCGGCGGCATCCATGTCTGGCACATGCCCGCCTTGGTGACGATCTTCGGTGACGACTCCGTGCTGCAGTTCGGCGGCGGCACGCTGGGCCACCCCTGGGGCAATGCAGCCGGCGCTGCCGCCAATCGCGTCGCGCTGGAATCCTGCGTCGAAGCCCGTAACAAGGGCGTCGCCGTCGAGAAGGAAGGCAAGGCCATTCTGACCGATGCCGCGAAGAACTCGCCCGAACTGAAGATCGCCATGGAAACCTGGAAAGAGATCAAGTTCGAGTTCGACACTGTCGACAAGCTGGACGTCGCCCACAAGTGATATTGCGTTGATCGCACGGCCATCCCGGAGGCGCGTTTAGCGTGATCCGGGATTCCGGAACCCTTTCGAAAGGAAATGAAATGTCTGATGTAATGGATTACAACTCCCGCCTGAGCGACCCCGCCAGCCGGAAATTCGAGACCTTCTCCTACCTGCCCGCGATGGATGCGGCCAATATCAGGAAGCAGGTCGAGTACCTGGTGAAGAAGGGCTGGAACCCGGCCATCGAGCATATCGAGCCGGAGTACATGATGGATTCGTACTGGTACATGTGGAAGCTGCCGATGTTTGGCGAAACCGACGTCGATCGCGTCATTGCCGAAGCCGAAGCCTGCCACAAGGCCAATCCCAACAACCATGTGCGCCTGATCGGCTACGACAACTTCAAGCAGTCGCAAGGTGCGGCCATGGTGATTTTCCGCGGCAAGACGGTTTAAGTCGCGCGGCGGTCAGCAGCATCCGGCCCCCGCCGCGCGGCAAGCGCAGCGGGGGCTTTTTCTGATTCGTCGGCATGGGTTTTCCGACGAATGGCGCGGGCATGAGACCGGGCCATTCGTGGATAAATGTGCCTTTCCCCAAGGAGTCATCATGAGCACCATCGTCGATCAATATCGCATCAGCCAGGAACCCTACTATCGTTCGGTCGCCGACGAGGTGGCATTGTTCGAGGCCGCCTATTCCGTGCGCATGCCGATGATGCTCAAGGGCCCCACGGGCTGCGGCAAGACGCGCTTCGTTGAATACATGGCGTACAAACTGGACCGGCCGCTGATCACCGTGGCCTGCAACGAGGACATGACGGCCTCCGACCTGGTCGGCCGCTTTCTGCTCTCCGCCCAGGGCACCGAATGGCAGGACGGCCCGCTGGCCATCGCCGCGCGGCACGGCGCGATATGCTACCTCGACGAGGTAGTGGAGGCGCGCCAGGACACCACCGTGGTGATCCATCCGCTGACCGACAACCGACGCGTGCTGCCCCTGGAGAAAAAAGGCGAACTGGTCCACGCCCACCCCGACTTCCAGATCGTGATCTCCTACAATCCGGGTTACCAGTCGCTGATGAAGGACTTGAAGCAATCCACCAAGCAGCGCTTCGGCGGCCTGGACTTCACTTATCCCGAGCACGACATCGAGACCGAGATCGTCGCGCACGAGTCCGGCGCCAGCGCCGAGATGGCCGACAAACTCGTCTCGATCGCCGAACGCTCGCGCAACCTCAAGGGACACGGCCTCGACGAAGGACTGTCCACCCGCATGCTGATCTACGCCGGGTCACTCATCGCCAAGGGCGTCAACCCCCAGGCCGCCTGCCGCGTCGCGCTGGTGCGCCCGATCACCGACGACCCGGACATGCGCGATGCGCTGGACGCAGCGGTGACCACGTTCTTCTGAGCCTGCGGGACACCGCCGTAACCATATGAGTCACACAGCCTAGCCATGTCGATCAATCTCGCCGACTACGCAGAACTGTTGGAGGATCTGTCGCCCCATAGCCAGGAAGCGCTAAAGGCCAACTGGCACGAGGCGACCAAGGTGTTCTCGCCGCGCGGCCTGGACAATTACCTGAAGGGGGCGGCCGCCATTCGCGGTCTGGGAAAAGGCGACTCGTTGGTCGAAACCTGGATCGAGGAAGCGCCCATGGTCGCCAAGGAAGTGGGCGAAGACGTGGTCGGCGACCTGGCCGCCGCTTCGCTGATGCTGGCCTCGCGTACCTCGGGCGCGGTGATCGAACTGCTGCTGGCCACGTCGGCCACCGCCGCAAACCGCTTGGGCGACGCCGAGCTTTTCCTCAAGTACCTGCAATTCATCAATACCCTGATCTCCCAGGCGCCGCGCGGCGTGCGCCCGATGCTGGACAAGCTCGAAGTGCTGTTCCAGCAGCTGACACTGGGGGGGCTGCGTCGATGGGCCCTGTGGGGGGCGCACGCCCACCGCACCAACTACGAAGAGCAGATCAGGTATTTCAGTCTGGACTCCAAGGAGTCGCTGGCCATGCTGCAGAAGGAGCGCAAGGGCACCCTGCTGGTGGACGTGCAGCGTCGCATCAACATGTACCTGCGCGCACTGTGGGCGCGCGATTTCTTCATGCGCCCCACCTCCGGCGACTTCGAAACGCGCGAAGGCTATCGCCCCTACATCGAGGACTATCTGCTGCACCTGCCGGACGCCTTCGACGATTTCGCCCCGGAAGATCGCGAACCGGTTTCCGGCCTCGAGCTTTATCGCGCCACTGCAGCCCATTGCGCCGCCCACGTGGTCGAGACGAAGCATCCCATTTCCGCAGAAGCGCTCAATCCCATGCAGATGGCGCTCATCAGCGTGATCGAGGACGCGCGGGTGGAGGCACTCTCCATTCGGCGTTTCCCGGGCCTGAAGCAGATCTGGTGCAAGCTGCACACGGCGACGCCCGACATGAATACCAGCGTGGGCGGTTATCTCAATCGCCTGGCGCGCGCCCTGCTCGACGAAAGCTACCAGGACAACGATGCGTGGATCATTGAGGCCCGCTCGCTCTTCGCGCTTGCGCAGGACAGGCTGGACAACAACCACACCTCCTGGGAAGTCGGCGTGCAGCTCGCGCACAGCCTGAGCCAGAAAAGAATCGCGTTCAATCCGCGCACCGACCTGCTCGATGCGCCCTATCGCGACGACAACCGCTATTTCTGGGAATTCGAGGAATTCGACTTCAACAAGGCCGCCAACGCCGGCTACGAGTCCGTCAAGCAGGTACGCAAATACGTCAGCGCGATCGAGATGGCCAACGAGGTCGATGTCGAGAACGCCGGCGAGGACGCCGAGGAAGTGTGGGTCCTGGACACCGAACTCTTCCCCTACGAGAACATCGGCGAGGAGAGCGGGGGCAAGAGCTACAACGAACTGGAAGGCAAGGAGCCGGTGTCGGACCCCTTCCATTATTCCGAATGGGACTACCAGATCCAGCTCGAACGCCCGGCCTGGGCCACCGTGCTGGAGAAACGCGCCAAGTCGGGCGACCTGCAGATCATCGAGGCCATCACCGCGCAATACAAGCGGGAAATCCATCGCATGAAGTTCCTGCTCGACGCGATGCAGCCGCAAGGCGTGCAGCGCATCCGCAGGCTCGAGGACGGCGACGAGATCGACATCAATGCGGCGATCGCCAGCTTCACCGACATCCGCCTCGGCAACCAGCCCGATCCGCGCATCATGATGCGCTCGGTCAGGAAGATCCGTGATTTCTCGATCCTCGTCCTGCTCGACCTGTCCGAATCGACCAACGAGATCGTGCAGGATCAGGACTACTCGGTGCTCGACCTCACCCGCCAGGCCTGCGTGCTGCTGGCCGACGCGATCAGCAAGGTGGGCGACCCCTTCGCCATCCACGGCTTCTGCTCGGATGGTCGCCATGACGTCGAGTACATCCGTTTCAAGGACTTTGATCAGCACTGGAACGAAACACCCAAGGCCAAGCTGGCCGGCATGACAGGCCAGCGCTCCACCCGCATGGGCGCAGCCATCCGCCATGCAGGGCATCACCTGAACCTGCAGCGCTCGTCGAAGAAGCTGTTGATCGTCATCACCGACGGCGAGCCTGCGGATGTCGACGTGCGCGACCCGCAGTACCTGCGCTTCGACACAAAAAAGGCCGTCGAGGAGGTTGCAAAGAATGGTATCGTCACCTACTGCATGAGCCTCGACCCGCGCGCCGACCAGTACGTGTCGCGCATCTTCGGCCAGAAGAACTACATGGTGGTAGACCACGTCGAGCGCCTGCCCGAGAAATTGCCCCTGCTCTATGCAGGTCTGACGCGATAGGGACGATCATGGCGCAAATCAAGGACAATCAGTACGTCGGCCTGCACGACGACAGCCACGGTGGCATGAGCCACCTGGGCCGGATTGTGCGCGACGCCTGGACGTTCGGCTTGCTGCCGGAGACCGAAACCTGCGCCGGCTGGTCGGCCAGCCAGATGCAGAACCTGTACGAGAGGGTTGCGCAGGCGTGGGAGCCATACGCCCACCTGCCGAGCCAACTGCCGCCCGAATTACGCATCCGGCACACCCGCATCTACGAAGAAGCGATCGCGCGCGCCAAGGCGCTCGGATGGGACCCCGCGCTCGACGAGGACGACTGAGCCAGGCGCATAATCACCGGCCGTCTGCCGGCCGCTGGAACTTGAGCACCCGCGCCGGACCATCGATCCGCTCCCGGCCCGCAAGGGCCTGCATGGCCTTGAACAGCTCCGGCTGCAACTGCCGCTGCACTGCCTGCGCGTCCTCACGATAGAAGACTGCCTCGAACGGCACCGCATCAAGCAGGGAGGCGCGCGCCTGTGGCCGGAAACCCTGCCAGGCCAGTACGGCCCACTGCTTATACTGGCTGTCCACGAAAATGAACTCCTCGGCGTCGAGTATCGCCAGGAACTGCATGCCGCGGATGGGCACGAAGGCTACCCCGAGCGGGCTGCGTGCCTGCAGCATGCGTGCCAGGTTGTACTGGGCGGCGGGCAGGCTGCGAACTTCCCGGCTCAGGGCAGGATTGCTGAAAACGGTGATATCCAGGGTGGCAATGGCTGAAGCCGTGTGGTTTCAATAGCGCAAAGAATATCAAAATTCGCTTATTCATTCGATAAGAAAAAGTGAATGGAACTTATGGATCAAGACCTTTAGAGTCCCGGTATCCATACAGGAAGGGTGACAGGCCGCCACGAGCGCCGAAACCTCATCCTTCGTCGTCACCAGGCAGCAGAAGCGTCGCCCATCCGATCGCGGACGCCGCGTTTTCATCTGCCCGCTTCCCGAAACGACGACTGAGAGAATTCGCAACGATTTGAGGAGATACGACCATGTCAGCCAAACATCCCGTCATCGCCATCACCGGCTCCTCCGGGGCCGGCACGTCCACGGTCAAACGCTCCTTCGAGCATATCTTCCGGCGCGAGAACATCAGCGCCGCGGTGATCGAGGGCGACAGCTTCCACAAGTACGACCGCGAGGAGATGAAGAAGGCCATCCAGATGTCGGAGAAGGCCGGCGTGTGCGAGCACATCAGTCACTTCGGTCCGGAAGCCAACATCTTCGAGGAACTCGAAGCTCTCTTCAAGGGCTACGGCGAGACCGGCACCGGCAAGCGCCGCTACTACCTTCACAACGAGGAGGAGGCCGAGCCGTGGAAACAGAGACCCGGCACCTTCACGCCTTGGGAACCGCTGCCCGAGGGCACTGACTTCCTGTTCTACGAAGGCCTGCACGGCGGCGTCAAGACGGATACTGTTGACGTCGCCCGCTACACCGACCTGCTCGTCGGCGTGGTGCCGACGGTCAACCTCGAATGGATCCAGAAGATCCACCGCGACACCAGCACGCGCGGCTACTCCGTCGAGGCGGTGACGCAGACCATCCTGCGCCGCATGTATGACTACGTTCACCACATCACGCCGCAGTTCTCGCGCACCCACATCAACTTCCAGCGCGTGCCGGTGGTGGACACCTCCAACCCCTTCATCGCCCGCGACATCCCGACGCTGGACGAGTCCTTCGTGGTGATCCGCTACCGCGACCCGCACGGCGTCGACTTTCCCTACCTGCTGTCGATGATCCACGACTCCTTCATGTCGCGGCCGAACTGCATTGTGGTGCCGGGCGGCAAGATGGAGCTGGCCATACAGCTCGTCCTCACCCCGCTCATTCTGCAGCTCATGGAGAATCGCAAGCGCGCCTGAAAAACAGGCTGCCTACCAATAACGCCCGGTTTGGAAGATAATTAAAGGCTTTCCAGCCGGCACGACTGACGAGCAATAAGGAATACATCATGTCCGCACAGAGTGCCACTTTTGCCGATTTCGAGACGCCCGTGTTCAACAACCTGACCAGTGCCATCCGCGCCCTCGCCATGGACGCGGTGGAAAAAGCCAAGTCCGGCCACCCCGGCGCCCCCATGGGCATGGCGGAAATCGCCGAGGTGCTGTGGAACCACCATCTGCGCCACAACCCGGCCAACCCGAAATGGGCCGACCGCGACCGTTTCGTGCTGTCCAACGGCCACGGCTCCATGCTCATCTACGCCCTGCTGCACCTGACCGGCTACGATGTCTCGATCGACGACATCAAGAATTTCCGCCAGCTGCACAGCAAGACACCGGGGCATCCGGAATACGGCTACACGCCAGGCGTGGAAACCACCACCGGCCCGCTCGGCCAGGGCATCACCAACGCCGTCGGCATGGCCATGGCGGAGAAGCTGCTTGCCGCCGAGTTCAAC
>PHCS01000008.1 GCA_002840845.1 Betaproteobacteria bacterium HGW-Betaproteobacteria-14
CGACCCCCCCTGCCGCTACCACCGCCCGGTCACCTTTCCCGAGACGATCGAGGCCGGCCTGCGCGTGGCGCAGCTGGGCAACTCTTCGGTGCGCTACGAGATCGGCCTGTTCCGCCAGGGCGAGGACAAGCCGGCGGCGCAGGGGCATTTCGTGCATGTCTTCGTCGATCGGGCGAAGGACAAGCCGACGGCCATCCCGCAGAACATCCGCGCCTGCCTGGAACGACTGCTGCTCAAGTAGGACGGGTTCCTACAGAAAAAGCAGGTTTATGTAAGAGCCGCTCCGGCCGTTGATTCACTTAAGCAGGAGGAGGACGCAAGGCTTGCGTCGGACGGGCGTGAGTCCCGGCGGCCTGATCGCTGAGGGCCGGGTACTACAGCAATCCTTGCGTCTTTTCCCGCCGCCGGGCACCCGGACTGACCGGTTCGCTGTCATTCCCTCAGCATCCCGAATCACGAAATCGCCCGCGGCCGCCATACAAGCAAGTGCATATCGGCAGCAGGCTTCGCTGCTATACTTGTATAGCAAAAGATTTCAGGAGAGGTGACATGCTCGCCATCAGATTGCCCGAAACGATCGAGGAGCGCCTGAACGCGCTGGCCAGCGAAACCGGCCGCAGCAAGACCGCGCTGGCGCGCGAAGCCATCCTCGAATATATCGACGACCTTGAGGACTATTACCTCGCCGAGGCGCGAGCGCGCCGCAACCGCAAAACCATTCCGCTCGACGAAGTGGAGCGCAAGCTTGGCCTATGAGATCGAGTTCGATCCCGAGGCCGTCAAGGATCTGAAGAAACTGGACCGCCCGGTCCAGCAGCGGATCGTCGCCTTTCTCAGGGAGCGCGTGGCCACGCTGGACAACCCGCGCCAGATCGGCGAGGCCCTGGCCGGCGCCAAGCTGGGCAACTACTGGAAATACCGCGTCGGCGACTGGCGCATCATCTGCGACATCCAGGATCGCCGCATTGTCGTCCGCGTCCTCCGCGTCGGCAACCGGCGCGAGGTGTATCGATGAACGCCACACGCAGGAACAGACTTGACGGGCCTTGATAATGTCATACTTGGCGTGAGTCGCCGTTTCGACGGGAGCGTGACATGGATGCGTGGTATCGGGGTCGCTGGGGTTTTGCCCTACTGGCGCTGGGCCTGCTTACGGTAACGGCAGAGGGACTTGCCGAAGACCGCCCCGGGTTTTCTTCCCCGCGCTTTGTGTCGAACGGTCAGATCAGCTTCAATTACTGCATCGAGCACAACAGGCCGCAGACCTGCAACGCGCTGATGTACGACATCGCCCTCGACCGGTTTCTTGCTTACCAGGACTCGGCGGGGAATCGGATTATCGATGTCGCGGTGTCGCCCAGCGGACGGCTTGCCGCATTCATCGTGCAAGAGGCGGGTTTCCTTTTTTCACGCACGCAGAATTGCATCGGCGTTCTTGATATCGAGAGCCGCCGCTACTGCCGTGCCGCCTGTAGTGAAGAGGCACGGCGCTATCCGGAATTCATAAGCGAAGACAGGATTGTGTACTTTGCCGAGGAGACGACCGAGACGAAGACCGGTCGGACATTGCGCGAACGCAAGTTGTTCGTGATGGCCCTGGCCGACATGGCCGAGAAACAAGCTGTTGCCACGTCGTTCTATGCCCCTTCCAGCCCTCGCTCTCTTGGCGATGGGCAGCACGTTGCCATCAGTGATTTTGGCTATGTCTCACGCGAGAATCTGAGAACAAAAAAACGAGGTCAAAAGAAGATCCAGTGACTGATTTGTTACGTATTTCAGTAACCGATGGGAAGATTGAACTGATCAATCCGGAGGGTATTGAATTGATCGGACCAAAAGTATCGCTCAAATCCGGAAGGGTTTATGCATTGCAGCGGTGGTCCAGTGCCGCTGCCAAAGGGTTTGTGCACGACGTACAAGTGATCGGGCCTGGCGGGGCGCAACGCATTACGCATTTCGAGCAGTTCATCTGGGGCATGGACGTTTCGCCGGACGAGCGATTCCTTGCGCTTTCTGTGGCGGCGCCTGATAGAAAGGTAATGAACGGGCAATTGCTGCTGTACGAAATCGAAACGAAGCAATTCAGGAAATTGGAGATACGGAATCGCGACGATGTTCGAATTACCGGGGAGTAAGTTTGCGAGGAGGCATCCCGCCTTTCGGAGATATTTCTCAGCTGGTCGGCAATTGATTACAACATGGCGACGCGGTCGCCCAGCGCGAAGCCGAGTAGCGGCCCCCCGATCTCCCTTCCCAGCGCCAGCACCTTGAACAGCTCGCCCATCTCGGCGGGACTGATGAGCTTCTGCGCGCCGGAAGCGAGCGTGGCATACACCACCGCGCCGTCGGCCTGCCGCTGTTCCAGCAGCTGCGCCAGGCCGCAGTTCAACAAGAACTGCGCCTGGCTGGTGTAGCCCAGCACGTCCAGGCCGGCCTCGTGGCCGGCTTCGGCCATAGCGGTGAAATCGACATGCGCCGTGATGTCGTTGAGGCCGGGCAGCCAGAACGGATCGCCGTGGGCGTGGTGGCGGTAGTGGCACATCAGCGTGCCTTCGGCGCGCTGAGGGTGGTAGTACTCGCGCTGCGGGAAGCCGTAGTCGATGAGCAGCAGTGCGCCTCGTTGCAGGGTGCGCCCCCATTCGGCGATCCACGCCCGCGCGGCCAGGTTGATCTCCGAAACATAGGGCGGCTGCACGAAAGTCAGCCCCTGCGACACGGCGAGCAATGTGCCTGCGGCGGGGCGCTCGCGCCAGGCGAAGGTGTCGTTCTGCAGCCCCACGCCGCGCTCGAAGAGGCCGTCCTCGCGCCAGGCGACGAGATTGACCGGCAGGGCATCGAGCAGCTCGTTGGCGATAACCGCGCCGCTGAAGGTCTCTGGCAGGGTGTCCAGCCAGCCGACCCGTTCGGCCAGGTGCGGAGCGCCTTTCGCGATTGAATCCTGCTGGCGCGCGCGCAACTCGCCGGAGAGTTCGAGGATGTCGTAGCGCTCGGGCAGCGCGCCGCGTCGCTCCAGCTCCAGCAGCAGTTCGGCCGCCAGCGCGCCGCTGCCGGCACCCGCCTCGAGGATGCGCGGCGCGCTGGCCGCCATGACCTGCGTCACCTGCGCGGCCAGGGCCTGCGCGAAGAGCGGCGAGAGCTCGGGTGCCGTGACGAAATCCCCGGCGCCGCCGAACTTGCGCGCGCCGCCGCTGTAGTAGCCGAGGCCGGGCGCGTAGAGCGCCAACTCCATGTAGCGCGAGAAGGGGATCCAGCCGCCGGCGCCCGCGATCTCGTCGGCGATGTGCGCGGCGAGCCGCGCGCTGCTGGCGGCGGCATCGGCATCCGGAACGGGTAATGTCATGGCGGGGCCGAATGTGCCCGATTCCGTTAAAATTCGCAAACTTCAGAGAGAAACCCCATGGACCCCAGCCTGCAGGACAAAGTCGTGCTTGTCACCGGCGCCGCCCGTCGCGTCGGCGCCGAGATTGCACGTCTGCTGCATGCCGAGGGCGCCAGCCTGGCGCTGCATTACCGCAGCGCGGCGGCCGAGGCGCAGGCCCTCGTGACGGAGTTCAATACGGCGCGGCCCGGCTCGGCGCTGGCTTTCCAGGCGGACCTGCTGGAGTCCGATCACCTGCCCAGGCTGGTCGAGGATGTCGCGAAGCATTTCGGCCGCCTCGATGCGCTGGTGAACAATGCCTCCAGCTTCTTCGCCACGCCCATCGGCAGCATCGGCGAACGCGAATGGAACGATCTGCTCGGCACCAACCTGAAGGCGCCCTTGTTCCTGGCCCAGGCGGCCGCGTCGTATCTTGCCGTGGCGCGCGGCGCCATCGTGAACATCACCGACATCCATGCCGAGCGGCCGCTGAAGAACTACGCGCTCTACTGCGCCGCCAAGGCCGGCCTGGCAGGGCTGACCCGCGCCCTCGCCCTCGAACTGGGGCCGCATGTGCGCGTGAACGCGATCGCCCCCGGGCCGATCCTCTGGCCGGAGGATGATTCCTTCGATGCCGCGGCGCAGGCCAAGGTCGTTTCGCGCACCGCGCTCAAGCGCTGCGGCGACCCGGCCGACATCGCCCGCGCGGTGCGCTACCTGCTGGCCGACGCGCCTTATGTCACCGGCCAGGTCATCGCCGTGGACGGGGGCAGGAGCTTGGTGCTGTGAGCAACTATCTCGAGGCATTGTTGCCGGAAGAACTCGGGGAGAAGGAACGCCACGAGGCCAACAAGCTGGCCAAGCGCCTGCGCCGCAACGTCGGCCAGGCCATCGGCGACTTCAACATGATCGAGGACGGCGACCGCGTCATGGTCTGCCTCTCCGGCGGCAAGGACAGCCATGCGCTCCTCGACATCCTGCTGCAGCTGCGCGAGATCGCGCCGGTGCGCTTCGAGCTCGTCGCCGTGAACCTCGACCAGAAGCAGCCGGGTTTTCCGGCCGAAGTGCTGCCCGCCTACCTCAAGGAATTGGGCGTGCCCTTCCACATCGAGAATCAGGACACCTACTCGGTGGTGAAGCGCGTGATTCCCGAGGGCAAGACCACCTGTTCGCTCTGCTCGCGCCTGCGCCGCGGCGTGCTCTACCGCGTCGCGGGCGAGCTCGGCGCGACCAAGATCGCCCTCGGCCACCATCGCGACGACATCCTCGAGACGCTGTTCCTCAACCTGTTCTATGGCGGCAAGCTCAAGGCCATGCCGCCCAAGCTGGTCTCCGACGACGGCCGCCACATTGTCATCCGCCCGCTGGCCTACTGCCGCGAGCGCGACCTGGAAGCCTGGGCCGCGCTGCGG
This sequence comes from Betaproteobacteria bacterium HGW-Betaproteobacteria-14, assembly GCA_002840845.1. GTDB lineage: Bacteria > Pseudomonadota > Gammaproteobacteria > Burkholderiales > Rhodocyclaceae > Desulfobacillus. The sequence continues at coordinate 4,771 of PHCS01000008.1, forward strand.
CGCTTCCCCATCATCCCGTGCGACCTGTGCGGCTCGCAGGAGCAGCTGAAGCGCAAGGAGACCAAGGCGCTGCTGCGCGAATGGGACAAGCGCTTCCCGGGCCGGGTGGAGAAGATTTTTGCGGCGCTGGGCAATGTCGCGCCCTCGCACCTGGCAGATCCCCGGCTTTATGATTTCCGCAACCTGAAAGCCACCGGCCGGCCCGATCCGGAAGGCGACCGGGCATTCGACCCCGAAACCTTCGATGATCCCGACATCATTCCGCTTCGCGGAGCGGAAGGGGTTTGATATGATTCGCCGTCAGAGGAAGTCAGGGATCACAGAGTTCGCATGAACGCCAAGGAAGCCAGCAAGGTCGAACGCAATCTCTGCGTGCTTTTCGCCGATGTATCGGGCAGCACGCGCCTGTACGAGAAACTGGGCGACAAGGAAGCGCTGCATGCCGTCGAGCGCTGCATCAACCGCATGACGCGAGCCACCGAGCAGTTTCACGGGCGCGTCATCAAGACCATCGGCGACGAGGTCATGGCAGTCTTCGACAGCGCCGAAGAGGGCATGGACGCGGCCAGCTCCATGCAGCAGCGCGTCGACGACCTGCCGCCGGTAAGCGGCATCAGGCTGGCCATCCGCGTCGGCTTCCACTTCGGTCCGGCCATCGAGGATGCCAAAGATGTTTTCGGCGACACGGTCAACATGGCGGCGCGCATGGCCGGTCTGGCCAAGGCGGGGCAGATCATCACCACCGGCGAGACGGTCGGGCTCCTGCCGGCGCTGCTGCAGCAGTCCACGCGTGAGATCGATGCGCTCTCCATCAAGGGCAAGGCGGAGGATGTGCGCGTCTGCGAGGTCCTCTGGCAGGAATCCGACGATCTCACCATGAAATCCGGCAGCGTTGCGCCCGCCGCCGCTGCACGCATGGTCGTGCGGCACGGCGGGGAGGAGCAGGTGCTTGATGCCGGCCACAGTGTATTCGTGCTCGGGCGGGACGCGGCCAGCGACGTCATCATCAACGACCGCCGCGCCTCGCGCAGCCATGCCCGCATCGAGCGGCGGCGCGACAAGTTCGTGCTCATCGATCAGAGCACCAACGGTACCTACGTCACTTTCGCCGGCGAGGTCGAGTTTGCCCTCAAGCGGGAGGAAGTCATCCTGCGCAGCAAGGGCCACATCAGCTTCGGCCATGCCTACGATGCGGGGGGAGAAGTCGTCGAGTTCCAGGTGGGTTAAAACGCCACCGGAACGACGAGGGCGCCTATTGGGCCTCGTCGTTAGATATTGAGCTTCTTCAGCGTCTCCGGATTCTTCACCACGGCTTCGCGCCGCGTCTGCGGCGCCTCGATCAGCGCCGCCGGCGGCAGGCTGTCGAGGCGGGACAACACAGCGGGATCGCTGCAGCCGGGCTCGAAGGAGGCGACGATTTCGCCGCTTGTGGCGCCGCCCACGTTGAAGCACTGCCTGCCGAGCTTGCGGTTGAGCGGTCCCAGGACGCCCGCCTGCACGATGTCGGCCGGATTGGCCAGGCCGCCGGACAGTTCCAGGTCGAATACCGCATCGACGGCGCTGCTGGAGACCTGTTTTGCCCTCAGCACGCTGCGCAGGCCGTCCAGTTCGTGCATCAGCATTTGCGCCGTGTCCTTGTTCGGCAGGCCCTGCAGCCTGAGGCGCACCTTCTGGCCGACGAAGTTGAAGTGGGCGAGGAAGAAGCCCTTGGAGAACTCCTCGCCGATCAGCCTGCCGATGTCGCGCAGCGCCTCGTCCTCCGTCGCCCAGCTGGTTTTTTCGGGAATCTGCGTGTTGTAGTAGATTTCCTCGCCGCTCATCTTGTCCGTGGCCTTGACCGTCCACGAGGTCAGGACGAACTTTTCCACCGTGATGCCCGAGGCGGCGAGCTTCGCCGACAGTTTCTTGAATTTGGCTTCGCCGCTGACGGCGAAATCGGCGCTGCCCTTGGCGCCTTTCTGCATCTCGTCGTTCCAGATGCGGAAGCCGAAGGACTGGATGCGTTCCTTCAGCAGATTTTCGGCCAGCGCAGAGCGCACGGCCGGTGCGGCGGGGTCGGCATCGGCGCTGCGGGTGGTGATGGCCACGGAGACCTTCGGATCGCCGTTGTTGCGGATGAAGTCGATGCGTTCTTCCTGCGACATCTGGTTGAGCGATTTCTGCACGTCGCGCACCTTGACGGTCGCGCGCGTGGCCAGCGACATCAAACCGTCCTTGCCGAGCTGCGGCGGTTGTTCCTCGAGGACGGCCTGGATGAAGTCGCCGCTGCGCACAAGCAGCCTGTCCCTCACCAGCCTGTAGTTCTTGGCGATCGAGCCCTGTTCCACGTACAGGCCGATGGCCTTCTCGACGAGTTGGCGCTTGGCATCCTCGCGCAGGTCGGCGTTGAGCAGACCCCGGTCCCCGCCCTTTTCCTGCTGGTAGCGCGGGTTGGAAGGATCGGCCAGACCGAGGGCACTGATGACCATGATGCCGTTGTCGGCAGCCGGTGCTGCCGCAACGGGCGCCATTGCCGCAGCGGGCGCGGCAGCTTGCGGCGGAGTTCCCGCCGCGGGCAGCGGGGCGCCGCCTTTGCCCAGGAAGACATAGGCCGCGGCGCCCAGTCCGACGACGGCGATGCCGCCGACGATGGCCAGGGCAAGGCCTTGCGATGATTTCCTCGCCGGCACTGCGGGCCGTGGCGGGGCGGCGGCAGGGGCGGGCGGGGCGGCGGGCCTCGTCTGGGCAATGGTCTTTTCCGACTCGTTCAACAGGGTCGCCTCGCCGTCGTTGACCAGCGTGGCATCGCTGTCGCCCGGCACGGCCTGGCCGGCTGCCGCCATCCTCAGGGCGATGGCGAACTCGCGGCCGCTCTGGAAGCGCTCGTCGGGGCGCTTGGCCAGCGCCTTGCGCATCAGCGCATCCAGGGGGCGCGGCACCTGCACATTGAGTTCCGACGGCGCAGCCGGTTCCTCCTTCAGCACCTTGTGCATGATCGTGGTGAGCGCGCCCGTGAAGGGTTTTTCTCCGGTGAGGAACTGGTAGAGGATGACGCCGGCCGAGAAGAGGTCGGAGCGGCCGTCGACCGTCTGCCCCATGAACTGCTCGGGCGACATGTAGCTGGGCGTGCCGAGCACCGAACCCGCTTGCGTCAGATTGGAGGACTCGAGGCGGGCGATGCCGAAGTCGGCCACCTTAACGGTGCCGTCCTTGAGCAGGATGATGTTGGCCGGCTTGATGTCGCGATGCACGACGCCGTTCTTGTGGGAGTAATCGAGCGCTTCGAGCAGCTGGCCCATGATGCGCACGATCTCCGCCATCGGGAAGCGCTCGTCGGCATCGAAGTACTCCCTCAGTTCGCGGCCCTCGACGAACTCCATGGCAATGAAAGCCGTGCCGCCCGTGGCCTCGCCGTTGGGGCCTGGCTCTTCGCCATACTCGTAGATGCCGACGATGTTGGGGTGGGTGAGGCGCCCCGCCGCTTGGGCTTCCCGCTTGAAGCGGGCGAGGATCTCCTCGACCTCGACGCGATCGAGCTGGTCGCGGCGCACGGTCTTCAGCGCCACGCGCCGGGCGATCATCGGATCGAAGCCCTCGTAGACGACGCCCATCGCGCCTTGGCCGAGCTCGCGGCGGATTTCGTACTTGCCGAGCTTCCTTGGTTCAGTCATGCAGCTCTCCCTCAACTTGCGTCGGTCGGAGTGCGGGCCCCGCCGCCGGGTCGCCCCAAGGCGGGGCGTTCAACACATGGAGCGGGCCAAGGCCCGCGAACGACCGTCACCCCCTTCCCCCGGGAAGGGGGATGGGGGGAAGGCAGTTACTTGTGTTTTGAGTCGATTTCCCAGACGTTCTTCTGCACCAGGCGCTGCACCATGCCGTCCAGCGTCAGTCCACCGGATTCGCCACCCGAGAATCCCATGACGGAGGTGGACTTCGCGCCCAGTTCCATTTTTTCTTCGGTGTAGCCGGTGGCGACCTGCTCGGTGGTGTTGGCGTCGATGATCTTCCAGCGCATGCCGATGATCCACACGCCGGTGGATTCGCCGGTTTCCACCGAGCTGACGACCACGTCGCCGGCGGCCGCGCCGCGCCCGCCGCCGAAGATGCCGATCAGCGCCCCGATCGGGCGCCCGCTGAAGCCGGACTGCGCCTGCGCCACTTGTTCCGCCTTGAGGATGTCGAATTTCATCACCCATTTGGTCGTCTTCAGCTTGCCTTTCTGCAGATACTTGCGTGCTGTCTGCGGATCGCCCAGGTTGTAGGCGAGCTGGAATTCCTGCAGCAGGGGGCCGAGGTTGGAGCGTTCCAGCACCTTGAAGTTGGCCTTGCCCAGTTCGAGTTCGGCGAAATCCGCAATGTTGTTGGGGCCGAACTTCTGCGCGAAGCTGGCGTTGTTGCTCTTCACCTCGCCGGGAATGACGATGATGGCGGGGCCCGGCTTGGCGGCATTGGCATATTCGACCGGCTTGTACATGCCCTTGTCGGCCATCTCGTTGGCTTTCTGCGAGGTGCTGCTCCCCTGGGTGGGCGAGGGGCTCTCGAAGGTGGGTTGCGCGAAGGCGGAGCCGGCTGACGCACAGAGGACAAGGCAGAGTGTTCGGGTGTATGGGTTCATGCTTCCTCCTGATTATTTTGTGCCGGCATTGCGGCAATAGTCGTTATAGAGTTTGGCCACCACTTCGTCGGCCTGTTCGTTCACCAGGGTCAGCGCCATGCCGAGCGTGTCGGTGCCGGAATAGGATTCGTCCCTGGCCGAGACGTTGGAGAGGGTCCTGCCGCCGGCAGAGACGAGGGTGAAGCCCATGTGCACGGCGACTTCGTTGATTTTCAGCACGGGATTGATGCCGGTCTGCGTGGTGATGAGGCCGCGCAGAATGAAGCTCGCGCCGAGCTTCTTCGAGGCGTTGATGGCGGCATCCGGGTCATTGCGGAAGTGCGCCTCGAGTTCCGCCTGGGCAATCTGGGCACGGATCTCCTCCTGGGTGTAGGTCTTCAGACCGAGTGCGCGCAGGCGGTGGTTGATGGCCTGGAAGTGCGGGCCGTAGCGGCTTTGCGTGGTGTTGTAGCCGTTTGCGGTGCGCTCGGCGATCACCAGCATGATCTTCTTGTTCTTCAGCTGCTGCTTGCAGGGTGCCGAGACGAGCTGGCCGATGCGCTGGGCGCGGGCCTGGTCGTCGCCCTTGGCCTTTTCCTCCTCCTCGGAGAACTTGAAAGCCGCGGCCTGGCCGGAGGCGAAAGTCAGCCCCAGGAAGACGGCGAGTAGTCGCATTACGGCATTCTTCGAGGGCATGGCGGGAATGGTATTAATGCAAGGGGAATGATTGTGGCAAAAAACAGGCCCCCGTACAACCGCGCCGGCGGCGGTACGGGGGCTGATGGCGGGTTGGCTTACTTATTCCCGGCCGGCTTGGCGGGCGCTGCAAGCGCGGGCTTCGCGGCATCAGCCGGTTTTGCCTCGGCCGGCTTGTCGGCCTTGAGGCAGCCGCTCATGAACTTCTTGCGCTCGGCGCCCTTGAGCTTCTTCTCCCCCGCATCCTGGTTGCAGGATTTCATGCGTGCTTGCTGTTGGACCTGCTTTTCGGACGGGGCTTTCTTTGCGGCTGGGGCGGCCACAGTTTGCGCCAGGGCGAGATTGGCGGCCAGCAAGGAGGCGGCAGCGGCCAGGATCAACTTGTTCATCGTGTGTTCTCCTAGATTGGAATGGTTGCGGCCATGACCCCAAAATTTCCCGTGGGGCAGGTCGCGATATGAAGAACGCATGAAAACTGGCTTAGTTGACGAGGCCCCCGCCTTCGTCTTCGCCGTCCATCGCCTGCTTGTGGCGCTCGACGAATTCCTGGGTGCTGTCGATGCCGCGCAGCAGAAGGATGGTCGAGCGTACGGCGGCTTCCAGCAATACGGCCAGGTTGCGGCCGGCCGCGACGGGTATGCTGACCTTGCGCACCGGCACGCCGAGGATTTCATGCGTCTCGGCGCCCAGCGGCAGACGATCGATTTCCGCGGCGCCCTTCTGCGGCCGCAGCAGGTTCACGACCAGCTTCAGCTTGATCTTGCGCCGGCAGGCGGTTTCGCCGAAGACGGTGCGGATATTGAGTACGCCGAGGCCGCGCACCTCGAGGAAGTCCCGCAGCATCGGCGGACAGCGCGCCTCCAGGGTGTTGGGGGCGATGCGTGCGATCTCGACGATGTCGTCGGCGACCATGCCATGGCCGCGGGAGATGAGCTCCAGGGCCAGCTCGCTCTTGCCGACGCCCGAATCCCCGGTGATGAGCACGCCCATGCCGAGCACGTCCATCATGACGGCATGCAGCTCGACGGTCTCCGCCAGTTGGCGCGACAGCCAGATGCGCAGCAGGTCGATGACCGTCGCCGCCGTCTGCGGCGACGAGAAGAGCGCGGTGTCCGTTTTGTCGCAGGCTTCCCGCACATTGGCGGGAACCGCGCAGCCGTCCGCCACGATGATGGCCGGCGGGTGCGCAGCGATGATCTCCTCGATGTGGCGGGAGACGCGAACCGTGTGCTGCTTGGCTGCCCAGTTGATTTCCGGGGCGCCGATGACCTGGATGCGGTCGGGATGGATGAGATTGAGGTGGCCGATCAGATCCGCCGGGGATGCATTTTCGTGATTGACCGCAATGAGCGCATCCAGATTGCCGCCTACCCGCAGCAGCTGCAACCGTTCCCGGTGATACTCAAACAGCTGCGCGACGCTCGCCTGCCGCATGGGGTTCCCAGCCGGTAAACAGGGCATGAATGGCAGCCGCATCCGCGGCTGCGGCCAATTTCTCGCGGAACGGGCGATCGGAGAACATCTGTGCAAGTTCCGAGAGGATCTGCAGATGCTGCTCGGTCGCCTGCTCCGGCACCAGCAGCACGAACAGCAAACTCACCGGCTTGCCGTCCGGCGCGTCGAACTGTACCGGGGCAGCCAAGCGGAAAAAGGCGCCGACCGCTTCCTTCAGGCCCTTGATGCGGCCATGCGGGATGGCCACGCCCTGGCCGAGCCCGGTCGAACCGAGCTTTTCCCGCGCGAAGAGGCTGTCGAATACCGTACTGCGTCCGATGCCCTGGTTGTTTTCGAACATGATTCCAGACTGCTCGAAGACGCGCTTCTTGCTGCTGGCATCGAGATCGATCTGGACGTTGGAAAGGGGCAGAAGCTTGGAGATCAGGTTCATGGTGATACGGCCACGGCAGATGGGTGCGGAAACGTGCTGGCGGAAGCGTCTGGAGCGATTTCTCTGTGGGGCTTTCCCTGGCTAGGGTGCGGATTATACCGGGAAAGCCCCTCAGGGCGCGAGGCCTATTCGACGGGCTGCCGCTTGAGCGCCTCGTGCGCATGATCCTTCTTCTTCTCCTTGTGCTTGAGCACCTGGCGGTCGAGCTTGTCCACCAGGGCGTCGATGCTGGCATACAGGTTTTCGTCCTGGGCTTCCACGAAGATGTCCTTGCCGCTTACATGCACGGTCACTTCCGCCTTCTGCCGCAGTTTTTCCACTGACAGGATGACGTGCACCGCGGTCACGTGATCGAAGTGCCGTATGACGCGATCGAGCTTGCTGGTGACGTAATCGCGGATGGCCGGCGTGACTTCGAGATGATGCCCGGTGATGTTGAGGTTCATGATGGCTCCTTGGCAAGTGGGAGCCGGAACGGCAGGCGAACCGGCTCTTGGGATGAAACTGGATAACGACCCCTAAATGGACTTCCTTAGGTTCACCGGCGGGATGTTCAGCGCCTCGCGGTATTTGGCGACGGTGCGTCGCGCCACCATGATGCCCTGCTGACCCAGTATGTCGGCCAGCTGCGCGTCGGAGAGGGGCTTCTTGCCGTCCTCGGCGCTCACCAGCTGCTTGATCAGGGCGCGGATCGCTGTCGAGGACGCCGCACCGCCGGTTTCGGTGGCAACGTGGCTGCCGAAAAAGTATTTCAGTTCGTACACGCCGCGCGGCGAGGCCATGTATTTCTGCGTCGTCACGCGCGAGATGGTCGATTCATGCAGGCCGAGCTGGTCGGCGATTTCGCGCAGGGTGAGCGGCCGCATCGCCACGTCGCCGTGCTCGAAGAACTGGCGTTGCCTGTCGACAATGGCCTGGGAGACGCGCTGGATCGTCTCGAAGCGCTGCTGCACATTCTTGATCAGCCATTTGGCTTCCTGCAGCTGGCTGGCAAGGCCCGAGCCGCGCTGTCCCTGCAGGATGTCCGCGTAGAGGCGGTTGATGCGCAGCCGCGGCATCGCCTCGGCATTGAGCGAGGCGACCCACTGGCCGCGCACCTTGCGCACGACGACGTCGGGAATGACATAGCGCGTTTCGACCGGCGAATACTGAGCGCCGGGCCGCGGGTTGAGCGAACGGATCAGCGCCTGGGCCTCGCGCAACTCATCCTCACTGCAGGCAACCGCTTTGCGCAGTCTCACGTAATCGCGCGCGGCGAGCTGGTCGAGATGCTTGCGCACGATTATCAGGGCCAGGTCGCGCGTCTTCGACGAGGTCAGGTTGGCCAGCTGCAGGGCGAGGCACTCCGAGGCGCTGCGCGCGCCGATGCCGGGCGGATCGAAGTTCTGCAAGTGCTTCAGGGCAATCTGCAGGTCGTCGATGTCCACTTCCAGTTCGGCCGGCAGCAGTTCGACCAGTTCATCGAGGTCTTGCGCAAGGTAACCGTCATCGTCGAGGGCTTCGATCAGCAGCCGGACCAGGCTGCGGTCTCGCTCGGTGAGCGGCATCATGGCCAGCTGCAGGCCGAGATGGTCGCGCAGCGAAGTGACTGCGGCCTGAATCTCGGCGTAGGACGGTTCGTCGTCATTGCGCTCGTCGCGCGACGCGGCTGTCCCGCCGCTATCGCCAAGCCAGTCGGCAGGGCTGCTGTCGCCGAAATTCGGCTCGGGCGGGGCGCCGTCCAGCGATTCGGCGGGGGCCTGCAGCGCGTCGCCGGAGGCCGAGTAAACCGGCGCCTCGGGCACCGGCTCATCCTCGCGTTCGAGCAGGGGGTTGTCCTGCAGGAAGTTGTCGATCTCCTGGTTCAGTTCGAGCGTGGATAGCTGCAGCAGACGGATCGACTGCTGCAGCTGAGGCGTCAGGGCGAGATGCTGCGAGAGCTTGAGCTGAAGGGTTTGTTTCATCGACAGACTGGGAGAGCCGCCACGTGCCCAAGCCGTTCTTTACAGGCGGAAATGCTCGCCCAGATAGACCTTGCGTACGCTTTCATTATAGACAATATCCTCCGGCTTGCCGGCCGCCAGCACTTCGCCCTCGTTGATGATATAGGCGTGGTCGCAGATGCCCAGCGTCTCGCGCACGTTGTGGTCGGTGATGAGCACGCCGATGCCGCGCTCCTTGAGGAAGCGGATGATCTTCTGGATGTCGAGCACGGCGATCGGGTCGACGCCCGCAAAAGGTTCATCCAGCAGGATGAAGCGCGGGCTGGTGGCGAGCGCCCGGCAGATCTCCACGCGTCGCCGCTCCCCGCCGGAGAGCGAGATGGCGGTGTTGTCGCGCAGGTGGCCGATGTGCAGTTCGGCGAGCAGGTCTTCCAGCCGCTGCGCGATCTGTTCCTCGGTGAAGGGCTGCAACTCGAGCACGGCGCGAATGTTTTCGGCGACGTTGAGTTTGCGGAATACCGAGATTTCCTGGGGCAGATAGGATAGGCCGAGCCGCGCGCGGCGGTGGATCGGCATGTGCGTCAGCACCTCTCCGTCGATGGTGATCTCGCCGCCGTCCGCGCCGACCAGGCCGACGATCATGTAGAAGCAGGTGGTCTTGCCGGCGCCGTTGGGGCCGAGCAGGCCGACCACCTCGCCGCTTTTGACCTCGAAGGAGACGTCCTTGACGACGGTGCGCGACTTGTACTTCTTGCGCAGGCCACTGACTGTAAGAAGGCTCATTCTGCCATTTCCTTGAGCACCCGGCGGATGGTGTCGGCTGCAAAGCCGCGCTGCTGCAGGAAGCGCGCCTGCCGTGCGTAATCGACGCGGTCGACCGGAGCTGCGCCGAACTTGCGCCGCCACACCTCGCAGGCCCGCTCGAGCTCGCTATCGCTATCGGCGGGCAGCGCCGCCGCAATGACTGCTTCGGCGACGCCCCTGGCGCGCAGGCTGTGGCGCAGCTTGGCGTTGCCCGCCCGCGCCGCGCGCGAGGACACATACGCCTCGGCGAAGCGCGCATCGGAGAGCAGGCCGGTTTGTTCGAGCTGATCGAGCATGGTCTGGATGTCTTCGCGGGTGCCGTCGGCGGAAAGTTTCCGGGTCAGCTCGGCGCGGGAATGTTCGCGCCGGGCGAGCATTCGCAGCGCTTTGTTTTTCAGTTCGTCTCTCAAGCCTCGGCCGTGACGGCGTTCTGCTGCTCGGCGACGCCAACCGCGGCGCGGACCTTGTTCTCGATCTCGCGCGCCATCTCAGGATGTTCCTTGAGGTACTCACGGGCGTTGTCCTTGCCCTGGCCGATGCGTTCCCCGTTGTAGGAATACCAGGCGCCGGCTTTCTCGACGAGCTTGTGATCGACGCCGAGCTCGATGATCTCTCCCTCGCGCGAAATGCCCTCGCCGTAGAGGATGTCGAACTCCGCCTGGCGGAAGGGCGGCGCCACCTTGTTCTTCACCACCTTGACGCGGGTTTCCGAGCCGATGACCTCGTCGTTCTTCTTGATGCTGCCGGTGCGGCGGATGTCCAGGCGCACCGAGGCGTAGAACTTCAGGGCATTGCCGCCGGTGGTGGTTTCCGGGTTGCCGAACATGACGCCGATCTTCATGCGGATCTGGTTGATGAAGATGACCAGCGTGTTGGTGCGCTTGATGTTGGCGGTGAGCTTGCGCAGCGCCTGGCTCATGAGGCGGGCTTGCAGGCCCATCTGCGGCTCGCCCATCTCGCCCTCGATTTCGGCTTTCGGCGTCAGGGCCGCCACCGAGTCGATGACGACGACGTCGACGCCGCCGGAGCGCACCAGCATGTCGGCGATTTCCAGGGCTTGTTCGCCGGTGTCGGGCTGGGAAATGAGCAGCTGGCCGACGTCTACGCCGATCTTCTGGGCATACTGCGGGTCGAGCGCATGCTCGGCATCGATGAAGGCTGCCGCCCCGCCCAGCTTCTGGACCTCGGCGATGACCTGCAGGGTCAGGGTTGTCTTGCCGGAGGATTCCGGCCCGTAGATCTCGACCACCCGGCCGCGCGGCAGGCCGCCGATGCCGAGGGCGATGTCCAGGCCGAGCGAGCCGGTCGACACGACCTGAACGTCTTCCACCTTGCTGTCGCCCAGCCGCATGATCGAACCCTTGCCGAACTGCTTCTCGATCTGGGCCAGTGCGGCAGAAAGCGCCTTGCTTTTGTTGTCTTCCATAGTGATTCCCCAGTGGATTGCGGTTGAATTATGGCACAGTATTTGCCAGGTCGGCGCACGCCCCCATGGTCGAATAATATATAATAAAATCAATATATTATTAGAGTGTTAGCGCTTGCTCTCCGAGCATCCTGAGCAGGCCTTGGAGGGCATGGATCACCGACAGCCTGCGCACGGTTTCCCGGTCGCCCGTGAAAAGTCGCGTCTCGGCTGTCGCTTCCCCGCCCCGCAGGGCCCAGGCGAAGCATACGGTGCCCACTGGCTTACCCGGTGAGCCACCCCCTGGGCCGGCAACGCCCGAAATCGCCAGCGCCGCCTGGGCATGGCTGCGCCTGAGCGCGCCGGCCGCCATTTCGCGTACGACCGCCTCGCTGACCGCCCCGTCCTGCCGCAAGGTGTGGGCCTGCACCCCGAGCAATTCCTGCTTGGCGGCGTTGGAGTAGGTGACGAAGCCGCGCTCGAACCATTGCGAGGAGCCGGCCGTTGCCGTGACCACTTCGGATACCCAGCCGCCGGTGCAGGATTCGGCGCAAGCGAGCATTAACTTTTGTCCGAGCAAGACCTCACCCAGGCGGAGCGAAAGGCGCTCAAGATCCTTATCCATTGAAGGCCACCATGAAGAGGGCAAGCACCAGCAGCGTGTAGCCCGCCGCCACCAGGTCGTCGAGCATGACGCCGAGGCCGTGTTTCATGTGGCCGTCGATCCAGCGTGCCGGCTGCGGCTTGACGATGTCGAAGAAGCGGAACCAGATAAAGGCCGCCAACTGCCACAGAAACGTTTCGGGCGTGAGCAGCAGCACCAGCCAGAAGGGGACGATCTCGTCCACGACGATCGACCCATGGTCTGGCACGCCCAGCGCACGGCCGGTGCGGCCGGCGGCGAAAGCGCCGACAACGAAAGCCGCGGCAAGAAAGGCGAGCATGCCCATGTCGGAGAAATGGGGCTTGATCAAGGCGTACAGCAGCCAGGCCGCGAACGTGCCGGCCGTCCCGGGCGCCACCGGCGACAGGCCGCTGCCGAAGCCGCAGGCGATGAAATGGGCCGGGTGGCTGAAGAGGAAGCGAAGGCCGGGCTTCATGCGAAGTGGTCGTAGCCGCGTCCGGGGAGCGGCATGGACTTGCCTGCGGCGTCGCGCAGGGCCAGTTCGCCGGCCGGTCCCGGGCGCAGGCTGCCGATGCGCGCGAGCGGCAGGCCGAGGCGTGCGGACAGTGCCTCGATGTCGCCGCGCCGGTCGGGCGGGGCGGTGAAGGCCAGCTCGTAATCGTCGCCGCCGGCAAGCAGGCACTGCGTCGCTTGCGCGGCGTCGGTGCAGGCCTCGAGGGCGGCCTGCGGCAGGCGGGCGAATTCGATGTCGGCCGCCAGCACTGAGCATTCCAGGATGTGGCCGATGTCGGCGAGCAGGCCGTCGGAGACGTCGATGGCGGCGCGGGCCAGGCCGCGCAGGCCAAGGCCCAGCTCGACGCGCGGCAGCGGGCGCTCCAGCGCGGCCAGGCAGGATTCAATCGCCGTGCCGTGGAGGCTGACTTTTCCCTGCCGGTGCCGCAGCCCGAGCGCAGCCAGGCCGGGCGCGCCCGAAACCCAGAGCTCGTCGCCTGCATGGGCGCCGGCGCGTGTCAGCGCCTGTCCCTGCGGCACCTCGCCGAAGACGGTGGGGGTGATGTTGAGCGGTCCGCGCGTGGTGTCGCCGCCGACGACATCGACTTCGAAGGCTGCGGCGGCGGCAAAAAAGCCGCGTGCGAAGGCGGCGATCCAGGTCTCGTCGGCCTCGGGCAGGGCCGCCGCCACCACCGCCCAGCGCGGCTGCGCGCCCATGGCGGCGAGGTCGGAGAGGTTCACGGCAAGCGCCTTCCAGCCGAGGGCTTCGGCATCGGCTCCTTCGAGGAAATGCGTGCCGGCCACCAGCATGTCGGTGGACACCACCAGGTCCATGTCGGGCGCCGGGCGGATGACGGCGCCGTCGTCACCGACGCCCAGCACCGTATGGTGCACGGGGCGGGTGAAGTGGCGCGCGATCAACTCGAATTCCGAGGGCCTGTTCTCAACCATTCTGTCGGCGCGAATGTCCAGCAAGACGGGGTGGCGATGACAGTAGCCATTCTACGGCGGCCGCACCAACGCAACCGGCGGAATGATCGAGAGCAGACATCCGGGGCACGGCGGTTTCCGTGCGCGGCCTTATTTTTTCTCGGCGGGCGCGGGCGCGGGTGCTGTTGCAGCAGGAGCCGGCCTGGACGGCATGGCGGTCTTGCTGCCGGGCTTGCCGAATTCGCTCATGGCTTCGCCGCGCAGCTCCAGCGCGAAGGTCATGAAAATCAGGCCGCCGATGAAAAATGCGAGCAGGGCGTATACCCACCAGTCGGCGAAGTAGTGTTTCGGGTGCTTGTCCTCCGCCGTCTGGGGATTGGCGCGCACGATGGGTTGTTTGCTCATGACTCCTCCTTCGGATTCTCCTGCGGCTTGCTGCGCCTGGCCGACCGGACTGCCTCATCGGGCCGGATCGAGGCGGCGAGTTTGTCCAGCACGCCATTCACGTATTTGTGGCCGTCCGTGCCCCCGTAGCTCTTGGCAAGCTCGATGGCCTCGTTGATCACCACCTTGTAGGGCGCCTCGAGGTGCCGCTTCAATTCAAAGGCGGCAAGCAGCAGGATGGCGCGCTCGACGGGCGAGAGCTCGGCGTAGGGACGATCCAGCAGCGGTTCGATGAGGCCCTGCAGGTCCGCCGCTTCGGCCATGGCGCCGTTCAACAGCAGGTCGAACAGGGCGCGGTCGACTTTCTCGAAGCCGCCCGCCGCGGACAGGTGCGCCTCGATCGCCGGCAAGTCGTTGCCGGAGAGCTGCCACTGGTAGAGGCCCTGCAGGGCGAACTCCCTGGCGCGGCGTCTGGGAGATTTCATTTCTTCAGAAATCTTTGCAAGTTCGCCATTTCGACCGCCGCCTGGCCGGCTTCCCCGCCCTTTTGCACCATGCGCGCCAGCGCCTGGTCGTCGTCCTCGGTGGTGAGGACGCCGTTGGCGACCGGCACGCCGGTGGCGAGCTGGACGTCGGTGATGCCGCGCGCCGATTCGTTGGAGACGATCTCGAAATGGTAGGTTTCACCGCGGATGACGCAGCCGAGCGCCACCAGGGCGTCGAAGCGTTCGCTCTGCGCCATCGTCTGCAGCACCAGCGGCAATTCCAGCGCGCCCGGCACGGTGACGATCTGCATGTCGGCGGCGCGCACGCCGAGGCGCTTCAGCTCCGCCGTGCAGCCGCCCAGCAGGCCCTCGCTGACGTCGATGTTGAAGCGGCTCATGGCGATGCCGATGCGCAGGCCCTGGCCGGACAGGTTCGGGTCGAATTCCTCGATGTCGTCGTAGCGTGCCATGTCAGCCCTCCGCCGGGCCGCGCGCGAAGGCGCGCGAAATTATTGGGCACCCCCTCCCATCCTCCCCCGCCGGGCGGGGGAGGTGACTGGTCACCCCCGCCCTCGGGACGGGGGAAGGGGGGTGGGTTGTCACTTGCCCCAGCGGGGTGCGCTTGCGCACCCCCTTCCCGGGGAAGGGGGGTAGGGGGAAGGTGGTCATTTCTGGTCTTCGGGAGTCATATAGCCGGTGACTTCCAGCTGGAAGCCCGCCATGCTCGGCATCTTGCGCGGGCTGGCGAGCAGGCGCATCTTGCGCACGTTCAGGTCGCGCAGGATCTGCGCGCCGATGCCGTACAGGCGCGGGTCCCACTTGGCGGCGGGCCGCGCCGCTTCGCCGTCGTCCTGCAGGGCGGCGAGCAGGTCCGGTGTCGAGCTGGCACGGCGCAGCAGCACGATGACGCCGCTGCCGTGGGCGGCGACGGTGCGCATGGCGCGGTCCACGCTGAAGCTGTGGCGCCCGCTCTGGCAGTCGAGGAAGTCGAGCACGGTGATCGGCTCGTGCACGCGCACGAGGATTTCCTCGTCTTCGCGGATCACGCCCTTCACCAGGGCAAGGTGCACCTCGCCGCTGGTCATGTCGCGGTAGGCGACCAGGCGGAAGCTGCCGTGGCCGCAGACCACCTCCTTGTCGGCAACGCGCTCGACCAGGGTCTCGTTCTCGTTGCGGTAGTGGATCAGGTCGGCGATGGCGCCGATCTTCAGGCCGTGCGCCTTGGCGAACTCGACCAGGTCGGGCAGCCGCGCCATGGTGCCGTCGTCCTTGAGGATCTCGCAGATCACGGCGGCAGGCTCGCAGCCCGCCAGCTGGGCCAGGTCGCAGCCGGCCTCGGTGTGGCCGGCGCGCACCAGCACGCCGCCGTTCTGCGCCATGAGCGGGAAGATGTGGCCGGGCTGGACGATGTCGGCGGGCCGCGCGTTCTTCGCCGCCGCCGCCTGCACCGTGCGCGAGCGATCCTGCGCCGAGATGCCGGTGGTGACGCCCTCGGCCGCCTCGATCGAGAGCGTGAAGGCGGTGCCGTGCGGCGAGCGGTTGTCGCGCACCATCAGCGGCAGGTTGAGCTGGCGGCAGCGCGCCTCGGTCAGCGTCAGGCAGATCAGCCCGCGGCCGTGCTTGGCCATGAAGTTGATGGCCTCCGGCGTGACGTGTTCGGCGGCCAGCACGAGGTCGCCCTCGTTCTCGCGGTCCTCTTCGTCGACCAGCACGACCATGCGTCCGGCGCGGATGTCGGCAATGATGTCCTGAATGGGGGAAAGGGCTGTCATGTTGTTCAGGCTTCCGCGGTCATCATGCGCTCGATGTAGCGGGCGACGAGGTCGATTTCGAGATTGACCCGGCTGCCGGCCTTCAGGCGCTTGAGCGTGGTGACCGCCACGGTGTGCGGTATCAGGTTGATGGAAAAGTCAGTGCCTTCGACACGGTTGACCGTCAGGCTGACGCCGTTGATCGTGATCGAGCCCTTGCGCGCGATGTACTTCGCCAGCGGCTTCGGTGCGCGGATGACCAGTTCGTGGCTCTCGCCGATCGGCGCGAACTTCAGCACTTCGCCGACGCCGTCGACATGCCCCGTGACCAGGTGACCACCGAGGCGGTCGGCCAGGCGCAACGCCTTTTCCAGATTGGCCTCGCCGGGCGCATCCAGCCCGACCGTGCAATCCAGCGTCTCGCGCGACACGTCCACCTTATAGGATGCCCCCGCCTTCTCGATGACGGTGAGGCAGACGCCTTCGTGCGCGATCGAGTCGCCGACGGCCACGTCGGACAGATCGAGGCCCGGCGCCTCGACGGTCAGGCGCAGGCCTTTTTCCAGGGGCTGCAGATGGGCGATCCGGCCGGTAGCGGCGACGATTCCAGAGAACACAGGTAGCGTTGCAGAAATATTAGGGGAAGCGGATTTTACCCGCGATCCGCCCCGCAGTGTTTGAGGGGCATCAACCGCAGCCCCGCAGGGCCTTTCAATAGCCTGCCAGCGCCGTATTCAACGCCTTGAGGAAGTCATCCGCCGGCTGGTAGCCGACGACGCGCAGGCCCTGGCGTTCCCGGCCCTGGCGGTCGAAGAAGATGATGCCGGGGGGGCCGAACAGGCTGAAGCGCTTGAGCAGCGCCTTGTCCTCGTCGGTGTTGGCGGTGACATCCACCTGCAGCAGGATCATCTGGCGCATCTTCGCCGCGACGCGCGCGTCGGAGAAAGTGTACTTTTCCATCTCCTTGCAGGAGACGCACCAGTCGGCGTAGAAATCCAGCATCACCGGCCGGTTGGCCGACCCCAGCCGCGCATCCAGCTCCGCCATCGTCTTGACGCGTTCGAAGGCGACGTGTTCGGCCTGCGTTGCCGCCGCGCCGCGCAGGAAGCCGAAGGGCTGCAGCGGATCGCGGCTGCCGCCCAGCGCGCCGATCACCAGCGAGGCGCCCACGAGCAGCAGCACCATGCCGACGCCCTTCCAGAAGCGCGCCCAGTTGTGGGCATGCGGCGGCAGTGGGTCGATGGCGCGCAGGAACATCGCCGAGCCGATGGCCAGCGCGCCCCAGGCCAGCAGGTGCGCCCAGGCCGGAATCACCGGCGAGACCAGCCAGATGGCCAGGCCGAGCAGCAGCACGCCGAAGAACTTCTTCACGGATTCCATCCACGGTCCGGTGTGCGGCAGCAGCGAGCGCGTCGACACGCCGACGATCACCAGCGGCACGCCCTTGCCCAGCGCCATGACAAAGAGTGCCGCGCCGCCGAGGACGGCGTCGCGCGTCTGCGCGATGTAGAGCAGCGCGCCGGCCAGCGGCGCCGCCACGCAGGGGCCGACGATGAGCGCCGAGAGTGCGCCCATGGCGGCCACGCCGTGCAGCGAGCCGCCCCTGACGCGGCCGGACTCCTCGGACAGCTTGCTTTGCAGGAAGGCGGGCAGCTGCAGTTCGTAGAAGCCGAACATCGACAGGGACAGCACGACGAAGACGAAAGCGAAGGCGCCCAGCACCCACACGTTCTGCAGCGCGGCCGAGAGCATCGAGCCGGACAGGCCGGCGGCGACGCCGGCGGCGGCATAAGTGACCGCCATGCCCAGCACGTAAGCCATCGAGAGCACGAAGGCGCGGCGCTTCGTGATGTCATGGCCGTGGCCGACGATGATGCCCGACAGGATCGGGTACATGGGGAACACGCAGGGCGTCAGGGCCAGCAGGATGCCGGCGCCGAAGAAAGTGGTGAGGATGAGCCAGAAACCGGCGTTCTTCAGCAGGCCGGCCAGCTGCGAGGACTCGTCCTCCTGGGCGGCGGGCGCAGGTTCGACGGGCGCCCCGATCGACATGCCTGGCGCCGCGCCAGGCGCGACGCTCATCGCCGCCAATTGCACCTGCAGCGTCTGCGCGTTGGGCGGGTAGCACACGCCGATGTCGGCGCAGCCCTGCGAAGTCGCCTTCAGCGTGACGGCATCGAGCCCGGCGGGCGCGCTGAAGGGCAGGCGGATGACGACCTGCTTGCGGTAGGTCTCGACATCGCCGAAGAACTCGTCCTTCTTGACCTTGCCCGCCGGCATCTGCGGCGTGCCGGCCTGCACGCCGGCCGGCTCCAGCGCGAAGCGGAACTTGTCGCGGTACATGTAGTAGCCGTTGGCGATGTCGTAGCGCACCTCCAGCGTGCCGGCGTCGAGGGCGCGGGCGGAGAGGCGGAAGGCCTTGTCCACTTCGAGCAGCTCATCCGCCGCGGAGGCGGAAAACGGCAGGCAGGACAGGCCCAGGGCGAGCAGCAATATCAGTCGGCGGATCATGAGCGGTTCTTGGGTTTATTGGGCGGCGGTCGCGGCCGCCACCCAGAGCAGGTAGTCGGGCAATCCCCTGTCGATACGGACAGCAATGATCTCCGGAAGTTCGTAGGGATGGTAGGCGCGGATCGCCTCTTCCAGTGCCGCGTAGCGCGCCTCGCTGGTCTTGATCAGCATCGGCACCTCTTCGGTGTCCTCGACCTTGCCCTCCCAGCGGAATACCGAATGACAGGGCGCGAGGATGTTCACGCAGGCGGCGACGCGCTGCTCGACGAGCTTCGCGGCGAGAACCCGGGCGGTCTCCGCGTCCGGCAGGTTGGTGATGACGAGAAGGGCATCCATCGGCGCGGATTTTACCCGAACCTATCTCAAGAGCCGCCGCCGCGCCAGGCCGAGCGCCAGCCAGAAGGCGGCAAAGGCATAGCCGGCCAGAACGGCGACGTGCAGCCACGCCTGCGCCGGCACCTCGCCGAAGAAAAGGGGCCGCGTCAGCTTCACCGCGTGCGACAGCGGCAGCAGCGACGACAACGCCTGGAAGGCGGCGGGCAGCTGCTCGACCGGGAAGAACACGCCCGAGAGCAGCGTCATCGGCGTGACGAACAGCGTGAAGTAGTACATGAAGAAATCGAAGCTCGGCGCCAGCGCCGTCATGACCAGGCCGAGCGCGGCGAAGGCCAGGCCCGCAAGGAAAATCAGCGGCAGCGCCCACAGCGCCAGCGGCGAGTGCACCAGGCCGAGCAAGGCGGCCACTGCCAGGATGGCGGCGCCCGACAGGCAGGCCTTGCTCGCCGCCCACACCAGCTCGCCCAGCAGCAGGTCGTCGAGCGACACCGGGGCGTTGAGGATGGCCTCCCAGGTGCGCTGCACCTGCATGCGCGAGAAGGCCGAGTAGAGCGTCTCGAAGGTGGCGCTGTTCATGGTCGAGAAGCACACCGCGCCGGCGGCAAGGAAGGCGATGTAGGGCACGCCGCCCACTTCCGGCAGCAGCGTGCCGATGCCGTAGCCCAGGCCCAGCATGTAGACCATCGGGTCGGCCAGATTGCCGAGGATGGAAGGAATCGCCAGCTTGTGCCAGACGAGGAAGTTGCGCCGCCACACCGGGATGAAGCGCAGGCTGAGGGAAGGCGGACGGAAATGACCCATTTCAGTCCCTCAGGTCCCGACCGGTGAGTTTCAAAAAAACATCCTCCAGGTTCGCCGGGCGGTGCAGGTAGCGCAGGCCGCGCTGGCTTGCGAGGTGGCGCAGCAGCGGGCGCGATTCGGTGAGGTAGCAGAAGGCCGTCTCGCCGGCGACTTCGACGCGGGTGGCGAACTGCGCCGCCTCGGCCTGTGCCCATGCGGCGGCACTCATTTCGCCCGGCTCGCCGTAGACCTCCACCACTTCCGGCTCGATGTGCGCGGCGATCAGCTCGCGCGGCGAGCCCTGCGCGATGAAGCGGCCGTTGTCCATGATGGCGAGGCGGTGGCAGAGGCGCTCCGCCTCGTCCATGAAATGCGTCGTCAGCAGCACCGTCTTGCCCTGCTGCAGCAATTGCTTCAGTCGCTCCCAGATGAGGTGGCGCGCCTGCGGGTCGAGGCCGGTGGTCGGCTCGTCGAGGATGAGCAGGTCGGGGTCGTTCACCAGCGCGCGCGCCAGGGTGAGGCGCCGCTTCATGCCGCCCGACAGTGCGCTGATCTTCGCCTCGGCGCGGCCGGCCAGGCCGGCGAAGTCGAGCAGATGCGGGATGCGCGCGCGCACCGCGCGCTCGGCCAGGCCGAAGTAGCGGCCATACACCAGCAGGTTTTCCGCCGCCGTGAAGTCCGGGTCGAGGTTGTCCATCTGCGGCACGATGCCGACGCGCATGCGCGCCTCGCGCGCGCGGCTCGGCACCGGCAGGCCCGACAGGCGGACCTCGCCCGCGTCCGGCGCGGTCAGGCCGAGGGCGCAGCGCAGGGTCGTCGTCTTGCCGGCGCCGTTGGGCCCCAGCAGTCCGTAGCATTCCCCGGGGCGCAACTCGAAAGTCAGCCCCTGCAGCACGGGGACGCCGTCGTAGGCTTTGCGCAGCCCGGCGACGCTCAGGGTTTCCATTGCGCCTCGATGATGCGGCGGATGAGGTGCAGCCTGCGGTGGAAGAAGTGGTCGGCGCCGGGAATCACTGTGATCGGCAGGTCCTGTGGCTCGGCCCAGGCCAGCACGTTGGCCAGCGGCACGGTCTCGTCCTGCGCGCCGTGGATGACGATGCTGTCGGCCGGCACCGCGGCGGTGTCGTAATGGCGCAGGCCCTCGATGAAGCCCGATGCGGCGCCGACCAGCACGAGGCGCCGCGCCGGATCGCCGTCCTCGGCAAGCTGCCTTGCCAGCCGGGTGACCACGTAGGCGCCGAAGGAGAAGCCGCCGAGGAAGAAGGGCAGCGCCGCGCCGAAACGGCCGCGGGCGTAGGCGTGCACCGCGAGGAGGTCGTCGGTCTCGGCGATGCCGTGGTCGTGTTCGCCCGCCGAGCCGCCGACGCCGCGGAAGTTCGGCCGCAGCGTGATGCAGCCCAGGTCGCGGAAGGCCTTCGCCAGCGTGGTGACCACCTTGTTGTCGGCGGTGCCGCCGAACAGCGGATGGGGATGGGCGACGAGGGCGATGCCGGTCGCCTGCTCATGCGGCTCGACGAACACCTCCAGCGCCCCCGCCGGCCCCTCGAGCAGGATGCGCTCGTGGCGGGACATCAGTCGATTTTCAGGCGCTTGACGACGCGGCCGTTGACGAGGTGCTCCTCGACGATCTCGTCGATGTCGGTCTTGTCGACATAGGTGTACCAGATGCCCTCGGGGTAGACCACGATCACCGGGCCGTCGTCGCAGCGGTCGAGGCAGCCGGCCGAGTTGATGCGCACCTTGCCCTTGCCTTTCAGGCCGAGCGCGGCGACGCGGTCCTTGGCGTAGTCCTTCATGTCGCTGGCGCCGTGGCTGTTGCAGCAGGTGGCGCCGGGCTCGCGCTGGTTGCAGCAGAAGAAGACGTGGTATTTGAAATGATTCATGTGAGCTTGCTCCATTGGGGCAGTCATTATCCCACGGGGTTTTCATTTCCTTCGCTCATAGCTCGTCGTACTTCAGCGCATTGCCGCGCGCCTTGTCCACGGGGTACTTGAGCGCGTTCTTGGCGATCTTGTCGTGCGCGGCGGCGGCCAGGTCGACCTCCAGCGTGTCGGCCAGTTCCACCAGGTAGATCAGCACGTCGGCCAGCTCCTCGCGGATTTTCTCGCGCTTGCCGTCCTGCGGCGACTGACTTTCCTCGGCGGTGAGCCACTGGAAGTGCTCCGCCAGCTCGGCCGCCTCGACGATCAGCGCCATCGCCAGGTTCTTCGGCGTGTGATAGCGGTCCCACTCGCGCTCGCGCGTGAATTCGCGCAGCCGGTCGCGCAATTCGATGAGGGGATCGGCGCTCACGGCTGGAATCCCGTCCATGTGGGAGCGGCGTCCACGCCGCGATTGCCGCCGCCGATATCGCGGCGTGGACGCCGCTCCCACAGACCTTCGATCATGCGTGCTCCTCCTGTCTCGGCCGCGGCAGCATCAGGAAAGGCAGCGCGGCGAAGGGCCACAGGCTGGAGACCAGCTTGGTGAGCCCGTTGAAGTTGAGGAAGTGCCCCTGCTGCCAGACGGCCAGCGAGGCGGCTAGATACGGATTTTCCGGCGCCAGATTCACCAGCGCCGTGGCGAAAAGCAAGGCCAGCGCCGCCAGCATGCGCTGCGACAATGGCGGCAGATGGGTTGCCGCCAGCAGTGCGATCGCACCGGCGGCGAGCCCCGTTGCGTTGCCCGGCGTGATCCAGTGCGCGAATTGCGCGGCATTGACCAGCAGCGCGCTGGCGAAGGCCTTGACGGCCAGCGCCGGCAACAGCAGCGCCACCAGCAGGCTGCGCCGCTGCCGGCGCAGCAGCGACCAGACGATGAGCCCGGCGGCCAGCGTGCCGGACGCGGCCACGCCGGCCTCGATGACGAAGAAGCGCCGCGCCGAATAGGGCAGCGGCGGCAGATCGAGCAGCGCGCGCAGGTCGCCCGTGCCGAACAGCAGCAGCCCCGGGTTGAGCTGGGCCAGAAGCCACAGGCCAAGCAGCACCAGGCCGAAATCCGCCGCCCGTCCGCCGACGACGAGACGGGTGCGCAGACGGTGCAGTCGCCCGCCATCGACGAGCGCGCGACCCCAGTTCATGCCTGCCGCTGCGCCGATCATCGCGCCGATCAGGTTGCAGGCCAGGTCGATGTTCGAGGGCACGCGGCTGGGCAGATAGTTCTGCAGGACCTCGACGGCAAGGCTGAGGCCGCCGCCGGCCAGCGCGGCGAGGAGGGCTGCGGCCGCGATGCCCAGCCGGGATTGCAGCGCCGGCACGGCCAGGAAGCCGAGCGGCACATAGGCGAGGATGTTGGCGGCCAGATCGAAGCCCGTGTAGTAGCGCGGCCAGGCGGCTGCCAGAAAGGCAAAGGGCGGCGCACCGGTGTCGCGCCACCCGGTCAGGGGATGCAGGCTGGCGTAGGCGATCAGCAGTGCATAGGCGACGGCGAGATAGCGCGCCAGCGGCGAGTCCGTGCTTCTCATGGGTGCACAGGATAGCCGTTCCGCTCGCGCTCGGCGCCCAGCACGTTCATCTCGATGGCGAAGAAGGCGACCAGCCAGAGCAGCGCATCCCAGGCATCGAGCCAGTCTCCACGCCAGGCCCAGACGATGACGAGCACGAACAGGGCGCCGTAGATGACGCCCGTGGCGGCCACGAAGGCCGTGCGGCGACGATCGACAAGCAGCGGAAAGCGGACTTCAGCCTCCAGCAGGACGACTACCGCCAGCCATAGCCAGGCATTCACGGTATCCAGCCAGGCGGTTTCCAGTGCGTAGCCGACCGCCGCCGCCAGCACCGCGGCGCCGGCGCACAGGCGCGCAACGCGCAAGGCAGGCTGGCGCCATCCGGCAAGGCGGACACGGCCAGCGGTTTCGAGTTCGAACAGCACGAGCAGCACCAGCCAGGCCGCCGTGTCCAGGGTCTGCGTGGCGGTGCCGAAGAGGTGGAAGAGGATGAGGTTCGCCGCCAGCAGGGCGAATACCATGGCCTTGAAATGGCGGAATTCGGGCAACACCCGCATGACAAGCGCTGTCATTCCCGCGAAAGCGGGAATCCAGACGCTTCGTGGATTCCCGCTTTCGCGGGAATGACGCAGCAATGGTCTTGCGCATTCATGGCGGATGCGATCCGCTCAGTGCGCGTGCTCTGGCGCGTGCCGTATCCACTGCGGCAACAGCGAGCCGGCCAGCATGCCCGCAAGACTGGCCAGGAAGCCGGCGAACTGAGGCGGAAAATCGCTTTCGGGGGCAAGGAGTTCGCAGCCGATCCACACCGACAGGCCGGCCAGCGCGGCAAGGATCGCGCCCTGGTTGCTGGCGCGGCGCCAGTAGATGCCGGCGGCGAGCGGCACGAAGGCGGCGACCAGGGTGATCTTGTAGGCGTTCTCCACCATCTTGTGGATGCTCTCGTCCGTGGTGAGGGCGTAGGCCGTCACCAGCACGGTGAAGCCGAACACGACGAAGCGCGTCATGCGCAGCAGCTGGTCGTCGCTGACGTCGCGCATCATCCTGCGCAGGATGTTCTCGGAAAAGATCACCGACGGCGCCAGCAGCGTGCCGCTGGCCGTGCTCATGATCACCGAGAGCAGGGCGCCGAAGAACACCACCTGCGCCAGCGGCGACATGTGGTCGAGGATCAGGCGGGGCAGGATGTGCTGCGGATCGGCATCGATCAGGCTCTCGACGGCGGCCGGGTCGATCAGCGTCGCCGAATAGGCCAGCATGAGCGGGACGAAGGCGAAGATGAAATAGGCGAGGCCGCCGAGCACGGATCCCCACACCGCGACGCCCTCGCTTCTCGAGGTGTTGGCGCGCTGGAAGACGTCTTGCTGCGGGATCGAGCCGAAGCCCATGGTGATGAGCGCGGCGATGAAGCCGACGATGCCGACCCAGTTGGCTTCCGGCAGCACGGCGAACTTGCCGGCGTCGGCCGCGTGCTGCACCAGCGTGCCGAAGCCGCCGGCCAGTTCGCTGGCGCTGGCCATGATGTAGAACAGGCCGAGGACGATGACGATCATCTGGATGAAGGTCGTGATCGCCACCGACCACATGCCGCCGAAGATCGTGTAGGTCAGCACCACGGCGGCGCCGATGAGCATGCCGGCGGTGGTGGAAATGGCGTCCTGGGACAGCAGGTTGAACACCAGGCCGAGGGCGGTGATCTGCGCCGAGACCCAGCCCAGGTAGGAAATCACGATGCACACCGAAGTGACGAGCTCGACCAGGCGGCCGTAGCGCAGGCGGTAGTAGTCGCCGATGGTCAGCAGGTTGAGCCGGTACAGGGGGCGGGCGAACAGCAGGCCGAAGAGGATCAGGCAGAGCGAGGCGCCGATCGGATCCGACACCAGTCCGTGCATGCCCTCCTTGAGGAAGGTCGCCGAGATGCCGAGCACCGTTTCCGCGCCGAACCAGGTCGCGAAGACCATGGCGGTGACGATGTACAGCGGCAGGTTGCGCCCGGCGGAGATGTAGTCGCGCGCATTGTGCACGCGGGTGGCGGCGATCAGGCCGATGGCGACCGAGACGACGAGATAGAGGACGACGAAGGTGATCATCATGACAGAGATGAAAAGTCAGTCTGCGGAGGACGGCGAATTATAGCGAAATCGCCTTTGTGGGAGCGGCGTCCACGCCGCGATATCGGCGCCAATTCGCGGCGTGGACGCCGCTCCCACATGCGGCTCATGGCTATCCGCCGAGCGAAACGAGCTGCACGACGAGAAGCGCGCCGAGCAGCGCCGCCGCCATCCACAATAGTCCGGTCTGGCGCTGCTGCTCGGCCTGCAGGCGTTCTATCTCCTTGCGCAGCGCGTTCAGCGGTTCTTCCGAAAGCGCGCCGTGCAGCAGGCGCGGCAGCTGCGGCAGCAGCAGGGCCCACTGCGGCGCCTCGCGCTTCAGGTTGGCGACCAGGCCGCGCAGGCCGATGCGCTCATGCATCCAGCGCTCGAGGAAGGGCTTGGCGGTCGTCCACAGGTCGAGGTCGGGGTCGAGCTGGCGGCCGAGGCCCTCGATGTTGAGCAGCGTCTTCTGCAGCATCACCAGCTGCGGCTGGATCTCGACGTTGAAGCGGCGCCCGGTCTGGAACAGGCGCAGCAGCGTCTTGCCGAAGGAGATGTCCTTCAGCGGCCGGTCGAACACCGGCTCGCACACGGCGCGGATGGCCGTCTCGAATTCGTCGATGCGCGTGTCCGCCGGCACCCAGCCGGCATCGATGTGCGCCTGCGCCACCGCCTTGTAGTCGCGGCGGAAGAAGCCGAGGAAATTCTGCGCCAGGTAGTTCTTGTCGACGTCGGTGAGCGTGCCCATGATGCCGAAATCGAGGGCGACGTACTGCCCGGCCGGCGTCACCAGGATGTTGCCTGGATGCATGTCGGCGTGGAAGAAGGCGTCGCGGAACACCTGCGTGAAGAAGATCTCGACGCCGGCGCGCGACAGCGCCTTCAGGTCGACGCCCTCGGCGCGCAGGCGCTCGATCTGGCCGACCGGGGTGCCGTGCATGCGCTCCATCACCATCACCGAGGACGAGCACCAGTCCCAGTACACCTCCGGCACGGCGAGCAGCGGCGAATGCAGGAAGTTGCGCCGCAGCTGCGAGCAGTTGGCCGCCTCGCGCATCAGGTCGAGCTCGTCGCCGAGGTGCTTCTCGAATTCCGCCACCACCTCGCGCGGCTTCAGGCGCCGCCCGTCCGGCCACAGCGCCTCGATCAGCCCCGCCGCCGCATCCAGCAGGGCGATGTCGTGGGCAATGACGCGCTCGATGTCCGGCCGCAGGATCTTCACCGCCACCTCCCGGCCGCCGGGCAGGGTGGCGAAGTGCACCTGCGCCACCGAGGCGCTGGCCACCGGCTCCGGCGAGAAGGATTCGAACACCTGGCCGACCGGCTTGCCGAAGGCGCGCTCCAGCGCGGCCACGGCCTGCGCGGAGGCAAAGGGCGGCACGCGGTCCTGCAATTTGGCCAGCTCGTCGGCAATGTCGACCGGCAGCAGGTCGCGCCGCGTGGACAGCACCTGGCCGAACTTGACGAAGATCGGCCCCAGCGCCTCCAGCGCCAGGCGCAGGCGATCGGCGCGCGGCGCTGACAGGTCGCGCCAGAAAAAGGCGAAACGCAGGACGCGCGCCAGCCACTCGGTCTGCACGTGGTCGAGGATCATCTGGTCGAGGCCGAAGCGGATGCCGACGACGACGATGCGGATCAGGCGGAAAAGTCGCAAGGTGGGTGCGCGTGAAGGAAAGCGCTGATTTTAACCACATTTGACAGGGCGTCGCGCGGCCCCATGGTGCCCGGCGGGTATAATTCGCCCATTCATGGATACCCCTATGGCAGCAGACATTCGATCCGAACTGACGGCCTTGCTGCGCGCGGCACTCGCTAGTGTGGCGCCGGACAGCGGCGATACGCCCATCCTGCTCGAGCGCCCCAAGCAGGCCGCGCACGGCGATTTCGCCAGCAATCTCGCCCTGCAGCTGGCCAAGCCGCTCAAGCTCAACCCGCGCGACATCGCCGGCCGCCTGCTGGCCGAGCTGCCGAAGTCGCCGCTGGTGGCAAAGGCCGAAGTGGCCGGCGCCGGCTTCATCAACTTCACCCTCGCCCCTGCCGCCAAGCTGCAGGTGGTGCGCGCGGTACTGGCGCGCGGCGCCGATTTCGGCCGCAGCGAATTGGGCGGCGGCGCGAAAGTGCAGGTCGAGTTCGTCTCCGCCAACCCGACCGGTCCGCTGCACGTCGGCCACGGCCGCGGCGCCGCCTACGGCGCCAGCCTTGCCAACCTGCTCGACTTCGCCGGCTTCAAGGTGGTGCGCGAGTTCTATGTGAACGACGCCGGCCGGCAGATGGACATCCTGGCGCTGTCGACCTGGTTGCGCTACCTCGAATTGTTCGGTGCGACGATTCCCTTCCCCAGGAACGCCTACCAGGGCGGCTACGTGCGCGACATGGGCCGCGCCATCCACAAGGCGCATGGCACGCGCTACCGCCGTGATCCCGAACACGTGCTGGACGGCGCGCCCGATGCGGAGACGGACGCCGAGGCGCACCTCGACGCCCTCATCGCCAACGCCAAGCGCCTGCTCGGCGACGACTACGCCTATGTGCACAATTACGCCCTGACCGAGCAGCTCGGCGACAGCCGCGATGACCTCGCCGAATTCGGCGTGCATTTCGACAACTGGTTCTCCGAGCGTTCGCTGTTCGACACCGGCCTGGTGGACAAGGCCGTGGCGCTGCTCGAGGCGCGCGGCCACATCTACCTGCAGGACGGTGCCAAGTGGTTCCGCTCCACCGAGTTCGGCGACGAGAAGGACCGCGTCGTGCAGCGCGAGAATGGCCTGTTCACCTACTTCGCCTCCGACATCGCCTACCACCTCAACAAGTACGAGCGCGGCTTCGAGCGCATCATCGACATCTGGGGCGCCGACCACCACGGCTACATTCCGCGCGTGAAGGGCGCCCTCCAGGCGCTCGGTCTCGACGCGAGCCTGCTGGAGGTGGCGCTGGTGCAGTTCGCCGTGCTCTACCGCGACGGCCAGAAAACCTCGATGAGCACGCGCTCGGGCGAATTCGTCACGCTGCGCGAGCTGCGCAAGGAAGTCGGCAACGACGCCTGCCGCCTCTTCTACGTGCTGAGAAAGTCCGACCAGCACCTCGACTTCGACCTCGATCTGGCCAAGTCGCAGAGCAACGAGAACCCGGTGTATTACATCCAGTACGCCCACGCCCGCGTCTGCTCCGTGCTGGCGCAGTGGGGCGGCGAAGAGGCGACGCTGGCTGGTGCAGACCTGGCGCCGCTGGGAAATGAGCGCGAGCTGGCGCTGTGCGCGCGCCTGGCGGAGTTTCCCGAAGTCGTCGAAAGCGCCGCGCAGGACCATGCGCCGCACCTCATCGCCTTCTACCTGAAGGATTTGGCCGGCGAATTCCACAGTTACTATAATGCCGAGCGCTTCCTCGTCGACGACGAGGCGCTGCGCAATGCGCGCCTGTCGCTCTGCCTTGCGGCGCGCCAGGTGCTGCGCAACGGCCTGGCCATCATCGGCGTCGGCGCACCGGAATCCATGTGAAGGAACCTATGCCTATTCATTCGCGCAAAGGCCGCCAGGGCGGCGGCACCATTCTCGGCCTCTTCATCGGCCTGGTCGTCGGCGTCGTCATCGCGGCCGGCGTCGTCTGGTACCTCAACAAGGCGCCCTTGCCTTTCGTGGACAGGAGCGACAAGGCAACGGCCGAGAAGGGCGGCGAGGCGAAGGCGGATCCCGCCAAGCAGGCCGCCGCCGCGCCGCTGCCCCTTCCTGGAAAACCCGGCGACAAGGTGCAGGAGAAGCCGCGCTTCGAGTTCTACAAGATATTGCCCGGCACCGACGCGGCCGTACCCCAGGCCGCGACCAAGCCTGCCGCCGCCCCTGCCGCGCCGGCGCCCGCCGCGGATGCGCTCTTTCTCCAGGCCGGCGCCTTCCAGAAGCCGGCCGACGCGGACAACCTCAAGGCCCGTCTTGCGTTAATGGGGGTGGAGGCCAGCGTGCAGCAGGTGAACCTGGGCGAGAAGGGCGTCATGCACCGCGTGCGCATCGGCCCCTACGCCAATCCGGACGAAATGGCGAAGACGCGCACGTTGCTGGCGCAGAACGGAATCCAGGCCAGCGTTGTCAGAGTGAAGGACGGCAAGGACGCCGTCTCGCAGTAACTGACTTTCAGGAGAGAACATGAAAATGCATAAATGGATGGGCCTGTTCGGACTTTCCCTCACCCTGCTGGCCGGCGGCGCCGCCGCCGAACTCAAGGCCGGACGCGACTACAAGCCGCTCGCCACGCAGCAGGCGGTGGAAACCGGCGACAAGGTCGAGGTGATCGAGTTCTTCTGGTACGGCTGCTCGCACTGCTTCGACCTCGAGCCCTTCCTCAAGAAATGGGTGGCCACGCTGCCCAAGGACGTGGAATTCCGCCACATCCCGGCCGTGCCCACCGAACGCTGGCTGCCCAACGCACGCACCTACTACACGCTGGAGGCGCTCAACCTGCTGGATCGCCTGCACGGCGAAGTGTTCGACGCCATCCACATCGACCGCGTGAATTTCAACGACGAGAAGATCCAGCTCGAATGGATGGCGAAGAAGGGCGTGGACAAGCGCAAGTTTTCCGAAGCCTGGAAATCCTTCTCGGTGCAGGGCAAGACCAAGCGCGCCGTCCAGCTCACCCAGGCTTACGGCGTCACCGGCGTGCCCACGCTGGTGGTGGATGGCAAGTACATGACCTCGGTGGGCATGGCCGGCAGCCCTGAAGGCCTGATGAAAACGCTCGACGAGCTGATCGTCAAGGCGCGCGCCGAGCGCGGCGGGAAGAAGTAAGCCGCCCACCCTCTGGTTGTGGGAGCGGCGTCCACGCCGCGATGCGGCCGAAATCGCGGCGCGGACGCCGCTCCCACATGACATCCGTGCCGCCTCCCCTCAAGGTCTTCATCACCGGCGCCTCCTCCGGCATCGGCGCCGCGCTCGCCGCGCACTATGCCGCGCAGGGCGCGCAAGTCGGCCTCGTGGCGCGGCGCAAGGAAGCGCTGGCCGACGTGGCGCGCGGCCTGCCCGGCCAGCCCGCCCTCTATCTCGCCGACGTCGCCGACGCGAAAGCCATGCAGGAAGCGGCGCGCGACTTCATGGCGCGTTTCGGCACCCCCGACATCGTCATCGCCAATGCCGGCGTGTCCGTCGGCACCCTCACCGAGCACGCCGAGGACATCGAGGTCTTCGGCCGCGTCATGCAGACCAACGTGGTGGGGCTCGCCGCCACCTTCCAGCCCTTCATCGCGCCGATGCGCGAAGCCGGCCGCGGCAGGCTCGCCGGCATCGCCTCGGTGGCCGGCATGCGCGGCATTCCCGGCGCCGGCGCCTACAGCGCCTCGAAGGCCGCCGCCATCACCTACCTGGAAGCGCTGCGCGTCGAACTGCGCCCGAGCGGCGTCAAGGTCGTCACCGTCTGCCCCGGCTATGTCGCCACGCCGATGACGGCGGTGAACAAGTACCGCATGCCCTTCATCCTCCTCCCCGCCGCCGCCGCGCGGCGCATCGCCCGCGTCATCGACCAGGGCCGCCGCTACGCCGTCGTGCCGTGGCAGATGGCGCTCGTCGCACGCGCCATGAAGCTCCTGCCCAACGCAGTGTATGACCGCCTCTTCAAGCGCGCCGGCCGCAAGCCGCGCGGGCTGAAGCTGTAGGTCGGCCTACAGAGCTTGCCCTCGACCTGATCAGGGGCCGGCATCGGAAGCGGGGGAAAGTCAGTCGCTGCGGGACGGCGAGAAACTGGACGCTTTGGGGCAATCATGGAGAATTTCCGCACTTCGGCCTCAACCGTCATTCCCGCGAAGGCGGGAATCCAGAAGCCGCGCAGACCCCCCGTCGCAACGGGCCGGGGAAAGTCAGTCACCGGGATACGGCGATTGACTGCTATCAATCCTAGGTAGTCGATTACTCCGACAAACGAACTACCGCTCTTCGGCCGGAGCGGTCGTACAATAAGCACCAATTTGGAATCGGAGTCGCCTTCTAGAGTGTCTGCTTCTGGAATGATGGCCTGGAAACGACGTTCACCCTATGCTTGAAGTTTCTGAAAGGTGGATCAGAGAAATCCTTCGGTCTTGGTGCGTTGTACACCCGTCAAATATTAAGCTTTGCCATCTAATTGATGGTCTCCGTCACGTCCCGTGACTTAACCCATTTCAGAATTGCTGACATGGTTTCTTTCTCACGACCGCGGAAGCCATGATGGCTGTAGGCTTGGCACGGGTCACCGGTGGGATTGGTCGCTCCCGTGACCGTGATGAGGGGGAAGCCGTACTTGCTGGATATGTCGCGTGCCCGTGCGTAAGGACACACGACGCAACCGTCGTCCCGGTGATGCACGAAGAGTGTCGGTACCTTGATCTGGCCGAAGTCGAAGCCAGACAGGAAAGGTGCTCTGCCCAAGGCGACCGTGGCCGATGCAGTCAGAATGGCACCGTCGATTTTGTCTGGCAGCCGCGCCGCCAGCGAGGCAACGGAAACCGTGCCGTTGCTCGTGCCGATAAGGTATATCCTGGATTCAGGGAAGCGGATCTTCAGAGCGTCGATGACCGCCCCGATGTCCTTAGCGTGCCTTTCCCCCAAACGAAAATGATCTTCAAAGCAGCAATACTCATCCGTCGGAGCATCGATAGAAACCGTTGCAGTCTCGGCATCCACCAGGTGGCGGCGGGCTCTCAGAAGGAAATTCCCCAGCAGCTCAAAAACAATCCGGCCATTCTCCTCGCGCAGCTTCATGATGCCTGGATGTCCTGGAAATAGCAGCAGGAGATACTTGGGTTGTTGATCTGGCGATACCCGCGAAATGAGCACCGGCTCCACAACCCCCTCTCGAACTTTTATTTGCTGTACTTCCTCGTGAGGTGACTTGCTGGCTGCATACCAGGCATCCCATTGGGCGAATCCCTGCATCGCAACAAGCAGGGACAGCGCAGCCATGGCGTAACGAGTCAGCTTGGAAAACATACGCTCATCTCCAATCCCGGTATTCCAGGAGCCAAATCCATGTACCAAAAATGATCTCCCGACTCATGGGTGCATTCTTAGGCAAGCTTGAGAATATGTTGTCCTCTTTGCCAGCCAAGACACTGAAGCGCGATTTTCCGATATTGCGAACTTGGAAAGCATTACGGACCGATTGATTGCTCCAGGAATGTCCTGACTAATTCCCTTGCACGCTCTCTCGAAGCGCTGTTTCCTTGCACTCGAACACCGTACTTCTTGCATGAGTTGTAGTACTCGATGGCGGCAGCAGTACTAGCCAACCGCTCCCCCGTGTCGTAACGGAGCGACACGCCAGTATCAACATTAGCTACCAGGTCGCATAGCTTCCAAGTTTCTGCTCTTCTTGAATCGATCATACGTAAATCCGTCCGATCGAAACCATGTCGGGCACCGGGGTAAATCATAAGTTCAGCATGCACCCCCTTAGACTTGAGGAGAGCCACATATCTCTCGCATTGAGGTATCTCCTGATAGTCATCATCATCACCTAAGTGGATCTGCACGGGCGAACCGGTGTATTTCTCACCGATCACGACGCATCCGGGATAGAAGGGAATATGCGCCGCGAACTTGACTGAGGAATCAATGACCGCGCTTCTGATGCTTTCAATTGTCGAATAGAGCGCTGCAAATCCTCCACGGGAGAAACCGAGGACAGCAATCTTGTCAGGATCTATGCGTGGGTGTGTCGACAACAATTTCAACGCGTTCAGTAAATCCACGACCGAAGCCGCAAATGGCAATGCGCTCTGGTTAGTCGCGACCTGAGACAATCCCCGTGCCGAAAAGCTGTCCACAACGAACGTGGCGTAGCCCTGCGATCGCAGAAAGTCAGCCCAAGCGTATTCTCGCTCCTGACTTATACCCCCGCTGCCATGGCCGATAATTACCGCCGGCAATTTTATCGAAGTGCTTTCAGGAAACTGCAGTTCCCCGCTAACTCTCGCAGTGGGGGCGGGCGCTCTGCGAACAAGCGAAGAAAATGTAGGTGGATTGCTACTCTGGAAATAAATAACTCCAGCATGGTCAGCGGCAAGGCTGGTAGCGATTTCAGTTGCTTGTGATTTAGCAGCCAAGACAATACAAATCGCCATGATTAAGAAAGCTAGATTCGATTTTCGCAAGACCCTCTACCCCCTTATGGATTTCTCAAAGAGACACAGTTTGACGTGGCAAACAAACAGGGAAATCGAGCATGAGACTTGCATACAATATACCCGATTTGAAAGAGGACTAATAATATTGGCATATTTGTCGAGAGTCCCTAGGTCTGGAATGGCCGAAGAGCGGTAGTTTGTTTGGGCAGCAATCGACTACCTGGGGTTGATAGCACTCAATCGCCGTATCCCAGCGACTGACTTTCCCCGGCCCGTTGCGACGGCGGGGTCTGCGCGGCTTCTGGATTCCCGCCTTCGCGGGAATGACGGTTGAGGCTGAGGAGCGGCGTCCTGCTACAACTGAACTAAAAGTCAGCCCCCACAACACGGCGGCATGGCCGCGCCCACTGCGCTCACGCGGTGTCCAGCGCCTGCCGCACGTCGTCGAGCAGGTCCTCGGGGTCTTCGAGGCCGGCCGAAATCCGCACCAGGCCTTCGCCGATCAGGTGTGCGCGCCGCTCCTCGGGCGTGTAGAAGGAGTGCGTCATGCTGGCGGGGTGCTGCGCCAGGCTTTCGGCGTCGCCCAGGCTGACGGCGCGGGTGATGAGCTGCAGCGCATTCATGAAGCGGCGCCCCGCTTCGATGCCGCCCTTGAGTTCAAAGGCCACCATGCCGCCGGGCAGCTTCATCTGCCGGCGCGCGAGTTCGCGCTGCGGGAAGGTGTCGAGTCCCGGGTAGTGGCAGACGTCGACCTTGTCGTGGCCCGCCAGGCATTCGGCGATGGCCTGCGCGTTGCTGCTGTGGCGCGCCATGCGCAGCGCCAGCGTCTTCAGGCCGCGCAGGACGAGGAAGGCGTCCTGCGAGGACATCACCGCGCCGGTCATGTCCTTGATGCCGTAGAAGCGCACCTGGTCGAGCGATTCCTTCGGGCCGACGATGGCGCCGGCGATCAGGTCGCCGTGGCCGCCGAGGTACTTGGTTGCGGAATGCACGACGTAGTCGGCGCCGAGCGCGAGCGGGCGCTGCAGGTAGGGGGTGCAGTAGGTGTTGTCCACCACCACTTTCGCGCCGTGGCGATGGGCGATGGCGGCAATCGCCGCGATGTCCACCAGCCGCATGTTGGGGTTGGCTGGCGATTCGAAAAACACCACTTTGGTCTGCGCGCCGATGGCGGCTTCCAGGTTGGCCGGCTGCGTCATGTCGACGTGGGTGATCTTCACGCCGAACTTGGCCAGGCCGTGGTTGAAGTAGCCGAAGGTGCAGCCGTAGAGCGTCTTGTCGGCGATGACCTCGTCGCCCGGCGACAGCAGGGTCCACATCAGCGAGGTGGTGGCGCCCATGCCGGAGGCGGTGACCAGCGCCGCCTCGCCGCCTTCCAGGTCGGCAATGCGGCTCTCCAGCAGGCAGGTGGTCGGGTTGCCGACGCGGGAGTAAACGAAGCCGGCCTGCTCGCCGGCGAAGCGCGCGCTGCCGTCCTCCACCGTGGGAAAGGCGAAGGTCGAGCTCAGGTAGAGCGGCGGATTGACGGCGCCGTGGCCTTCATAGGGATCGTAGCCGTGATGAATGGCCCGGGTGGAAAAGCCCTTGCCGGGCACCTTGGCTTGCGACATCGTTGCGTCTCCCTACTTGACGGGCATATGTTCGCGGTGCGCGAAGCCCAGCGTGTTGTCGATGAGGTAAATGTCGTCCGGCACGAGTTCGTACCAGCGGATCTTCTGCAGTGCCTCGAGGATCTTGCGCGGCACGCCGGCGCCGCCGCCGATGAGCGGGTAGCGCTGCTGGTAGAGGGCGCGCACGCGCGCCTCGTCTGCGGCGGCCACGGCGCGCACGCTGCCGGTGAGCTGAATGCCGCGGATGCCGGGCCAGTCGTCGTAGTCGCGCTGGATGGTGGCCGCAGCGCGCGGGTCGGCGGCGAGGCATTCGGCGTGGCGCGAGGTGGGCGAAGAGAGGAAGTAGAGGCGCAGATTGTCGTGGGCATAGAACACCGCCGCCGCCCAGGGGCCTTGCGGGCCGGCGGTCGACAACGTCATGACGTGGTGTTCGCCGAGGAAGGCGAGCACCTTCTCGCGCAGGGGAATGGTCATCTCAGGCGGGTTCCCGGCTGCGGGGTTTTTTCGTCGACGCGGGCTTGGCCGCAGCCGGCTTGGCTGCCGCCTTGTCCGCCTCCTGCATGCGCTTCAGGCGGTAGGCGAGCTGCGGGCGGGTGACGCCGAGCAGGCGCGCGGCCGAGGAAAGATTCCCCTTGGCCTTGGCCACGGCCGCTTCCAGCAGCATGGATTCCACTTCGTCCAGCGTGAACACGCCGTTGAGCACCGACTCGCACAGCCTTTCCCCCGGCTGCCAGCCCTGGGCGAGCAGCGTGCCGTGGGCGTCAAGTCCCAGTTCGGCCGGCTCGCTGTCGCGCTCGGCGAGGAACAGGTGGTTCGCCTCGACGCGCGTGCCGTGCGGGGCGATGATCACGCTGCGCTCGATGACGTTCTGCAGTTCGCGGATGTTGCCGGGCCAGGTGTAGGAAAGCAGCGCGCGCTTGGCCTTGTCGGTGAAGCCGCGCAGCTTCTTGCCGTGCACGGCCGCGTATTTCTCCAGGAAGGCCTTCGACAGCGGCGAGATGTCCTCGTTGCGTTCGCGCAGCGGCGGGATGTAGATCTGGTAGGCATTGAGGCGGTAATACAGGTCGAGGCGGAATTTGCCGTCCTTGACCAGCCTGGACAGGTCGGCGTTGGTGGCGGCGACCACGCGCACGTCCACCTTGCGCGGCTTCTGGTCGCCGAGGCGCTCGATTTCGTGCTCCTGCAGCACGCGCAGCAGCTTGGCCTGCGCCGAGAGCGGCAAGTCGCCCACTTCGTCGAGGAACAGCGTGCCGCCATCGGCGCGCTCGAAACGGCCGGGGCGGGAGGACTGCGCGCCCGTGTAGGCGCCCTTTTCCACGCCGAAGAGCTCGGATTCGACCAGGTCGTGCGGGATCGCCGCGCAGTTCACCGCGACGAAGGCCGCGCCGGCGCGCGGGCCCATCTCGTGCAGGCAGCGCGCGAACACTTCCTTGCCGACGCCCGTCTCGCCGAGCAGCAGCACGGGAATCTGGCTGTCCGCGGCCTGCTTGAGCAAACCGTAGGCCTGGCGGAAGCCGGGCGAGACGCCGATCATGTGCTGGGGCAGGGTGTCCTTCTCGCCGATGGAGGAGCGCAGATGCGACACCTGGGTCTGCAGGTCGATGATCTGGTCGGCGATGGATTCCGGATTGAAGAAGCGCATGTGCGCATCGGCGTCCTCCCATTCCCCGATCGGTTTGCCGATGATGCGGCAATTCTCGTGTCCGGCGCCGACGCACTCGACCTCCTTGTAGAGGATGCGCTGCCCCATGAAGGCCGAGGTGTAGCCCGAGGCGTAGCCGATCTGCGTCCAGCACACCGGCTCGTGGTGGATGCCGAAGTAATGGCGGTGCCACTGCCCCTCCCAGGAGTTCTCCCAGAGGAATTCGCCGTAGAACTTGCCGCGCGGCCGGTCCATCTCCAGGCGGATCGGCGTCACGCGCACGATGCCTTCCAGGGTGTGCAGCTTCGGCCCGGTCATGAAGGCTTCCATGTCGTCGGTGCTCTGCGCGTGCTTGCGCGCCAGTTCCGCATCGCGCGCGCCGGAGGCGTAGCCCATGCGCGTGAGCAGGCCGCGCGCGCGGTCCATGCCGAGGGTGTCGATGAGTTCCTTGCGCAGCAGCGCCTGCGCCTCCGCATGCACCAGCAGCATGCGGTTCTCGTGCAGCCAGATCTGGCCGGTCTCGGCGCAGAAGCGGACGTGGGATCTTAGGTCGTCGGCTTCCTTGGCGACGGATGTCAGTTTGCGCATTGGCTTCCTCCTTCCATTGCGGCCGCGCCATTTGTTATCAAATGGTGAAGTGGCGCTTGCCGGGTTTTCCTGCGGTTCGGCTCAAACCGCATAGGTTTGAGCCGGAAATTCATCAATTCATCAAATTGTAGGCGCAACTTTGGCAAAACCTCATCAAATCATCAAGCGCTGTGTGGCTATAACGCTTGAATCCTGGTGTTGCGTTGCAATGTCGGGCGGCTGTTTCATCCCTGCTATTGCGCCCATCCCCCATTCAAACGCTGGATGAACCCATCACTCCATCCGCATGTTGCGTCGCACATGGCACGTCACTTGCGATAGAGCCTCCCACATTGCCGGCGCACAAAGCATGCCCGGTGAAAGAGAGTCAAAGAAGGTTCGTATCTAAACGATCACAGACTGGAGGAGTAGACGCCATGAAGTTTCCCGTTCCGCACGACGTGAAAGCCAAGACAATTCCCGGCACCGAAGGCTGGGAGCGCATGTATCCGTACCAGTACCAGTTCGTCACCGACGATCCCGTACGCAACCAGTACGAGAAAGAGACATTCTGGTTCTACGACGGCCTGCACTATCCCGAGCCGCTGTATCCCTTCGACACCATCTGGGACGAGGCCTGGTTCCTCGCCCTGTCGCAGTACAACAACCGCATCTTCATGGTGCCGCCGGTGCGCGGCGTCGATCACCGCATGATCAACGGCTATGTCTACATCTCGCCGGTGCCGGTGAAGAATCCGGAAGAGATCGGCAGCCGCGTGCCGCATTTCATGG
This sequence comes from Betaproteobacteria bacterium HGW-Betaproteobacteria-14, assembly GCA_002840845.1. Taxonomy (GTDB): domain Bacteria; phylum Pseudomonadota; class Gammaproteobacteria; order Burkholderiales; family Rhodocyclaceae; genus Desulfobacillus. The sequence goes on from PHCS01000008.1 coordinate 42,561, forward strand.
AGCGCGCCGGCCACTACTACAAGAACTGGGACGCGCTCGAAGCCAAGTGGAAGGTGAAGATGGAAGCCACCATCCGCGAACTCGAGGCGATCGAGATCCCGAAGCTGGCCGACATGGAAGACATTTCCGTGGTCATGGATGCGCTCGGCGAATCGAAGGGCTACCACCTGCTGAAGAACTACGATGACCTGATCAACCTCGGCATCAAGTGCTGGCAGTACCACTTCGAGTTCCTCAACCTCGGCTATGCCGCCTACGTCTTCTTCCTCGACTTCGTGCAGAAGCTCTTCCCGAGCATCCCGGCGCAGCGCGTGACGCAGATGATCTCCGGCATCGACGTCATCATGTACCGTCCCGACGAGGAGCTGAAAGGGCTCGCCAAGAAGGCCATCGAGCTGGGCGTGGATGCGGCCGTCTGCTTCAGCGAGGAATGGACCGAAGTCGAGGCGGGGCTGAAGAAGCTGCCCAAGGGCGTCGAGTGGCTGACCTCGCTCAACCTGTCGCGCGAGCCGTGGTTCAACGTGTCCACCGGCACCGGCTGGTTCCACCACGACCGCTCCTGGAACGACCAGATGAACGTGCCGCTGTCCGGCATCCAGACCTACATCGGCAAACTCAAGCAGGGCGTGAGCATCGAGCGCCCGACCGAGAAAGTCTGCGCCGAGCGCGACCGCATCACCGCCGAGTACCGCGGCCTGATCGAGAAGGAAGAGGACCGCAAGCAGTTCGACGAGCTGCTCGGCTGCGCCAAGACGGTGTTCCCTTACGTCGAGAACCACCTGTTCTACGTCGAGCACTGGTTCCACTCGGTGTTCTGGAACAAGATGCGCGAAGTCGGCGCCATCCTCGCCGAGCACGGCATCATCAAGGACGTCGAGGATGTCTGGCTGCTGCGCCGCGACGAGATCAAGCAGGCGCTGTGGGACGTCGTCACCGCCTGGGCCACCGGCGTCACCCCGCGCGGCTCGATGACCTGGCCGAAGGAAGTCGAGTGGCGCAAGGGCGTCATGGCGAAGTTCAAGGAGTGGAATGCGCCCCCGGCCATCGGCACCGCGCCGGAGGTGATCCAGGAGCCCTTCACCATCGTCCTGTGGGGCGTCACCAACACCTCGCTGGCCGACTGGGCCGCGGTGGCGGATATCAAGGATCCGTCCACGGTCAAGGACTTCAAGGGCTTCGCCGGCAGTCCCGGCATCGTCGAGGGCAAGGCGCGCGTCTGCCGCACGGTGGATGACATCCGCCAGCTGCAGGAGGGCGAGATTCTTGTCGCACCGACCACGTCGCCGTCCTGGGCGCCGGCCTTCGCCAAGATCAAGGCCTGCGTCACGGATGTCGGCGGCGTCATGAGCCATGCGGCGATCGTCTGCCGCGAGTACGGCATGCCGGCGGTGGTCGGCACCGGCCACGCGACCAAGATCATCCAGACGGGCATGATGATCCGGGTCGACGGCTCCACCGGCGCCATTTCGATCTCGCGTTGATATGAAACAGCCCCCACGCTCACTGCGTTCGCTGCCCCCCGTGGGGGCGCAGGCCTCTCTTGGGGCGGCCCGGCGGGAGGCCTGGCAATGACGCAAGCAGCAAAATCAGTAGCGATTGGCATGAATTCCGGGGCCGAGAAGTCTGCGGCCCCGGAGTTGTGCTGGTTCGAAGAAGTGTGCAAGGAGGATGTCGCGCTGGTCGGCGGCAAGTGCTCGTCGCTGGGCGAGCTCATCAACGCCGGCGTGCGCGTGCCGCCGGGCTTCGCCCTGACCACCCACGGCTACGCGCGCTTCATGCGCGACGCCGGGGTGAGCGGGGAGATTCCGGGCATGCTCGAAGGGCGCAGCCACGACGATCTCGAGCAGCTGGAAGCAGCCAGCAAGGCGATCCGCGAGATGATCGAGGAGCATTCCTTCGCCTGGGAACTGGAAGACGCCGTCGCCGAGTACTACCGCAAGCTCTCCGTGCGCTGCATGGTGCCGGCGGTGCCGGTGGCGGTGCGCTCCAGCGCCACCGCCGAGGATTTGCCCGGCGCGAGTTTCGCCGGGCAGCAGGACACCTACCTGTGGATCCGCGGCGTGGACGATCTGCTGCTGCACGCCCGCCGCTGCATCTCCAGCCTGTTTACGGCACGGGCCATCGCCTACCGCATCCGCATGGGCTTCCCGCACGAAGACGTCGCGCTCTCCGTCGGCTTCCAGAAGATGGCCAACTCCTATACCGCCGGGGTGATGTTCACCATGAACCCGGCCAACGGCGACCGCTCCGTCATTGCCATCGACTCCAATTTCGGCTTCGGCGAGTCGGTGGTGTCGGGCGAAGTGACGCCCGACCACTTCGTGGTCAACAAGGTCGCCCTCGACATTCTCGAGCGCACCATCTGCAGCAAGGAAATCACCTACACGGTGGATGCCAAGACGCAAAAGTCGGTGAAGATCGAGACGCCCTACGAGCGGCAGAACGTGCAGTCCCTCATCGACGAGGAAATCATCGAGCTGGCGCGCATGGGCAAGGCCATCGAGAAGCACTACGGCCGGCCGATGGACATCGAATGGGCGGTGGACAAGGACCTACCCGCCGGCGGCAATATTTTCATCCTGCAGGCGCGGCCCGAAACCGTGTGGAGCGCCAAGCGCGAGGCCGATGCCGCCGCCGCGCCGAAGGCGACTTCGGCGATGGACTACATCCTCTCCAGCCTGCTGACCGGCAAGAAGGTTTCTTAGTAGGACTTTGAAATGACTAACAACATCAAGAGCAGCCATGTCATTCCCGCGGAAGCGGGAATCCATAGTGCCGATCAACGCGCACATGGGTCCCCGCTCCCCGCTTCAAGCATACGGGGACAAGCTTCGCGGGGACGACGAATCATTAGGGGCTTCCCATGATCGTACGCAACTGGATGCAGCAGAACCCGACGCTGGTGGACGGCAACACCCTGCTGTCGGAAGCCAAGCGGATTCTTTCCGAACACAACCTGCAGGCCCTGCCCGTCATCGAGGGCGGCCGCCTGCGCGGCGTGATCACGCGGGCGCACTGCCTGCAGGCGGCGCATTTCGTCGCCCGCACGCAGAGCGCCGACGAATACAGCTTCTTCGCCAACCGCCTCAAGGTGAAGGACATCATGGTGCGCAATCCGGCGACGGTGAGCGCCACCGACACCATGGAGGAGTGCCTTCGCCGCGGCCAGGACCTCGGCATCGCCCAGTTCCCCGTGCTGGACGGCGGACAGGTCGTCGGCGTGATCTCCTCGAAGGAGATTTTTTCGCTCGCCGCCCACTTTCTCGGCGCCTGGGAGAAGCGCTGCGGCGTCACCCTCGGCCCGATGGAGATGAAACCGGGCACCATCGGCCGCATCGCCGACCTGGTGGAAGGCGCCGGCGCCGAAGTGCAGGCCATCTATCCGATCGCGCGCAGCGAGAGCGGCGGCAACGGCCACCCGCGCGAGCGCAAGGTCATCGTCCGTTTCCACGCGGCCGAATTGAAGAAAGTGGTGGCCGTGCTGGAGGCCGCCGGATTCCGCGTCATCGAGTCCGTCGATGCGCACTGCGAAGAACAACACTGACCCACAGGAGACCCGAGCAAATGGATTTGCGATACTTCATCAATCAGTGCGCCGAGGCCAACGAGCTGAAGCGCGTCAAGGCCGAAGTCGATTGGAACCTGGAAATCTCCCACGTCTCCAAGCTGACGGAGGAGAAGAAGGGCCCGGCCCTGCTGTTCGAGAACGTCAAGGGCTACGACAGCCCGGTGTTCACCGGCGCCTTCGCCACCACCAAACGCCTCGCCATCATGCTCGGCCTGCCGCACAACCTGACGATGTGCGAATCGGCCCAGCAGTGGATGAAGAAGACCATCACCTCCGAGGGCCTCATCAAGGCGAAGGAGGTCAAGGACGGCCCGGTGCTGGAGAACATCCTCACCGGCGACAAGGTCGACCTCAACATGTTCCCGGTGCCGAAGTTCTTCCCGCTCGACGGCGGGCGCTACATCGGCACCATGGTGTTCGTCGTGCTGCGCGACCCGGAGACCGGCGAGACCAATCTCGGCACCTACCGCATGCAGATGCTCGACAACAAGACCTGCGGCGTGCAGATCCTGCCGGGCAAGCGCGGCGAGCGCATCATGAAGAAGTACGCCAAGATGGGCAAGAAGATGCCCGCCGCCGCGGTGATCGGCTGCGACCCGCTGATCTTCATGGCCGGCACGCTGATGCACAAGGGCGCCAACGATTTCGACATCACCGGCACGGTGCGCGGCCAGCCGGCGGAATTCCTCATGGCGCCGCTGACCGGCCTGCCGATCCCGGCCGGCGCCGAGATCGTGCTCGAAGGCGAGATCGACCCGAACAACTTCCGCCAGGAAGGCCCCTTCGCCGAATACACCGGCTACTACACGGACGAGCTGCACAAGCCGATCCTCAAGCCGGCGCTGGAAGTGAAGCAGATCCTCCACCGCAACAATCCGGTGCTGTGGGCCACGGGCCAGGGCCGTCCGGTGACCGACGTGCACATGCTGCTCGCCTTCACCCGCACCGCCACGCTGTGGACGGAGCTGGAGAAGATGCGCATCCCCGGGGTGCAGTCGGTCTGCGTGCTGCCGGAATCCGCCGGCCGCTTCTGGGCCGTGGTGTCGATCAAGCAGGCCTACCCCGGCCATTCCCGCCAGGTCGCCGACGCGGTGATCGGCAGCAACACCGGTTCCTACGGCATCAAGGGCGTCATCACGGTGGACGAGGACATCATGGCCGACGACCTGCAGCGCGTGTTCTGGGCGCTGTCCTGCCGCTACGACCCGATGCGCGGCACCGAGCTGATCAAGCGCGGCCGCTCGACGCCGCTCGACCCGGCTCTGCACCCCGACTCCGACAAGCTCACCACCTCGCGCATCCTCATGGACGCCTGCATTCCCTACGAGTGGAAGCAGAAGCCCGTCGAGGCGCGCATGGACGAGGCGATGCTGGAGAAGATCCGGGGACGCTGGAGCGAGTACGGCATCGATTAATGCTCGTCATTCCCGCGAAAGCGGGAATCCATACAACGCCTGGATCCCCGCTTTCGCGGGGATGACGTGGCTAGATCAAGGAAGGGAACATGGAAAAAGCGAAAGACATCAAGCTGGTCATCCTCGACGTCGATGGCGTCATGACCGACGGGCGCATCGTCATCGACGACAACGGCCTGGAGCAGCGCAACTTCGACATCAAGGACGGCTTCGGCGTGGTCGCGCTGCAGATGACCGGTGTCGACGTCGCCATCATCACCTCGAAGAAATCCGGCGCCGTGCGCCACCGCGCCGAGGAGCTGAAGATCAAGCACTTCCACGAGGGCATCAAGAAGAAGACCGAGCCCTACGAAGTCATGCTGAAGGAACTGAACATCACCGATGCCCAGGTGGCCTACGTCGGCGACGACCTGGTGGACCTGTCGATGATGAAGCGCGTCGGCCTGCCCATCGCGGTGGCCGACGCCGTGCAGGAGGTGAAGGATGCGGCCGAGTACGTGACGCAGGCGCGCGGCGGCTACGGTGCCGTGCGCGAAGCGGCGGAGCTGATCCTCAAGACGCAGGGCAAGTGGGACAAGATCCTCTCGAAAATCGGCTGAGCCGGCGAACAGCAACCAAACATCATTCAGGAGCAGAGCGTGTCAAAAATTTCAGCACCGAAAAGCAACCGCGAGTTCATCGAGGCCTGCGTCAAGGCGGGCGACGCCGTGCGCATCAAGCAGGAGGTGGATTGGGAAAACGAGGCCGGGGCGATCGTGCGCCGCGCCTGCGAACTGGGCGCCGCCGCGCCGTTCATGGAGAAAATCAAGGACTATCCGGGCTTCAGCTACTTCGGCGCGCCGTTGTCAACGTATCGCCGCATGGCGATCTCTCTCGGCATGGACCCGGCCTCCAGCCTGCCCGAGATCGGCAAGGAATACCTGAAGCGCACCAACAGCGAGCCGATCGCCCCGGTGCTGGTCGACAGGAAGGATGCGCCCTGCAAGGAGAACATCCTCATGGGCAAGGACGTCGACCTGTGCAAGCTGCCCGTGCCGCTGGTGCATGACGGCGACGGCGGCCGCTATGTCGGCACCTGGCATGCCGTGGTGACCAAGCACCCGGTGCGCGGCGACGTGAACTGGGGCATGTACCGGCAGATGATGTTCGACTCGCGCACCATGTCGGGCGCGGTGTTCCCCTTCTCGGATCTCGGCAAGGCGCTCAACGAGTACTACCTGCCGCGCGGCGAGACCTGCCCCTTCGCCACCGCCATCGGCCTGTCGCCGCTGGCCGCGATGGCCGCCTGCGCGCCCTCGCCGATCCCGGAGCCGGAACTCGTCGGCATGCTGTCGGGCGAACCTGCGCGCCTGGTCAAGTGCGAAACGAACGACCTGGAAGTGCCGGCCGACGCCGAGATCATCATCGAAGGCGAGATCTGCCCCGACTACAAGGTCGAGGAAGGCCCCTTCGGCGAATACACCGGTTATCGCACCAGCCCGCGCGACTTCCGCGTGACGTTCCGCGTGAACTGCATCACCTACCGCAACAATGCGACGATGACCATCTCCAACATGGGCGTGCCGCAGGACGAGGGCCAGCTGCTGCGCTCCTTCTCGCTCGGCCTGGAACTGGAAAAGCTGCTGAAGAGCCAGGGCATCCCGGTGACCGGCGTGTACATGCACCCGCGCTCGACGCACCACATGATGATCGTCGGCGTGAAGCCCACCTATTCCGGCATCGCCCAGCAGATCGCGCAGCTCGCCTTCGGCAGCAAGCTCGGACCGTGGTTCCACATGGTGATGGTGGTGGACGACCAGACCGACATTTTCAATTGGGACGAGGTCTACCACGCCTTCTGCACGCGCTGCCATCCGGTCAACGGCATCCACGTCTACAAGAACACCACCGGCACGCCGCTCTATCCGTACGCCACGCCGCACGAGCGCAAGTACTCGATCGGCTCCAAGGTGCTGTTCGACTGCCTGTGGCCGGTGGACTGGGACAAGATCAACGACGTGCCGACGCTGGTGTCGTTCAAGAACGTCTACCCGAAGGACGTCCAGGAAAAGGTCATGAGCAACTGGACGGCCTACGGCTATCCGGAAGTCAAATAAGGAGAAATGGCGATGAACAAGTGGGAAGTTTTCGTGATGGACATGTCGGAACTGGCCGAGGGCAAGGATATCGAGCTCTCCATCCGCACCCTCAATGCCGGCCTGCACAAGTACACCTACAAGCGCGTGAAGTGCCAGGTCTCCGCCAAGCAGGACAAGTTCCCCGACAGCCTGCAGGTGCGCATGGGGCGCGGCCAGCTGTCCGCGAGCAAGTACTCCATCAAGGTGCTGGAGGAAGTGCAGCGCATGCCAGAGAAGTATCTCTGATTGGATGGACGGAGCAACGCCGTGGCCAACGTGGACTTGCGGTCTTTCCTCGACGGCCTCGGCGTCGATCTTCTCAGGGTAAAGGAATCCGTCTCTCCGAAGCATGAAATCGCCGCAGTACTGAGGCAGGCACAAAACGGCGGCCATGCCGTGCTCTTCGAGCAGGTCGCCGGCTTTCCCGGCGTGCGCGTCGTCGGCAACCTGCTGTCGAGCCGCCGGCTTGCCGCGCGCGCCCTCGGCACGGACGAGGCGCGTCTGATCGAAACCTATGTTGCGAAATCGGCGCAGGGCGTGGCGCCGGTCGCCGCGCGTGAGGTGCCGGTGCAGGAAGTCGTGCATCGGCAGCCGGCCGACGTTGCCGCGCTGCTGCCCCTGATGACGCACCACGAGAAGGATGCCGCGCCCTTCCTCACCTGCGGCATGGTGCTGGCGCGCGACCCGGTCAGCGGCATGCGCGGCATGGGCATCCACCGCATGATGTTCAAGGGCGGGCGGCGCTTCGGCATCCTGCTCGCCAATCCGCCGCTGTCCTTGTACCTCGCCAACGCCGAGAAGCAGGGCAAGCCGCTCGAAGTCGCGGTCGCCCTGGGCGTCGATCCGGCCCTGTTCCTTGCTTCGGTGGTGAAGACCGGTCCGCTCGGCCCGGACAAGATGGACATCGCCGGCAGCCTGCGCGGCGCGCCCGTCGAACTGGTGCGCGCACTGACGGTGGATGTGGACGTGCCGGCGCGCGCAGAGGTCGTCATCGAAGGCCATGTCCTGCCCAGCGTGCGCGAGCCGGAAGGCCCCTTCGGCGAGAACACCGGCGCCTACTTCACCAACACTAGCCCTGTCATCGAAGTGACCGCCGTCACCCACCGCAAGGACTACATCTTCCCGGCCCTGTGCCCTTGGACGGCGGAGATCGACACGCTGCTGTCGCTGGCCGGCGGGGCGGAACTGCTCGGCCAGCTGAAGGGCCTGGTGCGCGGCGTGGTCGACCTGGAACTGGTGCCCGGCACCTGCAGCTTTGCCGCCGTCATCGCCGTGAAGGACTGCCCGGGCCACGAAGTGCGCCGCCTGATCCATCTCGCGCTCACGCTCGACCGGCGCCTCAAGGTGCTGACGGTGGTCGACGACGACATCGACATCCGCGACCCGCGCGAGGTGTCGTGGGCGCTGTCCACCCGCTTCCAGCCCGAGCGGGATACCGTCATACTCGGCGGCATGGAAGGCTACATCATCGATCCTTCCGCAGGGGGCGGCGGCAGTGGGTCCAAGATCGGATTCGATGCCACGCGCGGCGCCGGGGGTGCATTCGACAAGATCACCCAGCCGGCGGCGGCGGTCGCCAGGGCGAAAGCCGTGCTCGGCGCGGCATTGAACAAGGGAAGCATATGAAACTGGTTGTCGGAATATCCGGCGCGAGCGGAGCCATTTACGGCGTCCGCATCCTGGAGGTACTCAAGAAGGCGGGCGTCGAGACGCATCTCGTCATGAGCGACTCGGCCAAGCGCACCCTCGTCTACGAAACCGATTACTCGGTCGACGACGTGAAGAAGCTTGCCAGCCATGTGCACGACATCAACGACGTCGGCGCCTGCATCTCCTCGGGCTCCTTCCGCCATGCCGGCATGGTGCTCGCGCCGTGCTCGATCAAGACGCTGTCGGCGATCGCCAATTCCTTCAACACCAACCTGCTGGTGCGCGCCGCGGACGTGACGCTGAAGGAGCGCCGCAAGCTGGTGCTGATGCTGCGCGAGACGCCGCTGCACCTGGGGCACCTGCGCCTGATGACGCAGGTGACGGAGACCGGCGCCGTGCTGGTGCCGCCGCTGCCGGCCTTTTACCACCGGCCGAAGACGCTCGAGGACGTGATCATGCAGTCGGTCAACAAGGCGCTCGACCAGTTCGGCCTCGACCTGGATCTTTTCAAGCGCTGGACCGGCAACGAGGAACGGGAAGCGATGAAGAGCAAGTAGATGGGAGGTGCGGCCATGGCGGTTTCGGAACGCATGACGGAAGCAGAAGCGGCGACCCTGCTGCTTGAAGGAGAGGCCTGCACGGGCCTGGGCGAAGGGGCCGGCTTCACGCAGCTGGAATGGGTGCAGCGGGAATTCCTCGCCAAGCTCGGCTTCGAACCCTATCCGGGCACCTTCAACCTGCACATGAGCGGGCCGGACTGGGAGGAAGCGAAGCGCGTCATGGCGCGCGAGCCGGGGATTTCCATCACGCCCGAGCCGGGCTTCTGCGCGGCGAAGTGCTTTCTCGTCGTCGTGGCCGGACGCATCACCGGCGCGGTGGTGTTTCCCGAGATCGGCGGCTATCCGCCGGACAAGTTCGAAGTCGTCTCAGCCGTGCCGATGCGCCAGGCATTGGGGGTGGTCGACGGCGACAGCGTCGTCGTCAGCATCGTTTGCTGAATGGGCCGGTATTGCCAGCATTGCGGCGCCGTATTGACGGAGCTGACTTTGGCGGACGGCAGGACGCGCGCGCAGTGCGGGCGTTGCGGCGAAATCGCCTGGCGCAACCCGGCGCCGGTGGGCATGGCGCTCATCGCGCACGAAGGCGGGCTGGTGCTGATCCGCCGCCTGGCCGATCCGCTCGCCGGCTACTGGGCGCCGCCGGCCGGCTATGTGGAGAGCGGCGAGTCGGTGCCCGAGGCGGTCATCCGCGAGGCGCGCGAAGAAACGGGACTGGAGATCGCCCTCGATGGACTGTACGAAGTTTACTCGCGCGCCGACGTGAATGTGCTGATCGTCGCCTACCGCGCCCGCGTGGTTAGCGGCACGCCTGTGGCGGGCGACGACGCCATCGAGATCGGACTATTCGCGCCGGGAGCATTGCCGCAGGAAGCGCCGCCTTCGAGCGGCGCGGCAATCGACGAATGGCTTTACGGCGTCATCCTCGACGCAACGGCGCCGTGGCGCCGAAACTGACTTTCAGGAGATCAGATAAATGATAGGAAAAATAACGCCCCAAATGCCGGAGAAGCTGGTCGCCTACCTGCGCCCCGGCGCGCCCGGCCTGCTGCTCACCGCCGGCGCGGACGGCTACGCCACCTCCGCCTACACCTGGATCCTGGCGCTGGATGCCGGGCGGGTGCGCTTCGCCGTGGACGAGGGCGGCTCGACCATGGCCAACCTGCAGCGCAGCGGGCAGGCCTCGCTGCAGATCATCGGCCAGGGCGATGTCTCCTTTCTCGTCAAGGGCCGCGCCCGCCAGATCAAGCCGCAACTCGAAGGCGCCGCGCCCTACGTGATCATGCTCTACGAGATGGAAGTGATTGGCGCCAAGGACCAGTCCTGGCCGGGCGTGTCCACCAACGCGCTGTCCTATGCCTGGCCCGCCGAGCAGCGCGAAGCCATGCTGGCCATGGAGCAGGCGGTGTACAAGGAGATGCGCGACAGCAAGGCCTGACCACGGGAAACGAATCGAGCGAAGCGGAGAGGCTTTTTTGTTCAACCATAACCATGCCCTATTTCGACCAAACCACCGAAACCCTGCCGAGAGATCAGCTCCAGGCCTTGCAATTCACCAAGCTGCAGACCCTGGTGTCAACACTGTGGGAGCACAACCGCTTTTACACCGGCAAGTGGAAGGCCGCCGGCGTCCAGCCGGGTGACATGAAGTCGCTCGCCGACCTGTCGCGCCTGCCGCTTACCACCAAGGGCGAGCTGATGGCAGACCAGGCCGCCAACGGGCCCTTCGGCAACAACCTGACATATCCGATCGATCATTACGTGCGCTTCCATCAGACGTCCGGCACCACCGGCGTGCCGCTCAAGGTGCCCGACACCGAAGCCGGCTGGCAGTGGTGGGGCCGCTGCTGGGGCCACGTGCTGGCCGGCGCCGGCGTGACGGCGGCCGACCGCGTCTTCATGGCCTTCTCCTTCGGCCCCTTCGTCGGCTTCTGGGCCGCCACCGAGGGCGCGCGCCAGCTCGGCGCATTGATGGTTCCCGGCGGCGGGCGCGATTCGCCGCAGCGCCTCGAACTCATGCGCGAGGTCGGCGCCACCGTGCTCTGCTGCACGCCGACCTACGCGCTGCGCCTGGCGGAAGTGGCGCGCGAGACCGGCTTCGATCTCTCCACGATCCCCATGCGCTCCATCGTCAATGCCGGCGAGCCGGGCGCCAACGTGCCGTCGACCAAGGCGCGCATCGAGGAGGCGTGGAAGGCCAAGTGCTACGATCATGCCGGCGCCACCGAAGTCGGCGCGCATTCCTTCGAATGCGAGGCCCAGCCCGGCGGAACCCATCTCATCGAGGGCGAATACATTGCCGAGATCCTCGATCCCGCCACCGGCCAGCCGGTGGCGGAGGGCGAGCGCGGCGAGCTGGTCATCACCAACCTCGGCCGCACGGGCTTCCCCATCATCCGTTATCGCACCGGCGACGTCGTGCGCACCACCACGCAGCGTTGCGTCTGCGGGCGCACCTCGCTGCGCTTCGAGGGCGGCATCATCGGCCGCGCCGACGACATGGTGACGGTGCGCGGCGTCAATGTCTATCCGGCGGGCGTGGAGAACATCCTGCGCAAGTTCGCCGAGGTCGACGAGTTCCGCATCACCGTCAACAAGCAGCGCCAGATGGACGAGATGGATGTCGAAGTCGAGCTGTGCGAAGGCGCCGACCCCAACGTCGTGCATGCCATTGCCGAGCGGCTGGACACGATGCTCTCCTTCCGCCCGCGCGTGCATTTCGTCGCCCGCAACGTGCTGCCGCGCTTCGAACTGAAGGCCAAGCGCTTCCACGTCAATCGCGACGCGTGAGCAGCCGATGAGTCTGCGCTGGCGCAGCTGCCCGCGCCCGGCGGGCAGCGACGTGCCGCGGGCGGCCACCCCGGACGGCACGGTGGTGTATGCCGTCGGCGACATCCACGGCCGCGCCGACCTGCTGCGGGAACTGCTCGACGGCATCCGCCATGATGCCCGCCTGCGGCCGGCGCGCCGCCGCGTGCTCGTGACGCTCGGCGACTACGTCAACCGCGGCCCCGAGTGCCGTGCCGTCGTCGACCTGCTGCTTTCGCCTGGCCTGGGCGGCTTCGAATTTGTAAGTCTCATGGGCAACGTCGAGCAGGCGATGCTGCGCTATCTCGACGGGGAGATGGCCATCGCCATCAACTGGCTCGAGTACGGCGGCATCGAGACCGCCGCCGCCTACGGCGTGGCCTGCCCGCTGCCGCGGCGCCGGGACGAGCACAGCCTCGAAGCCATGCGCTGGCAGGACGACTACCAGGACGCCTACGGCGCCACCATGCCGCCGCAGCCCGATGAGATCGCCGGCCTCGAAGCGCTGCGACACGAACTGGCGGCGGCGTTGCCGCCCGAGCACCTGGCGTTCTTCCGCAGCCTGCGGACGATGTGGCGCGAGGGCGACTACTGCTTCGTCCACGCCGGCATCGTGCCCGGCCTGCCGCTCGAGGCGCAGCCCGCGCGCGACTGCATGTGGATCCGCCGCCGCTTCCTCGATTCCGCGCTGGACCACGGCGCGGTGATCGTGCACGGCCACAGCATCGCGCCCGAGCCCGACGTGCGTCACAACCGCATCGGCATCGACACCGGCGCCTACAAGTCCGGCGTGCTCACCTGCCTCGTCCTCGACGGCGCCGAGCGCAGCTTCCTGCAAACCTGACCCTCCCTCCTCGCGTGCGGAGGGGCAGCCGTCATTCCCGCGCAGGCGGGAATCCGGCATCGTAGAATTCCCCATGCCCGCAGCAAGCACCGAACTCCGCGACGCCCTCGGCACCCTTCACGCGCCGGCGCAAGGCGCCCCGCGCATCGTCAGCCTCGTTCCCAGCCTGACCGAACTGCTGTGCGACCTCGGCCTCGCCGGCAACCTCGTTGGCCGCAGCGGCTTCTGCATCCACCCGCGCGCGACGGTGAAACGCATCCCCAAAATGGGCGGCACCAAGGACGCCGACATCGAGAGGATTCGCGCCGCCGCGCCGACGCACCTCGTCGCGAACATCGACGAGAATCGCCGCGAGCAGGTCGAGGCACTCGCCGGCTTCGTGCCGCACATCATCGTCACCCACCCGCTGGTGCCGGATGACAACCTCGCGCTCTTCAGTCTCTTCGGCGGCATTTTCCGTCGCGGAGCCGAGGCCGAACGACTTGCCTCGGATTTTCACACCGCGCGCGCAGAACTGCGCCGCGCTACAGGACACCTGCCGCGCCAGCGCGTGCTCTACCTCATCTGGAAGAACCCCTGGATGACCGTTTCGCGCGACACCTACATCTCCGCCATGCTCGCCGCCGCCGGCTGGGACACCCTGCCCGAGGCATGCGCGGCGCGCTACCCGGAAGTCGACGCCGTATTCCAGGGACTGACTTTGACAGACCACGTCTTGCTCTCCACCGAACCCTACCGCTTCAGCGAAAAACACCTTGCCGCAGCCGCCGCCCGCTTCGGCGCGCCCGCGCAGCTCATCGATGGCGAGATGGTGTCCTGGTACGGCAGCCGCGCGGCGGACGGGTTGCGCTACCTGGCGCGACTGAGAGAGACTCGCTGACGAACTGGAAAAGTCAGCCGCTGGAATACGGCGGCAAATCAGGGCGAGGCGTGCTTTTGGCCAGGAGCGGCCTTGTAGGTCGGGCTTCAGCCCGACTTGGGCACCCGATCAACCGCTGCTGTCGGCCTGAAGGCCGACCTACAAAACAACTGCCGCTCGGGGCCGCAACCCGATATGGGCGATAAAGCCTCTATGAACACCATAACCAAACCCGCCCCAGGCCTGACGGTGCGCACCATTTTGGGCAGGCTGCCCGCATTGCTGACCGGTCTGCTGGTGGCGTTTCCATCTTGGCCGCAGGTCATCGAGAACTCCCTGGGCATGAAGTTCGTGCGCGTGCCGGCCGGCGAGTTCCTCATGGGCAGCGAGGAATCTCCCGAGTCGCTGGCCCGCGCCTATCCGCAGTACGAGCGCAGCCGCTTCGAGAAACTGGGCGATGAGGCGCCGGTGCATCGCGTGCGCATCACGCGGGCTTTCCTGCTCGGCCAGCATGAGGTCACCGTCGGGCAGTTTCGCAGATTCCTCGCCGAGTCGGGCTACGTGCCTGAATCCGTCGCCGACGGCACGGGCGGGTATGGCTACCGGCGCGACTATGACCCGGCGATGACGCCGCGCGGCGATGCCTTCGAGGGGCGCGATCCGAGATACGACTGGCGCAACCCGGGCTTTGCCCAGGGCGAGGACCACCCGGTGCTGAACGTCACCTGGAACGACGCCATGGCCATGGTGGCCTGGCTGAGCCGCAAGGAGGGCCGCACCTATCGCCTGCCGACCGAGGCCGAGTGGGAATATGCCTGCCGCGCGGGCATGCGCACGCGCTATTCGAACGGCGACGATCCGCAGGTGCTGCGAGAAGTGGCCAATGTCTTCGATGCCGATTCGGCGGCTAACTGGCCGGCCTGGCAGAAATTTGCGGTCGAGGGCCGCGACGGCTACGCGTTCACCGCGCCGGTGGGCAGCTTTGCGCCGAACGCGCTGGGTCTGTACGACATGCTCGGCAACGCCTGGGAGTGGGTGGCCGACTGGCACGACGACCGTTATTACGCCGTTTCTCCGCAGGACGATCCCGCCGGCCCGGCCAACGGCAGCGTGCGCGTGCGCCGCGGCGGCTCATGGCACACCTGGCCACTGTATGCGCGCTGCGCCTTCCGCAACTGGAACACGCCGCAGACGCGCTACACGCTGCTCGGCATGCGCCTGCTGCGGGAAGTGGACGACGGGGGGCGTTGAAGCGGCTTATTTTGCACTGCGCGAATCCGTCAGCGCTGCGAACATGCCGAGCCCGATGAAGCCGGCGCCAAGGGCATAGAGCGTGTCGGTGAGGGCGGCGATCGCCACGAACAGCGCGCCGAGGAAAGCGCCCTGCAGCATGGGCGGGGCGCCGGCGCCGCGGCCCTGCAACAGGCTGCGCGCAACAATGTAGAGCACGCCCGGCCCGGGCGTGAGGGCGAGCACGAGGCTGGCAACCAGGAAGGCGGAAAACAGCGGCCAGGGCGGCAGGAGGTCGGTCATGGCTGTCCCGCGCTGGCGTCAGCTTTGGTGATGCGCTCCTCCTCCTGCCACGGCCAGCGGCCTTCCACTTCGAGGTGCAGCGTCACGCTGAGGAAGGAACGGATGAGGATGATCAGGCCGAGCACGGCGACGCTCTCCAGCGTGGCCGAGACGACGACGGTGCGGATGATGTCCCCGGCAATAAGGAATTCCAGGCCGAGGATGATGGAGCGCCCGAGCTGCCGCCGGTAGGTCTTGTAGGCGACACCCTCCGGCAGTGCGCGGAACGTGCGCAGGAAGGCGACGGAGGAAACGCCCGAGCCGATCATGACCACGAGCACGCCGATCGCCTCGATGGCGTAGCCGGCGAAGGAAATGATCTCGGTAAACTGCATGCCGCAGGCCTCCTGAACGATGGGGAAGTGGGGAGAGCGTGCTCTCCGCATGCATTCTAGCCGGTCGCGGGCGCGTCAATATGCGATCATGCGGCCTGCAACCCGTATCGGATACCGCATGAAACAAACCGTTCTCATTGCCGCTGCCTGCACATTCGCAGCTTACGGCTGCGCGGGGCCGCTGTCGTTTGACTCGGCCGGCCGCGCGCCGGACACGAAACAGGTCGTTGCTCCGCCTCGCGCTTCGCCCGCTGTTGCGCCGCAGGCGAAGGTCGCCCCGCCGGAGACGGCGAGCAAGCCGGCAGAGCCGCCGCCGGAAGTCCATCCCGCGCCGGATGCCGTCATCAAGCTCAATCCCGGCAGCGACGCCCTCTCCAGCGAAATGGAGGCCCGCCTCAACCTCATCGCCCAGCAGGTGCGCGATAACGAACAGCTCATGCTGCGCCTGGAAAGCTATGTGCCCGATGGCGGCAGCCATGCCCTGAATCTCGGCATCGCTGAACAGTCACTGCAGGTGATCAAGAAGCGCCTCGTGGAATTGAGCGTCTCGCCGAGGCGGATTTTCCTGGCGCCGTTCGGCGAGGAGCACCGCGAGGAACGCGACCGGCGCATGCACTGGGTGGAGATCTACCTGGTCAGGCCGCGCCTGTAGGGGCAGGCCGGTACGACTTCGCCAGGGCGCGCGCACGCAGCTGCCCGCAGCCGCCGTCGATGTCCTGGCCGGCGGACTGGCGCAGCTTGGTGAGGATGCCGCGCCTGTAGAGCGCCAGCGACATCGCTTCCGCGCTTTCTTGCGCGGGGCGGCTGAAGCCCAGGCCGTCCACTGCGTTGTAGGGGATCAGGTTCATCACCGCGTATTTGCCGGCGAGCAGCTTCGCGATGCCGTCCACTTCCTCGGCGCTGTCGTTGATGCCTTCGAGCAAAGTCCACTGATACTGGATCGGGTAGCCGGTGGCGCGGGCGTAGGCTTCGCCGAGCTCGACGAGTTCGGCCGGGTCGATGCGCTGCGCATGCGGCAGCAGTTGCGCGCGCAGGTCGGCGCGGGTCGTGTGCAATGAAAGCGCAAGCGCCGGCTTCACCTTCGCCTGCGGCAGCCGCTCGAAGACGCGCCGGTCGCCCACGGTGGAGAAGACCAGGTTCTTGTGGCCGATGTCGCCCAGCGTGCCGAGCAGCTCGATGGCGTCGAGCACATTGTCCAGGTTGTGCGCCGGCTCGCCCATGCCCATGAACACCACCTTCTTAACGGCGCGCAGGGTGCGCGCCAGCACCACCTGCGCGACGATCTCGGCGCTGCCGAGCTGGCGCAGCAGGCCGTCGCGGCCGGTCATGCAGAAGACGCAGCCCACGGCGCAGCCGACCTGCGTCGACACGCACAGTCCGCCCTTCGGCAGCAGCACGCTTTCCACCGTCTGGCCGTCCGTGAGTTCGACCAGCAGGCGCGAGGAACCGTCCGCGCCGGCGTGTTCGGAGCGCAGGCGCGCCAGGGCATGCCATTCCGCCGTGAGGTCGGGCAGGGCGTCGCGCACTTCCCGTGGCAGGAAATCCTCGGGCCGGCTGCGCCCGCTTCCGGGCGGCAGCGCGCGCGTCCAGTTGCGCAGG
>PHCS01000009.1:0-59656 GCA_002840845.1 Betaproteobacteria bacterium HGW-Betaproteobacteria-14
GGGGGGGGGGGGGGGGGGGGGGGGGGGGGGCCGGGCTCATGGGTGAAAAGTCAGTCCCGGAGGTGCGGCGGGCGGGATTGCGGTTCGCAGCAGACGTCACATTCAAGCTAGGCCTCTGACGACCAATTGGCGTGGCGCTCCCGGCGCTCCTGCCGGTAGTTGGTAACCTCGAGGCGAATACCATCAGGGTCTGTGAAGAAGGTTGCCCAATAGTCCTGGGCGTACTCGGGGCAGAGCTTCGCTTCCGAAGCCTCGATACCAAGTGCGCGAAGCTGGTTGGCAACCGCCACAACATCTGCAATTGACTCAACGCGAAGGCAGAAATGGTGAAGCCCCGGAGCGTAGGCGTCATGCCCGATGGCATTGCGGGAAGGGCGAAGCACGTACCCAAAATGACGGTTGAAGTATTGGACGTGCGGATCGCCGCCCAAGGCAAAGCCGTTCTTTCGAAAACCAAGCGTCTCAAGCATTACGCGGTCGTAGAAAGACTCTGAACGTCGAAGGTCAGACACTGTGACGTAGATATGGTCAATGCCAGTTACTTCAGTCATGACTCGGAGAAGTGAATGAGATTGCTGACAGTCATTCATCGACACCCGGAGTTGGGAAATGAATTGATAACCACACATGAATTATGCGCCGGCAATTCCAGGAGGGACAGGGTTCTCTCAGATCGTGTCGAATAACAACGCCGATATCCATGAAGGCGCAAGAAGGCCTGGATCGTCCGCCATTGGTCACTGGGCTTTTGCCTACCCCAAACCCAGACACCTCGCCGTATTCCAGCGACTGACTTTCGCGGGCGTTGCATTCCGTGACTTACTTAGGGGGAACAGCGGCGGCAAGTTCGACGAGCAGCGCTTCCTGCGCCGAGAAGCCTTTCTTGCGCGAACGCTTGCGGCGGTAGTCGCCGTCCGAGTTCATGACCCAGGACTGGGCGTTGTCGGCGAGGTAGGGCAGCAGGCCTTCCTTGAGGACGCGCCGCTTCAGCTTGGGTTCCAGCACCGGGAAGCATAGCTCGATGCGGCGGAAGAAGTTGCGGTCCATCCAGTCGGCGCTGGAGAGGTACATCTTCTGCGCGCCGTCTGCGTAGAAGTAGAAAATCCGTGTGTGCTCGAGGAAGCGGCCGACCACCGAGCGCACGTTGATGTTCTCCGACAGGCCGTCGATGCCCGGCCGCAACGCGCAGACGCCGCGCACGATGAGGTCTATCGTCACGCCGGCCTGCGAAGCTTCGTAGAGCGCCTCGATGATCTCCGGCTCGAGCAGGGAGTTCATCTTGGCGATGATGCGCACGCGCTTGCCGGCGCGGGCCTTCTCGGCCTCGGCGCGAATGGCGGCGAGCATGGCGTTGTGCAGGGTGAAGGGCGCCAGCAGCAGGTGGTTGAGCTTGCTCGCCTTGCCCAGGCCGGTGAGCTGCTTGAAGACCTCATTGACGTCGGCGCACAGGCCTTCGTTGCAGCTGAGCAGGCCGAAATCGGTGTACAGCTTGGCGGTGCGCGGGTGGTAGTTGCCGGTGCCCAGGTGCACGTAGCGGCGCAGGACGCTGCCGCCTTTGCCACCCTCGGCCTCCTCGCGCCGCACCACCATGAGCATCTTGGCGTGGGTCTTGTAGCCGAACACGCCGTACACGACATGGGCGCCGCCTTCCTCCAGCTTGGCGGCCCAGTTGATGTTGGCCTCCTCGTCGAAGCGCGCCATGAGTTCGACCACCACCGTCACCTCCTTGCCCAGCCGTGCGGCGCGCAGCAGCAATTCCATGAGTACGGAGTCGGTGCCGGTACGGTACACCGTCATCTTGATGGCGACGACGGACGGGTCGTCCACTGCCTGCTCGAGAAACTCGATGACGGGGCTGAACGACTGGAAGGGGTGGTGCAGCAGGATGTCCTGCTTGCGGATGCTGGCGAAGATGTCGTAGTTCTTCGCCAGCGCCTTGGGCAGGCTGGGCTTGAAGGGTGGGTACTTCAGGTCGGGCCGGTCGACCAGGTCGGGCACCTGCATCAGGCGCACCAGGTTGACGATGCCGTGCACGCGGTAGAGATCGTCGAAGCCCAGGGCAAACTGCTGCAGGAGGAAGTCGGCCATGGCGTCGGAGCAGTTGTCGGCCACCTCGAGGCGCACGGCGTCGCCGAAGTGGCGCTGCGGCAGCTCGCCCTGCAGGGCGAGGCGCAGGTTCTTGATTTCCTCCTCGTCCACCCACAGGTCGCTGTTGCGCGTGACGCGGAACTGGTAGCAGCCGCGCACGTTCATGCCGGAGAACAGCTCGCCGACATGGGCGTGCAGCACGGAGGAGAGGAAGACGAAGCCATACTCCACGCCGGCAATGGGCTCGGGCAGGCGGATGACGCGCGGCAGCACGCGCGGCGCCTGCACGATGGCCGCGCCCGAACTGCGCCCGAAAGCGTCCTTGCCCTCCAGCTCGACGGCGAAGTTGAGGCTCTTGTTGAGCACGCGCGGGAAAGGGTGCGCCGGATCGAGGCCGATCGGCGTCAGCACCGGCATGACTTCGCGGAAGAAGTAGTCCTTGATCCAGGCCGCCTGCGCCTCGTTCCAGCTGTCGCGGCGCAGGAAGCGGATGCCCTGCTTGTCCAGGGCCGGGAGGATGGTGCCGTTGAGCAGCGCGTACTGCTCGGCAACCAGGTCATGCGCCTGGGCGCTGACTTGGCGGAATGCCTCGTGCGGCGCGCGGCCGTCATGGCTGGTGGCGACGGCGCCCAGCTTGATCTGCTCCTTCAGGCCGGCGACGCGGATCTCAAAGAACTCGTCGAGGTTGCTGGAGACGATGCAGAGGAAGCGCAGCCGCTCGAGCAGCGGCACGCCGTCATCGGCCGTCTGGCCGAGGACGCGGCGGTTGAAGGCGAGCAGCGAGAGTTCCCGGTTGAGGAAGTGCTCTGCGGGGAAGCGCTTGGCGCTTGCGGGCTTGTTCATTGCATCCAATTGAATCAGGAATTCCTAATATGTTCAAGCCGAGTTTATGACGAACATGTGACAGGCGGATGACGGGGCGTGCGGGTAAAATTCGACGATGACTTACGAACTGGTCGCCGCCGTCGATCTGGGCTCCAACAGTTTCCGCCTGCAGGTCGGCCGCGTGGTGGAGGACCAGATCTATCCGCTCGACTCCCTCAAGGAGCCGGTGCGCCTGGCGGCGGGCCTCACCGCGCAGAAGATACTGGATGGCCCGTCGCAGCTGCGCGCGCTGGAGGCGCTGCGCCGCTTCGGCGAGCGGCTGCGCGGCTTCGACGCGGGCGCGGTGCGCGTGGTGGCGACCAACGCCCTGCGCGTGGCGAAGAACGCGCCGCAGTTCCTCGCCCAGGCCGAAGCTGCGCTGGGCTTCCCCATCGAGATCATCGCAGGGCGGGAAGAGGCGCGCTTGATCTATCTGGGCGTGGCCCACACCCTGCCGAATCCGGGCAAGCAGCAGCTGGTGGTCGACATCGGCGGCGGTTCGACCGAATTCATCATCGGGCGCAACATCGAGCCGATCGAGCTCGAGTCGCTTTACATGGGCTGCGTCGGCTTCAGCCTGAAATATTTCCCGCGCGGCCGCATCGAGAAGCCCGCCATGAAAGCGGCGGAACTGGCGGCGCGCAAGGAGTTGCAGGGCATCGTGCGCCAGTACCGCAAGACCGGCTGGGAGGAGGCGGTGGGCTCCAGCGGCACCGCCAAGGCGCTGGCCGACATCATCGAGATGAACGGCTTGTCCGAGCGGGGCGCGACGGGCGAGACGGGCATCACGCGGGAGGGGCTGGAGGGCCTGCGCGGCCTCCTGCTGCATGCCGGCGATATGGGGAAGCTGACTTTGCAGGGGCTGCGGCCGGACCGTATCCCGGTGCTGCCGGGCGGACTGGCCATCATGTCGGCGGTGTTCAAGGAATTCGGCCTCGAGCGGATGACCTTTTCCGACGGAGCGTTGCGCCTGGGCGTGCTCTACGACCTGCTTGGCCGCTATTACCACCAGGACCTGCGCCATGCCACGGTGCAGCAATTCATGCGCCGTTACCAGGTCGATGCCGGCCAGGCGGGGCGGGTGGCGACGACGGCGTGCGGCTTCCTGCAGCAGTTGCTGCCGAAGACCGCCACAGCGGAGCAGGCCGATGCGCAGGTCCTAGACTGGGCGGCGCTGCTGCACGAGATCGGCATCTCCGTGGCCCACTCCAGCTACCACAAGCACAGTGCCTACATTCTCGCCAATGCCGACATGCCGGGATTCTCGAAAATGGACCAGGCGCGCCTGTCGCGCATTGTTTTGGCGCATCGCGGCAAGCTGGAACGGGTGCAGGAGATCATGCCGGACAATCCGGACTGGCTGTTGATCTTCAGCCTGCGTCTGGCCGTCATCCTGCATCGCGCGCGCGATGACGCACCCCTGCCCGCCATCATCGCGCGGCGCAGCGAGCGGGGCTTCAGCCTCGGCATCGATCCTGACTGGCTGGAAGCATCGCCGCTTTCGGCCGCGGCGCTGGAAGAGGAGAGCCGGCAGTGGTCGGGCATGGGCATGGAGATCAAAATCAAGGCTGGACGCGGCAAGTCCCGGTCTGCGGCATAATGCAGCGTCATGCCGGCCCTGCTGCCGGCGTGCGCGATCAATCAGGGGGATAGGTGAGCGGCGCAAGCATAGTGCTCGAGACGGATGCCGAAGGCCGGCGCTGGATGCGCCTGGCGGGCGAGTGGCGCCTGATGGCGCTGGCGACGCGCTATGCGACCTTGAATGCCGAGCTGACGACGCAGGCCGCGGATTCCAGCCTAGGCTGGGATATCCGTGGCATCCAGTCCCTCGATTCCGTCGGCGCCATGATGCTGTGGCGGGCTTGGGGGCACCGTTTTCCTGACAACCTTGAAACCCGCGATGAACTGGAGCCGGTGTTCGCGCGGCTCTATGCCTCCAGCAAATTGAAGGAGGCCGCGCCGGGACCTGCGCTGCCGCTCGAGTGGGTCGCCACCCTCGGCCGACTGACCCTGCATCTGTGGCGGCACCTGGTGGATTTCACCGGCCTGGTCGGACAAGTCGTCCTCGACCTTGGCCAGGTCATCCGCACGCCGCGGGAGGCGCCTTGGCGCGAGAGCTCGGCCAACCTGTACAAGAGCGGCGTGCGCGCCATGCCGGTCACCGCGCTGGTCGGCTTCCTCATCGGCATCGTGCTGTCCTACCTGTCCGCGCTGCAGCTGAAGAATTTCGGCGCCGACATCTTCATCGTGAACATCCTCGGCATGGGCATCATCCGTGAACTGGGGCCGGTGCTGGTGGCGGTGCTGGTGGCGGGTCGTTCGGGTTCTGCAATGACGGCGCAGCTCGGCGTGATGCGCGTCACCGAGGAGATCGACGCGCTGGCGACGATGGGCGTCTCGCGCAGCATGCGCCTGGTTTTCCCCAAGGTCGCCGCGCTGGCGATCGCCATGCCGCTGCTGGTGCTGTGGACCAGCGCCATCGCCCTCATGGGCGGCATGGCTTCGGCCCAGGTCCAGCTCGACATCTCCTATGGTTTCTTCATCGAAACCCTGCCCAAGGTGGTGCCGGTGGCCAACCTGTACATCGCCCTGGCCAAGGGCGTCACCTTCGGCATCATGGTTGCGCTGGTGGCCTGCCACTTCGGCCTGCGCGTGCGGCCGAATACGGAAAGCCTGTCGTCGAACACCACGGCTTCCGTGGTGAGTTCGATCACCGTCGTGATCCTGGTCGATGCCGTGTTCGCCATCGCCACGCGCAGCATCGGGTTGCCGACATGACCGCCCGCCCCCCATCCCCCGCCCAGAGGACGGGGGTGACAGAAGTTCAGCTGCGCAAAGCGCAGCTTTCATGCATTGACTTGCGGCCTCCTTGGGGCGGCCCGGCGGAGGCGACATGACCGCCGTCATCGAGATCGAACACCTGTCCACGCGCTTCGGCGAAACCTGGGTGCACCGCGACCTGAACCTCGTCATCGAGAAGGGCGAGGTGCTGGCGCTGGTGGGCGGCTCGGGCAGCGGCAAGACGACGCTGCTGCGGCAGATGATTGGCCTGCTGTCCCCGACCCAGGGGCAGATCCGGCTCTTCGGCGAGCCGTTGTTTACGGGCGATCCGGAGCAGGAGCGCAATCTGCGCCGCCGCTTCGGCATGCTCTTCCAGTACGGCGCGCTGTATTCGTCCTTCAACGTCTTCCAGAACATCGCCTTTCCGCTGCGCGAACTGGGCGTGGTCGACGAGGACTTGATCCACGACTTGGTCATGCTCAAGCTGTCGATGGTGGAATTGCTGCCGCGCCATGCCTGGCTGATGCCGTCCGAGCTCTCCGGCGGCATGATCAAGCGCGTGGCCCTGGCGCGCGCCCTGTCCATGGAGCCGGAGCTGCTGCTGCTCGACGAGCCGACTGCCGGCCTCGATCCGGACCGCAGCGAATCCTTCGTGCGGCTGATTCACAGCCTGCACCAGCAGCTCGGCCTGACCGTGGTGCTGGTGACGCATGACCTCGACACCCTTGCTGGCCTGGCCACCCGCGTTGCGGTGCTGGCCGAACAGCGTATACTCGCGCTCGGAACAATTGACGAGATCATGAAGGTCGATCACCCCTTCATCCGTAATTTCTTCTGCTGCGATCGGGCTCAGCGAGCGCTGCAGAGCCGTATCTCCGAAGGGACCGCATAAAAATGGAAAGCCGGGCTCACGCGATTGCCGCCGGTATCTTTACCCTGCTGCTCGGACTGGCCAGCGCGCTGGCTGTCTTCTGGCTCTCGGGCAAGCAGGAAGCCACGAATGAATACATCCTCGTGACGCGGGGCAATGTCAGCGGCCTCAATACCCAGGCCCAGGTGCGCTTTCGCGGCTTGCGTGCCGGCAAGGTGCTCTCCATCGATCTCGATCCGAAAGATCCGCGCGACATCCTCATCACCATCAGCGTTGCCGCCGATCTGCCGGTGACAAAAGGCACCACGGCGAAACTCACCTACCAGGGCGTCACCGGGCTTGCCTCCGTCCTCCTCGAAGACAAAGGCGGGAATGTCGAGCCGCTGGAGAGCACCGACGGCCAACCGCCGCGCATCGCGCTGTTGCCGAATTTCATGGACAATCTGGGAGACAACGCCGCCGAGTTGATGGAGCAGATGGGCAAGGTGGCAGAACGAGCCGGCGTGCTGCTGTCCGACCAGAACGTCAAGCACATCAGCCAGACGCTGGCCAATCTCGACAAGGCGTCTTCCGGGCTCTCGGGCAGCATGAAGGATCTGCCGCAGTTGATGGCCTCGCTCAAGCAGGCACTCAACGAGGAGAACATGAAACGGCTCAGTAAAACCCTGGCCAACCTCGAGAAGGCCAGCGGCGAGGCCGCGCCACTGGCCACCGATTTGCGCAGTCTGGTCGCCAACCTGCAGGGCGTGGCGAAGAAGATCGACGCGCTGACGGGCGAGGCGGGCGGCGAACTGGCGCAGACTACCCTGCCGCGGCTGAATGTCCTGCTGCAGGAACTGTCGGTGAATGCCCGCCAGATGTCGCGCCTGCTGGACCAGATTGAAGAATCCCCCAACATGTTGATATTCGGTCGCGAGGCGCGCCGCCCGGGGCCGGGCGAAGCCGGCTTTGCCGCCAACTAAGAGTCCGACATGAAGATCATCATTATGCTTGCCGCCCTGCTGTTCGCCGGTTGCGGAACAGGCTCCAAGTCGATATCGAGCATCGCCTACTACGATCTGGGTGCAGTCCAGCCGGCGCCGAACAACCGCATAGTCGCCAGCTTGCGCAGCATCGATGTGTTCGCGGTTTCCTGGCTGGATTCCTCGGCGATGCAATACCGCCTGCTGTATGCGGCCAACCAGCGCCGGCAGAACTATGCCGAGAGCCGTTGGGTGGCGCCGCCGGCGGAACTGCTCGGCCATGCCCTGCGCAAGCGCATGCTTTCCGGTTCGGCGAGTGGTGCCTGCCGCCTGCGCGTCGACTTGGACGAATTCGCCCAGATCTTCGATTCGGCCAAGGCCAGCCGGGTCGTGCTCGAGGCGCGTGTGCAGCTCGCCGAGCCGACCGGAGGTGAAATATTGGCACGGCGCAGTTTCAGCCTGTCCCGTCCGGCCGCAAGCGCGGACGCTAGCGGCGGGGCGGCGGCGCTGGCCGGGGCGGTCGAGGCGTTCTCCACGGAATTGCACGATTGGCTGGGCGGACTTGACCGGACTGCCGCACCGGGATTGAATATCGCTCAGCGCTGCCGTAGTTAGGTTTCCCGCTCAAGGGTTCCGGCAGCCTGACGACTACCCAAGAGAGAAACCATGCCGGCAAATCCCTATTCAATCGGCCTCGACAAGAACGCGGCGAATTACACACCGCTGTCTCCCCTCTCGTTCATCGAGCGTACGGCCACCGTATACCCGCAGCGCATCTCCGTCCTGCATGGCGCACGCCGCTTCACCTGGGCCGAGACCTACGCCCGCAGCCGACGGCTGGCCTCCGCCCTGCAGGCGAACGGCATCGGCAAGGGCGACACCGTCGCGGCGATGCTCTCCAATACCCCGGAAATGCTGGAATGCCATTTCGGCGTACCGATGGCGGGCGCCGTACTCAACACCCTGAACACCCGACTGGATGCCGAGGCCATCGCCTTCATGCTCGGCCATGGCGAGGCGAAGGTCCTGATCACCGATCGCGAGTTCTCGCCGACCGTCGCCAAGGCACTGGCCGGGCGCGACCTGCTGGTGATCGATGTGGACGATTCCGAGTACGCCGGGCCGGGCGAGCGGCTGGGCAGCGTCGAATACGAAGCCTTCCTCGCTTCCGGCGATCCGCAGTTCGCCTGGCAGGGACCGGCCGACGAATGGGACGCCATTTCGCTCAATTACACTTCGGGCACCACCGGCAACCCGAAGGGCGTCGTCTACCATCATCGCGGCGCCTATCTCAACGCCACCTCGAACATCGTCTCCTGGGGCATGCCGCCGCATGCGGTGTACCTGTGGACGCTACCCATGTTCCACTGCAACGGCTGGTGCTTTCCGTGGACCATGGCGGCCAATGCCGGCACCAACGTCTGCCTGCGCCGCGTGGAGGCGAAAGCCATCCTCGATGCCATTCGCGAGCACAAGGTCACCCACTACTGTGGTGCCCCCATCGTGCATTCGATGCTGATCAACGCACCAGCGGAATGGCGCGCCGGCATCGGGCATAAAGTCAGCGCCTTGGTGGCGGCGGCGCCGCCGCCCGCTTCGATGATCGAGGGCATGGGCAACATCGGTTTCGACATCACGCATGTCTACGGCTTGACCGAAACATACGGCCCGGCGGCGGTCTGCGCAAGGCATCCCGAGTGGAGTGGGCTGCCGCTGGAGGAGCAGGTGCGCCTGAACGGGCGCCAGGGCGTGCGTTACCATCTGCAGGAAGGCCTGACGGTGATGGATCCCGAGTCGATGCAGCCGGTGCCACAGGACGGGGAGACCATGGGCGAGATCATGTTCCGCGGCAACATCACCATGAAGGGCTATCTGAAGAACCCGCAGGCCACCGAGGAGGCCTTCCGCGGCGGCTGGTACCATTCAGGAGATCTCGCAGTAATGCACCCCGACGGCTACGTCAAGATCAAGGACCGCTCCAAGGACGTCATCATCTCCGGCGGCGAGAACATCTCTTCGGTGGAAGTCGAGGACGTTCTGTATCGCCATGCGGCAGTTCTGGCCGCGGCCGTGGTAGCCACGCCCGATCCGAAATGGGGCGAGGTACCCTGCGCCTTCATCGAGCTGAAGGAGGGCGTGCAGGCGACGGAAGCGGAGTTCATCGAGTTCTGTCGGGAACGCATGGCGCGCTTCAAGGTTCCCAAGAAAGTGGTGTTCGGCCCGCTGCCGAAGACCGCCACTGGCAAGATCCAGAAATTCATTTTGCGGGAGCAGGCCAGATCTGCTGCCGCCATCGATTAAGGAGCAGGGCTATGAGTGCCGTGATGCAATCATCCAACGAACCGCTGTTGCTGCGCAGCGACGACAACGGCGTGGCCACGCTCACGCTGAACCGCCCGAGCCAGTTCAATTCGCTCTCCGATGGGCTGATCGACGAAATGCAGGCGGCGCTCGACGCCATCGCCATGGACAAGTCGGTGCGCGTTGTCGTGCTGGCCGGCGCCGGCAAGGCCTTCTGCGCCGGTCACGACCTGAAGGAGATGCGCAGCCATCCGGACAAGACGTATCAGCAAGCGCTGTTCAGGAAGTGCGGCAGGATGATGATGAAACTGGTCGATCTGCCGCAGCCTGTCATTGCGCGGGTGCACGGCATGGCCGTCGCGGCCGGCTGCCAGCTGGTCGCCATGTGCGACCTGGCCGTGGCGGCGGATACGGTTAAGTTCGCCGTCTCCGGCGTCAACCTCGGCCTGTTCTGCAGCACGCCCGCCGTGCCGCTGGCGCGCAACCTGCCTCGCAAGCAGGCATTCGAGATGCTCGTGACGGGCGATTTCATGGATGCGACCACGGCGCTTGCACGCGGGCTGGTGAATCGCGTGGTGCCTGCTGGGGAACTGGATGCTGAGGTCAGGAAACTGACGGACTCCATTTGCGCCAAGTCGCCGAAGGCGGTGGCGATGGGCAAACAAGCTTTCTACAAGCAGATCGAGATGGGACTGGAGGGCGCCTATCAGCTGGCAGCCGAAACCATGGCCTGCAACATGATGGCCGAGGATGCGCAGGAAGGCATCGATGCCTTCATCGCCAAGAAACCGATGCCGCCGTGGAAGGGCTGTTGATTCCGCCTGCCGCCATGAACGGCAACTAAGAGGACTGACGGCCCAGCATTTGCCGTGTCCGGGGATAGACCCATCGCGTGATTGGCACGCTTGGGTCAGGGTGCTTTTCACGGTCAGCTGCGCCTTGCTTTCCGCAATGCGCACCCATCGGGAAGGAAATCATGCATACGACCATGCAAAGCGTTCCCCTGTCCACGAACCAGCTTCTGGAGCGAGGGAAACAGTTCTTCGCAAACCGCGAGATTGTTTCGCGCCTGCCGGACAAGACCCTGCACAGAACGACCTTCGAGGCATTGCATCGGCGCGCGCGCCAGTTGGCCGCGGCCCTCGTGCGCGCCGGAACGAAACCCGGGGAGCCCGTGGCTACGCTGATGTGGAACCACGCTTGGCATATGGAGGCCTATTTCGGCATCCCGGCGGCAGGTGCCGTGCTGCATACGCTGAATCTCCGACTGAGTCCTGAAGACCTCGCTTACATCATTGCCGACGCCGGGGACCGCATCCTGCTGGTGGATGACGTGCTGCTGCCGCTGGTGGAGAAGCTGGTGCCGCTTGTTAAGCTGGAGCGCATCATCGTGGCACCCACGTGTGGCAAGCCGGTACAGCAAGGCTATCAGGATTACGAAACCTTCATCGACGTCGATGCAACCGACTTTCAATATCAGGAACTGGAAGAAAACGCCCCTTGCGGCATGTGCTATACGTCCGGGACCACGGGGCGGCCGAAGGGCGTCGTTTATTCGCACCGCTCCACGGTGCTGCATTCGCTGGCAATTTCGCTGCCGGACTGCCTCGATCTTTCCTGCAACGATGCCGTGCTCGCGGTGACGCCCATGTTCCACGCCAATTCCTGGGGCGTGCCGTATGCGTCCATCATGGTGGGCGCCAATCTTGTCTTTCCCGGCCCACATATGGCTGCGGAGGATTTGCTCGACCTGATGGAGCGGGAGACGGTGACGCTGGCGCTTGGTGTGCCGACGGTCTGGATGACCATCCAGCAGGCCCTCGACAATGCGCCGGGACGCTGGCAATTGAAGCAAGGCATGCGCATGATGGTCGGCGGATCTGCCGTGCCCAAGGCAATGATCGCGGCCTTCGAGAAGCATGGCCTCGCGATCAAGCATGGATGGGGCATGACCGAGTTGTCGCCGGTCGGCACGTTGTCCTGGTTGAAACCGGAACACGCTGCGTTGCCGGAGGAATCGCAATACCAGGTACGTGCCAGGCAGGGCATTGCCCTGCCGCTCGTGGAGTTGCGCATCATGGGCGAGAATGGTCCCCAGCCTTGGGATGGCGCTTCGGTGGGGGAATTGCAGGCGCGCGGCCCCTGGGTTACGGGCGGATACCACAATACCCCGCGCGATCCCGACAAGATCACGGACGACGGCTGGCTGCGAACTGGCGATGTTGCCACCATCGATGCGGAAGGCTATATGCGCATCTCAGACCGCACCAAGGATCTGATCAAGTCCGGTGGGGAATGGATCAGTTCGGTTGACCTGGAAAACGCCATCATGGGACACCCGGCTGTCGCCGAAGCGGCCGTGGTGGCGGTCAGGCATCCGAAATGGGATGAGCGGCCTTTGGCCGTGGTGGTGAAGAAACCCGGCAAAGAGGTTGCGCCAGAGGAATTGCGTGCCTTTCTCGCCGCCCAATTTCCAAACTGGCAGTGCCCGGACGACTATGCCTTTGTCGAGGCTCTGCCGCGCACATCGACCGGGAAGTTCATGAAAACAAAACTTCGGGACGATTTCAAGGAGTGGGTTTCCAGGACGCCGCAATGAGCCGCGCGGGACCCAGGCCGGGGCGACGGCCTGAATCGAGGTTCGTCTGCGATCGGTTGATTAATCCTAAAGCGTCCACCATAATCGGCTCGCAGGATATGCGGGCGAGATGTTGGTAGCCGGCTACCGTGGGGGAGGAAATGGCAGACGACTTCATCCTTGAAACGAGGGGCCTCGTCAAGGAATTCAAGGGTTTTGTGGCTGTCAATGGCGTCGACCTGAAGGTCAGGCGCGGACACATCCACGCGTTGATCGGTCCGAACGGCGCCGGCAAGACGACGGTCTTCAATCTGCTCACAAAATTTCTCGGGCCGACGCGTGGCAGCATCCACTTCAATGGCAAGGACATCACTTCGGCGCATCCTGCGCAGATCGCCCGGCGCGGCATCGTCCGATCCTTCCAGATATCTGCCGTCTTCCCGCACCTGACTGTTATCGAGAACGTGCGCATCGCACTGCAGCGCAAGCTCGGCACCTCATTTCATTTCTGGCGCTCCGAGCGGACGCTGGATGTCCTCAACGGACGTGCCGTGGAACTGCTGGCCCAGGTCGGTCTGGAGGACTTCGCAGGCATGGTGGCCGTCGAACTGCCCTATGGCCGCAAGCGTGCGCTGGAGATCGCCACCACGCTCGCGCTGGAACCCGAACTGATGCTGCTCGACGAGCCGACCCAGGGCATGGGCCACGAGGATGTCGCGTTGGTGCGGGATCTCATCAAGAAAGTGTCGGCCAACCGTACCGTTTTGATGGTCGAGCACAACATGGGGGTGGTGGCGGGCATTTCGGACACCATAACCGTGCTGGCGCGGGGTGCCGTACTGGCGGAAGGCGCCTATGCCGAGGTCGCGGAGAACCCCCAGGTGATCGAAGCCTATATGGGAACCGAGGCGGAAGAGCTGGCCTCGCCGGCCGGGCACTGACATGGCGAGCAGCGAATACCTGAGGGTCTCCGACCTCCATGCCTTCTACGGCGAATCGCATGTGCTGCACGGCATGGATTTCACGGTACGGCGCGGGGAATGCATCTCGCTGCTCGGCCGCAACGGGGCCGGTCGCACGACCACGCTGCGCGCCATCCTTGGCCTGACAGGCAAGCGCACCGGCTCGATTATGCTCAATGGTCGCGAAGCGATCCGCCTGCCGCCGCACCGGATCGCCCAGATGGGCGTCGGTTACTGCCCGGAAGAACGCGGCATCTATGCCAGCCTGAGTTGTGAAGAGAACCTGCTCCTGCCGCCGCAAGTCGGCAGCGGCGGCCTTGGCCTGGATGCCATCTACGACATGTTCCCCAATCTGGCAGAGCGTCGAAAAAGTCAGGGCTCGCGGCTTTCCGGCGGCGAGCAGCAGATGCTGGCCATGGCGCGCATTCTGCGCACGGGGGCCAGGCTGCTGTTGCTCGACGAAGTCTCCGAAGGATTGGCGCCGGTGATCGTGCAGAAGCTGGGGGAGATCATCCGGATGCTCAAGGAACGCGACTACACCATCATTCTGGTGGAGCAGAACTTCCGCTTTGCCGCGCCGCTGGCAGACCGCATGTTCATCGTCGAGCACGGACAGGTGGTGGCGGAGATCGCCCGCGATGAAATCGATGTAAAGCAGCATTTGCTGCAGGAGTACCTTGGGGTCTGACTGTCCCGACCCCGTCAACTTCCACAAAGGAGGAACATCATGATGAAACGTAAAGTATTGGCTCTGGCCCTTTCCACCATGCTGTTGCCCGTTGCGGGCACTGCGCTGGCACAGACCGCAGGCAAGATATCCGGCGACGTGGTGAAGATCGGCGTGCTGACAGACATGTCCGGGGTGTACTCCGCCCTGGGCGGCAAGGGATCCGTGCTGGCGGCCGAAATGGCCGTCGAGGATTTCAAGGCGAAGTACAAGCCGAAGTTCAAGATTGAACTAGTGTCCGCCGACCATCAGAACAAGGCCGATGTAGGATCGAACAAGGTGCGCGAATGGTATGACACGGAAGGCGTCGACATGGTTACCGACGTGCTGAATTCCGGCGTCGCCATCGCAGTGGCCAAGGTCACCACGGAGAAGAACAAGATTATGATGAACGCGGGTGCCGCTTCGACGCGATTGACCAACGAGGATTGCGCGCCGAACAACGTGGTGCACTACGTCTATGACACCTATGCGCTGGCCAATGGCCCGGGCAAGGCCGTGACCAAGACAGGCAAGGACACCTGGTTCTTCCTGACGGCCGATTACGCCTTCGGACATTCTCTGGAGAAGGATTCGAGCGATGCGGTAAAGGCGGCGGGCGGAAAGGTGCTCGGCTCGGTACGACACCCGCTCAATGCCTCGGACTTCTCATCTTTCCTGCTCCAGGCGCAGGCCTCAAAGGCCAAGGTGATCGGTTTGGCGAATGCCGGCGGCGATACCATCAATTCGATCAAGGCCGCCAACGAGTTCGGTATCACCAAGACGCAGACGGTGGTCGGTTTGCTGACCACCATAGTCGACATCAATGCCCTGGGGCTGGAGACGACGCAAGGCATGATGTTCACCGAGGGCTTTTACTGGAACCTCAACGCCGAGACGCGCGAATTCAGTCGCCGCTTCTTCTCCAAGCACAAGGGTATGCCCAATATGCTGCCAGCCGGCGCCTATTCGGCGATATTGCATTACCTGAAAGCCGTACAGGCGACCGGGACGGACGACACAGCCACGGTGATGAAGAAGATGAAGGAGACGCCGATCAATGACGCATTCGCCAAGGGCGGCAAGATCCGCGAGGACGGCCGCATGGTGCATGACATGTACCTGGTCGAGGTCAAGAAGCCCAGCGAGTCGAAGGAGCCGTGGGACTACTACAACATCAAGCAGGTGATTCCCGGCGACGAGGCCTTCCAGCCGCTGGCCCTGTCGCGCTGTCCTGCTCTGAAGAAATAGCCTGCGGCTGACAACGCAGGAGTGATGTACGCATGACGGAGATTTTCGGCGTTCCGATCCAGGCCTTGTACGGGCAACTCATGCTGGGGCTGGTCAATGGCTCCTTTTATGCCGTGCTGAGCCTGGGTCTCGCCGTCATCTTCGGCATGCTCAACATCATCAACTTCGCCCATGGCGCCCTCTACATGGCGGGCGCCATGCTGGCCTGGATGGGCATGGAGTATCTGGGCATCGGCTACTGGTGGATGCTGGTGCTGGCGCCCATCGCCGTGGGCCTGATCGGGATTGCCATCGAGCGACTGATGTTGCAATGGCTGTACAAGCTCGATCATCTCTATGGCCTGCTGCTCACCTTCGGTCTCGCCCTGATGATCGAAGGCCTGTTTCGCGACCTCTATGGCGTTGCGGGCCAGCCCTATTCGATTCCCGAAGCGCTTTTGGGTGCATTCAATCTCGGTTTCATGTACCTGCCGAAATACCGCGCCTGGGTGATCCTGGCCTCTTTGTCGGTTTGCCTCGTCACCTGGTTCGTGATCGAGAAGACGCGGCTGGGCGCCTATCTTCGCGCCGCAACCGAGAACCCCCAGTTGACGCAGGCGTTCGGCATCAATGTGCCGCTGATGGTGATGCTGACCTACGGCTTCGGTGTCGGCCTCGCGGCATTTGCCGGCGTGCTTGCCGCCCCGGCGACGCAGATCAGTCCGCTGATGGGATCCAATCTGATCATCGTCGTGTTTGCCGTCGTCGTAGTGGGCGGCATGGGCTCGATACTCGGTTCCATTGTCACTGGGCTGGGGCTTGGCGTGATCGAGGGGCTGACCAAGGTGTTCTACCCCGAAGCTTCTTCCACCGTGGTGTTCGTCATCATGGCCATCGTGCTGCTGGTGCGGCCGGCCGGCCTGTTCGGGAGGGAGAAATGAACCGGCGCCGGATCGGATACGGCATCCTGCTGGCTATCATGCTGGTGGCGCCGACGGTGATCTACCCGGTCCTGGTGATGAAGGTCCTGTGCTTCGCGCTGTTCGCCTGTGCCTTTAACCTGCTGATTGGCTATACCGGGCTGCTTTCCTTCGGCCATGCTGTCTTCCTCGGCACGGCGGGCTACGTCGCCGGCCACAGCATCAAGATCTGGGGCTTTCCACCTGAGTTGGGCCTCATCTTCGCGGCGCTGGCAGCGGCGGCATTGGGCTGGGTGATTGGAAGCCTGGCCATCCGCAGGTCCGGGATCTATTTCGCGATGATCACCCTTGCGCTGGCGCAGATGATGTACTTCGTATTCCTGCAGGCGCCCTTCACAGGCGGCGAAGATGGGCTGCAGGGCATTCCGCGCGGCAAGCTGCTCGGGATCATCGATCTGAAGGACGATCTCAATCTCTACTACTTCGTTCTAGCGATTTTCATTTTCGGCTTCTGGATCATCCACCGCACCATCCATTCGCCTTTCGGCCAAGTGCTGAAGGCCATCCGTGAGAACGAGGCGCGCGCCATCTCGCTCGGCTACGACGTGGCGAAATACAAGCTGCTGGCCTTCGTGCTTTCCGCCGGGCTGGCCGGGCTGGCCGGCGCCACCAAGACGCTGGTGTTCCGCTTCGCCACCTTGACCGACGCCCACTGGCACACCTCGGGCGAGGTGGTGCTGATGACGCTGCTCGGCGGCATGGGCACAGTGTTCGGCCCGGTCGTGGGAGCGGCCACCATCGTGACACTGCAGAACGAGTTGGCCGACAAGGTCGGCTCGCTCGTCACCGTCATCATGGGCGCGATCTTCGTGATTTGCGTGCTGGCTTTCCGCCGCGGCATCGTCGGTGAGTTGGGGGCGCTGTACAGGAAAATGACCGGTACCCGCTAGGGAGGTGGGCCATCATTCCCCGCTCCATTGCCGGGAAGGGGGCTGTTCGCTGCGTCCTGGTCCTTGACTTGCGTGGTCTTTGGGCGGTCTGGCGGCGGCTCTAACGGGCAATGCGGTCTGCGATCCAGCGCTTCATCTCCGCCATGTCGGCATCGAACTTGCCGCAACTCATCAGGCTCAGTCCAAACACGTAGGCATAGAGCAGCAGGCTGCGGCTGGAGGCTTCCAGCGGCGGCATGCCGCGCGCTTCGAAACCCTTGCGGCCGAATTCAAGACGTTTGGCGTCAACCTCTTCCACCACCGCCGCAGCGGCAGGATCGCGCCGCGCCCAGTCGCGCATGGCGATTTCGATGAGCATGCCCTTGCGGTTGCGGTTGGCGCTATAGACCTCGATGACATGGTAGGCGCGGGGGAGTTCCTCGCCGGGCACGGCGCGGGTCTGCTTCTGGATATCCTTGATGCGGCCATCCTTCCATGTTTTCAGCACCGCATCCAGGAGGTCTCGGCGATCCTTGAAATGCCAGTAGAAGCTGCCCTTGGTGACTTTCAGGCGCTTCGCCAACACCTCGACGCGAATGCCGTCGAGGCCTTTCTCGGCGAGGATGGCCAGCGATGCCTTGATCCAGGCTTCGCGGTCGAGCTGGGTGCGCCCGGGTTCGGACTTGGTTCTGCTCATTGCCGTCAGCTGTATTGAAATCCTGTCGGGCTTGCGATAGGATACGCTTTACCATACGGTAGCGTATGGATGAATTCTGCCGGCACCCGCCGGCCGTGTCAAATCCCTCGACCCGGTGCCATAATCTGCCGGAGGAGAGACAGCCGCGCGCGGCGCGGCGTTCGCAATAACGCAAAGGAGAACGGGATTGAAGATCCTCGTACCGGTCAAGCGCGTCGTTGACTACAACGTCAAGGTGCGCGTCAAGGGCGACGGTTCCGGCGTGGACCTCGCCAACGTCAAGATGTCGATGAACCCCTTCGACGAGATAGCCGTCGAGGAGGCGGTGCGTTTGAGGGAAGCCGGCATTGCCACCGAAGTAGTGGCAATTTCCTGCGGTCTTGCCGCCTGCCAGGAAACCCTGCGCACGGCACTGGCCATCGGGGCGGACCGCGCCATCCTGGTTGAGACCGACGTCGAACTGCAGCCGCTCGCCGTGGCCAAGCTGATGAAGGCCGTGGCCGACAAGGAGGGGCCGCAGCTGGTCATCTTCGGCAAGCAGGCCATCGACGACGATGCCAACCAGACCGGCCAGATGTTCGCAGCGCTGATGGGCTGGCCGCAGGCCACCTTCGCCTCGAAGGTGGTCATTGCCGACGGCAAGGCCACGGTGACGCGCGAGATCGACGGCGGCCTGGAAACCGTCGAGCTGGCCCTGCCGGCGGTGGTCACCACCGACCTGCGCCTGAACGAGCCGCGCTATGCCACGCTGCCCAACATCATGAAGGCCAAGAAGAAACCGCTGGACAACCAGAAGCCGGCCGATCTCGGCGTCGATGTCTCGCCGCGGCTGAAGACCCTCAAGGTTGCCGAGCCGCCCAAGCGTGCCGGCGGCGTCAAGGTGGCGGACGTAAAGCAACTGGTGGACAAACTCAAGAACGAAGCGAAGGTGATCTGATGAGCATCCTTGTCCTTGCAGAACACGACAACGCGTCGCTGAAGGCAGCGACGCTCAACACGCTTACCGCCGCGAAGAGTATCGGCGGTGAAATCCACGTGCTGGTAGCGGGCAGCGGCTGCGCCGCCGCCGCCCAAGAAGCGGCCGGATTGGAAGGCGTCGCCAAGGTGCGGGTGGCGGATGCCGCCCCCTATGCGGAGCAGATGCCGGAAAACCTGGCCGCGCTGGTCGTGGCCAACGCAGGCGGCTACACGCACATCCTTGCGCCCGCCTCCACCTTCGGCAAGAACGTCATGCCGCGCGTGGCGGCATTGCTGGACGTGGCGCAGGTCTCCGATATCGTTGCCGTCGAATCCGCCGACACCTTCGTGCGGCCGATTTATGCCGGCAATGCCCTGGCGACGGTGCAGAGCGCAGACAGCGTCAAGGTCATCACTGTGCGCGGCACGGCTTTCGAGGCGGCAGGGAAGGGCGGCACGGCCACTGTCGAGCCGGTCGAGGCCGGCGCCGACCTCGGCGTCGCGAAACTTGTCGGCCGCGAGTTGACCAAGAGTGCGCGTCCCGAGCTGGGTGCCGCGAAGATCATCGTCTCGGGCGGCCGCGGACTGGCCAACGGTGAGAACTACCACAAGCTGCTGGAGCCTTTGGCCGACAAGTTGGGCGCCGCGCTGGGCGCCTCGCGCGCTGCGGTCGATGCTGGGTTCGTGCCAAACGACTACCAGGTCGGTCAGACCGGCAAGATCGTCGCGCCGGATCTGTATATCGCCATCGGCATCTCCGGCGCGATCCAGCACCTGGCCGGCATGAAAGACAGCAAGGTGATCGTGGCCATCAACAAGGATCCCGAGGCACCGATCTTCCAGGTGGCCGACTACGGTCTGGTGGCCGACCTCTTCCAGGCCGTGCCGGAGTTGATAGCCGAACTGGGCTGAGCGCCAATGGGCCGGCTTCGCGCCGCGGTATGCATGCAGGCATCGCTCTTGCTGCTTGTCGTTCTGCCCGCGAAGACAGCTTTATCTACGCCAATCGAGCCGGAAATGCAGCTGAGCCTGCAATTGTCCCTGGCATCGGCCACGGATGATGAGCGCGAGCTGCTGCGTCGCGAATACCGCCTGACGCAGTCGTCCAGCGAGTTCTGGATCGGCTTCGACAGCCTGAATGCGCGCATACACGAAACAGCCGACCTGGTTCGGTCACTGCGCGGCCTGATCGAGGGCTCGACGGTTTCAGCATCACCCCCCCTTTCATTGTTGGCCGGCCTCGATACCGCGCCTGCCGAGCCGGCTTCCTCGGCAGCCTTGCCGAAGTCGTCGCAGTTGTCGGCGCCCAAGGTGGTCGCTCCGCAAAACACCTTGATGTGGGCGGCGCTGGGGGGCGCCGTGCTGGCGCTGCTGACTTTGTTGTTGTTGCGACGCCAGGCTGCCAAGGATCAGATTCGCCGAGGTGCGTATGTGCGCGCCGACATGATGGCGCAGACTGCGGCCATGCCGCCGTC
Organism: Betaproteobacteria bacterium HGW-Betaproteobacteria-14; assembly: GCA_002840845.1. Lineage (GTDB taxonomy): Bacteria > Pseudomonadota > Gammaproteobacteria > Burkholderiales > Rhodocyclaceae > Desulfobacillus. Next base: position 20,322 of record PHCS01000009.1, read on the forward strand.
CGCGGCACCGGCGATCACGCCGCCGCCCGCGCTGGGTATGCTGCCGCAGGCCAGCGAAAGCCTGGAAGGGCTGAAACGCCTGACCGTACCCTCGGCTGAGGCAATGTTGCCCAGCGTCGATCCCGTCCGCGAGGAAATGGATCATGCCCTCGACCTCGCCGAGGTGATGCTGAGCTACGGGCGCACGACGGGGGCCATGCAAACCCTGAAGGACTACCTGCAAGGCCACGCGACGGTATCCGTCAGGCCGTGGCTGAAAATGCTCGGCCTCTATCGACAGACCGGCATGCGCGAGGACTTTGAACAGGCCGCAGGGACGGTGCACCGCCATTTCAACGTCAAGGTGCCAGGCTGGGATGAGGGCGTCTCCGAAGTGCCTCTGCGCTCCTTCTTCGACGAGGATGAAGGCATCGAGATCCTCGGATTAGAGCAACTTCCCCACATTCTGGCGAAGATTCAGGCAACATGGCCCGAGATTTCCTGTGGGGAATACCTGCGCCATTTGCTCGTCGACAATCGCGACGGCGGACGCATGGGCTTTCCTGTCTCGGTCGTGGCCGAGATCCTGTTGCTGGAAGATATTCTGGAAGACCGCCTGAGCGGTCGTGCGTGACAACCCTAGGAGAAAACGATGAGCACCTATTCCGCCCCCCTTCGTGACATGCACTTCGTACTGCGCGAACTGGCCGGCATCGAGCTGGTCGGCAAGCTGCCCGGCTACGAGGAGGCAACACCTGACACCATCGACGCCATCCTCGAGGAAGCCGGCAAGTTCGCTTCGGGCGTCCTTTCCCCGATCAATACTACCGGCGACCACGAGGGGGCGCAGTGGAAGGACAGCAACGTCACCATGCCGCAGGGCTTCAAGGAGGCCTACCGGCAGTTCGTCGAGAACGGCTGGAACGGCATCGGCTGCGAACCGGAGTACGGTGGTCAGGGCATGCCCAAGGTGGTCGTGGCGGCCGTGCAGGAGATGTGGAAGGCCTCCAACATGGCCTTTTCGCTGTGCCCGCTGCTTACCACCGGCGCCATCGAGGCGATCGTCCTCAACGGCTCGCCCGAGCTGAAGCAGGCCTACCTGCCGAAGATGATCGAGGGCAGCTGGACCGGCACCATGAACCTTACCGAGCCGCAAGCCGGCTCCGACCTCGCGCTGGTGCGCTCGCGCGCCGTGCCGCAGGGCGACGGCACCTACAAGGTCTTCGGCCAGAAGATCTTCATCACCTACGGCGAGCACGACATGACGGACAACATCATCCATCTCGTGCTGGCCCGCACGCCGGACGCGCCCGAGGGTGTCAAGGGCATCTCCCTCTTCGTCGTGCCGAAGTTCCTCCTCAATGCCGACGGCACGCCAGGCGCGCGCAATGACGTGCGCTGCGTTTCCATCGAGCACAAGCTGGGCATCCATGCCTCGCCGACGGCCGTGCTCGCCTACGGCGACAACGGCGGCGCCACCGGCTACCTCGTCGGCAAGGAGAACGAGGGCCTCAAGTACATGTTCGTCATGATGAACGCGGCGCGCTTCGCCGTCGGCCTGGAAGGCGTGGCCATTGCCGACCGTGCCTACCAGCGGGCCCTCGAGTACGCCAGGGAACGCGTGCAGGGCCGCGACCTCGTCGAGGGCGGGGGCGCCGTGCCGATCATCCGCCACCCCGACATCCGCCGCATGCTCATGCTGATGAAGTCGCAGACGGAAGCGATGCGGGCCCTCGCCTATGTCGTGGCGGCGGCGCACGATGCGGCGGCGCGCCACCCCGATGCGGAGGAGCGTAAACGCAACCAGGCCTTCGTCGACCTGATGATCCCTGTGGTCAAGGGCTGGAGCACAGAGACCGGCATCGAAGTCGCCTCGCTCGGCGTGCAGATCCACGGCGGCATGGGATTCATCGAGGAGACCGGCGCCGCGCAGTACCTGCGCGACGCGCGCATCACCACCATCTACGAGGGCACCACCGGCATTCAGGCCAACGACCTGATCGGACGCAAGATCGCGCGCGAGGGCGGTGCCACCATCAAGGCGGTGGCCGGCATTATGCAGCAGGTCGAGGCGGCGCTGGCCAAGCAGCCCGGCGAGGATTTCGCAGCCATCCATGCCGGCTTCTCGCGTGGCGTGGCGGCGGTGGCCGAAGCGGCTACCTACATCGCGACGAACTTCAGCCAGGACATCAAGGGGGTGCATGTCGGTGCCGTGCCTTTTCTGAAGCTGATGGGCATCGTCAGCGGCGGCTGGCAGATGGCGCGCGCCGCGTTGGTGGCTCAGGCGAAGATCGCTGCGGGCGACAAGGATCCTTACTATCCGACCAAGATCGCCACGGCCCGTTTCTACGCCGACCATGTCCTGTCACAGGCACCCGGATTGGCCCAGACGGTGATCAAGGGCGGTGCCGGAGCGATGGCGGTGCCTGAAGAGCATTTGTAATCGTGGGCGGGGCGGCGCATCAGTCGCCGCCCCTCTATTTATTTCTGCCGCCGGTCTGTTGGCCGCGCACCGGTTTCATTACTCAATTGATTGATTCATAAATGAAAAAGCGTTTTTCGAGGCGTTGCTGTCGTGAGTCAACGACAGTTGCGCCCTGAATCACCGCATGCTATCTATTATTCAAATACCGTGAAATATTTCACGGTGGCTCCTGAGGGCTTCGCTGTTGAAGGCCTCTAGAAAGAGATGCATCTGCCGTTGTTGCAGGTGGATCCAAGAATCTGAAAAGGGCAAACCCATCGAAAGATGGGGGCGCAAAACAACCGGTCTAAGGGATTTCCCAGCTCGGGGAAGTTCTAAGGCAGCGGAGTCGCCAGATAGGGGTCGCAATGTCATGTGCCTTTCTTTCTGTCAATGCAACGCCGGGCGAAACGGCCCGGATTGCGCCGATTCTGGTTTCCCGCCTGACCGGCTGCCTGCGCCTCCATCCCGGTGACGTTCGTCCTCCGGCTGCTGCCCTTTCGGCATCGGCCTGATGGATGTTGCCTGCCGCGCCTTTGCGCGGTACGGCCAAGACTGGAGGCACGTATGGCTGCGAGCGCGTTAAGCAATGTCGTCAACCTGAGCGAGCGGCGCCAGTTGAGCGCGGCGGAGTCCAGCCGCATGCTCAACGATTGCCGCGAACTGGCCATGAAGCGGCTGTCCGGTTCGCTGCGCGAAATGCTGGCCGATGTCGAAGAAGACCTGTTCCAGATGGCCGAGGCCAGCTACGACCGCGAAATGCAGAACCTCTATCTCGAGGTGCGCGGCAAGGCCAAGGAGAAATGGCCGAAAATCGAAGCGGCCTTCTCGCGCCATTTCATCGATGTCTTCAACCACAAGACGCGCGGCGAGATGGACTCCGCCATGAAGACCCTTGCCGCCTCGACGCAGGAACTGCGCCTGGTCGAGGAGGACGATCTTGCCGAAAGCATCGCCATGCAGGAACTCGCTGCGCGCCTGCGAGAGCAGAACGAGGATGAACTCTCGCTTCTCGGCGAGCGGGTTGCCATGCTGCTCGGCAAGAACGAACTGAAGGACGAGGAGAATCCCATCAGCCCGCAGGCCGTCTGCGATGCGCTGAAGCTCGCCTGCAACGAGATCGAGGGCAGCGTAAAGCTCAAGCTGGTGCTGCTCAAGCAGATCGAGCAGCATGTTTCCAGTGCGCTGCACGCCGTCTATGCCGACCTCAACAGCGAGATGGTGCGCTGGAACGTTCTGCCCGACTTGCGTGCCGCCTATCGCAAGGCGGTGAGCAATACGCCGGCCGCGAGGCCGGCGGCCTCCCAGGCGCCGGATGCCGCACCGACCCAGCGCGAACCGAGCGGCGGCGGCGACCTGTTCGCCGTCCTGCAGCAGCTTATGTTGCAGACACGGTCAGCAGACATGCCCGGATTCTCCGGCACGACGTCCGGCGTTCAGGCGCCGGCGTTGACAACCGTTCCCGGCGGTGCGCCTGTCGCCGGCACCGTGTCTCAGGCGGCCATGGTCCAGGACGGGTTCATCGACACCCTCACGGAAATGCAGCGCCTCGACACGCTGATGGGCGCGAAGAGCCGCGTCGCAGACCTGCCCGATCTCGGCCAGGCGCTCGGCACCATGAATATCCTGCACCAGGTCAAGGCCAACAGCCTGGAGCAGGGTGTCGGCCAACTTGATGCGATCACCATCGACATCGTCGCCATGCTGTTCGATTTCATCTTCGACGACGCGAAGATTCCCGACCCCATCAAGGCGCTCGTGGGACGCCTGCAGATCCCGGTGCTCAAAGTGGCAATGCTCGACAAGTCCTTCTTTTCAAGCAGGACGCACCCGGCCCGCCGGCTGCTGGACGGGATATCGCAGGCCGCAGTGGCCTGGGGCCAGACGGTAGACCAGGACGACCCGCTCTTCGGGGAAGTCGCCTTCATCGCCGAGCGCATCCAGAGCGACTTCGACCGGGATGTACAGATCTTCACCGACGCACTCAATCTGCTGAATGCCTTCATTGCCGAACGGGATGCCATCGCGGAGGGCATCGCGGATCGTTCGGCAGATCTCATGCGCAAGCGCGAGACGGAGGAGATCGCCTGGGTCGTCGCCGGCGAAGCGGTGTCGCGCCGCCTGGCATCGAGTGTGCCGCAGGGTGTGCAGCGCTTCCTGCTCGACCATTGGCAGCATGTGCTGAAGGAGCTATACATTCGCCATGGCGAGGAGCATCACGCCTATTTGAGTGCTTTGGCCATGATGGACGATCTGCTCTGGAGCGTGGCGCCGAAGGCGAACAGCGATGAGCGCAAGCAATTGGTGAACACGTTGCCGGGCCTGCTGCGTGCCATGCATGTCGGTCTTGACGTTATCGGCCTGCCGCAGGAACAGCGCGGCCACTTCTTCGACGAACTGGTCGCACTACATTCCGCCGCAGTGAAGGCGGGTCTGGTAGGGGCAGAGGCGCCCAAATCAATCGAGACGTTGCCGCATGCAGCCATGCCGCTGCCCCCCCAGTACAGCATCAATCCGGAAGGGGAACTGCTCATTACACGCATCACGGAGGAGGATGTGCAGATCGACGAAGTGGCGCTGGTCGGTGCCAGCACCGTCCTGGAGGCGGGAGACATTCATTTGCAGGAAGTGGCGGCGCTTGGTCGCGGCGACTGGGTGGAGTTCAGCCAGGGCGAAGGAGCGGCAGCGCGCGCGCGGCTTTCCTGGGTCAGTCCGAAACGCGGAATCTTCCTCTTCACCAATCCGCGTTCGCCGCGCGCGACTTCCATTTCGCAGGAAGCCCTGGCCTACAAGTTCAGGACGGGCACGGCGCGGATCGTGACCGATGAGCCCCTGTTCGAGCGCGCGGTCAATGGCATGCTCGGCAGCCTGCAAATCGCCTGATCACATGTTCGGGTAGACCGGGCCCTCGCCGCCCTGCGGCACGACCCAGACGATGTTCTGCGTCGGATCCTTGATGTCGCATGTCTTGCAATGCACGCAGTTCTGCGCGTTGATCTGCAGGCGCGGGTTGCCGCCGTCGGCGTCGCGCACGATTTCATATACGCCGGCCGGGCAGTAACGCTGCTCGGGCGCGTCGTAGAGTGCGAGGTTGGTGCCGATCGGCACGTTCTCGTCCTTCAGGTGCAGGTGGCAGGGCTGGTTTTCCTCGTGGTTGGTGTTGGAGAGGAACACGGAGGAGAGGCGGTCGAAGGTGATGACGCCATCCGGCTTGGGGTAGTCGATCGGCCGGCAACTGGCCGCAGGCTTCAGCTTCAGGTGGTCGGCCGTGAGGCGAAGCGTCCATGGCGCCTTGCCGCGGAACACCTGCTGGTCGATGCCGAACATCAGCGAGCCCATCCATAGCCCCTTGCTCATCCACGGCTTGAAGTTGCGTGTGCGGTGGAGTTCCTCGTAGAGCCAGGACTCGCGGAACCGGCGTGGATAATCGGTCAGTTCGTCGCCGCTGCGGCCGGCGCCGAAGGCCTCGGCGAGCGCTTCGGCGGCGAGCATGCCGGTCTTCAGCGCGGCGTGCGAGCCCTTGATGCGCGCGGCGTTGAGGAAGCCGGCATCATCGCCGATGAGCGCCCCGCCCGGGAAGATCAGCTTCGGCAGGGCCTGCAGGCCGCCGGCGGTCAGTGCCCGAGCGCCGTAGGAAATGCGCTTGCCGCCTTCGAGGAAGGGCTTCACCAGCGGGTGCAGCTTGTAGCGCTGGAATTCCTCGAATGGCGAGAGGTAAGGGTTGCTGTAGGCCAGGCCGACCACGTAGCCGATCGAGACGAGGTTCCCCTCCAGGTGGTAAACGAAGCCGCCGCCGTAGGTGTCGGAAGCCATCGGCCAGCCGCCGGTGTGCATGACGAGGCCTTTGACATGCTGTTCCGGCTTGATTTCCCACAACTCCTTGATGCCGATGCCGTAGACCTGCGGGTCGGCACCGGTGCGCAGCTTGAAGCGTTCTTCGAGTTGCTTGCCGAGGTGGCCGCGACAGCCTTCGGCGAACAGCGTGTACTTGGCCAGCAGTTCCATGCCCGGCTGGTGGGCCGACGTTGGCTGGCCGTCTCGGCCGATGCCCATGTCGCCGGTCGCCACGCCCCGCACCGAACCGTCCTCATTGAAGAGCACCTCGGCTCCGGCGAAACCCGGATAGATATCCACGCCGAGCGCTTCGGCCTGTTGTGCCAGCCAGCGACAAAGGTTGCCCAGGCTGACGATGTAGTTGCCGTGATTGAGGAAACAGCCGGGCAGCAGTGCGTTGGGCACCCTGAAGCCGCCTTTCTCCGAGAAGATGATGAAGCGGTCCTCCGAGACCGGCGTGTCGAGCGGGGCGCCCTTTTCCTTCCAGTCGGGGATCAACTCGTCGAGCGCGCGCGGATCCATCACTGCGCCGGAGAGGATATGCGCGCCGACCTCGGCGCCTTTCTCGATCAGGCAGACGTTGATGTCCCCATTGAGCTGCTTCAGGCGTATCGCCGCGGCGAGGCCGGCTGGGCCGCCGCCGACGATGACGACATCGAATTCCATGGACTCGCGTTGCATGCTGTTTTCCTTTGCTTCTGTATTCTGGTCTTGTAGACGGGCATTATAATTCGGTTTTATCCATCCACTCTTCGTGCAAATGGAACACAGGCAGGAACACAAGCGCAAGCTGATATTCACCACAACCCTGCCCATCCGCTGGGGCGACATGGACGGCATGGGGCATGTCAACAACACGGTCTATTTCCGCTATATGGAACAGGCGCGCATCGAGTGGTTCGATTCGCTCGGCTACGACACAGGTCAGCATGCCGATGAGGGCCCGGTCATCGTCAATGCCAGCTGTACCTTTCTCGTGCCTTTCGTCTATCCCGGCACTGTCGAGGTGCGCATGTACCTGGGATCCCCGGGACGCAGCAGCCTGCCGACGCATTACGAATTGCGCCTGGCCGGAAGCGACAAGATTTACGCGCATGGCGATGCCAAGGTTGTCTGGATCGATCCCGCCAGCGGCCGTTCGATTGCGCTGCCCGACAACATGAGAAAACTCGCTGAAGAAATCACGACATGAACGACACTCCCCTCTGGAAGCCTTCGAAGCGGCGCATTGAGGCCGCAAACCTGACCGCCTTCATGCGCCTGTCTGCCCAACGCTGGGGCGCGGAATTAGCCGATTACGCTGCCTTGCACCGCTGGTCGGTGACGCAGCCTGAGCCGTTCTGGACCACGTTATGGGATGCCTCCTGCGTGATTGGCGAGCGCGGCGAGCGCGTGCTGGTCGACGCCAACCGCATGCCAGGTGCAAAGTGGTTTCCCGACGCGCGCCTCAACTTCGCCGAGAACCTGCTGCGCGGCGACCGCTCCGCCGCCGACGCGCTGGTGTTTTGGGGCGAGGATAAGGTCAGGGGCCGCGCCAGCCGCGCCGAGCTGTATCGTGCCGTGGCGCAGACCGCCGCAGCCTTGCGTGCCATGGGCGTGAAGAAGGGCGACCGGGTCGCCGCCTATCTGCCCAACGTGCCGGCCAGCGTCGTGGCGATGCTGGCCACCGCTTCCATCGGCGCCATCTTCTCCTCCGCTTCGCCGGATTTCGGCGTGCAGGGCGTGCTCGACCGCTTCGGCCAGATCGAACCCAAGGTGCTGTTCGCCTGCGACGGCTACTGGTACAACGGCAAGCGGGTCGACTGCATCGGCAAGGTGGCCGAGATCGCCGCTCGCATGGCGTCGCTCGAGCGCGTCGTGGTCGTGCCCTATGCCGGCGGCGCCATCGCCGGGGTGAAGAATGGCATCGCGCTGGGCGACTTCCTTGCGCCCTTCGCTGCCGTGACGGACATCCGCTTCGAACGGCTGCCCTTCGATCACCCGCTCTACATCCTGTATTCCTCCGGCACCACCGGCGTGCCCAAGTGCATCGTTCACAGTGCGGGCGGGACGCTGCTGCAGCACCTGAAGGAGCATCGTCTGCACAGCGACGTGAGGCCGGGCGACCGCCTGTTCTACTTCACCACCTGCGGCTGGATGATGTGGAACTGGCTCGTATCCGGCCTTGCCTCGGGCGCGACGCTGCTGCTCTATGACGGCTCGCCCTTCGTCAGGCGTGGAAGCATCCTCTTCGACTATGCCGAAGCCGAGGGCATGACGCACTTCGGCACCTCGGCGAAGTTCATCGACGCCATCGCCAAGATCAATCTGGCGCCGATCAAAACCCACAACCTGCGGAAACTGCGCGCGATCATGTCGACCGGCAGTCCGCTGGTGCCGGAAGCCTTCGATTATGTGTATGGCAATATCAAGAGCGACGTCCAGCTCGCCTCGATCTCCGGCGGCACCGACATCATCTCCTGCTTCGTGCTCGGCAATCCGATCGGGCCGGTGTGGCGCGGCGAGATCCAGTGCCGCGGCCTCGGCATGGATGTCGTAGTGCTCGACGAGGAAGCCCGGCCCGTGCGTCGGGCCAAGGGCGAACTGGCCTGCGTCCGGCCCTTCCCGTCGATGCCGGTCGGCTTCTGGAGCGATCCGGACGGCACGAAATACCATGCCGCCTATTTCGAGAAATACCCGAACATCTGGTGTCACGGCGACTACATTGAAGAGACCGCCCATGGCGGCTTCATCATTTACGGCCGTTCGGATGCCACGCTCAACCCAGGAGGCGTGCGCATTGGCACAGCGGAGATATACCGCCAGGTGGAGAAGCTGGAGGAGGTGCTCGAATCCCTCGTCATCGGCCAGAACTGGGACAAGGACGTGCGGGTCGTGCTGTTCGTCAAGCTGCGCGAGAGCCTGAAGCTGGACGATGCCCTCGTCAAACGCATCAAGGACGTGATCCGAGATAACACCACGCCGCGCCATGTGCCGGCAAAGGTCCTGCAGGTGGGGGACATTCCGCGCACCAAGAGCAACAAGATCGTCGAACTGGCCGTGCGCAACATCGTGCAGGGCGAGCCGGTGAAAAACGTCGAGGCGCTGGCCAACCCCGAGGCGCTCGACGATTACCGCAACCGTCCGGAGCTGGCATGCTGATCGAACGCGACCGCACCGCACTGCTGGTGGTGGACATCCAGGAGCGGCTCCTGCCGCACATCCACGAAGGGCAGGCGGTGCTCGACAATGCCGTCTGGCTGGTCAAGGTGGCGCAGCGCCTGGGCGTGCCGGTGATGCTCTCCGAGCAGTATCCGAAGGGCATCGGCCACACGGTCGCCGTGTTGCGGGAGCTGACTTTGCCGGCGCATGTCGCCGAGAAGCTGCATTTCTCCTGCGTCGCGGCGCAGTGCCTCGACGGCCTGCAAGGCAGCGAGCGGCCCCAGGTGGTGGTCGCCGGCACCGAGTCGCATGTCTGCGTCCTGCAGACCGTGCTCGACCTGCATGCGCAGGGGAAAGAGGTCTATGTCGTCGCCGATGCCGTCGGTTCGCGCAGGCCCTCGGACAAGGAGCTCGCCTTGGCGCGCATGCGCGGCCATGGCGTGCGCATCGTCTCTCGCGAGATGGTCGCCTTCGAGTGGCTGAAGCAGGCCGGCACCGAGGAATTCCGCCAAGTCAGCCGGGAATTCCTCAAGTAATTTCTCAAGTGGATTATTCCCCGATATCCCGTGTTTTCGTTGAGTGGCGGGAAAGTTTCGGCTATCATTTGGCTTTCCAGCAGACGTAGTGCAAATGACCAAGTACGTCTTCGTTACGGGCGGTGTCGTGTCCTCTCTGGGCAAAGGCATCGCCGCCGCCTCGCTCGGCGCCATTCTCGAATCCCGCGGCATCAAGGTGACCCACCTCAAGCTCGATCCGTACATCAACGTCGATCCGGGCACGATGAGCCCGTTCCAGCATGGCGAGGTGTTCGTTACCGAGGATGGGGCGGAAACCGACCTCGATCTGGGCCACTACGAGCGCTTCACGCGAGCCAAGATGGGCCGGCGCAACAACTTCACCACCGGCCAGATCTACGAGTCGGTGATCAAGAAGGAGCGCCGCGGCGACTACCTCGGCCGCACCGTGCAGGTCATCCCGCACATCACCGACGAGATCAAGATCTACCTCAAGGCCGGCGCGCAGGGCGCCGATGTCGCCATCGTCGAGATCGGCGGCACGGTGGGCGACATCGAATCGCTGCCTTTTCTCGAAGCCATTCGCCAGATGGGCATCGAGGAGGGCCGCCAGAACACCTGCTTCGTGCATCTCACGCTGCTGCCCTATATCCCCACTGCGGGCGAGTTGAAGACCAAGCCGACCCAGCACTCCGTCAAGGAACTGCGCGAGATCGGCATCCAGCCCGACGTCCTGTTGTGCCGCGCAGACCGCCCCGTGCCCGACGACGAGCGGCGCAAGATCGCCCTGTTCACCAACGTCGCGCCGGAGGCGGTGATTTCCGTGGTGGATTCGGACAGCATCTACAAAATCCCGGCCATGCTGCACGACCAGATGCTGGACGAGATCGTCTGCCACAAGCTCAACATCCTGGCGCGTGCCGCTGACCTGTCGGTGTGGAACAAGCTCATCGACGCGCTGGAGCATCCCGAGCGCAGCGTGAATATCGCCTTCGTCGGCAAATACGTCGATCTCACCGAATCCTACAAGTCGCTGTCGGAGGCATTGATCCACGCCGGCATCCACACGCGCAGCAAGATCGTCATCCACTACATCGATTCCGAGGCCATCGAGCGCGAAGGCACGTCGGCGCTGGCCGGCATGGACGCCATTCTCGTGCCGGGCGGCTTCGGCAAGCGCGGCGTCGAGGGCAAGATTGCCGCCATCCGCCACGCCCGCGAGAACAAAGTGCCCTACCTCGGCATCTGCCTCGGCATGCAGCTGGCCGTCATCGAGTTCGCTCGCGACGTGGCCGGCCTCGCAGGCGCGCACAGCACCGAGTTCGATGCGGAGACGCCGCACCCGGTCATTGCCCTCATCACCGAATGGCTCGACCGCGAAGGCAGAGTGGAACAGCGCGGCGCCGACGCCGACATGGGCGGCACCATGCGCCTGGGCGGACAGACCTGCGCGCTGGCGGCCGATTCGCTCGCTCGCAAGGTGTATGGCGCGGACCGGATCGTCGAACGCCATCGCCATCGCTACGAGGTCAACAACGTATACCTCGACAAGTTGCAGCAGGCCGGACTCAAGGTGAGCGGCAAGTCGGAGGACGGACGCTTGTGCGAGATGGTGGAGTTGCCAAGTGAAGGGGTGAATGCGCACCCCTGGTTCATCGGCTGCCAGTTCCATCCGGAATTCACTTCCACGCCGCGCGCCGGGCACCCGTTGTTCAATGCCTTCGTGCGCGCCGCCCTGGCCCACCAGGACAGCGGCCAGGGTGCTGCAGTGACGCCGATGCGGCAGGCGGCCTCGTGAAACTCTGCGGCGAAAATTGGATAGCCGAATGAAGCTCTGCGGCGAAGATCGGAAAGCCGCATGAAGCTCTGCGGCTTCGAGGCCGGACTCCAGCATCCGCTGTTCCTGATTGCCGGCCCTTGCGTCATCGAGTCGCGCGAACTGGCGCTGGATGTCGCCGGGCAGCTCAAGGAAATCTGCGCCGCGCTCGGCATCCCCCTCATTTTCAAGTCCTCCTACGACAAGGCCAACCGCAGCTCGGGCAAGTCCTACCGCGGCCTGGGCATGGAGAAGGGCCTCGAGATCCTCGCCGACGTGCGGGCGCAGATCGGCGTTCCGGTGCTGACCGACGTGCATGACCAGTCCGAGATCGCCGCCGTTGCCGCCGCGGTCGACGTGCTGCAGACGCCGGCCTTCCTCTGCCGCCAGACCGATTTCATCCAGGCCGTCGCCGCCTCGGGCAAGCCGGCCAACATCAAGAAGGGCCAGTTCCTCGCCCCGCACGACATGCAGCACGTCGTCGTCAAGGCCAAGGAGGCCAACAATGGGGCTGACACCATCATGGTGTGCGAGCGCGGCGCCTCCTTCGGCTACAACAACCTTGTCTCAGACATGCGCAGCCTCGCCATCCTGCGCGAGACCGGCTGCCCGGTGGTCTACGATGCCACCCACTCGGTGCAGTTGCCGGGCGGGCAGGGTGCTTCTTCCGGCGGACAGCGCGAGTTCGTGCCGGTGCTGGCGCGCGCGGCGGTGGCGGTCGGCATTGCCGGCCTGTTCATGGAAACGCACCCGAACCCGGAGAAGGCGCTGTCCGACGGGCCGAATTCCTGGCCGCTGGCGAAGATGAAGTCGCTGCTGGAGACCCTGCGGGACATCGATGCGCTGGTCAAGCGGCGCGGGCTGCTGGAGAATGCACCATGACGAAAGCCTACATCATCGCCCAGGCCACCGTGACCGACCCCGCGCAGTACGAGGGCTACAAGGCGCTGGCCGGCGCCGCCGTGGCGCAATATGGCGGCAAGTACATCGTGCGCGGCGGCGCCACCCACCTGCTCGAAGGGGAGTGGGCGCCCCCGCGCCTGGTGATCCTCGAGTTCGAATCTACCGAGCAGGCGAAGCGCTTCTACGATTCGCCGGAATACCAGGCGGCGCGCCAGCAGCGCCAGGGCGCCGCACAGATGAACATGCTGGTGGTCGAAGGTTTGTAGGTCGGGCTTCAGCCCGACAAGGCAACTGGTAATGTCGGCCTGAAGGCCGACCTACGTTTTGATAGGGAGCAAGAACAATGAGCGCAATCGTTGATGTAGTCGCCCGCGAGATTCTGGACTCGCGCGGCAATCCCACCGTCGAGGCTGACGTCCTGCTCGAATCGGGCATCATGGGCCGCGCCGCCGTGCCCTCGGGCGCCTCCACCGGCTCGCGCGAGGCCATCGAACTGCGCGATGGCGATGCCGGCCGCTATCTCGGCAAGGGCGTGCTGCAGGCTGTCGAGAACGTGAACACCGAAATCTCCGAAGCCATTATCGGCCTCGACGCCGAGGAGCAGGCCTTCATCGACAAGACCCTCATCGAGCTCGACGGCAGCGACAACAAGTCCCGCCTCGGCGCCAACGCCACACTGGCCGTCTCCATGGCGGTGGCCAAGGCGGCGGCGGAGGAGGCCGGCCTGCCGCTCTACCGCTACTTCGGCGGCTCCGGCCCGATGCAGATGCCGGTGCCGATGATGAACGTCATCAACGGCGGCGCGCACGCCAACAACAGCCTGGACATCCAGGAGTGCATGATCATGCCGGTCGGCGCGCAGAGCTTCCGCGAAGCGCTGCGCTGCGGCGCGGAAGTCTTCCACGCCCTGAAGAAGCTGCTCGACAAGCGCGGCTTCCCGACCTCGGTCGGCGACGAGGGTGGCTTCGCGCCGAACGTTTCCGGCACCGACGAGGCGCTCAACCTGATCCTCGAGGCGGTGTCCAACGCCGGCTACGAGCCGGGGCAGGACGTGCTGCTGGCGCTCGACTGCGCTGCCTCGGAGTTCTACAAGGACGGCATGTACCATCTTGCCGGCGAGAAGCTGAGCCTGAATGCCGGCCAGTTCACCGACTACCTCGCCACGCTGGTCGACAAGTTTCCCATCGTCAGCATCGAGGACGGCATGGCGGAGAGCGACTGGGCAGGCTGGAAGCTGCTCACCGACCGCCTGGGCCGCAAGGTGCAGATCGTCGGCGACGACCTCTTCGTCACCAACACCCAGATCCTGCGCGAGGGCATCGCCCAGGGCGTGGCCAACTCGATCCTCATCAAGATCAACCAGATCGGCACGCTGACGGAGACCTTCGCCTGCGTCGACCTGGCCAAGCGCTCCGGCTACACCTCGGTGATCTCGCACCGCTCGGGCGAGACGGAGGATTCCACCATCGCCGACATCGCCGTGGGCTTGAATGCCCTGCAGATCAAGACCGGCTCGCTCAGCCGCTCGGACCGCATTGCCAAGTACAACCAGCTCCTGCGCATCGAGGAAGACCTCGGCGATACGGCGAGCTACCCCGGCCGCGACGCCTTCTACAACCTGCGCAAATAGTGCAACGAACAGGCCCAGCGACGGTTTCCACCGCGCCATTCCCGCGACAGCGGGAATCCAGGGCCTCGTTGCCGCGCCGGGCTCCCGCGTCCGCGGGAGCGGCAAGGGCCTAGCCGATGCGCTGGCCCACACTGGTGCTGGTTCTCCTCATCGCGCTGCTGCAGTATCCGCTGTGGTTCGGCAAGGGCGGCTGGCTCAAGGTATGGGATGTCGACCGCCAATTGACGGCCCAGCGCGAGGTCAACCAGAAGCTCGAGAACCGCAACGCCGCGCTCGACGCCGAGGTGCGCGACCTGAAGAGCGGCTACGAGGCCATCGAGGAACGCGCCCGCTACGAGCTGGGCTACATCAAGCCGGACGAGGTCTTCGTCCAGGTGCCGCAGAAGAATCCCTGATTTCCAAGTGCTGATTTCCACATCCGTCCTGAGCATTCTGACGATGCTTGTGCTGACGGTGGTCATCTGCAGCCTGCTGCTTTCCGTGCGCAAGGATGCCAATGTGATTCCGATATTGATTATTGGATGTGCCTTGCTCTGGTGGGGACTCGGGGACGCGCGGCTTCCGGACGAGCTGACCTTGGAAGCGCTCTCCAACCATAGGCGATCGCGCGCTTTTTTCCCGGGACTCGCTTGCCTTGCAGGTGCTGCGCTGTACTGGTTTTTACGCAAGCACAAATAATTGGTTTTATCTATTGCTCAGTTCCCGCCCTTGATGGCGTAGTGCGTGCCGCCCTTGCCGTCCGGGGTGAAGACGATGGTCAGTTGCATGTCGCGGCCGCAACCGCGGAAAGTCCAGATTTCCTCCCAGTGGCCTGCCGGCTTGTCGGCTTCATGGGTCGCGCGCGGCGGATGGGTGAGGCGGGTGTCGATGAGCTCGGCCGTTTTGCAGCCTTTTGCACGTTTCGCCAGCTTGAGCAGAGCCGCCGTGGTGGCACCCTTCAGGGTGTCGGCGAGGAGCGGGGCCGAAGCGTTGGTATCGCCCGGCACATGTTGCCGCACTTCCGGCTTGTCGCCCGGCCGGGCGACGAAGACGGCGTTGTAGGTCATGCGCTTGCCGCAGCGCTCGAAGACGAAGCGGTGTTGCCAGGCGCCGGCGACGGGATGCGGCTTGCCCTCGGGGAAATCGATGGGTTTGAGGAGGAAGAGGCCGGCCGGCTGGATGTTGTAGGAGTCCTTGCAGCCCTGCTGCAGGCCGAGTTTCTTATCCCATTCGCGGCCGACGGCGTAGAGCGCGCCGATCTGTTCCTTGCCGTAGAGGTAGGCGGCGAGGCGCGAGGGCGGCTCGGCCATGCTATCCGTGCCGGTGGCGATGACGGGGTGAGTCTTCTCCGGCTGCGCCCAGGCGGGGGCGGTTAGCGTCGCCGCCAGCAGTCCCGACTTGAGGAGCAAATATGCGAATCGGCTTGCCGGCGTCATGGCGCGAGTGTGGCCTACTCCGGCAGTCGCTGCAACTCCCGCTGGTAGCGTTGCGCCCGCTCGGCGTACTGGGTGCAGCCGAGGCGGATCATGGCGGCTTCCTCGTCGCTCAGCTGGCGCACCACCTTGCCGGGCGAGCCCAGCACCAGCGAGCGGTCTGGGATGACCCTGCCCTCGGGGATGAGGGCGCCGGCGCCGATGAGGCATTCCTTGCCGATCACGGCGCCGTTGAGGACGATGGCCTGGATGCCGATGAGCGAGCCTTCGCCGATGGCGCAGCCGTGCAGCATGACCTGGTGGCCGACCAGCACGTCCTGCGTCAGGGTGAGGGGGAAGCCGGGGTCGGTGTGCAGCACGGCGCCGTCCTGCACGTTGCAGCCCGGCCCCAGGGTGATGCGTTCGTTGTCGCCGCGGATGACGGCGTTGAACCAGACACTGGCGCCGTCCTCGATCAGCACGTTGCCGATCACCGCGGCAGTGTCCGCCACCCAGGCTGTGCCGCGCAATTCCGGCCGGATATTTCCCAAAGCGTAGAGCGCCATGCCTGTTCCTCCCTAGATCGATTCGTCGAGTGTGATGTCGACCATCAGGTCGTCGGAGAGCCGTTCCAGTTCCGCCTTGAGCGCCCGCGCATCGAGGCCGCCTTCGGCGAAGAGTTCGGCCTGGGCGTGGAACAGCGTCTCGGCGGACATCGGCGCGCTGGCGGTGTGCGTCTCCAGGTTCTCGACGTTCACGGCGAAGCGGGCCAGCACCTGCGAGACCTCGCGCACGATGCCGATGCGGTCGTGGCCGACCAGCGCAAGTTTCAGCCGCCGTCCCGTGGCGGCTGACTTTTGAGTGGAGGCTTCGGCGACCACCTTGAGCGCGGTGAGCCGGCCCAGTGCCGCCTGCAGCGCGGCGGCCTGCGCCTCGGGCACGCCCACCCGGACGATGCCGGCGAACTTGCCGGCAAGGTGCGACATGGACGACTCCAGCCAGTTGCCCTGATGGCTGCTGATGGTCGCGGCGAGTTCGCCCACCAGGCCGGGCCGGTCGTCGCCGATGACGGTGAGAACGAGATAGGTGTCAGACATTGCGTTCCTCCGCAGGGCCGCCCCAAGGAGGAACAGCCAATACATGGAGCGGGCGCAGCCCGCGAACTTGCGTCACCCCCTTCCACGGGAAGGGGGGCGGGGGGAAGGTTCTCATGTTTCCTCAAGCGGTGGGCAGGCGCAGAACAGGTTGCGGTCGCCGTAGACATCGTCGATGCGGTTCACCGAGGGCCAGAACTTGTTCTCCGCCACCCAGGGCAGCGGGAACACGGCTTCGTGTCGCGTGTATGGACGATTCCACTCGGCGTCGGCGAGGTCGGCCTGGGTGTGCGGCGCGCGCTTGAGCGGATTGTCGTCGGCCGGCCAGGCGCCGTTCTCGACCCTGCGGATCTCCTCGCGGATGGAAATCATCGCGGCGATGAAGCGGTCGAGCTCGCCCTTCGATTCCGACTCGGTCGGCTCGACCATGATGGTGCCGGCCACCGGGAAGCTCACCGTTGGCGCGTGGAAGCCGTAGTCCATCAGGCGCTTGGCGATGTCTATTTCGGCGATGCCGGTGGCCGCCTTGATGGCGCGGATGTCGAGGATGCACTCGTGGGCGACGCGGCCGTTCCTGCCCGTGTAGAGCACCGGGTAGTGGTCCTGCAGGCGCGCGGCGACGTAGTTGGCGTTGAGGATGGCGTATTCGGTGGCGCGCCTGAGGCCGGTGCCGCCAAGCATGGCGATGTACATCCAGGAGATCGGCAGGATGGAGGCCGAGCCGAAGGGTGCGGCACTCACCGCGCCCTGGCTGCCGACGCGGTCTGCCGCCAGCAGGTGGCCGGGCGCATGGGGGGCGAGGTGCGCCTTGAGGCCGATTGGCCCCATGCCGGGGCCGCCGCCGCCATGCGGGATGGCGAAGGTCTTGTGCAGGTTCATGTGGCTGACGTCGGCGCCGATCGCGGCGGGCGAGGTCAGGCCGACCTGGGCGTTGAGGTTGGCGCCGTCCATGTACACTTGGCCGCCGTGGGCGTGCACGATCGCGCAGATCTCCTTCACCGCCTCCTCGAAGACGCCGTGCGTGGACGGGTAGGTGATCATCAGGCAGGAGAGGTGGGCGGCATGCTGCTCGGCCTTGGACTTGAGGTCGGCGACGTCGATGTTGCCGCTGTCGTCGCAGTCGACCACCACCACCTGCAGGCCGCACATCTGCGCCGTGGCCGGATTGGTGCCGTGCGCCGATTTCGGGATCAGGCAGACGTTGCGGTGCCCCTCACCCTGCGCCGCCTGGTAGCGGCGGATGGCGACGAGGCCCGCGTACTCGCCCTGTGCGCCGGAGTTGGGCTGCATGCAGATGGCGTCGAAGCCGGTGATGGCCTTCAGCCACTCGGTGAGCAGTCCGATCATCTCGGCGTAGCCGGCGGCCTGCCCGGGCGGGGCGAAGGGATGCAGGTCGCCGAACTCCGGCCAGGTGACCGGGATCATCTCGCTCGTGGCGTTCAGCTTCATGGTGCAGGAGCCGAGCGAGATCATCGAATGGTCGAGGGCGAGATCCTTGTTCTGCAGGCGCCTGAGGTAGCGCAGCATCTCGTGCTCGGTGTGGTGGGTGTTGAACACCGGGTGCGCGAGGATGGCGTCGCTGCGCAGGAGTCCGGCGAGCGTGTCGTTCGCCGCGGCCTGTGCGTCGAGCGCGTCGATGTCGGCGTCCTTGCCCGTGAGCGCTTTCAGGATCGCGGCGACGTCCTCGCGCGTGGTCTTCTCGTTCACCGAGATGCCGCGCACGGTGTCGGAGACGATGCGCAGGTTGTAGCCGGGCACTTCGGCGGTGGTTTCGACGCGGAGCGTGTCGAAATACGCCAGCGTCAGCACCTTCACGCCAGCAGCCTTCAAGCCGGCGGCGAGGATGCCGGTGAGGCGGTGGATGCGCCCGGCGATGGTCTTCAGCCCCTGCGGGCCGTGATAGACGGCGTACATGCCGGCGATGTTGGCAAGCAGCACCTGCGAGGTGCAGATATTGGAGTTGGCCTTCTCGCGGCGGATGTGCTGTTCGCGCGTCTGCAGCGCCATGCGCAGTGCGCGGTTGCCGCGCGCATCGATGGAGACGCCGATGATGCGCCCCGGCACGGCGCGCTTGTGCTCGTCGCGGCAGGCGAAGAAGGCTGCGTGCGGGCCGCCGAAGCCCATCGGCACGCCGAAGCGCTGCGAGGAGCCGAGCGCGATGTCGGCGCCCATCCCACCCTTTGCGCCGGGCGATTTCAGCAGCACCAGGGCCATCAGGTCCGTCGCGACCGCCGTGATGCAGCCACTGACTTTCAGTTTGGCGATGACTTCCGTCATATCGACGCACTCGCCGCAGTCATTCGGGTACTGCAGCAGGGCACCGAAGACATCCTGCTTCGGCGCGTCGGCGGCAGGGCCGACGATCAACTCATAGCCGAAGTAGCCGGCGCGCGTCTTCACCACGTCGAGCGTCTGCGGGAAACAGGCGGCATCGACGAAGAAGGCGTTGGATTTCGACTTGGAGGCGCGCCGCGCCATGGTCATGGCCTCGGCGGCGGCGGTGGCTTCATCCAGCAGCGAGGCGTTGGCCAGCTCCATGCCGGTCAAGTCGATCACCATTTGCTGGTAGTTGAGCAGCGCCTCCAGCCGACCCTGCGCGATTTCCGCCTGGTAGGGCGTGTAGGCGGTGTACCAGCCGGGGTTCTCCAGCAGGTTGCGCAGGATCACCTTGGGCGTCAGCGTGTCGTAATAGCCCAGGCCGATGAGCGACTGCGTCACGACGTTCTTCGCGGCGATGGCCTTCAGCTTCGCCAGCGCCTCGTGCTCGCGCAACGGCGCGGGGATGGCCAGCGGCTTATCCAGCCGGATCGATGCCGGTACGGTCTGGTCGATCAGTTCGTCGAGGCTGGCAGCGCCGACGGCGGCCAGCATGGCGGCCGACTCGGTTGCGTCGGGGCCGATGTGGCGGGCGAGGAATTCGTCGCGCTTTTCCAAGGCTGAGAGTGGAAGGGTATTTTGCATATCCAGTCGGGAAGTAATTTGTCATTCCCGCGCAAGCGGGAATCCACTGGGCTCCCGCTTGCGCGGGAGCGACGAAAAATCTCAGCCTTCGGCGGCGACCTTGGCGTAGGCCGCGGCGTCGAGCAGCTTGTCGAGCTCGGCGGCGTTGTCCGGTTTCAGTTTGAACAGCCAGGCGGCGTAGGCGTCCTGGTTCACCGATTCGGGCGCGTCGGCGGCGGCCTGGTTGACGGCGACCACCTCGCCGCCGATCGGCGCGTAGATGTCGGAGGCGGCCTTCACCGATTCCACCACGGCGCATTCCTCGCCGGCGGCGACCTTGCGGCCGACCTGCGGCAGCTCGAGGAAGACGATGTCGCCCAGCGCTTCCTGGGCGTGGTCGGAGATGCCGACGGTGACGAGACCGTCGTCAGCGAGGCGTGCCCACTCGTGGGATTGGGCGTATTTCAGATCGGCGGGTATGTTCATGTTCTTCTCCAAGTGATTAAACCAATACTTTTCCGTTGCGCACGAAGGGCGGCTTGACCACCGTCGCCTTCAGGCGCTTGTCGCGAATTTCCACCTCGACCGTGTCGCCGGCCGCGACGGCCGCCGGCAGGCGCGCCAGGGCGATAGAGCGGCTCATGCTCGGCGAGAAGGTGCCGCTGGTGATCTCGCCTTCGCCTTGCGCAGCGAAGACTTTCTGGTGGGCGCGCAGCACGCCCTTGTCGGTAAGCAGCAGGCCGAGCGTCTGTTTTTCCGGCCGCCGTCCTGCAAGGGCTGACTTTCCGATGAAGTCGCGCGGTGCGGCGAGATCGACCGTCCAGGCGAGTCCGGCTTCCAGCGGCGATGTCTGTTCGTCCATGTCCTGGCCATAGAGGGCCATGCCGGCTTCGAGGCGCAGCGTATCGCGCGCGCCGAGGCCGGCGGGCTTCACCCCGGCGGCGAGCAGGGCATTCCAGGTGGCTTCGGCGCGCTCGGCGGGAATCATCAGTTCGAAGCCGTCCTCGCCGGTGTAGCCGGTACGGGCGATCAGCGCGTCGCCGAACCAGGCGGCGTGGAAGGGCTTCAGCGCGGTGCTGGCGGCCTCGGAGCCGGGCAGGGCGGCCCAGGTCTTCGCTCGGGCGTTCGGCCCCTGCACGGCGATCATGGCCAGGTCGCGGCGCGGCTTCACCGCAACGCTGCCCGCGTGCTGAGAAATCCAGGCGAAGTCCTTGTCGGCGGTGCCGGCGTTGACGACGACGCGGTAGAAGTCCGGCCGGAAGAAATAGACGATGAGGTCGTCGATGACGCCGCCCTGCGGGTTGAGCATGCAGGAATACAGCGCGCGGCCGGGCACAGTCAGCTTGTCGACGTTGTTGGCAATGAGCTTGTGCAGCAGGTCGTGGGCACCGGCTCCCTCTAGGTCGATGGCGAGCATGTGCGAGACGTCGAACATGCCGGCATCGCGGCGCACCTGGTGGTGCTCCTCGACCTGGGAGCCGTAATGCAGCGGCATGTCCCAGCCGGCGAAGTCGACCAGTTTGCCGCCGAGGCGGACATGGGTTTTGTACAGCGGAGTTTGTTTGGCCATAAGTACTTGGGTCGCGTTATTCGAGTTCTTTCACGCAATAAAAAAGGGGCGAAGCCATTTTCGCTTCACCCCTCTGTCCCTTGTACCTGAGAGATTGCCGTGCAGTTGCGACACTGCGACGGCGTGCCCCTTCGGTGGATGGCGGTCTAGTCTTCAGCCATCACTCTCCAGAGTGTTCGTGCTCTCGCGCAGCCCTTTTGCCTGAGCGGTTCCGGGTGTTGCGCCTTCGGCGGCGGCCTGAATCCGATGGCCGCTCTCTCCCGCGCGAGCGCTGCGACTATAACCCGCAGACATTCCGCAGGCAAGGCAAAGGCTTCGGTTAAAATTCGCGTCTTATGAAATCAAGCACTTCCGAATTCCTCACGATCCGCGGCCTGAAGAGCCATGTGCGGTTGTGGGGTCCGCCGGATGCGCCGAAGCTGTTTCTCCTGCACGGCTGGATGGATTGCTCGGCTTCGTTCCAATTCCTTGTGGACGCTTTTGCGCGCGAATGGCGCGTCATTGCGCCAGACTGGCGCGGCTTCGGCCAGTCGGAGTGGCTCCACCGCTCCTACTGGTTTCCAGACTATCTCGCCGACCTCGAGCGGCTGCTCGACCATTACGCTCCCGACGAGGCGGTGCGCCTGATCGGGCACAGCATGGGCGGCAACGTCGTCGGGCTCTATGCCGGCGCGCGCCCGGTGCGGGTGGCGAAACTGGCGATCCTGGAAGGATTCGGCCTGCACCCGACCGATCCGGCGCAGGCGCCGGGCCGCTACGCTAAGTGGCTGGAGCAGGACAAGGTCGGCGCGACCCTGCGCGACTACGCCGACCTTGGCGAATTCGCGGCGCGTCTCATGCGCGACAACCCGCGCCTGCGGCAGGCGCAGGCGGATTTTCTCGCGGCGAATTTTTCGCAGCGGCGGCCCGATGGGCGCTACGGCTATGCCGCCGATCCCTGGCACCGCGTCACCAATCCCATGCTTTATCGCTTCGAGGAGGCCAGGGCCTGCTGGCGGGCCGTGACGGCACCGGTGCTATGGGTGGTGGCTGAGGACTCGCGTCTGTACAAGGAATTCGCCGGCCGGGAGGAAGATTACCGGGCGCGCCTGGACAGTTTCCCCGTATTGCGGGAAGCGGTGCTGGAGGATAGCGGCCACATGCTGCATCACGACCAGCCGCAGCGGCTGGCAACGTTGTTGGAAGAATTCCTCGGGTAAGATCATGGCATGAAGGTCGACCTCCATTGTCATTCCAATGTCTCCGACGGCCTGCTGCCGCCGGCGGAGGTGTCGCGCCGCGCCGCCGACAACGGCGTGGAACTGTTGGCGCTGACCGATCACGACGATGTAGCCGGGCTGGCCGAAGCGCGCGCTGCCGCAGAGGCGCGCGGCCTGCGCTTCCTCGACGGCAGTGAAATTTCCGTTTCCTGGCGCGACGATGCCAGCTTTCATATCGTCGGTCTCGGCATCGATCCCGCCAACGGCATGTTGCTTGAAGGGCTGAAGTCGATCCGCGATGGCCGCGACGGCCGCGCCCACCGCATTGCCGACGAACTGGAAAAGTGCGGCATCCATGGCGCCTACGAGGGGGCAGCGCGCTACGCCGAGAAAGCCTCGATCATCAGCCGTGCGCACTTCGCCCGCTTTCTCGTCGAGCGCAGGATTGCCGCCGACGTGAAGAGCGTGTTCGATTATTACCTGGCCAAGGGCAAGCCCGGCTACGTACCGCACGAATGGGCCACGGCAGAGGAGGCACTGGGCTGGATTGCCGGCGCCGGCGGCGTGGCGGTCCTGGCACACCCGCTGCGTTATCGCGTCAGCCGCGACGAGTTGCGCGTCTTCCTCGGCGCGTTCAAGGATCTGGGCGGGCAGGGCATCGAGGTGGCCTGCGGCGCGCATACCGCCGAGGAGGTCAAGGAATGCGCCCGCCTGGCGCGCCACTTCGGGCTGAAGGCCTCGGTTGCCTCGGATTTCCACGGCCCCGGCGAGAGCTATGCCGATCTCGGCAAGGCGCCGCCCCTGCCTGATGATCTCCTGCCAATCTGGAACGAACTGATCTGACCTCGCCATGGCCCAGTTCTTTTCCCTTCATCCCGAGCAGCCGCAACCGCGGTTGATCCGCCAGGCTGTCGAGATCCTCCGCGCCGGCGGCGTGGTGGCCTTTCCGACCGACGCGGCCTATTCGCTCGGCTGCCAGGTCGGCGATGCCGAAGCCGTGGCGCGCATCCGCGCCATCCGCGAGGTGGACGAGCGCCACCACTTCACCCTGATGTGCCGCGACCTCTCAGAGATTGCCACCTATGCGCGGGTCGACAATTCACAGTTCCGCCTGCTCAAGGCGACGACGCCGGGCAGCTATACGTTCATCCTGGAAGGCACCAAGGAACTGCCGCGGCGCATCCTGCACCCGAAACGCAAGTCGATCGGTCTGCGCGTGCCGGCGCATTCCGTGCCGCTTGCGCTGCTGGTGGAGTTGAATGAGCCGATGCTGACCTCGACCCTGATGCTGCCCGGCGACGACCTGCCCCTGAACGACCCGGAAGCAATCCGCGACCGTCTGGAAAAGCGCATCGACCTGGTCATCGAGGCGGGTGCCTGCGGCATGGAGATGACCACGGTGGTTGACCTCACCGGATCGACGCCTGAGCTGATACGGGCCGGCCTCGGGCCGCTGGAGCCGCTCGGACTCGAGTAGGGCGGAAGGCCGGTCTGGTAGAATTGCCGGCTATTCACTTCATCCCGACATGGAAAACCTGATCCAGACCCTGGCGATCTACGCCATTCCGGTCCTTCTCGCCATCACTCTGCACGAAGCCGCCCACGGTTATGTAGCGCGGCATTTCGGCGATCCGACCGCCTATCTGGCCGGCCGCATCAGCCTTAACCCGCTGCGCCATGTCGACCCGGTCGGCACGATACTGGTGCCCGGCGCAATCCTGGTGGCGAGCAAACTGCTTGGCGGCAGCGCCATGCTGTTCGGCTGGGCCAAGCCCGTGCCTGTGGACTTTTCGCGGTTGCGACATCCGAAGCGGGACATGCTGTGGGTGGCGGCAGCCGGCCCGGGCACCAACCTGCTGATGGCCATTGGCTGGGCGGCGCTGCTCAAGTTAGTCGGCTCGATCCCGGAAAACGGCTACTCCGAGCCGATGGCCAGGATGGCCCTGGCCGGCATCGAAATCAA
Organism: Betaproteobacteria bacterium HGW-Betaproteobacteria-14; assembly: GCA_002840845.1. Lineage (GTDB taxonomy): Bacteria > Pseudomonadota > Gammaproteobacteria > Burkholderiales > Rhodocyclaceae > Desulfobacillus. The sequence goes on from PHCS01000009.1 coordinate 44,761, forward strand.
TGCCGTGCTGATGCTGCTCAATCTGCTGCCCATTCCGCCGCTCGACGGCGGGCGCATTGCCGTGAGCCTGCTGCCGCATCGACTGGCCTGGCAATTCTCGAAGCTGGAGCCCTATGGCCTGGCGATCCTGCTGTTGCTGCTATTCACCGATATACTCGGTGCCATCCTTTGGCCGTTGATGGTGGCATTCCGCCATCTGCTGGCTGCTATTTTCCAATTCTGAATCGATACCATGTACGCAGAAAGAGTCCTTTCCGGCATGCGCCCAACCGGGCGCCTCCACCTCGGCCACTATCATGGCGTCCTGAAAAACTGGGTCAAGCTGCAGAACGAGCACCCCTGTCTGTTCTTCGTTGCCGACTGGCATGCGCTGACCACCGCCTACGATGAACCGGGCACCATTGGAGAAAATGCCTGGGAGATGGTGATCGACTGGCTGGCCGCCGGCGTCGATCCCTCGCAGGCCACGCTGTTCATCCAGTCGCGCGTGCCGGAGCATGCCGAACTGCACCTGCTGCTGTCGATGATGACGCCGCTCGGCTGGCTCGAGCGCGTGCCGACCTACAAGGACCAGCAGGAGAAGCTCGAGCACAAGGATCTGTCCACCTATGGCTTCCTCGGCTATCCGCTGCTGCAATCTGCCGACATCCTTATTTACCGCGCCAACCGCGTGCCCGTGGGCGAGGATCAGGTGCCGCACATCGAGTTTTCGCGCGAGATCGCCCGCCGCTTCAACCATTTATACGGCCGCGAGGCCGACTTCGAGGAAAAGGCGCGCGAGGCGGTGAAGAAGCTGGGCGCCAAGCGCGCCAAGCTGTACGAGCAACTGCGCACACGCTTCCAACAGGAGGGCGACCACCAGGCGCTGGAACGCGGCCATGCCCTGCTCGATGAGGCGCAGAACCTCTCGATGGGCGATCGCGAACGGTTGTTCGGCTTTCTCGAAGGCAGCAGCAAGATGATTCTGGTCGAACCGGATGCGCTGCTCACGGAAGCGGCAAAAATGCCTGGTCTGGACGGGCAGAAGATGTCGAAATCCTACAACAACACCATTTCACTGCGCGAGAGCGCGGATTCGGTGACGAAGAAAATCCGCACCATGCAGACGGACCCGGCCCGCGTGCGTCGCACAGACCCTGGCGACCCGGACAAATGCCCGGTGTGGCAGTTTCACCTGGTGTACTCGGACGAGGGCACCAAGCAGTGGGTGCAGCAGGGCTGCCGCAGCGCCGGCATTGGCTGCATAGAATGCAAGCATCCGGTGATCGATGCCGTGCTGAAGGAGCAGGAGCCGATGCACGAACGGGCCCAGGCCTATCTCGACGATCCGACCCTGGTGCGCAACATCATCGCCGACGGGTGCGAGCGCGCGCGCAAGCTTGCCCTGGAGACCATGCGCGACGTGCGCGAGGCCGTCGGCCTCAGCTACGCCTGAGGCGTATAGGTGAAAAGCGTGGCCCACAGCAAGGAAGCCGAAGAAAAACTGCTCGCCTCGATACACGAGATCTTTGCCGAGAAGATTCCCTTCAACAAGGTGCTCGGCCTGGATGTGGTGTCGCTTATCGGCGAAAGCCCGGTGCTGCGCTTTGCCATGAGGCCGGAGCTGGTCGGCAATTTCCTGCGCGGCAACCTCCACGGCGGGGTCATTTCCTCGGTGATCGACGTCTGCGGCGGACTGACGGCGTTTCTTGGCCTTCAGGTCAAGCTGCGAGACGAGTCGATCGAGGAACGCCTGCAGCGTTTTGCCCGCATCGGCACGATAGACATGCGCGTCGATTACCTGCGCCCGGGCCTTGGCCAATGGTTCGAGGCGAAGGGCTATATCCTGCGCACCGGCAACAAGGTGGCGGTGACGCGAATGGAATTGCATAATGACACCGGCGAGTTGATCGCCATCGGCACCGGGGCCTATACCGTCGCGTGAAGCAAACATGGAACCGATGAACACCGAAGCAGCGGAGCCGTCCGCACCGGAGCACGTCGCCAAACTGTATGGCGAGCCGCTGCCCGAGATGCCGAAGGATCTCTACATTCCGCCCGACGCGCTGGAAGTGTATCTCGAGTCCTTCGAGGGGCCGCTCGACCTGCTGCTGTACATGATCCGGCGGGCGAACATCAATATCCTCGACATTCCGATGGCACCGCTGACTGCGCAGTATCTGGAGTATGTCGAGGCGATGCGCGCGCGCAATCTGGAGCTGGCAGCCGAGTATCTGCTCATGGCGGCCATGTTGCTGGAGATCAAGTCGCGCATGCTGTTGCCTCGACCGAAGAAGGTCGAGGAGGAGGAAACGCTCGATCCGCGCGCTGAACTGGTCCGCCGCCTGCTCGAATACGAGCAGATGAAGGCCGCAGCCGCGAAAATCGATGCACTGCCTCAGGCAATGCGCGATTACCAATGGGTGTCGATCTGGATCACCGACGAGGTGGCCGAGCGCCTTCCTGACGTCAACTTGCACGACCTGCAGGTGGCATGGTTGTCGCTCATGAAGCACGCCAAGGTGATGCAGCACCACAAGGTGCGGCGCGAGGAACTGTCCGTGCGCGAGCACATGAGCATCGTCCTGCGCAAGCTGCAGGGCGGCACATTCCTAGAATTCGCCGAGTTGTTCGATTTGACGCTCGGCGTGGCCGGCCTGGTGGTGAATTTCCTTGCTGTGCTCGAACTGACTCGCGAGCGCCTGGTCGAGGTCACCCAACGCGAGGTGTTCGCGCCGATCTATGTAAAATTGGCACAATCCGCAACAGGATCGAATGATGTCGACTTCCCAACCGTACACGCCTGAAGAATACAAGCGCATCCTGGAAACCGCACTGCTGGCCGCATCGGATCCCTTGCCATTATCCGACCTGAAAAAGCTTTTCGACGACGAGTTCGACGACGATACCTGGCGCGTGCTGCTCAACGATCTGCGCACGGAGTGGTCGGGCCGCGGCATCGAACTGGTGCAGCTGGCAAGCGGATGGCGCTTCCAGACCAGGCCGGAGTACCAGGTCTATCTGGAGCGGCTGAAGAACGAGAAACCGCCGCGCTATTCGCGCGCCGTTCTGGAGACGCTTGCCATCATCGCCTACCGTCAGCCGGTGACGCGCGGCGACATCGAGGACATCCGCGGCGTCGCCGTCACACCGAACGTCCTCAAGATTCTGGAAGGACGAGGCTGGATCGACACCGTGGGCCATCGCGACACACCGGGCCGGCCGGCGCTCTACGCCACAACGAAGCGCTTTCTCGATGACTTGCGCCTGAGAAGCCTTGCCGAGTTGCCGCCGCTGACCGAAATTGAACGGGTGATGGATCTTGCCGACGCAGCGCAAGCGTAGTCCTCTGCGCCGGCCTGGGCCGAGCAGGGAAGCCGATGATGCAACTCGGTCCTCCTCGCCGCACGGCAAGAGGGCGCATATCGAGCGTCCCGAAGCCAACGGCAATCGCATCGCCCCGGAGGGCAGGAAGCGCAGTGGAGGTCGTCGTGGGCAACCCGTGCGCCATGTCGTCGAGGCCGAACCGCAGAAACTGCACAAAATGCTGGCTCAGGCCGGCCTTGGATCGCGGCGCGAACTGGAGGAGTGGATAGTCGCGGGACGGGTGAGCGTCAACGGCAAGCCGGCCCACGTCGGGCAGCGCATAGGCCCGCAGGACCGCGTCCGCGTCAATGGCAAGCCGGTCAACCTGAAGTTCGCGCCACGCACGCCGCGCGTCGTGATCTATCACAAGCAGGAGGGGGAGATCGTCTCGCGCGATGATCCGGAAGGCCGGCCCAGCGTGTTCGACAAACTGCCGCGCATCGGTGGCGGTCGCTGGGTTAACGTAGGCCGGCTCGACTTCAACACCGAGGGCCTGCTGATTTTCACCAGCAGCGGCGAGTTGGCGAACCGGCTCATGCACCCGCGCTACGAGATGGAACGCGAGTACGCGGTGCGCGTCATCGGCGAGTTGCAGCCGGAGCAGGAGCAGGCCCTGCTCGACGGTATCGAACTCGAGGACGGCGAGGCGCATTTCAGTACCCTAATGTCCCGTGGCGGCGAAGGCACCAACCGTTGGTACCACGTCACCCTCAACGAGGGCCGGAATCGCGAGGTGCGGCGCATGTTCGAGGCCATCGGCGTGCAGGTGAGCCGCCTCATCCGCGTACGCTTCGGCCCGGTTTCCCTGCCTCCGCAATTGAAGCGGGGCATGGCGCGAGAACTGGCAGAGGATGAAGTACGGGCCCTGTTGAAGTCCCTGCCGAAATGATTCGGGGCCGGCAAGTGTTTGATTCTTGTCGGCGTCCTCTGTTATAATTTGCAAGTTTTCTGGTTCCGGGCCCCTGCAAGTATTCAGGGGGCTTGGGAACACATGGTATGGGCGTTTCGCCCATTTTTTATTTGTGCGTCACGCATGGAATTGCAGAAAGTCATCGAGCAGGCGGTTGGCGGCCTGGGCTATGAGCTGGTGGATGTCGAGACCAGCCCGCGGGCCCGGCTGTTGCGCGTCTTCATCGACTGCCCGAAGGGTGTCGCGATTGAAGACTGTACCAGGGTGAGCAATCATCTGACCCGACTGTTCGCGGTCGAGAACATCGACTACGACCGGCTGGAGGTATCCTCGCCCGGACTTGACCGGCCACTGAAGAAGGCGGCTGATTTTACGCGCTACACAGGGCAGGAAGCACAAATTCGCCTGCGTCTGGCGGTGAATGGCCAGCGCAACTTCAAGGGCGTGCTGGCAGGGGTCGAAGATGGCCGGTTGCGTCTGGAGTGCGATGGTGCCATGCATGTATTCGAGTTGGCCCAGGTGGACAAGGCCCGCCTGGTGCCGAAAATCTGATCTAAGGATTGGCTGGAGAAAATTATGAGCAAGGAGATGCTGTTGCTGGTGGATGCCCTGGCGCGAGAGAAAAACGTTGCCAAGGACATTGTCTTCGCGTCCCTGGAGTCGGCGCTCGCCTCCGCTACCAAGAAACGCATCAACGAGGAAGCTGACGTCCGCGTCGCCATCGATCAGGAGACGGGCGAATTCGAATCATTCCGCCGCTGGCAGGTCGTACCCGACGAGGCCGTGGAAAATCCCGACGCGCAAATTGCCTTGACCGACGCGCAAAAGGAGATGCCGGACATTCAGCTCGACGAATTTATCGAGGAACAACTCGAGCCGATCGAATTCGGTCGTATCGGTGCGCAGGCTGCTAAGCAGGTCATCCTGCAGAAGATCCGCGATGCAGAGCGTGAGCAGTTGCTGAGCGACTTCCTCGAACGCAAGGAACATCTGGTTACCGGCACGGTAAAGCGCATCGAGCGCGGCAATGCCATCATCGAGGCTGGCCGCATCGAAGCAATGCTGCCTCGCGACCAGATGATACCCAAGGAGAACCTCCGCGTCGGTGACCGCGTGCGCGCTTACCTGCTCAAGATCGATCGCGTTGCGCGCGGCCCCCAGTTGATTCTCTCGCGTACCGCCCCGGAATTCATCATCAAGCTGTTCGAGCTGGAAGTGCCGGAGATGGAAGACGGCCTTCTCGAGATCAAGTCGGCGGCCCGTGATCCTGGCGTGCGTGCCAAGATCGCCGTCAAATCCAACGATCCGCGCGTCGATCCGATCGGCACATGTGTCGGCATGCGTGGCTCGCGCGTCACGGCAGTGACGAACGAACTGGCAGGCGAGCGCGTGGACATCATTCTCTGGTCGGCCGATCCGGCCCAGTTCGTCATCGGTGCCCTGGCACCGGCCGACGTCAGCAGCATCGTGGTGGATGAAGAGAAGCACAGCATGGACGTGGTGGTGGACGAAGACAATCTCGCCATCGCCATCGGTCGCTCCGGACAGAATGTGCGGCTTGCTTCCGAGCTGACCGGCTGGGCCATCAACCTGATGACTGTCGAGGAGTCGCAAAAGAAGTCCGAAGAGGAGCACGGCTCGATCCGCAAGCTTTTCATGGAACGGCTGGACGTAGACGAGGAAGTGGCCGACATCCTCATCGAGGAGGGTTTCTCCACCATAGAGGAAATCGCCTATGTGCCCCTCAATGAGATGTTGGAGATCGAAGCCTTCGACGAAGACACGGTGAATGAACTGCGCAATCGTGCGCGCAATGTGCTCCTGACCGAGGCAATCGTGGACGAGGAGCAGCTGGAAAACGTTGCCGACGACCTGCTCGGCCTGGATGGCATGGACAAGCCGTTGGCAGCCAAGTTGGCTCGCGCCAACATCCGTACCCGCGACAACCTCGCAGATCTGGCTGTCGACGAGTTGGTCGAGCTTTCCGGCATTGAGGACGAGCGGGCCAAGAATCTGATTACCACGGCGCGCGCGCACTGGTTCGAGTAAGGAGCCGATATGGCACAGACGAGCGTAAGCCAATTCGCCAGCGAGCTGAAAATGCCCGCCACGGCACTGCTTGAACAACTCGCCAAGGCGGGCGTGGGCAAGAAGGGCGAATCCGATCTACTCAGCGATGCTGACAAGACTAAGCTGCTTGACTATCTGCGCAAGTCGCATGGAGGTGCAGAAAGCAAGTCGAAGATCACCCTGACGCGCAAGCAGACCACGGAGATCAAGAAATCCGACTCCACCGGCAAGGCGCGCACCATCCAGGTCGAAGTGCGCAAGAAGCGCGTCTTCGTCAAGCGTGACGAATCACAGGCTGCTGAAGTCGCTGCGCCGCCGCCAGCCACTGCGTCTTCGCCTGTCGTGGATGCCGAACAGGCCAAACTGCGCGAACTGGAATCGCAGAAGCAGTCCGAGTTGATGGCACGCCAGGCGGCAGAACTCAAGGAAAAGCAGGAGCGGGAAAGCAAGGTGCGGCAGGAGGCTGAAGCGCGCCTTGCCGCCCAGCAGGCGACGGCCGTGGCGGAGAAGGCCAAGGCGCAGGATGCGGCTGCGCCTGGCACTGCAGGCACGCTGCACAAGCCGGCTGGCAAGCCCGACAAGAAGGACGAAAAACAAAAGAAGGCGACGACGGCCTGGAAAGAGGAGGCAGCCAAGAAACGCGCCATCAAGACTCGTGGCGATACGGGTGGCGCTTCCGGCTGGCGCGGTGCCAAGGGAGGCGGTCGGCATCGCCACCAGCATCATGAGGACAATACATCGGCCCAGATGCCTGCCGAGCCGATCGTGCGCGAGGTGCTGGTGCCGGAAACCATCACCGTCGCTGACCTTGCCCACAAGATGGCGGTCAAGGCCGCAGAGGTCATCAAGACGCTGATGAAGATGGGCTCCATGGTCACCATCAACCAGGTGTTGGACCAGGAGACGGCGATGATCATCGTCGAGGAAATGGGCCATGTCGCGAAAGCCGCCAAGCTTGACGATCCGGACGCGCTGCTTGCAGAAGCGCAGGAGGAACACAAGGATGTCGTACTGGAGCCCCGTGCCCCGGTGGTGACGGTGATGGGCCACGTTGACCACGGCAAGACTTCGCTGCTCGATCATATTCGCAAGACGCGGGTTGCCCACGGCGAAGCAGGCGGCATCACGCAGCACATCGGCGCCTATCACGTCGAGACGCCGCGCGGCATGGTTACCTTCCTCGACACTCCGGGCCACGAGGCCTTCACCGCCATGCGTGCCCGCGGTGCGAAGGCCACTGACCTCGTGATTCTGGTTGTTGCGGCCGACGATGGCGTCATGCCGCAGACGAAAGAGGCCATCCATCATGCAAAGGCGGCCAATGTTCCGCTCGTGGTGGCTGTAAACAAGATTGACAAGCCCGAGGCCAACCTCGAGCGCGTCAAGCAGGAACTGGTGGCCGAGAATGTCGTGCCGGAGGAGTACGGCGGCGACTCGCCATTCGTGCAGGTGTCAGCCAAGACCGGCCAGGGCATCGACGACCTGCTGGAGCATGTCCTGCTGCAGGCCGAAGTGCTGGAGCTGAAGGCGCCGAAAGATACTTTGGCCAAGGGCCTTGTCATCGAGTCCCGCCTCGACAAGGGCAAGGGCCCGGTGGCCACCATACTGGTGCAGTCGGGTACGCTCAAGCGCGGCGACATCGTCCTGGCAGGGGCCGTCTATGGCCGCGTGCGCGCCATGCTCGATGAGAACGGCGACCCGATCGATGCGGCAGGGCCATCCATTCCCGTGGAGATACAGGGCCTGTCCGATGTGCCGATGGCCGGCGACGAGGTGATGGCACTGGCCGATGAGCGCAAGGCACGCGAGATCGCGCTGTTCCGCCAGGGCAAGTTCCGCGACGTCAAGCTGGCTCGCCAACAGGCCGCCAAACTGGAGAACATGCTGGAGCAGATGGGCGAAGGCGAGGTCAAGAGCTTGCCGCTCATCGTCAAGGCGGACGTGCAAGGTTCGCAGGAAGCGCTGGCCCATGCATTGCTGAAACTGTCCACAGATGAAGTCAAGGTCAACATCATCCATGCCGCGGTGGGTGGCATCAGTGAGTCAGATGTGAACCTTGCCTCTGCATCGAAAGCCGTCATCATCGGCTTCAATACGCGCGCCGATGCGCAAACGCGCAAGCTGGCCGAGAACCTCGGCGTGGATATCCGCTACTACAACATCATTTACGATGCCGTGGATGAAGTGAAGGCGGCCATGTCAGGCATGCTTTCGCCCGAGCGCAAGGAAAGCGCCATTGGCTTGGTGGAGATCCGCCAGGTATTCCGCATTTCCAGGGTCGGCACTGTTGCCGGCTGCTACGTGCTGGATGGCGTAGTTCGCCGCGGTTCGCAAGTGCGCCTGCTGCGTGACAACGTCGTGATCTGGACCGGCGAACTGGATTCGCTCAAGCGTTTCAAGGACGACGTGCGCGAGGTCAAGTCCGGCTTCGAGTGCGGCCTCTCCCTGAAGAATTACAACGACATCCAGGAAAAAGACCAGCTCGAGGTCTTCGAGATCCAGGAAGTGGCGCGGACCCTTTGATAGGATCGCGATGCCATGCCGAAGGAATTCTCCCGCAGCAGTCGTGTCGCAGAGCAGATTCAGCGCGAGCTGGCCGAGCTGATCCAGCTGGAGCTGAAGGACCCGCGCGTCGGCCTGATCACCCTCACCGGGGTCGATCTGACTGCGGATTATGCGCACGCCAAGATTTATTACACCACATTGGCAGACGCTGCCGCGCGCGAGGGGGTCGACGCCGGCCTGCGCCGCGCCAGCGGTTTCCTGCGTCGTGAGCTGGGCCGTCGCATCCGCATTCATACGTTGCCTGAACTGCATTTCGTGTATGACGCATCCGTGGAGCGGGGCGATCGCCTGTCCCGCCTGATTGACGAGGCTGTCCAGGCCGACCACAAGAAGCAGGACTGAGCTGTCAGTCTTGCCATGAATTCCCCCGCCAAGCAGTCGCGCCGCAAAGTGGATGGCATTCTGCTGCTCGACAAGGCGGCAGGCATGACCTCCAATGCCGCTTTGCAGAAGGTCAGACGGCTCTTCAATGCCGCCAAGGCCGGCCACACCGGTACGCTGGATCCGATGGCAACAGGCCTTCTCCCGGTCTGTTTTGGGGAGGCCACCAAGTTTGCCGGGGAGTTGCTTACTGCGGACAAATGCTATGAGGCGCATGTTCGTCTCGGCGTGCGTACCGACACGGCGGACGCCGAGGGTCAAGTGCTGGAAACCCGGCCGGTCGCTGTGTCTCGCCCACAGGTGGTGGCGGCCATGGCCCGCTTTCGCGGCGATATCCTGCAGGTGCCGCCCATGCATTCGGCGCTCAAGCGTGACGGACGCCCACTTTACGAATACGCACGAAAAGGCATCGAACTCGAACGTGCGCCGCGCGCCGTCACCATCCATGCGCTTGAGCTGCTTGCCTTTTCGGAAGACAGGATCGAGTTCAAGGTGGCTTGCAGCAAGGGCACGTATGTTCGCACCCTGGCGCAGAACATCGGAGAAGCACTGGGTTGCGGCGCGCACCTGAGCGCCCTGCGGCGCACCCGCATCGGCGATCTAAGCCTGGATGCTGCCTTGACGCTCGATGCCTTGCAGGCGATGACGCCGGAGGCGCGCGAGACCCTATTGCTCCCAGTTGATGCGTTGCTGGCCGTACTGCCGCGGTTGGATCTGGATGAAGACGCGGCATTGCGCTTCAGGCACGGCCAGGCTGTGCCGGCGGGACGGAACCCTGTTTCGGATGACGGCAGACTGCGGATTTATGGCGCTGGCGACCGATTTATCGGACTGGGACGCGCCGGGGCGGACGGACGGGTGATGCCGCTCCGGTTGATCGGGACGGGCTTTGATAATTAGAGGTTTTTTCTTGCGGCAGAAGGGGTGTGCGGGTATAATGCTACCCTTCATTCGAAGTCCGGATGAAGACAACACCGTAGCAAATACCCTAGAGGTGCAGTGCTCTATCAAACCGGGGCGGCACCTGATTTCAACTGCGTTTGAGAGAAAGTCAATAATGGCATTTACCACCGCCGACAAGGCCAAAGTTGTGGCCGATTTCCAGCGTGCGCAAGGCGACACCGGTTCGCCTGAAGTGCAAATCGCGCTGCTGACCAACCGCATCAACGACCTGACCGGTCACTTCAAGGAACACGTCAAGGACCACCATTCGCGCCGCGGCCTGCTGCGCATGGTGAGCCAGCGCCGCAAGTTGCTCGATTACCTCAAGCGCACGAATGCCGACAGTTATCGTGCGCTGATCGAGCGCCTCGGCCTGCGCAAGTAACACCGCGAACTGCATGTGCCCCGCTCCATAGCGGATATGCCGGCGGCGCCCAGGATGGGCGCGCCGGCTTTGTCGTTTCCAGGGGCGGATGTGTCCGCTCCCTGCTGATTGAAAGGATAGTCCCTTGCTTACTGCTACCAAGAAAAGCTTTTCCTACGGTGCGCACACCGTCACTCTGGAGACCGGCGAGATTGCGCGTCAGGCGCACGGCGCCGTCATGGTCAACATGGACGAGACCGTCGTCCTCGCCACCGTGGTGGCCGCCAAGGAGCCCAAGCCCGGCCAGGATTTTTTCCCGCTGACGGTCGATTACATGGAGAAGGTCTACGCTGCGGGCCGCATTCCGGGCGGGTTCTTCAAGCGCGAGGGGCGTCCCTCCGAGAAGGAAATTCTCACTTCCCGCCTGATCGACCGGCCGATCCGTCCGCTCTTCCCTGACGGTCTCTACAACGACGTTCAGGTCGTGGTGACCGTGCTGTCGAGCAATCCCGAGATCGATCCTGATATTCCGGCGCTGATCGGTGTCTCCGCAGCGCTGTCGATTTCCGGCATTCCCTTCAACGGCCCCATCGGCGCAGCCCGTGTCGGCTACATCAACGGCCAGTACGTCATGTGCCCGACGATGTCGCAGGTCAAGGAAAGCCAGCTCAACCTGGTCGTTGCGGGCACGGCTTCAGCCGTGCTGATGGTTGAATCCGAGGCGCAGGAACTGTCCGAGGATGTCATGCTCGGCGCCGTGGTGTTCGGTCATGAGCAGATGCAGGCCGCCATCAATGCCATCAATGAACTGGTCGAAGTCGCCGGCAAGCCCGAGTGGAACTGGCAGCCGCCGGCCAAGGACGAAGCGCTCATTGCCAAGGTTGCCGAACTGGCCGAGGCCGAATTGCGTGCCGCATACCGCGTCACGCAGAAGCAGCAGCGCATGCAGCAGGTCGATGCTCTGCGCAAGCGGGTCATTGAGGCAGTTTCCCAGGCCGCGCCGAACCCCTTGGGCCCGAACGAGATCAACCATGTCAAGAATGTCTTCTTCGACCTGGAAGCCCATATTGTCCGCAACCAGATCCTCGACGGCGAGCCGCGCATCGACGGCCGTGACACGCGCACCGTGCGCCCGATCAGCATCCGCCACGGCGTGCTTCCGCGCACCCACGGCTCCACGCTGTTTACCCGCGGCGAGACGCAGGCACTGGTGGTGGCCACGCTGGGCACCGGCCGCGACGAGCAGATCATCGACGCGCTGCAGGGCGAGTATCGCGATCGCTTCCTGCTCCATTACAACATGCCGCCCTTCGCCACGGGCGAGACCGGCCGCGTTGGCAGTCCGAAGCGCCGCGAGATTGGCCATGGCCGCCTGGCCAAGCGCGCCCTCATCGCCGTGCTGCCTTCGCCCGAGGAGTTCAGCTACTCGATGCGCGTCGTTTCCGAGATCACTGAGTCGAACGGCTCCAGTTCGATGGCTTCCGTCTGCGGCGGCTCGCTGGCGCTGATGGACGCCGGCGTACCGCTCAAGGCGCAGGTCGCCGGCATCGCCATGGGCCTCATCAAGGAAGGCAACCGCTTCGCCGTGCTGACCGACATCCTGGGCGACGAGGACCACCTCGGCGACATGGACTTCAAGGTGGCCGGCACCGACAACGGCGTGACCGCACTGCAGATGGACATCAAGATCCAGGGCATCACCAAGGAGATCATGCACGTTGCACTGACGCAGGCCAACGAGGCGCGCATGCACATCCTCGGCATCATGAAGCAGTCCATGAGCGCGCCGAGCGAGATATCCACCTACGCCCCGCGACTCATCACCATGAAGATCAATCCGGAGAAGATCCGCGACGTGATCGGCAAGGGCGGCGCGGTGATACGTGCTCTGACCGAGGAGACGGGCACGGTCATCGACATCAACGACGACGGCACGGTGACCATTGCTTCTGTCAGCGCGGAAGCCGGCGCCCTGGCGAGGAAGCGCATCGAGGACATCACTGCCGAAGTCGAGGTGGGCAAGGTCTACGACGGCACCGTGCTGCGCCTGCTGGATTTCGGCGCCATCGTGCAGATCCTGCCGGGCAAGGATGGCCTGCTGCATATTTCGCAGATCGCCAACGAGCGCGTCAATCAGGTTTCAGACTACCTGAAGGAAGGCCAGGCGGTGCGGGTCAAGGTGCTGGAGGCCGACGAGAAGGGGCGCGTGCGCCTGTCCATGAAGGCTGCGTCTGAACCGGCGCCGGCGCCGGTGCAGGAGTAAGCGCCTCAAGGCATAAAGCGGCATAAGGAAAAAGGGACGCAATTGCGTCCCTTTTTTCATGTGTGACACCTCCGCCATTGCGGAAATGATCTGCTCAGACGGTCACTTCGCTACCTGCTTCTCCCTCAATTCCTCCAGGGTCTTGCAGTCGATGCACATGGTGGCCGTAGGACGGGCTTCCAGGCGCTTCAGGCCGATTTCCACGCCGCAGGAATCACAGTAGCCATACTCGCCATTCTCAAGCCGCCCAAGGGCCTCGTCGATCTTTTTGATCAGCTTGCGCTCGCGATCACGGTTGCGCAGTTCCAGGGCGATATCGGATTCCTGGCTGGCACGGTCGTTGGGGTCGGCGAATACTGTCGCCTCGTCCTGCATCGTGTGCACCGTGCGTTCAATGTCCTGAAGCAGTTCGCTTTTCAGCGTCTCCAGGATGGCACGGAAGTGCTTGTGCTGCTTGGCGTTCATGTACTCCTCGCCCTTCTTGGCTACATAGGGCGGGAACTGTTTGTGGAGGATGTCTTCAGCCATTTTCGAACCCGGATTTGCGGGAAAAGTCGCTTTAATATCAGAAATGCGGAGGGGTCGCAAGCAAAACTTCCGCGCGGTCTGATTCGATTGACCTATTAGAGGTGCCCGAGTAAAATTCCGCGTCTTCGGGGTGTAGCGCAGCCCGGTAGCGCGCCTGGTTTGGGACCAGGATGTCGGAGGTTCGAATCCTCTCACCCCGACCAGCAATGGCGTGAATCGAAGTCCGGCGGAAATCCCATTTGGGAGGAACGCAGGAAACCCCCGTGGGGCGGGGCGCCCGTAGCTCAACCGGATAGAGCACCGGCCTTCTAAGCCGGGGGTTGTGAGTTCGAGTCTCGCCGGGCGCGCCAGAATGCAGTCTTGGCGCGTTGGCATTTCCAGTGGTGGACGTAGCTCAGTTGGTAGAGTCCTGGATTGTGATTCCAGTTGTCGCGGGTTCGAGTCCCGTCGTCCACCCCACCCTCTCCCGATACAATGTCCTGCCTTTATGGTGGCGCTTGGCGCATGCCGTGAGCCCGTGCCGCAGGCATGATGCAGCCTATCTGCTGCGGGGGAAATGAGAAAGATTCATGAACAAGAAAACAGCCGCCTACGACGAATCCTCCTTTCGCGTGCTGAAGGGTCTGGAACCGGTGCGCGAGCGCCCGGGCATGTACACCCGGACCGATTCGCCCATGCACATCATTCAGGAGGTGGTCGACAACGCTGCGGACGAGGCGCTGGCCGGATTCGCCAGGAGCATCCACGTCACGCTGCATGCGGACGGTTCCGTCACCGTGGCCGACGACGGCCGCGGCATTCCGGTCGGCCCGCATCCCGAGGAACAGGTGCCGGTGGTGGTGCTGGCCTTCACGCGTCTGCACGCAGGCGGCAAGTTCGACAAGAAGTCCGGCCAGGCCGCCTATGCCTTCTCCGGAGGGCTGCATGGCGTCGGCGTCGCCGTCACCAATGCCTTGTCGACGCGGGTCGAAGTGGAGGTGCGGCGAGATGGCCATGCCCATTTCGTCACTTTTTCCGAGAATGGCGAGAAGGTTTCCGATCTTCAGGTCGGCGAGCCCTGCGGCCGCCAGAGCGGAACGCTCGTCCGTGCCTGGCCGGATGCAAAGTATTTCGAATCGGCCAAGCTGCCTGTGGCCGAGCTGGAGCGCCTGTTGCGTTCGAAGGCCGTCCTGCTGCCAGGGCTCACGGTGACGCTGCAGAACGAACAGGGCGGGGCGGCCAAGACCTGGCGCTATCCGCTCGGGCTGCAGGGCTACCTGGAGGAGATGGGGGCCGGCGTCGAAGCCGTCTCCCCGGTCTACACCGGCGAGAAATTTGCTACTTCCGAAGACGAGACCTTCGCTGAGGGAGAAGGCGCGGCGTGGGCACTCGGCTGGTTTGCCGAACAGGTGTGCGCCGAGTCCTACGTTAACCTGATTCCCACGGCGCTCGGCGGCACGCACGAGTCGGGCCTGCGCGCCGGCACCTTCGAGGCGGTGAAATCCTTCATCGAACACCATGCGCTGCTGCCGCGGGGTGTGAAGCTGCA
>PHCS01000009.1:59670-82924 GCA_002840845.1 Betaproteobacteria bacterium HGW-Betaproteobacteria-14
CTGCGGCCGCATGAGCTTCATTCTTTCCGCGCGCATCCTCGATCCGCAGTTCCAGGGCCAGGTCAAGGAAAAACTCAACTCGCGCGAGGCGGTCAAGCTCGTTTCGACCATGATCCGCGACCCGCTCGAGATCTGGCTCAACAACCACGTCGAGGCCGGGCGCGCCATCGCGCAGCTGGCGATCAAGCAGGCCGAGGCGCGGCTGCGCACGGCGCAGAAGGTGGAGAAACGGAAATCGTCCGGCGTCGCCGTCCTGCCCGGCAAGCTGTCCGACTGCGAGAGCGAGACCATCATTGACAATGAGCTGTTCCTCGTCGAGGGAGATTCGGCCGGCGGCTCGGCGAAGATGGCGCGCAACAAGGAAACCCAGGCCATCCTGCCGCTGCGCGGCAAGGTGCTCAACGCCTTCGAGGTGGATGCCGACCGGCTTTTTGCCAACACCGAGATTCACGACATGGCCGTGGCGCTGGGCGTGGATCCGCATGCCGCCGATGCGCCGGACAGCGTGCTTGACCGCCTGCGCTACGGCAAGGCCATCATCATGTCCGATGCCGACGTCGACGGCGCGCACATCCAGACGCTGCTCCTGACGCTGTTCTACCGCCATTTCCCCAAGCTGATCGAACGCGGCCACGTCTTCGTCGCCATGCCGCCGCTCTACCGCGTGGACGTGCCGGCACAGGGCAAGAAGCGACCTGCCAAGCGCCTGTATGCGCTGGATGAGGGTGAACTGGAGGCCATCCGCGACCGGCTGAAGAAGGAGGGCTTCAATCCCGATGCCGTCGAGATCGGCCGTTTCAAGGGCCTTGGCGAAATGAATCCCGAGCAGTTGCGCGAAACCACCATGGACCCGGCGACGCGCCGCGTGCTGCCCGTGCAGCTGCGCGCGGACTGTGCCGACGAGACGCGGAAAATGTTCACGCTGCTGATGGCCAAGGGCGAGGCCGCCGGCCGCCGCGGCTGGATGGAGGAGAAGGGCAATCTTGTGGAAGCGGATGTCTGATGAGCAACGAAACGCCTGACCTGTTCGAAGACCTGAAAGTCAGTGCCGGCGGCACGGCGCATCAGCCACCTTCTGCGTCGCCGCCATCGGGCGCCGCGCTGTCCGACGACGCCCTGCCGCTCGACCTGTATGTCGAACGCGCCTACCTGACCTATGCCATGAGCGTCGTGACCGGCCGCGCCCTGCCGCATGTCGAGGACGGCCAGAAGCCGGTGCAGCGGCGCATCCTCTACGCCATGCACGAGATGGGCTTGCGCGCCGGCGCCAAGCCGGTGAAGAGCGCACGCGTCGTCGGCGACGTCATCGGCAAGTTCCATCCGCACGGCGACCAGAGCGTCTACGACGCCATGGTGCGCGTGGCGCAGGATTTCTCGCTGCGCTATCCGCTCATCGACGGCCAGGGCAATTTCGGCTCGCGCGACGGCGATTCCGCCGCGGCCATGCGCTACACCGAGGCGCGCCTGACGCCCATCGCCGAACTGCTGCTCGGCGAACTCGATCGCGGCACCGTCGATTTTGCCCCCAACTATGACGGCGCCTTCAAGGAACCGGTGCTGCTGCCTGCGCGCCTGCCGATGGTGCTGCTCAACGGCGCTTCCGGCATTGCCGTCGGCATGGCTACGGAAATCCCGCCGCACAACCTGCGCGAGGTGGCGCAAGCGGCAGCGCTTCTCGTGCGCAATCCGAAGGCTTCGCTGTCGGACCTGCTGCAGCACGTGAAGGGCCCGGATTATCCAGGCGGCGGGCAGATCATCTCCCAGCCGAAGGACATCGCCGACGCCTACGCCAATGGGCGGGGCAGCCTGCGCATGCGTGCGCGCTGGCGCATCGAGGACCTGGCGCGCGGCCAGTGGCGCATCGTCGTGCAGGAACTGCCGCACGGCGTCTCCGCGGCGCAGATTGCCGGGGAGATCGAGACCCTCACCAATCCGCAGCCGAGGCAGGGGCGCAAGGACGTCACGCAGGAGCAGAAGAACCTCAAGCAGCTGGTGCTCTCGGTGCTCGACACGATGCGCGACGAGTCCACCGACAAGGAACCGGTGCGGCTGATACTCGAGCCGAAGTCGAAGAACCAGGACGTGCAGGAGATGATGAACATCCTGCTGGCCAACACCAGCCTGGAAACCAACGTCTCGCTCAACTTCACCATGCTCGGACGCGACGGCCGCCCGCAGCAGAAGAATCTGGCGCAGATCGTCACCGAGTGGGTGGACTTCCGCTACGCCACCGTGGAGCGGCGCACACGGCATCGACTGGACGAGGTGGAGCGGCGTCTCCATATTCTCGACGGCCGCATGATCGCCTTCCTCAGCATCGACAAGGTCATCAAGGTCATCCGCAACTCGGATGAGCCGAAGCAGGACCTGATGGCCAAGTTCAGCCTTTCCGCAATTCAGGCCGAGGACATTCTCGAGATCCGCCTGCGCCAGCTGGCGCGGCTGGAAGGCATCAGGATCGAGAAGGAACTGGCCGACCTGAAGGCAGAACAGGGCACGCTGAAGCGTCTGCTGGCCGAGCGCAAGGAAATGACCAAGCTCCTGTTGAAGGAAATCGAGCAGGACATGAAGCAGTACGGCGATGAACGCCGCACCCTCGTCGAGGCGGTGGCGCCGGTGGCGCCGGCCGAGATCCAGGTGGCGGACGAGCCGGTGACGGTGATCCTCTCGAAGAACGGCTGGGTGCGCCGTCGCGACGGCCACGGACTCGACCGCATGGCGATCACCTACAAGGCTGGCGATTACCCCTTCCTGGTGGCTGAGACGCGCACCACCTGGCCGCTGGTCGTCGTCGACTCCAACGGCCGTGCCTATTCGCTGCGCGTTTCGGACCTGCCGGGCGGACGCGGCGACGGCACGCCGATCGCCACCATGATCGACCTGCAGGCCGGTGCGCGCGTTGCGGCGGCACTTTCGGATGCGCCGGAAACCGCTTATCTCTTCGCCAATTCCGGCGGTTACGGTTTCATTGCCCGCGTGTCCGATCTGGTCACGCGGCAGAAGGCGGGCAAGGCTTTCATGACCCTGGAGAAGGATGAACGCATGCTGCATCCGGCAAAAGCGGCGGGCAATACCATCGCTGCGGTATCGGAGAACGGCCGGCTGCTGCTCTTCGCGGTCGAGGAAATGAAAAGTCAGTCTGCAGGACGCGGCGTCCTGGTCATGGGCCTCGATGCCGGGGAGTCGCTGGTCGGCGTGGTGGTGAACGACGGCAGCGTCGTCGTCGTCGAGGGTGTTGGTCGCGGCGGCAGGACCGTGCCATGCAAGGTAACGAGCAAGGACATGGAGAAGTACCGCCTGCACCGGGCGCGCAAGGGCTGCCTGCTGCCGGTGAAGATGAAGCCGGCGTTCATCCTCTGATCAGCGGCCACAAAGTCAGTCCCCAGACCACGGCGGCATTCACGAGGGAGAGCATCACGGCGGCGCTGCCAAGGTCCTTGGCGCGCTTGGACAGGTCATGGTTCTCCGGCGAGACGCGGTCGACCACGGTCTCGACCGCGGAGTTGAGCAACTCGACGATGAGGATCAGCAGCAGGCTGCCGACCAGCAGCGCCCGCTCGATGCCGCTGCTGCCCAGATAGAGTCCCAATGGCAGGAATACCGCCACGAGCAGCAATTCCTGGCGGAAGGCGGCTTCGTGGCGCCAGGCAGCCAGCAGTCCGTCGCGCGAGTAGCGCGTGGCGTTGAGGATGCGCTTGAAGCCGCCGCGGCTCTTGTGCGGCGAGGGGCCACTCATATTCTCTCCCTGATCGGTTCAGGGAGAGGATTCTACCCGCCGGCGATCATCGGGAACACGGTCACCCGGTCGCCGCTCTTCAGTGCCACGTTGTTTTCTCCGGACAGGACCATCTCGCCATTGACGGCGACGTTCAGGTTGCGGTCGCCCAGCGCAGCGGCGGCCTCGGGCAGGCGCTTGCGCAGCGCGTTGCGCAACTCGACCACGTTCGATACCGGTTCGTCCACCACGATGGCGTTTTCCGGGGCGCCCGGCGTTGCGCCGGGCAGTTCCACCCGCAGGGCGAAGCCGGTGGTTAGCTTCGACAGTTTCTCGTGCCACGTCACTTGCGGCGCGCCCTCGGCATTGAGCCCCGTCAGTTCGTAGAAGCGCGCCTTCAGCTGCTCGAACTGCGCACGATCGATCTTCTCGCCCTTGAACGGGCCGAAGGTGTTCTCCTCCTCGAACCAGCGTGGTGGCAGCGTGTCGTCCTTGGCGCGCAGGCCGAGGCGGAAATTGAGCATGTGCTCGATGCCGGTGATGTTGCGTCCGATCTCGTCCATGGCCTGCGCGTCCAGGTTCGTGCCGGTGAGGGCATTGACCTGCTCGGCGAAATCCGCCGGGTCGGGCAGGGTGGGCGAGTTGAACAGTTTGGTGTCGAAGCGGCACATGCCGACCGAGTCGCCGACGGCGAAGGTGTTCTCGCACTTGCGCACGGCGAATTCCTTGCCTTCGTAGGAGTTGGGCTTGGCCGAGACCGTTCCGCCGTATAGCGCGGTCTTGAAGGCAGGATCGTCGTTCACGCGGGCGTTGATTTCCAGCGTGACGCGGTTGCGCAAGTGGTCCATGCCGCGCGTGGCGACCGAGAGGCCGAGTGCGAAGGCCTTGAGGATGCGCGCGTCGTGCGGGTCGGACTGGAACAGGCCCTTCACCGACATGCGGTACTGGGCCGCTTCCTGCGGGTAGTGGCCCTTTTCGATGGCGCGGGTGGAGTCGGCGATGACGTTGCCGAAGCCTTCGCGCTTTGCCGTCAGGAAGAGCAGTCTTTCGATGGCGTCGTAGTTGCCCCAGGACAGATCCAGTCCGCCCGTCTCCTTCTGCGAGATGATGCCGCGCTGGTAGAGTTCCATGGCCCAGGCGATGGCGCCGCCCGTGCTGGCAGAATCGAGGCCGAGGTCGTTGAGCACATTGTTCAGGCGCAGGACATGCTCGGGTTCCTTGATGCCGATGTTCGGGCCGAACTTGCCGAGCGTGACGTACTCGGGGCCGTCGCCCTTGTCGTAGCGGTCGAACTGGCCGTCCCCCTTGATGCCGTTGTAGGTCTTCTTGCGTTCGTGCTCGACGTCGGCCTGCGCCTTGTCGTAGCTGGCGTTGCCCTTCAGGCCCTTCAGCGCGTGCGCACCCCAGCCGCCCTTGCCTTCGGGCGTCATGTCGTTGAGGTTGCGGCAATGCACCGGGCACTTGAAGCAGCCGTCCATGCCGGGCCGGTAGACGTCGAAGTTGTCGGCGTCCAGTGACTCGCCCCAGGTGGTCTCCTGGTTGTTCTTGGTGCCCATGGCGCCGAGCACCCGGCTCGGCTTGTAGAGGAAGGGCGTGCCGACCATCTTCAGAGCGTTCTTGATGACGGAGGTGCCGGTGATCTTCTTGCCGATGGCCTTGTTCTGCGTCCTGGCCTCAGCGGGCAGGGCGATTTCCGGCGGGCGGCCATGGACCATGATCGCCTTCAGATTGTGGGCGCCCATCTTGGCGCCGCCGCCGCCCCGTGCCCAGATGGCCTTGATGCCGCCCATGATGCCCGAGCACAGAACGCCGTTCTCGCCGGCGCTGGTGATGCGCGCCAGTGCCATATCCTTGCGCTCCTTGCACTTGAAGTCGCGCTCGACGGCCGCCGCCGTGTCCAGGTTGTTCAGGCCGGCGTAGGGGGTGGCATCCTCGAAGGTGACGGTCTCGTTTGCGATCCGCAACAGCGTCCATTGCGCGGCCTTGCCGTAGAGCACCAGGTGATCATAGCCGTGGCGCTTGAGGAAGGCCGGAAAGTAATCGCCGCCGTTGGCATCCAGGATGGCGTAGGACTCGGGCGACTTGCTGGTGAAGTTGCCTCGCGTGGCGGAGGGCATCACGCTGGTCAGGACGCCGGAGCCGAAGATCAGCGGGACTTCCGGGTCGAGGGCATCCTTTTCTTCCTGCAGCAGGTTGTAGAGCAGCCACATGTTGGCGCCGCGGCCGCCGAGGAAATGCGTCAGCACCTCGGCCGGCAGGTACTTGCGGCGTGTTTCCTTGCGTTCCAGATCTACGAACAGGGTGGCGCCCTGAGTCGTGAACTGGGGGGTGTCGTGGAGCCGGCCGCAGAGCCGTTCGACAAGGGTATGGATGCTCATGAGGGCCTCCTCTGGCGATGATGCGCCCAAGCTATCACGGGGTTTTTCACCGGGACTTGATCCAAGTCAACAATGGTGGATAGCAAACAGTTTGTAACCAAATTATAATCCCGGTGTGGGCTGAGGTAAAGTCGCGATCAACGCATGGGCGAGTCCCAAGGAGGCAGTCATGTCGGGGTTGGCAGAAGTAGTGGAGGCAGGCTTGGAGCGGCGCGCGTCGCCGCGGCCGGTCGAAGAGCTGGACAGCGTGGTCATCCGCTTCGTCGGGGATTCGGGCGACGGCATGCAGCTCACCGGCACCGGGTTTTCCCGGGCCATCGCCAAGGCGGGTCACGACTTCGCCACCCATCCCGATTACCCCTCCGAGATCCGCGCCCCGACGGGCACCCTGTTCGGCGTCTCCGGCTACCAGATCCAGTTCGCATCGCGCCAGGTGTTCACCTCGGGCGATGCGCCGGACGTGCTGGTGGCCATGAATCCGGCGGCCCTGAAGACCAACCTGTCGGACGTCAAGCCGGGCGGCATCATCATCGCCAACAGCGGCGCCTTTACCGACAACAACCTCGCCAAGGCCGGCTATGCAATCAGCCCGCTCGCGGACGGCAGCCTGGGCGCCTACCGCGTCTACCAGATCGACATCTCCGGCCTGACGGCGCAAGCCTTGAAGGATTCCGGCCTCTCGAAAAAGGACATCGGCCGCTGCAAGAACTTCTATGCGCTGGGCCTCATGCTGAGCCTTTACAGCCGCCCCCTCGAGAAGGAGGAAGAGGACATCCGCCAGAAGTTCGCCAGGAAGCCGGAGGTCGCCGAGGCGAATGTGCTGGCGCTTCGCGCCGGCTATGCCTACGCCGACGCCACCGAGATGTTCATCACTTCCTATCGGGTGCGCGCCGCCGAAATCCAGAAGGGAACCTACCGCAGCCTGACAGGCAACCATGCGACCGCGCTCGGCTTCGTTGCCGCTTCCGAGCTCTCGGGCGTGCCGCTGTTCCTCGGTTCCTACCCGATCACGCCCGCCACCGACATTCTTCATGAATTGTCTGCGCTGAAGCACTTCAACGTCACCACCTTCCAGGCCGAGGACGAGATCGCCGGCATCTGCTCGGCCATCGGCGCGGCCTACGGCGGGGTGCTCGGCATGACCACCACCTCCGGTCCCGGCATGGCGCTGAAGACCGAGGCGCTCGGCCTGGCCGTGATGCTGGAGCTGCCGTTGGTGATCGTGAACGTGCAGCGCGGCGGCCCGTCGACCGGACTGCCGACCAAGATCGAGCAGTCGGACCTGCTGCAGGCCGTCTATGGCCGCAACGGCGAATGCCCGATTCCGGTGATTGCCGCCAATTCACCCGCAGACTGCTTCGATTGCGCCATCGAAGCCTTCCGCATTGCGGTGAAATACATGACGCCGGTGATCCTGCTTTCCGATGGCGGCATCGGCAACGCCGCCGAGCCCTGGCGCATCCCCGATCCGGCCTCGCTGCCGAAGCTGGAAGTCAAGTTCCGCACCGATCCCGAGGGCTTCCAGGCCTATGCGCGCGACGCCAGCCTGGCGCGTCCCTGGGTGCGGCCGGGCACGCCCGGCCTGGAGCACCGCGTCGGCGGCCTGGAAAAGGATTTCCTCACCGGCAATATCTCGCACGACCCGGTCAACCATCAGCGCATGGTCGAGGTGCGCGCAGCCAAGGTGGACGGCATTGCCGCGGACATGCCGCCGCTGCAGGTGGAGGGGCCGCCCGAGGGCGACCTGCTCATCGTCGGCTGGGGCAGCACCTACGGCTCCATCGTGCAGGCGCGCGAGCAGGCCGTGGCTGAAGGTTGTTCCGTCTCCCATGCCCACCTGCGCCACCTGAACCCGTTTCCGTCGGACCTCGGCGGCATCCTCAAACGCTACCGAAAGGTGCTGGTGCCCGAGATGAACCTCGGCCAGCTTTCCCGGCTGCTGCGCGAACGCTACCTGATCGACGTGGCGCAGCTCAACAAGGTGCAGGGCCGGCCGTTCAAGGTTTCCGAGATCCACGACCGCATCATCGAATTGTGCAATGAGGTGTCGAAATGAACGCAGTGGCAGCGCTGACCAAGAAGGACTTCGAGACCGACCAGGATGTGCGCTGGTGCCCGGGCTGCGGCGACTATGCCGTGCTGTCGCAGGTGCAGAAGCTCATGCCCACGCTCGGCATCCCGCGCGAGAACTTCGCCTTCATCTCCGGCATCGGCTGCTCCAGCCGTTTTCCCTACTACATGGAAACCTACGGCATGCACAGCATCCACGGCCGTGCCCCGGCCGTCGCCAGCGGCCTGAAGCTGGCGCGCCCCGAGATGTCGGTGTGGGTGGTGACGGGAGACGGCGACGCGTTGGCCATCGGCGGCAACCATTTCATCCACGCCATGCGGCGCAACATCGGCCTGAAGATCATCCTGCTCAACAACCGCATCTACGGCCTCACCAAGGGGCAGTATTCGCCGACCTCGCAGATGGGGATGAAGACCAAGACCACGCCGCAGGGCAGCATCGACCGGCCCTTCAGCCCGGTCGCCGTGGCGCTGGGCGCCGGCGCCACCTTCGTCGCCCGCACCGTGGACAGCGACCTTGCCCACATGGCGGGCGTGCTCAAGCGCGCCGCAGAGCACGAGGGCACGGCCTTCGTCGAAGTCTTCCAGAACTGCATCGTCTTCAATGACGGCGCCTACGACGCCATCACCGACAAGTCCGTGCGCGACGACGCGCGCGTGATGCTCGAGCACGGCAAGCCGCTCATCTATGGCAAGGATCGCAACAAGGCCATTCGACTGCGGGGCCTTGAGCCCGAGGTGGTGACCCTGGGCGAGGATGGCATCACGGAAGCGGATGTCGTGCATCACGATGAAACCGCGGAACATAGCGGGCTGGCCTTCTTCCTTTCGCAGTTCGACGCGCCCAAGCTGCCGGTGCCGCTCGGCGTCTTCCGCGCCGTGAAGGCTCCGTCCTACGAGGACATGAACGTCAGGCAGCATGAGGATGCGCGCGAGCGCAGGGGGCGCGGCGAACTCGCCTCCTTGTTCAACAGCGGCGACACCTGGACAATTGATTAATAGAAGGAGCAGCACAGCATGGCCCTCATCATCACCGACGAATGCATCAACTGCGACGTGTGCGAACCGGAATGCCCGAACAACGCCATCTCGCAAGGGGATGAAATCTATGTCATCGACGCGGCAAAGTGCACCGAGTGCGTCGGCCATTTCGACGAATCGCAGTGCGTTGCCGTCTGCCCTGTCGACTGCATCGTCATCGATCCGAACTGCACCGAAAGCCAGGAACAGTTGCACGACAAGTTCCTCAAGCTGACGGCCACCCCGGCCTGATCCTTACCGGCATGCAATAATCGTTCGGTCAATCCCGAGCGAGGTGTCCCATGCTGGTTCCGGCTTCCGTTGCGGATTACCGACTGCTGGCGCAGCGGCGCCTGCCGCGCCCCTTTTTCGACTACATCGACGGCGGCGCCTACGGCGAGCTCACCCTCAAGGCCAACCAAGCCGACCTCGATGCGCTCAAGCTGCACCAGCGCGTCCTGCGCGGCGCCTCGAACATCGACACGACCACGACCGTGCTCGGCCAGAAGCTGGCCCAGCCGGTGATCCTGGCCCCGGTCGGACTGGCCGGCCTGTACGCCCGCCGCGGCGAGGTGCAGGCGGCGCGTGCAGCCGCCGCCGCAGGTGTGCCGTTTTGCCTCAGCACGGTTTCCATCTGTTCCATCGAGGAAGTCAGTGCCGCCGGCACGGCGCCGTTCTGGTTCCAGCTCTACGTCATCCGCGACCGCGGCTATGCGAAGGAACTGCTTGTCCGCGCGCAGGCGGCCGGCTGCACCACGCTGGTGTTCACCGTCGACCTGCCGGTGTTCGCAACGCGCTACCGCGACGTGCGCAATGGCATGACCGGCGGCGCGTCCGCATTAGGCCGGCTGGCCAAGCTGTGGGAGATCGTGCGCCATGCGGGCTGGCTGCTCGACGTGCCCCTCGGCGGCAAGCCGCTCACCTTCGGCAATCTCGCCCAGGCGGTGCCTTCGGCGCGCAGCCTGGAGGCCATGAAGGTCTGGGTCGACGCCCAGTTCGATCCCGGCGTCACCTGGCACGATCTCGGCTGGGTGCGGGAGCACTGGAACGGGCCCATCGTCATCAAGGGCGTGCTTGACGCCGACGACGCGCGCGCGGCCGCAGACGTCGGCGCCAGCGCAGTGGTCGTCTCCAACCACGGCGGCCGCCAGCTCGATGGCGCGCCGTCCGCCATCTCCGTCCTGCCGCGCATCGCAGAAGCGGTCGGGGACCGCCTGGAAATCCTTATGGACGGCGGCGTCCGCAGCGGCCAGGATGTCGCCAAGGCGCTTGCACAGGGCGCCCGGGCCGTCATGCTCGGCCGCGCCTGGGCCTACGGCCTCGCTGCAAGGGGGGAGGCGGGCGTGGCCGAAGTCCTCGCCCTGCTCAAGCGCGAGCTGGAGGTGACGATGACGCTGCTCGGAATTGAACGGGTGGGTGAGCTTGGTGGCGATGCAATCGACCGCTGGTGAAAGGGACATCCTTTCCGGTCGCGAGATTGATGGGGATCAACTGATACAGCGGTAATCATAATTTGATTTAATCTGTATCTGTTATAGTTGCCAGACGAGACATGGCACGTTGAAACGCCATCCGACAAGATACATGTCCTGATTCATCAAGGGGGATCGCGCAGTGAAGAATCCATCAATGTCTACTGCCGCAGCGCTGTTCGCCCAGGCGGCGTCGGCGAGGCGCAGCAGCCTGAACGATGCCGAGTTGAAGGCACTGCTCGACTGTCTCGGCCTTGCCTTCGACGCTGAGGCGCCGGCCGACCCGGTCGATGTGCGCATCAGCCTGAACAGCACACGCGAGTTCGGCATGGTCATCAGCGCCGGGCTGGGCGGGCTGGAGGCGGATCTGGACGAGGGCAATTTCAGGCGCGACCGCGCATCGGTGTATGCCGCCGCCGAACTGGCGGATGCCGAGGATT
The DNA here is from genome assembly GCA_002840845.1 of Betaproteobacteria bacterium HGW-Betaproteobacteria-14. Lineage (GTDB taxonomy): Bacteria > Pseudomonadota > Gammaproteobacteria > Burkholderiales > Rhodocyclaceae > Desulfobacillus. Next base: position 70,766 of record PHCS01000009.1, read on the forward strand.
TCCTCGGCCTCTTCAGGCGCACCCTGGCCTACCAGAAGCTTGCCGCTGTTGCGCAACGCGACGGAGCGCCTTTGCCGGATGACGCGCTCAAGGCATGCTTCGCGCAGTTGCTGGCGCTGGCGAAAGGCTTTGCGCCCGGCAAGCCCGATGCGCCTTTCGTGCTGCGCGCGCTGGAACTGAATCCGGTGCAGGTCGGCGACGGCGTGACCGTGCGCGCCGCGCAATGCGAGTTCGGCGCGCCGCTGCCCGGCCGCCTGCCGCGGCCCATCGCCAAGATCGACAAGTTGATCCACCCGAAATCCATCGGCCTCATCGGCGTCTCGGGCAGCGGCATGAACTTCGGCCGCATCATCCTGCGCAACCTGATGGGCAGCGGCTATCCCAAGGAACAACTCCTCATCCTCAAGCCGGGGGAAACCGAGATCGACGGCGTGAAATGCGTCGAAGGCCTCAAGGCGCTGGACCAGAAGCTGGACCTGCTCATCGTCGCGGTGGCGGCCAGCGCGGTCTATGACCTGGTCGACGAGATCATCGCATCCGATGCCGTCGAGGCGGTAATGCTGATTCCCGGCAGCCTCGGCGAGACGAAGAAGAGCCGCGAGCCGGCCGCGGCGCTGGCGGCGCGCATCAACGCCGCCCACGGCAAGCCGGGCGGCGGCCCGATCTTCCTCGGCGCCAACTGCCTCGGCGTGGTCTCGCATCCGGGCGCCTACGACTCCTGGTTCATTCCGCTCGAGCGCCTGCCCAAGCCGCAGAAGAAGCCGGTGCGCAACTCCGTCATGCTGAGCCAGAGCGGCGCGTTCATGATCACCCGGCTGTCGCAGAATCCCTGGCTCGATCCGGCCTACATGCTGGCGCTGGGCAACCAGACCGACCTCACCCACGGCGACATGCTCACCTATTTCGCCGGACTGCCGGGGATCGAGACGCTCGGCATCTATATCGAGGGTTTCAAGGACCTCGACGGCCTGCATTTCGCCAAGGCCGTGCGCAAGGCCGTGCTGGGCGGCAAGCAGATCGTCGTCTACAAGTCGGGCAGGACCGCGCCGGGGCAGGGCGGCGTGATGGGGCATACCGCCTCGATCGCCGGCGGCCTGACGCTGTTCGAGTCCGTCGTGCGACACGCCGGCGCCATCGTCGCCGAGGATTTCAACACCTTTGACGATCTCTTCTACATCGCCGGCAATCTGCAGGACAAGAAGCTCGGCGGCAATCGCCTTGGCGCCATCAGCGGCGCCGGCTTCGAGGCGGTGGGCATGGCCGACAATATCGAGTCCGACACGTTTGCCATGGAGATGGGCGCGATCGAGGATTCAACGGTGAAGAAAGTGGAGGAGATCCTCGTCGCCAAGAAGCTCGATCAACTGGTCGAGGTGCGCAATCCGATCGACATCAATCCCGGTGCCGACGACGAAGCCCATCTGCAGATCACCGAAGCCTTCCTGCACGACCCGAACATCGACGTGGTGGTCGTCGGCCTCGATCCGACGGCGCCGTCGGTGCGCGCGCTGGTGGAGAGCAAGCTGCGCCCCGGCCACGACCTCAATGATCCGAAGAGCACCGCGCATCTGATGCCGCCGATGGTGGAGCGCAACGAAAAACCGATCATCGGCATCGTGGATGGCGGCACGCTCTACGATGCGATGGCCGCCAGGCTGATGGACCAGGGCGTGTGCACCTTCCGCAACTGCGCGCGCGGCACGAAGGCGCTGGTGCGTTACGTGGAAGCGCGCCTGTACGCCGATTCCCTGAAAGCCCGCCGTCCTGGCGGGGCTGACTTTTGATTCAAGACTTTCTGAGCGAGGACTAGACCATGAGCGACACGCTGAAACCCGGACTGACCGCCACCTGCCGCATCGACGTCGACACCGCACGCACCATCGGCTTCATGGGCGAGGAACTGCGTGTGTATTCCACGCCGAGCCTGCTCTACGACGTCGAGGTGGCCTGCCGCGACCTGATCCTGCCGCACGTCGGGGAAGGCAAGGACTCGGTCGGCACGCGCGTCGAACTGGACCACGTCGGCGCCACGCTGCTCGGTATGTGGGTGGAGATCACCGTCAAGCTGACGGAAGTCAACGGCCCGGCCGTGACCTTCGAATTCTCCGCGCGCGATGCCGTCGAGGAAGTGGGGCGCGGCAAGCACAACCGTTTCGTCGTCGGCGTGGAGAAGACGGCGCAGCGTCTGAAGGCGAAGCAGGCGAAGGCGGCTGGCGGCTGAACACCGTGCCCACGAGAGCGGGGGCCATTCATACTGACGTTGTTCCGGATTCCCGTCCGCGCCGGATTGCCGCCGAGATGGGGTTTGGCATGGCCTCGGACGCCGGCGGCTTTCCTTGTTGCGGCTGATCGTCCCGCCTGGGATGCGGCTGCGACAAGTGCTTCATTGCAATCCATATTTTCGTATTGTCCCGCTTCGATCGACCCTCGATAAGCATTTCCCGCCTGTTTGACCCACGTCAATAGAGAGCGATTGCAATCCATCGAAAAATGATACAAAATACATGTACGCAGATTCATAATCTGAATCATCAAATGGATCGCCCGGCTGGCCGGCGCGAAACCGGGAAAGATGAATATGGCTTTTTGTCGCTCACCTGTGGTGCGACAGGGCGGCATGGCCAAGGAGGAGTCGATGAAGAGCATTGAGTGCGGCGTGATGGCCGGAATGCGTATCGCGATGATGACCGGGCGGGCCGCCTGACATGACGACCGCCAAATCGATCAAGAAAGTCCCGCAGTACTGCTATCAGTGCGTGGCGGGCCCCGACCTGCTCACCGTCAAGGTGGAAGACGGCGTCGCCACCGAGATCGAACCCAACTTCTCCGCCTGCGACGTGCACCCCGGCGCCGGCAAGTGCTGCGTCAAGGCCTACGGCATCATCCAGAAGACCTACAGCCCGAACCGGCTGCTCGCCCCGATGAAGCGCACCAACCCGAAGAAGGGGCGCGAGGAGGATCCAGGCTTCGTGCCGATCTCCTGGGACGAGGCCTTCGACATCATCGGCGCGAAGATGCTGGAAATCCGCGCCAAGGGGCTCACCAACGAGCATGGTTACCCGCGCGCGGCGGCCAGCTTCGGCGGCGGCGGCATTCCCACCTACTACATGGGCACCTTCCCGGCTTTCCTTGCCGCCTGGGGGCCTGTGGACTTCAGCTTCGGCAGTGGCCAGGGCGTCAGCTGCACCCACTCCGAGCACCTCTACGGCGAACTCTGGCACCGCGCCTTCACTGTCTGTCCCGACACGCCCAACTGCAACTACGTGCTCTCCTTTGGCGCCAATATCGAGGCCTCGGGCGGCGTGGTCGGCGCCTGGCGCCACGGCGTGGCACGCGAGCGCGGCATGAAGCGCGTCCAGTTCGAGCCGCACCTCTCCGTCACCGGCGCCGCCTCGGCCGAATGGGTGCCGATCAAGCCGAAGACCGATGCCGCCTTCATGTTCAGCATGATCCACGTCATGCTGCATGAAATGCCGCGCGAGTCGCTCGACATCCCCTTCCTCAAGCACCACACCGGCTCACCCTACCTGATCGGCCCCAACGGCTTCTATCTGCGCGACCCGGCGACGAGGAAGCCTCTGTTATGGGACCTGAAGCGCAATGCCGCCGTGCCCTTCGATACCCCCGACACCGATCCGGCCCTGGACGGCACGTTTACCCTCGATGCCATCGAGGTCGGTGCCGATGGGGAGACTTGGACCCATCAGGGTCTTGCGGCCGAGACGGCCTTCGGCAAACTGATAGCCCGCGTCCAGCCCTATGCGCCCGAGTGGGCCGAGAAAACCTGCGACATCCGCGAAGGCACGGTGCGCCGCATCGCCGCCGAGTACGTGCAGCAGGCCCAGGTCGGCGCGACGATGGAAGTCGACGGCGAGACGCTGCCCTTCCGCCCGGTGTCCATCCAGTTCGGCCGCACGGTCAACAACGGCTGGGGCGCCTACGAGTGCTGCTGGGCACGCACCCTGCTGGCTTGCCTGATCGGCGGCCTGGAAGTGCCGGGCGGCACGCTCGGCACCACGGTGCGCCTGAACCGCCCCGCCACGACGCGGCAGGCGAGCGTCAAGATCAACGAAGACGGCTTCATGTACTACCCCATGAACCCGACCGACAAGGCGAACTGGGCGGTCAAGCCCGCGGTGCGCAATGCGCACGGCACCATGGTGCCGCTCTCGGCCAATTCACCCTGGAGCACGGCGCTCGGTCCCACGCACTTCTCCTGGATGTTCATGAAGGAGTCGCCCGAGAACTGGCCCAAGGTCACCGCGCCCGACATCTGGTTCTGCTACCGCACCAACCCGTCGATCTCCTTCTGGGACACCAAGGAGCTCTCCAGGCGCATCGCCGAATTCCCCTTCATCGTGGCCTTCGCCTATAACCACGACGAAACCAACCACATGGCGGACGTGCTGCTGCCCGAGTGCACCGACATCGAGAGCACCCAGCTGATCCGCATCGGCGGCAGCAAGTTCATCGAACAGTTCTGGGACCACGAGGGCTTTGCCCTGCGCCAGCCCGCCGTCAAGCCGGCCGGCGAGACGCGCGACTTCACCGACATCGCCACCGAGCTGGCGGCACGGGCCGGCCTGCTGGAGAAGTACAACGAGGCCCTCAACCGCGGCTCCGCCTGCGTGCGCCTGAAAACCGATAGCTACGACTTCTCCCTCGACACCTCGAAGCGCCACGATGCGCAGACGATCTGGGAGCATACCTGCCGCGCCGCCAGCGCCGAGCTGACCGAAGGCCAGGCAAGCGACGGCCTCGACTGGTACAAGGAGCACGGCCTGCGCACGCGCCCGATCTCGCGCCTGTCCTGGTACCTGTTCCACGAGCTGCGAAAGCAGGGCATCCGCTTCGAGATGCCGTTCCAGGAGCGCCTCTACCGCGTCGGCGTCGAGCTGGGCCACCGCCTGCACGAACACGGCATCAAGTGGTGGGACGTGCAGCTGGAGGAGTACGGCGGCCTGCCCAAGGTGATGGACTTCCCCGGCATCTGGGAGCAGGAAACCCTCCTCCAGGCCGGCGACGGCGCCCTGGAAAAGTATCCCTTCTGGCTCATCACTTCGCGCAGCATGCAGTACGCCTGGGGCAGCAACGTCGGCGTCCAGCTGATGAACGAGGTGTCCGGCAACGTGCGCGGCCACAAGGGCGTGCTCATCAACACAAAGGTGGCGCAGGAGCTGGGCATCGCCGACGGCGACATGGTCGAGGTGAGCTCCTACGTCGGCACGACCCGCGGCCCGGCGGTGCTCTCGCAGGGCATCCGTCCCGACACCCTGCTCATGATGGGGCAGTTCGACCATTGGGCCACCCCTTACGCCAAGGACCTGAACAAGCCGAGCATGAACAGCCTGATTCCCATGTCGATGGCGCTTACCGATTCCACCGGCTCCTCGGCCGACATCGTGCGCGTCGGCATGAGCAAACTGGAGGCACGCTGATGCCGCGCTACATCATGACTGCGGATTTGCGCCGCTGCATCGGCTGCCAGACCTGCACCGCCGCCTGCCGCCACGCCAATGCCACGCCGCCCGGCGTGCAGTGGCGCAAGGTGCTCGACATCGAAAGCGGCGAGTTCCCCGACGTGCGGCGCAGCTTCGTGCCGGTCGGCTGCATGCACTGCGCCGATCCGCCCTGCATGCACGTGTGCCCGTCGACCGCCACCTACCAGCGCGACGACGGCATCGTCGGCATCAACTACGACCTGTGCATCGGCTGCGGCTACTGCGCCGTCGCCTGTCCGTACCAGGCGCGCTACATCGTGCACAAGGCCGAATACGCCTACAGCGAGCGGGCGGGCGCGAACGAGGTGGCCCGCTTCGATCCGAATCGCATGTCCGTGGCGATGAAGTGCAATTTCTGCCAGGACCGCATCGATGCGGCCAAGGAGACGGGCCAGACGCCGGGCGTCGACCCCGAAGCGACGCCAGCCTGCGTCAATTCCTGCATCGCCGGCGTGCTCGCCTTCGGCGACCGCGAGGACCCGAACAGCAACGTCTCGCAGCTGCTGGCCGAGAACCAGTTCTTCCGCATGCACGAGGAACTCGGCACCGATCCCGGCTTCTACTATATTTTCGACAAGAAATGATGGAGAACCACGTGAGCGCCGTCCGCCGGCCTGCCCCAAGGACGGCGCAGCCAACAACATGGAGCGAGCGTAGCTCGCGAACTACCGTCGCCCCCTTCCTTGGGAAGGGGAACGGGGAAAAGGCAGCCATATGAGCGATCTGAAAATCCCCCCCGGCCGCGTCACCCCCTGGCACCAGACCAACTGGGATTGGCGCGCCGCCTGCAATTTCATCGGCGGCGGCACCGGCACCGGGCTGCTGTTCTTCTCGACGCTGGCGGCGGGCAACGCGGACAACTATCGCATCATGGCCCTCGTCGCGCTGGCCCTCATCGGCGGCGGCCTGACCTGCGTCTGGCTGGAGATCGGCAGGCCGTTCCGTGCCATCAACGTCTTCTTCCACCCGCAGACCTCGTGGATGACGCGCGAAGGCATTGTCGCCGTGCCGGTGTTCCTCTGCGGTCTTGCCGCGATCTGGTTCGGCGGCGGCGTCTTTGTCGGCATGGCTGCGCTGCTCGGCGTGCTCTTCCTCTACTGCCAGGGGCGCATCCTGCAGGCCTCGAAAGGCATTCCCGCCTGGCGCGAGCCGAAAATCGTGCCGCTCATCCTCGCCACCGGCTTCGTCGAGGGGGCGGGCCTGGCCACCGCACTGTTCGCCGTGTTGCCGGGCGAGGGTCCGCGCTGGCTGGCCAGCGTGCTGCTCGGCGCCCTGATCCTGCGCCGCATCGCGTGGACACTGTATTTCAAGGCCATTGAAAAGAACGGCCTGCCGAAGAATGCCATGGACGTGCTGCGGCCCTTCGGCGCCAAGTTCGAAATGCTCGGCCAGCTGGCGCCGGAGATCCTCATCGTCTCCGGCATTTTCTACGGCGGCGTGCTGCCGGGGCTGACTTTGCTGGCAGGCATCATTGCCGTGGCGGCGGGCTGGTGGCTGAAGTTCACCATTGTCGCGCGCGCGGCCTACAATCAAGGGTATTCATTGCCCGTTCTGCCCGTACGCGGCCAGGGCGAAGTCAAGCCGGGCATCAAGCCGGGCTGGACCAAGTAGGTTTTACTCCCTCTCCCGCTGGCGGGAGAGGGTTGGGGTGAGGGTGGACGGCCGATTGCCCCTCACCCTGACCCTCTCCCCGCGAGCGGGGAGGGGGGAAATTATTGGAGAGCCGGCTGCAGCCGGTCACAGTATCCCCAGAGAGACGCTCCCAAAAAGGAGAACGGGGATGTACGAAATCAGAATTCACGGCCGCGGCGGCCAGGGTGCGGTGCTGGCGGGCGGCATCCTCGCCGCCGCCATGGTCAACGAAGGCCACTTTGTCGTCGCCGTGCCGTCCTTCGGCTTCGAGCGGCGCGGCGCGCCGGTGGCGAGCTTCCTGCGCATGGACACGCGCGAGATCCGGCAGATGACCAACATCTACCGGCCCGACTGCGTCCTGTGCATCGACCCCACGGTCGGCCGTGCCATCAACGTCTTCGACGGCATCCGGGACAACGGCACCTGGCTGCAGACCACGGCCAAGCCGCTTTCCGAGCTGCAGGTGCCCGACCAGGTCGCCACCGTCGGCCTGTGCGATGCCGTCACCCACGCGCTGGACATTTTCAAGCGCCCCATCACCAATACCCTGATGCTCGGGGCCTTCGCCAGGACCACCGGACTGGTGTCGCTCGACTCCCTGCGTGCGGCCCTCGAGGATTCGGACTTCCGCGATGCCGGCCTCAAGCAGAACCTGATGGCGCTCGAGCGCGGCTACAACGAGACGACGGTGCACAAGATAGAAAAGCGGGTGGCCGCATGAAGAAAATGTCCAAGCCCATGTTCGACACGGCCGGCGTGCCGGACGACCTCTGTCCCATCGCCGTCAAGATGAACCCGATGATGCCGGGCGACTGGCGCAGCATGAAGCCGGTGGTCGACCGCGCCAAGTGCGTCAAGTGCGCCGTCTGCTGGCTTTACTGCCCGGTGCAGTGCGTGGTCGAGAAGGCCGCCTGGTTCGACTTCAACCTCGCCACCTGCAAGGGCTGCGGCATCTGCGCCACGGAATGCCCGCAGCGGGCCATAACCATGATTGAGGAGGCAGCATGAGCGCCGTCCTCAAACCCAAATCGAAAGCCATCGTCTGCGACGGCAACGAGGCCGCCGCCTGGGCGGTGACCCTGGCGCGCGTGGACATGGTGGCGGTGTACCCCATCACGCCGCAGTCCTCGCTGGTCGAATACCTCGCCAAGTTCGTCGCCGACGGCAAGCTCAACGCCGAGATCGTCGACGTCGAGGGCGAGCACTCGGTGCTCTCGGTGCTGCACGGCGGCACGCTGGCCGGCGCGCGCACCTACACCGGCACCTGCGGACCCGGCCTCGCCTTCATGTTCGAGCCCTACCTGCGCACGCCGGGCCTGCGCATGCCGATGGTGATGTCCATCGTCACGCGCGACACCCTCACGCCGCAGAGCGTCTGGGGCGGCCACCAGGACGCCATGAGCGTGCGCGAGGTCGGCTGGATCCAGATGTACTGCGAGACCGTGCAGGAAGTCCTCGACACCACCATCATGGGCTACAAGGTCGCCGAGCACCGCGACGTCATGCTGCCGGTCAACGTCTGCCACGATGGCAACTACCTTTCCTACGGCGCCACGCGCGTCGAGCTGCCGTCGCAGGAGGAGGTGGATGCCTTCCTGCCGCCGCCCGCCACCAACTGGCACGCGGCCCTCGATCCCGACCGCCCGATGGCCGTCGACCCCCTCACCGGCGGCGCCGGCGGGCCCGGCCCGGCGATGTTCGTGCGCTACCGCAAGGGGCAATGCAGCGGCATGCAGAACGCGCTGGCCGTCATCGAGGCCGCGCACGAGGACTGGGCGCGCATCGTCGGCCGTCGCCATGCGCCGTTGGTGGAAAGTTATCGCATGGAAGACGCCGAGACCGCGCTGGTCACGCTCGGCTCCATGACCGGCGCCGGCAAGGACGCGGTGGACGAAGCGCGCGCGCGCGGCGAGCGCGTCGGCCTGGTCAAGGTGAAGACTTATCGACCCTTCCCGGTGCAGGCGATCGCCAGGGCGCTGTCCGGCGTCAAGGCGGTCGGCGTGGTGGACCGCTCGGTGAGCTTCGGCTGGAACAGCGGCCCGCTCTTCCAGGACGTCATCGGCGCGCTGCAGTTCGCCGCCAAGCGGCCGGCCGCCATGAGCTTCATCGGCGGGCTGGCCGGCGCCGACATCACCACCGACCACTTCGGCAGCGTCATCGAGCGCGTGCAGGCGCTGGCGCAGGACGGCCAGGTCGGCGAGACGGTGTGGCTGAACGAAAAGGACTGATGGCGCAATGTAGGTCGGGCTTCAGCCCGACAACAGTGCCAATGCCGGCCTGAAGGCCGACCTACGGAAACGGAGCACAGGATGATGCAACAGACTGACTACCTCATCGTCGGCGCCAGCCACGCGGCACTCTCCGCCCTGCAGGCCATCCGCATGCAGGACGCCGAGGGCAGCGTCACCGTGGTGACGCGCGACGACGCGCTGCCGTATTCGCCCACCGTGCTGCCCTACGTGGTGTCCGGCCGCTCCGCGCCCGGGCGCGTGGCGCTGAAGGACGGCACCTGGTTCGAACAGAACAAGGTCGGCTTCATCCGTGGCGCCGCCGTGACCGCGGTCGACGCCGCCGCCAGGCGCGCGCGCCTGTCCAGCGGCGAGGAGATCGCCTACGGCAAGCTGCTGCTCGCCACTGGCGCCGCGCCGCTGCTGCCGCCGATTCCCGGCCTGAAGGACGTCAAGTTCCACGTCCTGCGCACGCTCGACGACGCGGTCGGCCTGCACGCGGCCCTGCCGCAGACGAAGCAGGCCGTCGTGCTCGGCGCGGGGCTCGTTGGCATGCACGCCGCCGAGAACCTCGCCAAAGCCGGCGCCCAGGTCACCGTGGTGGAAATGCAGCCGCGCGTGCTCGCCGCCTATTTCGATGCCGAGGCCTCCGCCATCATCGAGGCCGCCTTCGCCGCCAAGGGCATCAAGCTGCTGCTCGGGGCGAAAGTCAGCCGCTGCGAGACGGCGGGAAAATCCATCCGGGTGACGACGGATGGCGGCGCGACGCTCGATGCCGACCTGCTGCTCGTCGCCGCCGGCGTGGCGCCGGTCACCGACTATCTCGCCGGCTCCGGCGTGGCGCTCGACCGCGGCATTCTCGTCGACGACACCATGCGCAGCAGCGTCGACGGCATCTGGGCCGCCGGCGACGTCGCCCAGGCGAAGGGCTTCTACAACGGCGAGAAAATCCTCAACGGCATCCTGCCTGAGGCCGTGGAGCAGGGAAAAATCGCCGGCATGGCGATGGCGGGCGACCCGGCGGTCAAGCCCTATCCGGGCGGCATCCCGCTCAACACTTACACCTTCTTCGGCCAGCAGGCGGTCTCCGTCGGCAACCAGAGCGAGGGCGAGGTGGTGAGGCACGAAGCGGACGACAAGCATTACCTGAAGATCGTCATGCAAGGCAACCATTTGACCGGCATCTTCGGCATCAACGCGCCCTTCGATCCGGGCGTGATGTGGGAGATCATCCTGCGCCGCATCGACCTGTCGTCCGTGCGCGAGGCCTTCATCGCCGAGCCGCAAAAAACCGCGCGCAGCATCATGTCGAAGACCTGGAGATAACCCGGGGCAAACAAACACACTGTAGGAGCGGCGTCCGCGCCGCGATTTCGGCGACTGATATCGCGGCGTGGACGCCGCTCCTACAAGAGAGCAGAGCACAAAGAGGAACTGAAATGGGCGCATACAACACCATCGCTTTCAAGCCCGAGCACTGCGACGGCTGCAACGCCTGCATGACGGCCTGCGCCACGGTGAAGACCGGCGCGCCGGACGTCATCAACTCGCGCATCCAGATCGTCGCCGACGGCGATTCGTTCGAACTGGCCCTGTGCCGCCAGTGCGGCGACCCGAAGTGCGTCGCCAACTGCCCGGCGGCGGCGCTGGGCAAGGACGCCGGCGACGGCGTCATCGCGTGGGACGGCTCGAAGTGCGTGAACTGCCTGCTGTGCACCGTCGGCTGCGCCTTCGGCGGCATCGTGTACAACGCCGCGGCCGGCCATGTCGTCAAGTGCGACAGCTGCGGCGGCGATCCGGCCTGCGTCAAGGCGTGCGACCGCGGCGCGTTGAACTACCTCACCACGGCGAACATCTACAACGAAGTGGGTGACCTGGAGGATTTGTTCGTGCCAGGGCTTGCCGGCTGCCAGGGCTGCAACACCGAACTGATCATGCGCCACGCCATGCGCCGCATCGGCCCGGACACCGTGCTCGCCACGCCGCCCGGCTGCATTCCCGGCATGGGCTCGGTCGGCTACAACGGGCTGACCGGCACCAAGGTGCCCGTCTTCCACCCGCTGCTCACCAACACCGCCTCCATGCTTACCGGCGTCAAGCGCCACTACAAGCGGCAGGGCCGCGAGGTGAACGCCGTGGCGCTGGCCGGCGACGGCGGCGCCTCCGACGTCGGCTTCCAGTCGCTCTCCGGCGCTGCCGAGCGCGGCGAGCAGATCCTCTTCATCTGCGTCGACAACGAGGGCTACATGAACACCGGCATGCAGCGCTCCAGCTGCACGCCGTTCGGCGCGTGGACCTCCACCACGCCGGTCGGCGAGCGCGGCGCCGGCAAGACGCAGGACGCCAAGAACATGCCGCTGCTGATGGTCATGCACAACTGCGAGTACGTCGCCACGGCCTCCACCGCCTTCATGGAAGACCTCTACGACAAGCTGGACAAGGCCATCGCCGCCTCGAAGCGCGGCTTCGCCTACCTGCACATCTACTCGCCGTGCACCACCGGCTGGCGCTTCCCCTCGCAGGAGAACATCGAGGTGGCGCGCAAGGCCGTCGAGGCGAATTTCGTCCTGCTGTGGGAGTCCAACCCGCGCGAGGGGCTGCGCCTGTCGCGCGACATCGACCATCCGCTGTCCATCGCCGCCTACCTCGAGGCGCTGGGCAAGTACCGCCATCTCTCCGAGGATCAAGTTGCGCACATCCAGGCGACGGTGGAGAAGAACGCCGGCTTCATCAAGGGCCTCGCCGAAGGCCGTCACCCGGCGATGGCCTGATAACCACCCCCTCTCCCCCGGACACGG
>PHCS01000010.1 GCA_002840845.1 Betaproteobacteria bacterium HGW-Betaproteobacteria-14
TGCCGATGGCCACGCCTGGGGCCGCTTCGATGTCGCCATCGAAGGCCGCCATCCGCTGCTGCCGCTGATCGCCCGCCTCATGAACCTGCGCTCGCGCCTCACCGGCATCGCCACCGGCGACCAGGCGATGTTCGTCAGCCGCGCTGCCTTCGCAACCTGCGGCGGCTTTCCCGACATTGCGCTCATGGAGGACATCGCGCTGAGCCGCGCGCTGAAGCGCATCGGCCGGCCCGCCTGCCTGCGGCAGCGCGTGCGCACTTCCGGCCGGCGCTGGGACCGGCAGGGCTTCTGGCGCACCGTCCTGCTGATGTGGCGATTGCGCCTCGCCTATTTTTTCGGCGCCGATCCGTCGCGGCTGGCGCAGGATTACGGCTATGCGCAAAAAACCTGATACCGCCATCGCGGTGCTGGCGCGTGCGCCCGTGCCGGGCGCGGCGAAGACGCGCCTGGCGCCGCGCCTCGGCGCGGACGGCGCCGCCGACCTGCAGCGCCGGCTCACGCTGCGCACGCTGGCCACCGCGACCAGCGCGGCCGTCGGGCCGGTGTCGCTGTTCTGCGCCCCCGATTGCAGCCACCCTTTCTTCGATGAATGCCGGCAGCGCTTCGGCATCCCGCTGCATGACCAGTGCGCGGGGAATGTCGGCGCGCGGATGCTGCATGCCTGCGCGACGTTGCTGCACGACCATGGCCGCGTCCTGCTCGTCGGCACCGACTGCCCGGTTCTGACGCCGGACCGTCTGGCGCAGGCCGCTGCCCTGCTCGACGAGCACGAGGCGGTCGTCTGGCCGGTCGAAGACGGCGGCTACGTCCTCATCGCCCTGCGCCGGGCGGCGCCGGAACTGTTCGCCGGCGTCGACTGGGGCACGCCGCAGGTCATGGCGCAAACGCGCGAACGCCTGCGGCAGCTTGGCTGGCGCTGGGCCGAACCGGCGCCACTATGGGACGTCGACCGGCCGGAGGACGTCGACCGCCTGGTCGACAGCGGCCTGCTCGACATGACGAACCCCATCGAGTCCGTCGCATGACACGCATGGCCTGCCTCGCGGCTTTGCTGTCCGCCGTCCTGCTGCCGGCACCGCCTGCTTACGCCGCGCCGACGCTGGAGATCGTTTCAGCCGCACCGGTGGCGGCCGCGCAAGTGCCGCCGTTGCCACCGCTACCCCCAGGCGCCCTGCCGCATTCGCGCGCGGCCGCCGGACGCGACATCGCGCTGGCCTGGCTGGCCGAACCGACCGACCGCTATGCCCACGGCGTGCTCGGCGACGCCCTCGAGGCCGGCGCGCTGCATGTCGCATTGCGCTCCGGCGCCACCCTGACGTACCGTCTGCCGCCGCATGAAGTCTTCGAGGATCTCGCGCCGCGTATCGTCTCCCTCATGGCCGACGGCCGCGAACAGGTGGTGGTGGTGCGCAGCCTGCAGGACAAGGGCGCCTCGATCGCCGTCTTTTACGTCATGAGCGGCCGGCTGGAGATGATGGCGTCCAGCGAGCCGATTGGCCTGCCCAATCGCTGGCTGAACCCGGTCGGCGCCGCCGACGTCGATGGCGACGGCAAGCCGGAAATCATCGCCGTGCTCACGCCGCACATCGGCGGCATCCTCACCATCTTTGGCGTCGCCGGCGACCGCCTCGTCGAAAAGGGCCGCCTGGGCAGTTTTTCCAACCACCGCATCGGCTCTACCGAAATCGGACTCTCCGCGCTGGCCGATGTCGACAGCGACGGCATCATGGACATCGTGCTGCCTGCCGCCGACCGCAGGACGCTGAAGGTCATCACCTTCCGCGGCGGCCGCTTCAGGGAGCTGGCGGCCTTCCCGCTGCCGGCGCGCGCGGACGGCGATTTCCGCCGCCTGGCGGGCGGCAGGGGCATCGTAGTGCCCCTGGAGGACGGACGCTTTGCTATCCTGCGCTGGTCATTGCCAGGAAAACCCGGGGGACGATGAAGCGCCTTGTGCTGCTGGGCGGGGGTCACAGCCATGTTTTTGTTCTCGACGCGCTGGCGCGCAAGCCGCTGGCCGGCGTCGAGACGACGCTCGTCTCGCCCCACCCGCAGCAGGTCTATTCCGGCATGCTGCCGGGCTGGCTGGCCGGCCATTACCACTTGCGCGACTGCCTCATCCCGATCGAAGCCCTGGCGCAGCGCGCCGGCATAACCCATCGCCGCACTTCAGTCATCGGCATCGACACGGCCGCACAGCGCCTCTTCTGCAGCAACGGGGCGGCGTTCGACTATGACTTGCTCTCCATAGACACCGGCGCCGTGCTCGACCTGGGCGCCCTGCCCGGCGCAACGCAGCATGCGCTGCCGGTGCGCCCCATCGAGCGCTTCATCCAGGGCTGCCGCAGCCTCGTCGAACATGTGCGCGCGCGGCCGCGCACCGTCATCACGATGATCGGCGGCGGCGCCGCCGGCATCGAACTGATCCTCGCTCTGCGCCGCCGCCTGCGGCGCCATGTGCGCGACGGCAAGGCGGTGTTGCAGCTGGTTTCGGCCGGGGAGCGCCTGCTGCCGGGCCACCCGCCGGGCGTCGGGCGTATGCTCGAGGCGCAACTGGCGGCTTGCGGCATCCTCTACTACCCGGAACGCTCCGTGGCGGCCTTCCATCCCGGCGGCGTCATCCTGCACACCGGCGAACAGATCGAAAGCGACTTCAACCTCGTCGCCACCGGCGCCGGCGCGCCGGCCTGGCCCAAACGTTCCGGGCTGGCCACCGACGCGAACGGCTTCATCAGCGTGAACGGCTTCCTCCAATCCACCTCGCACGCCAACATTTTCGCGGCCGGCGATGTCGCCGGCATGCTCGACCAGCCGCGCCCGAAATCCGGCGTCTACGCCGTGCGCGCCGGCCCGCCGCTGGCGGAAAACCTGATGCGCGCGCTGGACGGGCGTGCGCTCAAGCGTTACATCCCGCAGAAGCGCGCGCTCTATCTGATCGGCACCGGCGGGCGCCACGCCATTGCCTCGTGGGGGCCGTTCTCCTGGCAGGGCGACTGGGTCTGGCGCTGGAAGGACCGCATCGACCGCGCCTTCATCGCCCGTTTTTCGTGCGGACTGCCGGCCGCGGCGAACCCGCCGCCGATCCCCGACGCATCCCGCGAGGACCTCCTTGGGTCATAATGCTGCCCGCCATGAAAGCCCATCACATTCATCTCACCGTCGGCCTGGGCGGCCTTGCCCTTGTCGCCTTCGCCGTCTTTTACCTGCAGCAAAGGCTCGGCCTGCTGCCCTGTCCGCTGTGCGTGATGCAGCGCATCGCCTTCATCCTCTTTTCCCTCACCGCGCTCGTCGCCGCCGCCCACCGGCCGGCCGGCACGGCGCGCTGGCTCTACCTCGGCCTGCTCGACCTGTGGGCCACGCTGGGCGCGGCAATCGCCGGCTGGCAGGTGTATCTCACCTACCATCCGCAGGCCGCCGAATGCGGCATCAGCCCGGAGGAGCGCTTCCTCAACGGCCTGCCGCTGGCCAAGTGGTGGCCGGCGATGTTCGAGGCCAACGGCGACTGCAGCAAGGTCGACTGGACCTTCCTCGGCCTGTCCGTGCCGGAACTGTCGCTGATCGCCTTCGTGCTGCTCTCCGGCATCGCCATCTACGCCGCGGTGCGCCGCCCATCACGGTAAAATGCCGCTTTATCCGGCGCACCCCTGCGCCACGCAACGCCCACGACCATGAGTCACGACAAGAACATCAAAGCTGCGCCCGAAACAGTCGTATCGAATTTCATCCGCCAGATCATCGAGTCCGATCTTGCCGCCGGCAAGCATGCCGGAACAACCTGGGGCGGCAGGCCCGGGCAGGCCTCCGCCCATGCCGGCGCCCCCCTCGATACTGCGAAGATCCGCACGCGCTTCCCGCCCGAACCTAACGGGTATCTCCACATCGGCCACGCCAAATCGATCTGCCTCAACTTCGGTCTGGCGCGCGACTACGGCGGCGCCTGCCACCTGCGCTTCGACGACACCAATCCGGAAAAGGAAGAGCAGGAATACGTCGACGCCATCATCGACGCCGTGCGCTGGCTCGGCTTCGACTGGGGCAAGAATGAATACTTCGCTTCCGACTACTTCGACTTCATGTACGCGGCGGCGCAGTATCTCATCGAGAGCGGCCACGCCTATGTCGACTCGCAGTCTGCCGAGGAGATGCGCGCCAATCGCGGCACGCTCACCGAAGCGGGCCGCAACAGCCCGCACCGCGCGCGCAGCATCGAGGAGAACCTCGATCTTTTCCGCCGCATGGAAGCCGGCGAATTCCCCGATGGTGCGCACGCCCTGCGGGCGAAGATCGACATGGCCTCACCCAACATCAACCTGCGCGACCCGGTCCTCTACCGCATCCGCCATGCCACGCACCACCGCGCCGGCGACAAGTGGAACGTGTACCCGATGTACACCTTTGCCCACCCCATCGAGGATGCACTGGAACGCATCACCCACTCCCTGTGCACGCTGGAGTTCGAGGACCAGCGCCCCTTCTACGACTGGCTGCTGGAACGCCTCGCCGAAGGCGGCCTGCTGGCGCAGCCGCTGCCGCAGCAGATCGAGTTCGCCCGCCTCAACCTCAGCTACGTCGTGCTCTCCAAGCGCAAGCTGATCCAGCTGGTGCAGGAAAAGCGCGTCGACGGCTGGGACGATCCGCGCCTGCCGACGCTGGCCGGCGCGCGCCGGCGCGGCTACACGCCCGAGGGCTTCCGCGCCTTTGCCGAGCGCATCGGCGTCGCCAAGGCCGACTCGTGGATCGACTACGGCGTGCTGGAGGAGTGCATGCGCGACGACCTCAACGCGCGCGCCGAACGGCGCATTGCCGTGCTCGATCCGCTCAGACTGGTCATCGACAACTATCCGGCAGGACAGGAAGAGGATTGCTTCGCGCCCAACCATCCGCAGCAGCCCGAACTGGGCAAGCGCGCCGTGCCCTTCTCGTGCGAACTGTGGATCGAACGGGAGGATTTCGCCGAAGCGCCGCCGAAAGGCTACTTCCGCCTCTTTCCGGGCAATTCGGTGCGGCTGCGCTACGGCTTCGTCGTGAAATGCACCGGCTGCGAGAAGGACGCATCAGGCCAGGTTGTCGCCGTGCATTGCGAGTACCTGCCAGACAGCAAGTCCGGCACGCCGGGCGCCGACGCCTACAAGGTGAAAGGCAACATCCACTGGGTCAGTGCGGCCCGCGCCTGCGAGGCGGAAGTGCGCCTGTACGACCGGCTGTTCCGTGAGCCGAACCCGGGCGCCGGCGGGCGCGACTACCTGGAAGACCTCAATCCCGGCTCAAAGCAGGTCATCAACGCCTTCCTGGAGCCGGCGCTGAGGGAAGCAAAAGCGGAAGACCGCTTCCAATTCGAGCGGCACGGCTACTTCGTGGCGGATCGCGTGGACTCGAAGCCGGGCGCGCCGGTATTCAACCGGGCGGTGACGCTGAAGGATTCGTGGGGAAAAGACCGCTGAGCTTCACTCTTTGACTGTTCCGGGCACGCTCTCGGATCGAGGCTGTATTGCGATAATCCACGGCTCCAGCCTTTTTCCAAAAGCAATCTTCACATCCTCGCCCGGGCCGCGGCTCCGCTCCAGGGCGTCCCGGTATTCCAGCGGGACCATGATGTTCGCCGTCGTGAGCCGCACGGAAACACTCAGGCGCTGCTTCCCCTTGCGTTCGTAGAACAACGGCCGGATCTCGGCATGAACGATCGCATGACGCATCCTGTCGGGGTACTTCGCGCGCAGCGTAGCCAGGTCAGGCCCCACGTCAATGATGTACAGGCGGGTTCCCTCGCTCTCCATGCGGACCAGGTGCCGCTTTGTGGCTTCTGCCCTTTGCTTCAGATCGCGGTCGTCGGGCATGGCTGCGGCGCGTTCGCGCGCTTCTTCGGCGCGACGCCGCGCTTGCTCGACTTCTTTTTGATAAGCCGGGCCGTCGAGCTCGAGTACCACCAGCGCATCGCGCGACTGCTGGCGCTCCATGGAGCGACGCCGCTTGCCGTCATCCTCGCTGTCGGGAATGGTAAAACCCAGGGATGCCAGTTTGGCGCGGTCGATCCACGATGGCCCATCCTCCTCGCTGGAATCGCTGCCGTAGGCGTAACCCAGGGCATCGCCTCCCGAGACACGCCAGCGAAGTCCGAATTCGAGGCTGCTATCCTCGCTCCTGAAACCCCAATTGCCGACCTTTGCGATTTCGCGCTTGCTCAGAACCAGCACGCTCTCGGGTTCGCCGCTTCGATTGTAGGCAACACCAATCAGCGCGACTGCATTGGTTGCCGCAATCAGGGCGACTCCGAGAATTGCTGTCCGCCAGCGCACCCAGGCTTTCATGTGACAGCCCCCTCCCTATCCGCAGGTGCCGCCACTCTGCGCAACCGTCGCATGACCATGAGGAACAGGATGGCGGTCAGCCCGACAACGAGGAAGAAAAGATATTTCGGCATGACGTCCCACCACCAGTCGAAGAACTTGGTGTAGAGGAATATCACGAAGAAAACCATGCCGGTGTTCACCACTTCCGGCCAGACGCGCCGCAAGCCGAACCAGATCGCCGCCGCGCTGCCGGCAAATCCGAACAACTGGTAGATGCCCTCGATCATCTTCGGATCGATATCGAGATGGCTTGCCCGACCCCAGTTGGCCAGCACCAGCGTGGGCAGGAACAGGGTCAGCAGGCCGAACACCCGGTAGATGGCAGAAAAACCGGCATATCGTTCGTGACGCACCCAAAGCGGTGCCAGTAGCAGCAGCATCGCGGCGGGGAAAAAATTCTCGGGGCGCTCGCCGAAATGCAGCCAGTAGAGGCCGCTGTATGTGCCGGTACGCGCCGAGACGAACGCCACCAGGCACAGGATGCCCGCTGCCAGCAGAAGCCGCAGATCGCAGGCATAGGCGAGCAGCAACGCATAAGCCGCCCAGGCGATGAAAGCCTTGTCCGACGGCGTGATGCTGAAAATCTGCCCGAGCATGAAGACGTTCAGTACGAAACAGGTGAACGCCACCATCGCCGCCAGCTTGGTGAAATAGCCGGAGGCGTCGCGTTCGCGCACCAGGAGCGTCCCGGCAAACGTGAATAAGGCGGCGCCCACCAGAATCGACACCTGCAGAAACGTGCCGAACAATCCCCAGAACTGGCGAAAGAGGAAAAACACGCTCGCCGCCAGGGCCAGCGCGCCCAGAAACGAGGCCACCTTCATGCCGAGAGACAGCTTCTTCTCGCGCACATTGCGGTCGATATCGTATCCTCGCGAAAGCTCCGCGATCAGGGCGTCGTGATGGTGCGCAACGGCATGAGCCTGCTCCTCGGGCAAGGCCAGTACCTTTTCCTGCCGCAGACGCTCCAGCTCGCGCCTGAAAGCCTCGATTTCATCCACACGCTGCTGAGCCTCGGATCGGGTCACCATTTTGAGATTGCGCTTGTTCGCTTGGAATACGCCGCTATACGATTGCCTGGGATGAGTGGCGCGGCCGGACGGCGCCGGCCGCGAACCAGTTTCGCAGAACTTACCTGATCTTCTCGCAAGACCATTCACCACCCGAGCATTTGCAGCGGCGGCCATCGCCCGGAATCTTCGTCGTTCCATTCTTGCAACCCTGCGGTTTTGCCGCCAGGGCAGACGTCGTCATGACGGCATTCGAAAACGACAGCGCAATTAGTACGGCAAGCATCTTAAGCATGGTGCGAATCATGATTCCTCCTTGGGCATGAGATGGCCGCCGGATTGTGCGACCCCGACGGCATCGCAGTGTAACCCGATTTGCATAACGCGCAATAGTGTTGCTCAAGCGCCAGCCGACAGCGGTTTGATGTCGTCGATGTCCAGCGCCACCAGGTTCGGGAAACCCAGGGGTTTGTCGCCGAACGGCATCGGCCAGACGCGGCGGCGTGTCGGCGCCCGCAGCGTGCCGCCCGCGGCGCCGAATTCGCGGTAGTCCTCGCAGATGTGCGCCGCGTGCGCCCAGCCGCCGACCACCTCGGCGGTGTAGTCCAGCCGCGCCAATAAATGCTGCGCGTCGAAATGGAAGATCTGCGTGCGGCAGTGGGTGGGGATGTCCGGCGGAAAGGTGGCAGCCAGCCGCGTGATCCGGCCCTGCGCGCCGTCGAGCTGCGGCAGCATTTCGAAGGAAAAGCCCGGGCGCAGGAAAATGAACGGTGTCACCAGATAGTTCCAGGTGGCGTAGCCGCCGAAATAGAGGAAATCCAGTTCGTCCCAGCGGAACTGCCGGCGCAATCCGCGGAAGGACTCGCGCGGCCGCTGGCGGCTGGCCGTAACGCGTCCTTCAGGGTCGAGGATGCGCACCTCCTCATCGCCGATCCACTCGCCGCGCCAACCCGCGTGCGGGTAATCGTAGAAGACGAAGCGCGGCTCGCTCGCGGAGGCCCACATGCGCGCATGGCGCAGCACCGGCCGCCCCTTCGCAGCGAAGAGAAAGCCTGACGCGGACAACTGGACATCGAGCCCGCCCAGGCTGTGCCAGAATTCCGCGCCGCCGTGCGCGGCGATGACCGCATCGATGACCGACCGGATATCTGCCTTGCTCAACGCCCCTCCTGCTGCATGTACTTCCGCGCGATCATATATGATATGCACCTGCAATGCCTCAGCGCGCCGACTTCGGGGGAGGGTGCATGTTCTGGCAGAAGCAACTCGACAATTTCGCCGCCCGCATGAGCCGGCACAACGTGCCGCTTCAGCTGCGCCTGTGGGGCGGGCACGAAGTGGCGCTGGGACACCCCACCCGCGTCACCTTCGAGATCAAGACAGTGCGTGCACTGCGCCGCCTGCTGCGCCCCTCCATGGCCTCGCTGGGACAAGCCTATGTCGAAGGAGAAATCGACATCCAGGGCGCCATCGATGACGTGATCGCCGTCGCGGCGCAGCTCTCGGCCCATGTCGGCAGGCAGGTGCGGCGCGCGGCGCGGATGGTGCGCCATACCCGCCGCATCGATGCCGAAGCGATTGCCTACCATTACGACGTCTCGAACGATTTCTACCGCCTCTGGCTGGATGAGCAGATGGTGTATTCCAGCGCCTACTTTCACCATCCCGACGACAGCCTCGAGCAGGCGCAGATTCAAAAACTCGATCACATCCTGGGCAAGCTGTGCCTGCAACCGGGGCAGCGCCTGCTCGATATCGGCTGCGGCTGGGGCGCGCTGGTGTTGCGGGCGGCCCAGCGCTACGGCGTGCGCGCCGTCGGCATCACGCTGTCACGGAACCAGCATGGCCTGGCGCGGCAGCGCGTTGCTGCGGCCGGTCTGGAAGACCGGGTGGAGATCCGTTTGCAGGATTATCGTGACGTCAGCGAAACATTCGACCGCATCGCCAGCGTCGGCATGTTCGAGCATGTCGGCCTGAAGAATCTGCGCGGCTATTTCGCCAAGATCCGCCAGCTGCTGGCCGAGGACGGCATCTGCCTGAACCACGGCATCACCTCGACCGACCCGAACTCGGCCGAGTCGCCCTTCGGCGGCGGCGATTTCATCGACCGCTACGTTTTCCCGAATGGCGAACTTCCCCATATCGGCTATCTGTTGAAGGAACTGACGGCCGCCGGACTGGAAGCGACAGACGTGGAGAACCTGCGCCGCCACTACGCGCTCACCGCGCGGCATTGGAGCCGGCGTTTCGAGCGGCACGATGCGGAAATCAAGGCCCTGATCGGAGAGAAACGCTACCGCATCTGGCGCACCTACCTCGCCGGTTGCGCCTACGGTTTCGAGCACGGCTGGGTGAGCCTGCATCAGGTTCTCGCCGTCAAGGGCGGCGGCGCGGAGCGCAATCCCCTGCCCTGGACGCGGGACTACATGTACCCGGTCGACAGGCCGGAATAGGCCAATCCGGAACGGGCGGCCCGCTACTCCCGGAAGCGGAAGCTCTTGTCTCGCGTCTGGCCCATGCTGGGCGGGAGCGGCGCCCCGTTCCCCTGGCTGACCGCCACGCGACGCTGTTCGCAGCGCCGCAGCACTTCACGCTGCTGATCGTCCGTGTACGCCACCCACCAATCGCGCTCGTCCTGAGTGCGAAAGCAGCCCTTGCACAGGCCGATGGCCTCGTCCATTTCGCACACCTTGACGCAGGGCGAACGCACAGCAGTCGGGGTGGAGGTTCCGTTCATCGTTCCATCTCCAAGCGTCGTAACGAAATCAGTCTAGCAGGGGGTGGGAATGGGCACAGCCCCCCAATTCATCGGACATGGCGGGGGTATACTGTTTTTTTAGGCCGGATAACAAGTTGCCGGCAAAGGATTTGCATGACCACATTGCCCGCTCTCCCCAGCTACACCCTGCGCGAAGAAATCGCCAACAGCGTCACGCACGGCGTTGGCATCCTGCTGGCCGTCGCCGGACTGGTGGTGCTGACGGCCTTCGCCGCGAAATACGGCGACGCCTGGCATATCGTCGGATGCGCGGTCTTCGGCGCATCGCTGATCCTCTGCTTCACCACCTCCACCCTCTATCACAGCGTGCGCGTCGAGCACCTCAAGCGCGCCCTGCGCGCGCTCGACCACTCCGCCATCTTTCTCCTCATCGCCGGCACCTACACGCCCTTCCTGCTGGTGAACCTGCGCGGCCCCTGGGGCTGGTCGCTCTTCGCCGTCATCTGGACGCTGACTTTTGCCGGCATCGTGCTGCGCCTGGCGCTGAAGGGCCGTCTGCACGGCCTGGTGGTGTCGATCTACTTAGCCATGGGCTGGGCAGTCGTGGTCGCCGCCAAGCCCATGCTCGCGCACGTCGGCACCGGCGGCCTGGTGCTGCTGGCGGCGGGCGGCCTCGCCTACACGGCCGGCGTGGTCTTCTACAAGTGGCGGCGCCTGCCCTACAACCACGCCATCTGGCACGGTTTCGTGCTGGCCGGCGCGGCGCTGCATTTTTTCGCCGTGCTCTTCTACGTCATTCCCTGGCCTGTAGCGGCCACCTGAGGCCTGTGGCACACTGGTGCCCGCACTTGATTCCAGGGTACTGGTGCCCGATTTTGATTCTAGGGTACAGCCGCCCGACCCGCCCAAGAGCGAGGTAGCAACCGCCCGAAGGAGAACTGCATGGCTTCTATGCCCCCGTTCCACCTCGCCTTTCCCGTCACCGACCTCGCGCGCGCACGCGAGTTCTACGGCAAGTTCCTCGGCTGCCCGGAAGGGCGCAGTTCCGACGAGTGGGTGGACTTCAATTTCCGCGGGCACCAGATCGTTGCCCACCTGGTCAAGCGCATGGGCACGGACGACCCGACCAACACCGTCGACGGCAAGCAGGTGCCGGTGCGCCACTTCGGCCTGGTGCTGCCGATGGATGAATGGATGCGGCTATCCGAGCGCTTCCGCGCCGCCGGCATGGAGTTCGTCATCGAGCCCTACGTGCGCTTCAAGGGCCAGCCGGGCGAGCAGGCGACGATGTTCCTCATGGATCCCTTCGGCAACGCCCTGGAGTTCAAGGCCTTCAGCGATCCTGCGCGACTGTTCGCCAAATAGCGCCGCAAGCTTTCACGTTTTTTTCACGCCAGATTGAGGCGGGCTTGACGGCCCGCTTGCTACGGTATGGCCCGTTCGCTTTCGGAGCCATGCCATGCCCGCACTGCCCGCCACCCGGCAACTCAACCGCTACTTCCTGATCTCCTGGCTGCTGGCTGCCGTCCTGGTTGCCAGCCTGCAGGGCGCCAGCCAGTTCGCAACGCCCGCCGTCGCCGGCTGGACCCTGGCCGCCACGCTCAGCTACGCCTTCATCTATCTGCTGCCGGCGTTGCTGTTCACCCACCTGCTGCGCAGGCTTTTGGCGGCGTTCCCCGTGCGGGGTGCCGGGATCCTGCTGGTGGCCGTCGCCGTCATCCTGACCGGACTGACCCAGACGCTGCTGTTCGCCGATCACCTCATCCGCAACATGTACGGCTTCCACATCAACGGCTTCGTGGTCGACCTGGTCCTCACACCCGGCGGCATCGCCGCCCTGGGGGCAGGCTTCAGCACCTATGTCGCCGCCGGCCTGGCCGTGCTCGCCCTCCTCTCGGCGCAGGCCGTTGCCTATGCCTGGGTGACGCGGCGCGACGGGCTCGGCCGCTGGACCGCGCGCATCCGCTGGCGCTGGGTGCTGCTGGCCGTGGCCCTGCTGAGCACCGGCGAGCGCGTGGCCTATGGCTACAGCGCGGCGACCAACTTCCAGCCGATTCTCTTCGCCAGCGAGCACTATCCGCTCTATCAGCCGCTCACCTTCCGCAAGCTGGCCAAGGCGCTCGGCATCGAGTCGAACGCCGGCGCGGATGCGCAAAGCCTGCGCCTGAAGGAAGGCCAGCTCGCCTACCCGCTGGCACCGCTGCGCATCGATGCGCCGAAGGCGCCCCTGAACATCGTCTGGCTGGTCGCCGAGTCGCTACGCTTCGACATGCTCGACCCGCAGGTCATGCCCAGGCTATGGGCGCTCTCCAACGACGCCCTGCGCCTGGAAAAGCATTACAGCGGCGGCAACCTGACGCAGATGGGCGTCTTCTCCATGTTCTACGGCCTCTATGGCAACAACTGGTTTCCCATGCACGCCGCCCGACGGGCGCCGGTGCTGATGGACGTGCTGCAGCAGCAGCACTACCAGTTCAGCCTCAACACCAGCCAGCGCTTCACCTACCCGGCGTTCGACAAAACGATCTTCGCCAACATGCGTCCGCAGGACATGCATGCGCTGGAAGGCGGCGCGCCGCCCTGGCAGCGCGACGCGAAGAACATCGACGACATCCTCGGCTTCATCGACCGGCGCGATCCCGCGCGGCCTTTCATGACCTACATGTTCTTCGAGTCGACCCACGCCCCCTACGACTTCCCGCCACAGGCCGTTATCGCCCGGCCGTATCTGGAGGACTTCAATTACCTGACTGCGGACTTCAAGCAGGACATCGGGCAGATCAAGAACCGCTACATCAACGCCGCCCACCACATCGACGACCAGATCGGGCGCGTCGTCGACCATCTGCGCAAGTACGGCCTGCTCGACAAAACCGTCATCATCGTGCTGGGCGATCACGGCGAGGAGTTCATGGAGCGCGGCCGCTGGGGGCACAGCGCGGAGTTCAACCGCTTCCAGACCGGCACCCCGGCGGTGATCCGCGTGCCCGGCCAGGCGCCACGGGTCGTGCGCGGCATCAGCAGCCACCTCGACATCCCGGCCACGCTGATGCCACTGCTCGGGGTGAAGAACCCGTCCGCCGACTACTCCAGCGGCTACGACCTGCTGGCGCCGGATTTCCACCGCGACTATGCCGTTGCCGCGGACTGGAACCGCATCGCCTATCTCGGCAATGACTTCAAGGTGTCCTTCCCCATCAATGCCCTCGGCGCCGCACGCAATGAAGTCACCGATGGCGACGATCGCCCGTTGGTCGAATCCTCCGGTGCGCTCAAGGCAATCCGCGCGGCCATGCTCGAAATCATGGCCAACCTGACGCGCTTCACCCGCCACCAACCATCCTGATCGCGCCGGTGGTAGGCTTGCCGCTGAAGAAAGGGGATTCGGCGGCGATGCGACTGCTGGTGGTGGAAGACAACCGCGACATTCTGGCCAACCTGGCGGACTACCTCGCTCTCAAGGGCTACGAGGTGGATTGCGCGCAGGACGGCCTGACCGGCCTGCACCTGGCGGCGACGCAGCACTACGACCTGATCGTGCTCGACGTCATGCTGCCGGGCATGGACGGCTACTCGCTGTGCCAGCGCCTGCGCGAGGGCGAGCGGCGCGAGACGCCGGTGATCATGCTCACTGCGCGCGATGCACTGGACGACCGCCTGCAAGGCTTCCGTACCGGCGCGGACGACTACCTCACCAAGCCCTTCGCCCTGCCCGAGCTGGCGGCGCGCATCGAGGCGGTGCTCAAGCGCACCCGCGCCGGCGGACGCCGGCTCCTGAAGGTGGCCGACCTGACCTACGACCTCGACACGCTCGAAGTGACCCGCGCCGGCCAGCCCCTCAAGATCGGGCCCTTCGCCCTCAAGCTGCTTGCCGTGCTCATGCAGAAGAGCCCGGCGGTGGCCACGCGCGAAGCGCTCGAGGCGGCGCTGTGGGGCGACGCCCCGCCCGACAGCGACAGCCTGCGCAGCCACATCCACACCCTGCGCCAGCAGATCGACAAGCCCTTCCCCAGGCCCCTGCTGCATACCGTGCATGGCGTCGGCTTCCGCCTGGCCGATGGCGGCGAAACGGAATGAAGAGCCGGCACAGCCTGGCGCGACGCATCGTCATCGTCTTCGTGCTGCTGACGCTCGTCGTCTCGAGCCTGTTTTCCCTTGTCGTGATGCAGGCGGTCTCCTATACCGAGGACTACCTCTCGGAGCCCTCGATGCGCGCACGCCTCAACGAGATCGTCGCGGCCGCTGCAAAGGGGCAGTCCGTCCCGCTGGACAAGGACATGCAGCTGTTCATCGTCGGCCCGGACGGCAAGCCGCCGCTGCCCGCCTGGCTCGCCCGGGTCGGCCCCGGTTTCCAGGAAGCCTCGCGTGATGGACTCGAACATCACGTCCTCGTCAACGACGTGGCCGGCACGCGCTACGTGCTGGTACAGGACCAGGAAGAGTTCGAGCGCCGCGAGACCATGCTGCTCGACTTCCTCCTCGCTGCCATCCTTTTCAGCGTCATCGCGGCATGGGCGCTGGGCGCGCGCATCGCCAGGCGCGTCATTGCGCCCGTGGTCCGTCTGGCCGGACAGGTGCAGCATCGCGAACAGCTCCTGCCGCTGGCACCACCGCTGGCTTCCGACTATGCGCCCGACGAAGTCGGCACCCTCGCCGCCGCTTTCGACACCGCCCTGGGCAAGCTCCAGCAGGCCCTGCAGCGCGAGCGCCTGTTCACCAGCGACGTCAGCCATGAACTGCGCACCCCGCTCATGGTGATCGAAAGCTCCTGCGAGCTGATGCTCGCGCAGGGAGTGGGCGACGCACGCCAGGAAACGACCGTCCGGCGCATCCTCGCCTCCTGCGTGGAGATGCGCGAACTGGTGGCCACCTTCCTCGAGCTGGCGCGCGCGCCGGAAAGTCAGCCGCTGGGGGACGGCGGCGAGGCAGGCCTGCAGGCGCTTGCCGACGAACTGATCGCGCGCTTCCGCGGCGAAGCACAGGCGCGCGGACTGGAACTGTCGCTGGAATTGGAAAGCGGGGGCGAGGGGCGCTATCCCGCGCCGCTGTTGCGGGCCATCCTTTCCAACCTGCTGCGCAACGCGATCCACTACACCGACAAGGGCTTCGTCCGCCTGGTGCTGCGTCGCGGCGGCTTCAGCGTGTGCGATTCGGGCGTGGGCATCCCGCGCGAGCAGCGCGACGCGGTCTTCCTGCCCTTCGTGCGCGGCGATGCCACGCGCGGCGACGGCCTCGGACTGGGCCTGTCGCTGGTGCAGCGCATCTGCCAGCGCCAGGGCTGGCGCATCCGTCTGGAGGAAAGCCGGGGCGGCGGCTGCGAATTCCGCGTGGATTTTTATCCGGCTTGACGCTTTTTTCACGCCGGCTTGACGCGGCACTCACGGGACGGCGCATACAGTGCGCGGCAGTCGATCCCGTGGACTGCCCCTCATGCCCGATTCCACCTCTTCGCCGGTCACCTTGTCCTTCGCGGACGGGGACGACCTCGCCCTCCCGGATGTCCAGCCGCGCTGGCATCTGGGCCGGCTTGCCCGCCGCATCGAATGCTGGCGGGAACATCAGCTTATCCGCAATGCGCTCGAACTGGCCGGCGATCCGACGCTGGTGCTGGACCTGTCCCGCGTCACCGGCCGCTACTGGCCGGTGCTGGCCGAGCACCCCAGCCGGGTAATCATCGCCGCCGCAGACTCCCCCGCCCAGTTCGAGGCAAGACGGCAGCGACACCCGCCGGCGCAGCGCGAGCACATCCGCGTGCTGCCAGCCTCCGCATTCGCTTTCGACCTCCCCGACAAGTCCGTGGATTGCGTGTTCTGCATGCGGCCGATGGCCGGTAACGGCAGGCGGGGCGCCATCCTGCGCGAACTGCATCGCGTCACGCGCGATGCCGTGATTCTTGCCGCCAGGGCCGGGGATGTCGGTTCATTCCAGCGGGATTTCACCGCAGCAGGATTCCGCCTCCGCGGCCGCTTCGACTTTCTGCCCCTGTTTTCGGCAGCGCAGGTAGCCGTCCTGCGCAAATCGAATTGACTCATGACAAATCAGGAGACATGCGACATGGCGCCCGGCACTGAAACGCCCCGCCCGCCCAACGATGTTCTGCGCGCCTATTTCGCGCTGCTCTACATGGCCATCGTTGCAATGATGGCCATGTTCTGGCGATATGCCGGCGCGGATTCTTTGTCGGGCAAGGCCTTCACCGCCTTCTCGACGATCGGATACGCATTCCTGTATTTGCTGGTCCCGTTGTCGCTAACTGCCCTGACCCTGCGGGCATTCAGGCCAGGCGCGTCGAAACCAGGATGGCAAACGGCGCTGGCCTACGCTGTCGCCTATCTTGGCGGCACGCTGACCTTGCTGTGCCTCTATGCCGATTACCGCATCTACGGTTTGTACGAGTACCACTTCAACGGCTTCATCTGGAACCTGCTGACCACGCCTGGCGGCATCGCCGCGCTGGGTGCAACGGACTCCACCCTGCAAACCGTTGCCCTACAGGTCGGACTCTTCTTCATATCCACGGCAGTGGTGCTTTGGCTCCTGCACCGGCGCCAGCACGGACGCCGCCTCCTGTCCCGGCGTTTCCTGATGGCCTCGGCAGGCATTGCCCTGTTTTCCTTTCTTGGCACGGAAGGCGTCTTTGCCTACAGCACCTATACCGGCCAGGAAGACTACCTGCAGGCCGCCGAGACCATACCCTTTCGCCTGCACACGAGCGCCACCACCCTGTTCAAGCGCCTGGGCATCAAGCGCACCGCCCTGTCGAACCTGCGCATCGCCGGGGGCGAGGTCAGCTATCCCGCGAAAGACCTCCAGTCGACGCCGCTGAAATCCTATCCGAACATCATCATGCTGGTCGGCGAATCCTTCCGCTGGGACCTGCTCGATGCGGAGATCACCCCCAACCTTTGGAAGCTCTCCGCGAAGTCGATGCGGTTCGAACAGCATTACAGCGGCGGCAACCGCACCCGCATGGGACTGTTTTCCATGTTCTACGGCATTTATGCCCCCTACTGGTACAGCTTCGAGCGCCAGCGCGTCGCCCCAGCCCTGATGGAGTTCGTCAAGGCGAAGAACTATCAGCTCGCGCTGCATACGAGCCAGAGCTTCGACTACCCGGAACTGCGGCACACGCTGTTCACGGGCATTCCAGAGCAATACCTGCAGGAATTGAAAGCGGGTGCCCCCTGGAAGCGGGACACGCAGAACATCACCGACATCATTGGCAAACTGGAGCAACGCGACCGCCAGCGCCCGTTCTTCGGTTTCATGTTCTTCGAATCGACCCATGCGCCCTATACCTTCCCGGAGGAAACCGCGCTGCTCGGCGACTACCAGAAGGACTTGAACTACATCAACTTGAACCTGCAGGAGAACGTGAAGCAGATCCATGCACGCTACGTCAATGCGGCCCACCACATCGACCGGGAAGTCGGCCGCCTGCTCGACTACCTGGAGCGCAGCGGCATGCTGGACAACACCATCGTGCTGTTCACGGGGGATCACGGCGAGGAATTCATGGAGAAGGGGCACTGGGGGCACGGCCATGGGCGCACGTTCCCCGAAGAGCAGATTCGCGTCCCTCTGGTATTGCATATACCCGGCCGCACACCCGCGGTGGTCAGGCACCGCACCACGCACCTGCAGATCTCGCCCACCCTGCTGGGGGAACTCGGCGTGCTGCAGGATCCCCGCAGCTATAGCTCGGCTGACACTCTGTTCGCGCCGGCGTCCGACTATTTCGTGGTGGGCGAATACGATTACATCGGCATCATCGACAACCGCTACAAGATCACCTTCCCGTACACCTCGAGCGATTTTTTCCGCTACACCATCAATGACGCCATAGACAACCCGGTGCCCCGCGAGGACAAGAAACGGATCGTCGCGCTATACCAGGGCCGCATCGACGAGGTGATCCGGGAAAGCCGGCGCTTCGCGAACTGAGCCCCTATCCATGCGCCCTCAAGTCCTGAATAGGGAAGTCGGCAGGAACACCCTGCTGCTGTTGGCCAGCTTTCTACTGGTGGCCGGCGGAAATGCAACCTTCTTCTCGAAGGCCCTGCATGCCTTTCCCCTTACCGGCAGGAACATTCCGGCCCTGGCGTCGCTCGCCCTAACTTTCTTTGCGGTAAACGTCATCCTCATCGGCGGCGTGGCCCTGGGGCGCCTGACCAAGCCCGTCCTGATGCTGGCCCTGCTGGTGTCCTCGCTCACCGCCTACTTCACTGACAGTTTCGGTGTCGTCCTCAGCGAGGAAATGCTGACGAACGTCGCCCAGACCAACGCGGGTGAGGCAGTAGACCTGATCACCCTCAGGCTCCTGGCCTATTTCTTCCTGCTGGGCGTCCTGCCCTCAGTCCTGATCTGGCTCACCCCGCTCCGCTGGCAGGGTTGGCGGCATGAGTTGGCGGCGCGGGCAAAACTGCTTGGCCTGTGCCTTCTCGGCATCGTCGTGATGGTCATGGCCTTCGGCAGCTTCTATGCCTCGTTCGTGCGGGCGCACAAGTCCTTGCGGACATATGCCAATCCCGCCTATTTCCTGGTTTCCTCCATCAAGTTCATCGGCGGGAAAAAGCAGCCGGACGGGAGTGGGCAACTGGCCGTCGTCGCCCCGGACGCGCGTATCACCGCAGGCGACAGGGACAGGGAACTGATCATCCTCGTGATCGGCGAGACGGCACGGGCCGATCGCTTTTCAATCAATGGCTATGAGCGGGACACCACCCCCCGCCTGAAGGAAGCCAAGGCCATCAGCCTGCCCAACTTCTGGGCCTGCGGCACGTCCACGGCCGTCTCCGTGCCCTGCATGTTCTCGTCGAACGGCATGGGCCGGTTCAGCCTGAATCAGGCCGGCAGCGAGGAAAATCTGCTCGACGTCGTGCAACGCGCCGGCGTCAATGTCCTGTGGCTGGACAACAATTCCGATTCGAAGGGGGTCGCCTTGCGGGTCCTGTATCGAAACTACAGGTCCCCCGAGATCAATACGGTGTGCGACAGCGAATGCCGCGACGAAGGCATGCTGGTGCCGCTGCAGGACTACATCGACAGCCATCCCAAGGGGGATATCCTCATCATCCTCCATCAGATGGGCAACCACGGCCCCGCCTACTACAAGCGCTATCCGCCGGCATTCGAGAAATACCGGCCGGCCTGCCAAAGCAAGGATCTGAGCCTATGCAGCAACGAGGAGATCGGCAACGCCTACGACAACGCGATCCTCTACACCGACCATTTCCTCGGCAAGACGATCGAGCTGCTGAAACGCAACGACAAGCGCTTCGAGACCGCACTGTTCTATCTGAGCGACCATGGCGAGTCTCTCGGCGAAGGCGGCGTCTATCTGCACGGCCTGCCCCGCGCCATCGCGCCCGACAGCCAGCTGCATGTGCCGGCCATTCTCTGGTTCGGCAGCAGCTACGACGAAGTGGACCTGCCTTCCCTGCTACGCAAACGCAGCCAGCGATTCAGCCATGACCACCTCTTCCACACGCTCCTCGGCTTGCTGGAAGTGCGGAGCGCCCGTTACAAGCCCGAGCTGGATATTCTGGACGGATGCAGGAAGCGCGACAGGGGCGGCCCGGCCTGACCGATCCGCAAGGGTCGGACGCAGGCTCCCATCGTTGCCGCTCTTGTGGCATAGTTTCCGCAACCACCGCACGCGCGGTCTTCCTCCGGAACACGACATGACCCGACGCCGACTCGTCCAAGCCGCACTCGCGCTCACCGCGGCGGCCCTCCTCGCCGCGTGCAGCTCGAAGATTTCCGCGGAAAACTTCGAGCGCATCCAGAGCGGCATGCCGCAGAAGGACGTCATCGCCCTCCTGGGCGAACCCACCGAGACGAGCAACGTCAGCATCGCCGGCCTGTCCGGCGGCATGGCCACCTGGCGCGACGGCGGCACCGTGATCTCCGTGCAGTTCGTGAACGACAAGGTGCAGGCCAAGCAGCTCAGCCGCGAATCGATCAAGCCGCAAGCGCAATAATGAAGTAAGCGTCAGTCACCCACGAAGCGCGCCAATTGCCTGTCTGGTGTCTTCGCCAGCGTCTTTTCTGCGAGTTCGGTGAGCACCTGCGCCGCCTGTGGCGTGGCGATGTCGATGCCCAGTCCGCCGTCCGCAGGCCACGCCGCGTCGAGCCGCAGGTAGCGCTCACCCAGCCGGTCCTCCATCATCGCCTCGACGTGCTGCTGCTGCACCGAGACCAGCGTAAGGATCAGCCGGCCTCCAGACAGCCAGCCGACCGCGCCCGATTCGTCGTCGATGCCTTCCGGCGGCTGGTAGCCGGAGGTCGCCGTGCCGATCGACAGCATCGCCACGCGCGACGGATCCACCCCCATGAAATGCTCCGCCTCGTGCAGGGCGACCTGGTCCGGCGCGACGGCGAACAGGCCGCCGTCGGCATACAGCTCGCCGCCGATCTGCACGGACGGGAAGTAGGCCGGCGCGGCGCAGGTGGCCATGGCGACATCGACCGCGCTCAGGCCCTGGTCGCCCTCGGAGGCCGGCGAGTGCGGCGTCTTGAACACCTTGGTATGGCTGTGCGTGACGCTGATGGCGGGAATCACGAGGTTGTGCTTTGCCTGCTTCAGCGTGCGCTTGCCGAGCAGTTCGGCCAGCGCCGCGCGCAGCGCAGCGCCGCTGTACTTCGGCCCGAGTACCGAGCGCGTCAGG
Source organism: Betaproteobacteria bacterium HGW-Betaproteobacteria-14 (assembly GCA_002840845.1). Taxonomy (GTDB): domain Bacteria; phylum Pseudomonadota; class Gammaproteobacteria; order Burkholderiales; family Rhodocyclaceae; genus Desulfobacillus. Next base: position 20,744 of record PHCS01000010.1, read on the forward strand.
TCGAGCAGGCGGCTGACGGCGCCCCTGGGCAGGCCGCGGTCGGAAAACACCGCCTCGCCCCGCTCGCGGAACAGCGCGACCAACCGCTCCATCGGCACCTCATAGGCAAGGGCGATGGCAAGAATGCCGCCGACGGAGGTGCCGGCGATCAGGTCGTAGCGGCGGCCGAGCGGCTCACCGATGCGCGCTTCGATGCCGGCCAGCACGGCCGCCGTATACAGGCCCAGGTAGCCGCCGCCGGCCAGCGAGAGGATGCGGAATTCAGGCTGCTCGCCGCCGCTCATGCCGCCTCCGCTGGGCCGCCCCGAGGAGGCGGCAAGTCATCAACCGGAAGCCGCGCCCCGCGCGGCTGAACCGGCGTCACCCCTTTCCTCGGGAAAGGGGCCGGAGGATAGGCTTTCATGCCGCCTGGCCGGCGCCGGCAGCCGCCGGCAGCGCTCCGGCCATCAGCGCCGGCGTGACGATGCCGCGCTCGAACAGGGCCTGCAGCGCGCGCTCCGCGATGTCGCTCGCCATGACGCGCTCGAGGCGCACGTCGATGACGTAGGCCTTGATCGTCATGCGCACCACGAAGCCGTGCTCGTAGCGCGGCGCGATGGTGACGACGACGGGTTTCTTCAGGAACGTGTAGGGGGAGGCACGCGCCGCCTCTTCAGCCAAGGCGCGCGCCTCGGCCAGCGCCACGCCCAACGGCAGGTCGATCGGGATCTCGACCAGTTCCGCCAGCTCGCCGCAGTTGGCATTGGCGACGGCATTCCTCAGCAGCTCGGCATTCGGCACCATCACCCTGCTGTCATCGAAGGTGCGCAACCAGGTCACGGACAGGTCCATGCCGACAACCTCGCCGTAATAGCCGCCGAAGCGCACCATGTCGCCGATGCGGAAGGGCGGGTTGAAGATCATCATGACGCCGGCCAGCAGGTTGCGGATGCCGTCCTGCGCGCCCAGGCCGACGGCCAGGCCGACCGCGCCGAGCGCGGCGAAGATCACGCTCTCCGGCGGGTGGATGATGCCCAGCGTGACATAGGCCACCGCCAGTGCCCAGGCCAGGATGCGCAGCACAGGATACCCCTGCGCGATCTGCAGCCGGTAGCGCGGGAAGCGCGAGGCGAGCTGCGCCATCCCGACCTGCAGCGCATGGATGAAGAGCCAGGCGAGCAGCAGCACAGCTGCGGCATGCAGGATCTTCGGGATCGAGATCAGGCCGATGAGTTGCGCAATGACATCGCGTTCCACGGCGCGCTCCTTTCAGTACAGATAGTTGGCGTTGGCCAGATGGGTGGCAATGGCCTGGGCGTGGACCGGCACCAGGCGGAATCGCGCATCGCCGTCGGCGCCCGCGAACCGCTCGAGCAGGCACAGGCCGCACAGCCTTTGCAGGATCATCTGGCTTTCCTGCTCGCGCATGCGGAACAGCGCCTGGTGCTCCGCGCTGGTCAGGGTGCCGTGCACGGCGATCTCGGCGAGCGCGAACATCTCGGCCCGCGAGAGCGTCTTGAGGGCCGCATAATCGAATGGGGCAAAATCCTTCAGGGCGAAGTCGCCGTCAGCCCCTGGTTCGATTGCGCGCAGGAGATGAAAAAAGGCCGCATCCGGCAGGCCGCGGCTGAGCTGCTGCAGCGCCGTCAGGCGGCCCTCGGGAAGCAGCCGCTTGTCGCCCTCCGCGGGCGCCTCGCCAGGCGGCGTCAGGGCGAATCCTGCGGCATCGAAGCGGGCCTCGATCACCGCACCGAGCTCGTCCTTGTCGAAGCCCTTCAGCTCGATGGTCTCGGCGAAGTAGCGGTCGGCCTGGTGGGCATGGCTGAGGCGCTGCCAGGCCTGCAAGTGGCATCCCAGCACCCATTGATGCCGCTCCTGGGTGGCCACCATCACGGCGCCGACCGTGCGGATCGCTTCGCTGGCGCCCATGATGCGGCAGGCGAGAAAGTGGCCGTTATCGAGAACGATGAAGCGGGGTTCCAGGGCATTGATCTGGCCCACCAGCTCCTCGATGGAATCGGGCCGGACATCAAGCCCGAAGAAGGCGCCGCACTGCGCCAGTGCTTCCTGCGAGGTATAAGGCCGAGCATCCAAAGCGCGATAGGTGACCTCCTCGCCGGGCTGCAGGGCGGTCTCGATCTGGCGCAGCAGGGAGGTGATGCCGCAGCCCTGCGGACCGGTCACGGCCACCATCATCGGCTGTTGCCCGCGCCAGGCGTCCAGCGCCGCAGCCAGCCGATCCAGCGCGTCGCTGCGCCCGACGAAAAGCACATCACCCGGCCCCAGCGGCCCGGCCATGCATGCCGCAACGAGGTTTTCCGGCAGGCCGCGCGCGCGCAGTTCATCCGCCACCCGCTCGCTCCTTCCCGCGCAGGGCGGGCATTTCCCGGCGGCTTCGACCTTTTCCGCGTCCTGGCCGGCCTTTCCGGTTGCCGTTTCGCGCAACCATCTGAACAGGTCAGCCAGGCGCGACCTCAAGGCTGCAAGCGGGTTATCGGGCATGCGCGGTGCAATCCGGTGGTTTCAGGAAGTGGGCGACGGGCAATCTTCAGGGATCGCGGCGGCAATGTAAAGACTCCGCCCGGCCCGATGGCAATTTATCGCAAGCGGCAACTGTGGCATGTCTGATTCCATCACGCACTCGAAGGAACACCGCGCTTGGCGTCGCTCGAGGCGATGGGGCTGATCGAATCCAGGATCGACGGGCGCAATATGGTGCGCTGGCATCTGACGCACAAGGGCAGATCGCTCCTCGACGGCATCACCGCCACCGCGTCCCCCTGGAAGAAAAGCGCGACGCCAGTTTGTCCGGCAGGCAGCAGGTGAAGCACCGGACTGCCGGATAGCCCTTATCGCGTCAGCGCCAGCACGACGCCCAGCGCCAACACGAGGCACAACAGCAGCAGGAACTTGCTGCGCAGCCTCAGCACTTCCACCGCCGAGACCAGCTTCTCCTGCTGCTCCGCCATCGATTCCATCAGGTTCACCGCCGCCTGCTGCCGCCCTTCAAGCTCCTCGATGCGCGCTTCCAGCTGCCGCATGCGGGCAGCGGGATCGGCGGCGACCTCGCCCTCAGGGCCGTCGGGCCCTTCACCTTCGCCGCCGCGCTTGCGCACCGCATCGACCAGCTTGCGCGCACCCTTGACGACCGTCGGCGCGGCAGCAACGACATCGGACCAGGGAATGGCCTTGAATACCGTCAGCCAGCCGATCGCCATGCCGCTCCTTCAGCCTCAGGCCGCAGTCTCGGTCAGCTTCGCCTGCGCCGCGGCGAGGCGCGCCACCGGCACGCGCGGCCCCGAGCAGGAGACGTAGTTCAGGCCGATGCCGTGGCAGAAGCGGATCGAGGACGGATGGCCGCCGTGCTCGCCGCAGATGCCGATCTTCAGGTCGGGATTGGTCTTGCGGCCCTGCTCCACGGCAATCTTCATCACTTCACCGACGCCCTTCTCGTCGAGCACCTCGAAGGGGTTGTCCTCCAGGATGCCTGTCTCGTTGTAGGCCGGCAGAAACTTGTTCTCGGCATCTTCGCGCGAGAACGAGAAAGTGGCCTGGGTCAGGTCGTTGGTGCCGAAGGAGAAGAACTCCGCCATCTCGGCCATGCGCCCCGCGCGCATGCAGGCACGCACGACTTCCAGCATCGAGCCGAACTTCAGGCGCACCTTGATGCCGTGCGTGAGTTCCACCACCTTGTGCAGGCGCTGCACAAGGCCGTGGATGCGGCGCAGCTCCTCGACCGTGGCCACCTGCGGCACCATGATCTCCGGGTAGACCTCCAGCCCTTCCTTGGCGCACAGGGCGGCCGCCTCGAGGATGGCCTGGATCTGCATGCCGTAGATCTCGGGATAGGTGATGCCCAGGCGCACGCCGCGATGGCCCAGCATCGGGTTCACCTCGGATAGGGCGCGCACCTTCTTCAGAATCTTTCCCTTCTTGGCGATGATGTCCTCTTCCAGGTGCGATTCCTTGAAGGCATGCAGGCCGCCCATCAGCTTGATCAGGCCGTCGGCGTACTGCTGGTAGAGCTTGGGGTTGAGCAGCTTCAGCGTCTCGGGCAGTTCCTCGAGGCCCTTGATGGTGTCGCGCAGATGGTGCAGGTGGGCGATCTCCAGCTCGAGCTGCGCTGCGGTGGGGAGGAATTCGTGCATGGGCGGGTCGAGCAGGCGCACCGTCACCGGCAGGCCCTTCATTGCTTTGAAAATGCCCTTGAAATCGGCGCGCTGGATCGGCAGCAGGCGGTCGAGCGCGGCCTGGCGCTCCTCCGCCGTCTCCGCCAGGATCATTTCCTGCACGATGGGCAGGCGATCGGTGCTGTTGAACATGCGCTCGGTGCGGCACAGGCCGATGCCCATGGCGCCGAACTCGCGTGCGCGCGCGGCATCCTCCGGCGTGTCGGCGTTGGCCATCACCTGCATGCGGGACATGCCGTCGGCCCACTCGAGCAGCACGGACATCTCTTCGGACACCTCCGCCTCGATGGTCGGCACCTCGCCAGCGTAGACATGGCCCGTGCCGCCGTCGATGGTGATGACATCGCCTTCGTGCAGCGTCGTGCTGCCGATCGTGGCGCGACGCGCAACGACGTCGATGACGATGGCCTCGCAGCCGGACACGCAGGGCTTGCCCATGCCGCGCGCCACCACGGCGGCGTGCGAAGTCTTGCCGCCTCGGCTGGTGAGGATGCCCTGTGCCTGGAAGAAGCCGTGGATGTCCTCCGGCTTGGTTTCCTCGCGCACCAGGATGATCTTCTCCCCCTTGCGTCCGCGCACCTCGGCGGTGTCGGCATCGAAGACGATCTTGCCGGAAGCCGCGCCGGGCGAGGCCGGCAGGCCCTGCGCCAGCGACTTGCCGTGGAACGAGGGCGACAGCTGCGGCACCAGCAGCTGTTCCAGCACCGCCGGATCGACACGCAGCAGCGCCCGCTCCTTGCTGATGAGGCCTTCGTGGAACATCTCCACGGAGGTGCGCACCATGGCGCGGGCGTTCATCTTGCCGTTGCGCGTCTGCAGGCAGTAGAGCGTCCCCTTCTCGATGGTGAACTCGAAATCCTGCACCTCGTGGTAATGCGACTCCAGCCGGTTGTGCAGCTCCATCAGCTGACGGTAGATCTCCGGCATCTCCTTCTCCATCTCGGCGATGGGCTTCGGCGTGCGGATGCCGGCAACGACGTCCTCGCCCTGGGCGTTGACCAGGTACTCGCCATAGATGATGTTCTCGCCGGTGCCGGGATTGCGCGTGAAGCCGACGCCGGTGCCGGAATCATTGCCCATGTTGCCGAACACCATGGTGCACACATTCACCGCCGTGCCGTTGGCCTGGTCCTTGGTGATCTTGAACTGGCGGCGGTAATCCACGGCGCGCTTGCCCATCCAGGAGCGGAACACCGCTCCCAGCGAGACTTCCAGCTGCTCGTAGGGATCGGCGGGGAAGGGCTTGCCGGTATGGCGCTCGACGATGGCGAGGAATTCCCCGGCCAGTTCCTTCAGGTGATCGGCAGAGAGATCGACGTCCTGCAGGGCGCCATACTTCTTCTTGGCAATGTGCATCTTCTCGTCGAAGGTCTCGTCGGCGATCCCCAGGGCGATCTTGCCGAAGAGCTGGATGAAGCGCCGGTAGGCGTCCCAGGCGAAGCGCGCGTTGCCGGTCTGCTTGATGAGGCCCTTCAGCGAAGTTTCGTTGAGGCCCAGGTTGAGGATGGTGTCCATCATGCCCGGCATGGACATCGCCGAACCGGAGCGCACCGATACCAGCAGGGGGTTGTCGGCGCTGCCGAAGCCCTTGCCGGTCTTCTTCTCCAGCGTCTTCATGCGGGCGCGGACATCGTCCATCAGCCCTTCCGGCAGCTGGTTCTTCTCCAGATAGGCCAGGCAGGCCTCCGTGGTGACGACAAAGCCGGGCGGCACGTTCAGGCCGATCTGCGTCATCTCGCACAGATTCGCGCCTTTGCCGCCAAGCAGCATCTTGTTCTTGCCGTCGCCGTCCTCGAAATCGAAAATAAAATTGCGGGCATTCATGTTCAGCAGGCCTCGATTGAAAAGTGTGCCTTCTAGTTTGCCATGTGCGGCAGCAGAAAACCATGACCTGGACAGGATGGCACAGCGAAACCCAGCCAAATGTCATGAAGCACATCGGTTAAACTTGGCCTGCTGACGGCATTTTTGCGGCAGCAACCCCGGAAGAAGCCTTTATGAAGCTGTACTTCAGCCCCAAGGCCTGTTCACAATTATTTTATCGGATGCATAAGTGCCGCCCGAACCCGATGGACGGCCATCAACCGGCAAGCAAAGCCGCCTATCATGTCAACACCATGAAGACATGTCTCGCAACACTGATCGCCTGTCTGGCGCTGCCCCCCCTGGCGGCGCTGGCGCAAACCCATGCCCCGGCCGAGGACAAGCCGGGGCGCGTCGTGCTCGTGCCGATGTCGGTCGAGCGGCCCACCGGCCCGGGCTGGGCGCTGGTGCGGCGCACCGATACCGATCTGACGTTATTGCACCCGGCCGACAGGACGCACAACAGCATGGTCGCCATCGTCAGCGGCAAGGTGCCGGCCAAGCGCCTGCGCAGCACCAAGGAACTCACCGACCAGTTGCGCCAGGACCTCAAGGAGAAAACCGACCCCAAGCGCTTCGAAGTGGTCAAAGAGGACATCCATCCGGACATCGCCTCCGGCCGCAAGTGCGTGCGCTACCGCCAGCAGGCGCGGGACCTCGCCACGGCCGGCGCGGACGGCAAGGCACAGATGATCGAACTTCACGGACAGGTCTGCCTGCATCCGGCTGACGAAGGCATCGTGCTGGCCGCCACGCTGTCCGAGCGCGGCTCTGCCGACACTATCGGCAAACAGAGCTTCACTGAGCTGGCTGAGCGTTTCTTCAATGGCGTGCACCCGCACGCGCCGCTCAAGGGCAAGGACTGGCAGTCGCTCGCCGAACAGGGCGACGCCAACGCCCAGGTCTGGCTGGCGCGCCACCTGCTTCTGACCAATGAACTGGAGGAAGCTGTCGTCTGGCTGGGCAAGGCGGCGGAAAGAGGCCATGTCGAGGCGCTGACCCTGCTCGGCCTGTCCTACCTGACCGGCCGCGCCGTCACGCGCAGCCCGGAGGATGCCGTCAAGTGGCTGCGACAGGCCGCAGAGAAGAACTACCCGAAGGCGGAAGGGCTGCTCGGCCTGGCCTATTTCACGGCCGCAGAAGTGCGCAACGAGGAAGAAAGCCGACGCTGGGTGCGCAAGGCGGCGGCGGACGGCGACCCGCTCGGCCAGACGCTCCTCGGCGAATTCCTGCTGTTCGGCAGGGCCGGCATGGAGAAGAACACAGCCGAAGGCGTCGCCTGGGCCCGCAAGGCCGCGGAACAGGGCGATGCACGGGCGCAATACATGCTGGCCGGCCTGCTGGCGAATGGCGTCGGCACGGAGAAAAACTTCATCGAATCACGCTTCTGGCTCGAACTCTCCGCTGCACAGGGTCATGCCGATGCACGCAAGACCCTGGAGCAGGCAAGGGGTGCATCCACAACAAAGCCCGCAACGCCCCCCGTCGAGAGCAAGTAATCACCCCGGAAGCAATGGTGCACCGCGTCTTTATTCCGTAACCTGGCAGGCGTAGGCTGGACTCCTGAAAAGCAATTCAGGAGGCAGCCATGGCCAACGCAACCCCGATCGGCAATCTTGCCGAATGCTATGCCAGCGCCCTCGCCATCGAGCGCGAGGCCGCAGAGCGCTGTGCGCAGTTCGCGGAATTTCTCGAGGATCACGGCGATCAGGGCACGGCGGCATTGTTTCGCAAGCTGGCGCGTTTCGAACAGCAGCATGTCGAGGAACTCGAGCGCCGCTCCAGCGGCATGCCATTGCCGGCCTTGCGCCCGTGGGAATTCAACTGGCTCGACGATGCGCCCGCAGAGCAGGTCAACCACGCGTTCGTCTTCCACCTCATGACGCCGCACGACGCGCTGAAGATCGCGCTCGGCGCCGAAAAGCGCGCCCAGGCGCTCTACGAGCAGACCATCGCGACGACCGGCGACCCGGAAGTGAAGCGGCTGGCGCGGGAACTGGCCGGCGAGGAAATGGAGCACATCGCCTGGATCGAGGATGCCCTGGCCAAGGCGCCGCGGCCCCTGACCACCGAGGCGGATTACGAAGCGCTATTCAGTGCTTCTTCGCTCCACTGATGAACGTCATCGGGAAGACCACTTCGGCCGCCGCATGCTTTTGCGGCGCGTTCTCGTAGTCGGGCATGTGCGGCGCGGCCGCGCCCGAGGCCGACATCAGCTTGCCGATCAGCACCTGGATCTGGTCCGTGAACCAGCCGTCCTCGTAACGCGTCGGTAAGAAACGCAATTCCCTTACGCGCTCGGGAATCTCACCGGCATCGATCACATCGTCGGCAGCATGGGCGCCGGAAAAGAAGCGCCCGGCGACAAAGCGCATGAAAAAGCCGCCCTTTCCGTCCGATGCAAGCACGAAGACGCGCGCGCCGGATGGCGCTTCGTCGTCTTCCTCCTCGAACACCGGATGCACGGCGAAGGCAGCCGCGTTGCGCTGCACGACATACTGTACGGCCTCGTCGAAGCCAAGGCGGTTGTCCTCGGGCATGGGCGGGTCGTTGTCAGGGTTATTGGTGGTCATTTCGGTTCTCTGCTTCGTGGGGAACGATTACCCTAGCAGCCTGCCCGTGCCTGTGGCAAGCTGGCTTTTCTCTGCGGCAATTCAATCCCTCTATCAAAGATGTCCGAACAGAAGAACCCCGTCATCGCCATCCATGGCGCGCGCCAGAACAACCTGAAGAATCTCAGCCTCGACATCCCGACCGGCCAGCTGGTCGTGGTCACCGGCGTTTCCGGCTCGGGCAAGTCCTCGCTGGCCTTCGACACGCTTTATGCCGAAGGCCAGCGGCGCTACGTCGAGACCTTCTCGCCCTACGCGCGGCAGTTCCTCGACCGCATGGACAAGCCGCAGGTCGATCGCATCGACGGCATTCCGCCGGCCATCGCCATCGACCAGACCAACCCGGTACGCACCTCGCGCTCCACCGTCGGCACCATGACGGAACTGAACGACCACCTCAAGCTGCTCTACGCGCGCGCGGCGCGGCTGCATTGCCGCGGCTGCGGCCAGCCGGTGCGGCGCGACACGGCGGAAAGCATTCACGCCGCAATAGTCAGCCGCTGCGGCACGGCGAGCGATCCGCGCCTCGTCATCGCCTTCCCGGTGACCGTGCCGCACAACTACAGCGAGGAGGAGGTGCTGCGCCTGCTCGAGGCGCAGGGCTACACGCGCATTCACGCCCGCAGCGGCAAGACGCTCGAAGTGGTGCAGGACCGCTTCCGCCTCTCCGGCGCCGAGCGCGCCCGCGTCATCGAGGCGCTGGAAGCCGCGCTGCGCGTCGGACAGGGGCGGGTGAATGTGTATGTCGAACCCCTTCCCCTCACCCCAACCCTCTCCCCGCTTGCGGGGAGAGGGGGCAACTCTTCCCTCTCCCCCGCTCACGGGGGAGAGGGCCAGGGTGAGGGGGCAGTGTGGAAATTCTCCACCGATCTCCACTGCGCCGAGTGCGACATCCACTACGCCGAGCCGGCGCCGAGCAGCTTCTCCTTCAACTCGCCGTTGGGCGCCTGCGAATCCTGCCGCGGCTTCGGCCGCATCATCGGCGTGGACTACGGCCTGGTGGTGCCGGACGAAGGCAAGACGCTGGCCGGCGGCGCGGTGAAGCCCTGGCAGACCGAGTCCTACCGCGAGTGCCAGGGCGACCTGCTGCGCTTCGCGAAAAAGCGCGGCGTCGCCACCGACATCGCCTGGCGTGACCTGCCGCCCGAGGACCGGCGCTGGGTGCTGGAAGGCGACCCGGAGTACGTCAGCCTGAAGCGCTCCTGGCCGCGCCACTGGTACGGCGTCAAGCACTTCTTCGCCTGGCTGGAGACCAAGGCCTACAAGATGCACATCCGCGTGCTGCTGTCGCGCTACCGCGCCTACACGCCCTGCGCGGCCTGCAACGGCGCGCGCCTGAAGCCCGAGTCGCTGCTGTGGAAGTTAGGCGAAGAGAAACTCTCCATCCACGACCTGATGCTGCTGCCGATCGACCGCTGCCGCGGCTTCTTCGCCACGCTCGCCCTGCCCGCCCCGCTCGACGAAGCGGCCGATCTGCTGCTTGGCGAGATCCGCACGCGCCTCGCGTATCTCTGCGAGGTCGGCCTCGGCTACCTCACGCTGGACCGCCAGTCGCGCACTTTGTCCGGCGGCGAGGTGCAGCGCATCAACCTCACCACGGCCCTCGGCACCTCGCTGGTGAACACCCTGTTCGTGCTCGACGAGCCCTCCATCGGCCTGCACCCGCGCGACATGGGCCGCGTCATCGGCGTCATGCAGCGGCTTCGCGACGCCGGCAACTCGCTGGTGGTGGTCGAGCACGACCCGCAGATCATGCTCGAGGCCGACCGGCTGCTAGACATGGGCCCCGGCCCGGGCGAGCGCGGCGGCGAGGTGGTGTTCTTCGGCACGCCGGGTGAGATGCGTGAAGCGAAGACACTCACTGCGGAGTATCTGTCGGGGCGGAGGCGCGCGGACGACACTGCCCCCTCTCCCCAGCCCTCTCCCCGCGAGCGGGGAGAGGGGGTTGTCTTGCTCCCCTCTCCCGCTCGCGGGAGAGGGGCCGGGGGAGAGGGGCAGCTCGAAATCCTCGGCGCCGCCGAACACAACCTGAAGAACATCGACGTCGCCCTGCCGCTCCATCGCCTGGTCTGCGTGACGGGCGTTTCCGGTTCGGGCAAGTCGACGCTGGTACAGGATGTGCTCCATGCCGCGCTGCTCAAGCAGAAGGGCAAGCCGACCGAGGCGCCGGGCAAACATCGCGCCCTGCGCGGGGCCGAGCGCATCGCCGAGGTGGCGATGGTGGACCAGACGCCGATCGGCAAGACGACGCGCTCCAACCCGGCCAGCTACGTCGGCGCCTACGATGCGATCCGCAAGCTGTTCGCGCAGGCGCCGCTGGCCAAGGAGCGCGGCTACACGCCGGGCACCTTCAGCTTCAACTCCGCCAGCAGCGCCACCTCGGGCCGCTGCCCGACCTGCGAAGGCAAGGGCTTCGAGCATGTCGAGATGCAATTCCTCTCCGACGTCTACCTGCGCTGCCCCGACTGCGACGGCCGCCGCTTCCGCGGCGAGGTGCTGGAAGTCGAACTGCGCGGCAAAAGCATCGCCGATGTGCTGGAGCTGACGATCAGCGAGGCGGTGGCCTTCTTCGCGGAGCATTCCGAAGTGCTGGCGCGCCTGCAGCCGCTGGCCGACGTCGGCCTCGAGTACCTGCGCCTCGGCCAGCCGGTGCCGACGCTCTCCGGCGGCGAGGCGCAGCGCCTCAAGCTGGCGGGCCATCTGGCGGAAGCGGCAGAGACACCGTCATCCCCGCGCAAGCGGGGATCCAGCAACGGTGAAAACCACTGGACTCCCGCTTCCGCGGGAGTGACGGGCGAGGGAACTCTGTTCCTCTTCGACGAACCCACCACCGGCTTGCATTTCGACGACATCGCCAAGCTGCTGAAGTCCTTCCGCCGCCTCGTCGCTGCCGGCAACTCCCTGGTGGTGATCGAGCACAACCTCGACGTGATTCGCGCCGCCGACTGGATCATCGACCTCGGCCCCGAGGGCGGCGAAGCCGGCGGCGAACTGGTCTGCGCCGGCAGCGTGGCTGCGGTGATGGCCTGCGCGGCGTCGCATACGGGGAAGGCGCTGCGGGAATACGAAGCGACGTTTGAAATCCCCCCCAGCCCCCCTTTTTCAAAGGGGGGAGTTACCGCAGCCACGCCCATCACCCCCTTTGAAAAAGGGGGTGGCGCGAATGCGCCGGGGGATTTAACAGCGGGTGGCGCCTCTGTGCCGCCCGCCGTCATCCGCATCCACAACGCCCGCGAGCACAACCTGAAGGGCGTGGACGTCGACATCCCGCGCAACCGCTTCACCGTCGTCACCGGTGTCTCCGGCTCCGGCAAGTCGACCCTGGCCTTCGACATCCTCTTCGCCGAGGGGCAGCGGCGCTACCTCGAATCGCTCAACGCCTACGCGCGGCAGTTCGTGCAACCCTCGGCGCGGCCCGACGTCGATGCCATCTTCGGCATCCCGCCGACGGTGGCCATCGAGCAGCGCACCAGCCGTGGCGGGCGCAAGAGCACGGTGGGCACGCTCACCGAGATCCAGCACTTCCTGCGCCTGCTCTACGTCAAGCTCGGCACGCAGCACTGCCCCGACTGCGCCGTGCCCATCGAGCCACAGAGCGAAGAAGCCATCGCCGCGCGCATCCTGCGCGACTGGCGCGGCAAACACATCGGCCTGATGGCGCCGCTGGTGGTGGCGCGCAAGGGCGTGTACACCGACCTCGCCAAGTGGGCGCTGGGCAAAGGCTTCAGCCACCTGCGCGTCGACGGCGCCTTCCTGCCGACGGCCAAGTGGCCGCGCCTCGACCGCTTCCGCGAGCACGACATCGAGCTGCCGGTGGCCGACCTCGTCGTCACGGCGGACAACGAAGCGGAATTGCGCGTGGCGCTGGCCCGCACGCTGGCATACGGCAAGGGCACGCTGCAGGTGGTCGGCCCGCTCGACGAACTCGCTCGCGCCATCCGACAGGGAAAAAACGAAGCAGGACTCGAACAGCACAGCTTCTCGACAAAACGCGCCTGCCCGTCCTGCGGCAAGAGCTTCGCCGAACTGGATCCGCGCCTGTTCTCCTACAACTCCAAGCACGGCTGGTGCGGGAACTGCTTCGGCACCGGGCTGGCCATTGCCGGCTTCGACGCCGAACAGACCGGCGAGGAGATCTGGTGGAACGACTGGTTCGAAGGCGAGGCGGAGGCCTGCCCGGCCTGCGCCGGCCACCGCCTCAACCCGACCGCGCTGGCGGTGCGCTTCCGCGAGCGCTCCATCGCCGACCTGTCGGCGCTGCCGGTGGCCGGCCTCGAAGGCTTCTTCATTGACCTCAAGCTCGCCGGACGCGAACAGGACATCGCCCGCGACATCCTCGTCGAACTGCGTTCGCGCCTTTCATTCCTGCGCGAAGTCGGCCTCGACTATCTCGCCCTCGACCGCGCGGCGCCGACGCTCTCCGGCGGCGAGGCGCAGCGCATCCGCCTGGCCGCCCAGCTCGGCTCCAACCTGCAGGGCGTCTGCTACATCCTCGACGAGCCGACGATAGGGCTCCATCCGCGCGACAACCGCATCCTGCTCGACACGCTGGCGAAGCTGGAAGCCAAGGGCAACACCCTGGTGGTGGTGGAGCACGACGAGGACACCATCCGCCGCGCCGACCACGTGCTCGACCTCGGCCCCGGCGCCGGCACCCGGGGCGGCCGCGTCGTCGCCGAGGGCACGGCGCAGGAATTGATGCGGCATCCCGACTCCGTCACCGGCCGCTGCCTGGCGCAGCCGCTGCTGCATCCCCTCGCCGCGCGGCGGAAAGTCAGCCCCCGCGATACGGCGATCGAGATCCTCGGCGCCAGTCTGCACAACCTGAAGGCCCTCGACGTGCGCCTGCCGCTTGGCCGGCTGACGGTGGTGACAGGCGTGTCGGGCTCGGGCAAGTCGACTCTGGCGCGCGAAGTGCTGCATGACAACCTGCGCCGGCTTGTAGGAGCGGCGTCCACGCCGCGAAAAAATCGCGGCCGGGAGGCCGCTCCTACAGGCTGCCGCGAGCTGCGCGGCTGGGAAGCGATCGCGCGCGTGCTGGAAGTCGACCAGACGCCGATCGGCAAGACGCCGCGCTCCTGCCCCGCCACCTATGTCGGTTTCTGGGACACCGTGCGCAAGCTCTTCGCCGACACCACGGAAGCGCGCATCCGCGGCTACTCTGCCTCGCGCTTCTCCTTCAACACCGCCGGCGGGCGCTGCGAGGCCTGCGAGGGCCAGGGCGTGCAGAAGATCGAGATGAGCTTCCTGCCGGACGTGAAGGTGCCCTGCGACGTCTGCCGCGGCTCGCGCTTCAGCGCCGAGACGCTGATGGTGCGCTGGAAGGAAAAAAGCATCGGCGAGGTGCTGGCCATGAGCGTCGACGAAGCGGTGGATTTTTTCGCCGTGCATCCGGCCATCCACCATGCCCTGCGCCTGCTGCAGGACGTCGGCCTCGGTTACCTGACGCTGGGCCAGCAGAGCCCGACGCTGTCTGGCGGCGAGGCGCAGCGCATCAAGCTGGTGACGGAACTCGCCAAAGTCCGCCCCTCACCCCAGCCCTCTCCCCGGCGGGGAGAGGGGGGTCCGCCCCGAAAGATGAACGCCCACACGCTCTACGTCCTCGACGAGCCGACGGTCGGGCTGCACATGGCCGACGTGGAGAAGCTCATCCGCGTGCTGCACCGCCTGGTCGACGGCGGCAACACCGTGGTGGTGATCGAGCACAACCTCGACATCATGGCCGAGGCCGACTGGATCATCGACCTCGGCCCGGAAGGCGGCGAGGCCGGCGGGCGCATCGTCGCGCAGGGCGCGCCGGAGAAGGTGGCGAAGGCCGCGTCCCACACCGGCCGCATTCTGGCGGACTTCCTGCGCGAGCGAAGCAAGCCCTTACAATCGTCGCCATGAGAACGCTTCTTGTGCAACTGCTCGGCATTGCGCTGGTTTGGCTCGCCATGCTGCCTGCGGCCCACGCGCTCCCTCGCGAAGCTGTCGTGCCCGGCGGCCTCGCCCTGGTGCGCCTCGGCGAGGCGACGCAAGCTCCCGCAGCCTGGTTTCAGGGCAAGCGCGTCGCGGTGCTGCGCGACGGCCAAGGCTGGATCGCGCTGGTCGGCCTGCCGCTGCGCCTCGAGCCCGGCACCCATGAACTTCGCGTCATCGCCCATGGCGAGGAGACGGCGAAGCCCTTCCGCGTGGCCGCCAAGCGCTATGCACTGCAGCGCTTCACCGTGCCCGACCAGCGCAAGGTGGAACCGCTGCCCGAAGATGAACTGCGCATCGCCCGCGAGCAGACGCGCATCGACGCGATCAAGGCCGCCTTCCGCGACGAGCCGTCCCCCGATCTGGCTTTCCGCCTGCCCGCATCGGGCAGGCTCAGCGGCAACTTCGGCCTGCGCCGCATCATCAACGGCCTGGAGCGCAACCCGCATGCCGGCATCGACGTCGCCGTGCCCGTCGGCACCCCGGTGCACGCCGCGGGCGCGGGCGTCGTCGTCGACACCGGCGATTTCTTCTTCAACGGCAATTCGGTCTACCTCGACCACGGCCAGGGCGTCGTCACGCTCTACTGCCACCTCGACCGCGTCGACGTAAATCCCGGCGAGCGCGTCGCCGCCGGCCAGCGCATCGGCCTGTCCGGCAACACCGGCCGCACCAGCGGGCCGCACCTGCACTGGACGGTGCTGGCCAACGGCACGGCGGTGGACCCGCGGTTGTTCCTGACGAAGGCGGCGAAGTGAATCCCGCCGACGTCCTCGAATTCTGGTTCGGCGCACCGGGCAGCGCGGAACATGGCAGCTTGCGCAAATGCTGGTTCGAGAAGGATCCCGCCTTCGACGCGGAAATCCGCCGCCGCTTCCTGGCCCTGGTGGACGAGGCCGCGGCCGGCCGCCTCGACGATTGGGCGGACCGCCCCGAAGGACTGCTTGCGCTGATCGTGCTGCTGGACCAGTTCCCGCGCAACCTCTTCCGCGACGCGCCGCGCGCCTTCGCCACCGATGCGCAAGCGCTCGCCCTGGCGCAGCAGGCGCTGGCGCAGGGCGTCGACGCGCAACTGATGCCGGTGGCGCGGGCCTTCATCTACCTCCCCTTCGAGCACAGCGAGGACCTGGCCATGCAGGACCGTGCCGTGGCGCTTTTTTCTGCCCTGGCGCAGCACGGCGCGGCATTCGCCTCCTACCTCGACTACGCCGAGCGGCACCGCGACGTGATCCGCCGCTTCGGCCGCTTTCCCCACCGCAACGCGATTCTCGGCCGCGCCTCGACCCCCGAGGAAATCGCGTTCCTCGCCCGGCCCGGCGCGGGTTTCTGACCTGCCGGGGACGGGGCGCGGCATGATAATCTCCATTCGCATTCCGCCCCGCAGGGAGCCGCGATGAATCTCAGCGAAACCGACCGGCAAGGCATCGAAGCGCGCGCCGCGCGGCTCGAAGCGCGCACCGGCATTGAGATCGTCACGGCGGTGGTCGGCAAATGCGACGACTATCCGGAGATTCCCTGGAAGGCCTTCGCGCTGTGCTCCGGCCTGGCCTACATGGCCGCCATGCTGTGGCATCCCGACGCCGTGCTCGGGGGGCTGACTTTCCTCCTGGGGGGAGCCGCTGCAGCGCTCGCCACCGTTTTCCTGCCGCCCTTCGCCCGCCTGTTCCTGGATGCCGCCCGGCGCGAGGCCGAAGTGCGCCAGTACGCCGCCGCGTTCTTCCTCGAGCGCGATCTGTCGCGCACGCAGCGGCGCAGCGGCATCCTCATGCTCGTCGGCGTCTTCGAACGCAGCGTGGTGATCCTGCCCGATGCCGGCGTGCGCACCCGCCTCGGCGCCGCCGATCTGCAGGACGTCATCGCGCGCATGACGCCCCGGCTCGCCGATGGCCGGATCGCGCCGGCGCTGCGCGATGGACTCGATGCGCTGGAAGCCCTCCTCGTCGCGAAAGGTTTCGCGGGCGGCAACGGCACCGACGAGATCGCGCAGGAAGTCTTCGAGGAGAAGGGGGCATGAACAGGATCGCGCTCTTTCTCTTCGGATGCCTTGCCGCGCTCGCGGCGCTGGCCGCCGACGTGCCCTATCTCTCCGGCCGCATCGCCGACAACGCGGAACTCCTCGGCGCCCGAACAAAGCAGGAATTGAACGCCCTGCTCAAGGCGCATGAGGCGGAAACCGGCAACCAGGTCGCCGTGCTGACCGTGAATTCGCTCGAAGGCGAAAGCGTCGAGGAATACGCCCACACGGTGTTCAACGCCTGGAAGCTCGGTCAGAAAGGCAAGGACAACGGCGTGCTGCTGCTGGTGGCGCCGCAGGAGCGGCGCATGCGCATCGAGGTCGGCTACGGCCTGGAGGGCACGCTCACCGATGTCGCGGCCAGCCGCATCATCCGCAACGTGATGGCGCCGCGCTTCAAGGAAGGCGATTTCGAGGCCGGCATCGCCGCGGGCGTACAGGCCGTCATCGGCCAGCTCAGCGGCAGTGCCGAGCTTCCCGCCGACGACCCGCGTCCTGTCGCCAAGGAGGAATCCGACAGATTCTTAGAGGGGCCGGACCTGCCGCTGCCCGAGCGCATCCTCATCGGCGCCTTCATCTTCGGCATCATCGGCCTGTTCACCGTCATCGGTATCCTCACGCCAGGCATGGGCTGGTTCCTCTATTTCTTCCTCATCCCCTTCTGGGCCATGTTCCCCATCGTGGTGGTGGGCGTGAAAGGCGCACTCACCCTGCTCGGCATCTATGTCGCCGGCTTCCCCATTGCCAAGCTGCTCGTCGCACGATCGCCCTGGTACGCGAAGGCGCAGAACGACCTGAAGACCAAGGGCAGCGCCCGCATCGGCGGCTTCACCTTCGGCGGCAGCTCGGGCGGCTCGTCCTCCTGGAGCTCGGGCTCCTCCTCGGGCGGCGGCTTCTCGGGCGGCGGCGGCAGTTCGGGCGGCGGAGGGGCATCCGGCAGCTGGTAGCACTGTGAGAGCGGCGTCCACGCCGCGATACCCCCCTTTGTGAAAGGGGGTGGCCCGCAGGGCCGGGGGATTTATCGCGGCGTGGACGCCTCTCCCACACGCCCCCCCGAGCGTTGTCGCTGATCGATTTGACGCAGGACAAGGCTGGATTCCCCATGGCGGCAACAATATCGCCGTGTTGCAGCGACTGACTTTCCTCCTCCTCCTTCCCCTCACGCTCGCTCAGGCCGCGCCCCCGCTGCAGCCGCTGATCGACGCCACGCCGGCCGGCAGCACGCTGCGCCCGAAGCCGGGCGCCTACGCCGGGCCGGCGACCATTGCCAAGGCGATGACGCTGGACGGCGGCGGCAAGGTGACGCTTCAAGGCAATGGCAAGGGCACCGTCCTCGCCCTGCGCGCCAGCGGCGCCACGCTGCGTGGGCTCGTCATCGCCGGCTCGGGCGACAGCCACGACTCGGTCGACGCCGGCCTGCTCGTCGAGGGCGACGACAACCTCGTCGAAGGCAATGTCATCGACGAGGTGCTGTTCGGCATCCACGTCAAGCAGGGCAACCGCAACCGCATCGTCGGCAACGTCGTCACGGGACGCCCTGCCTTGCGCGGCCAGCGCGGCGACGGCCTGCGCCTGTGGAACAGCCACCACAACCGCATCGAGCACAACACCTTCTCCCGCGTGCGCGACCTCACCTTCGCCAACTCGCCCGACAACCGCATCGCCGGCAACCGGCTCGCCGACGGCCGCTACGGCATGCAGTTCGTCTTCTCGCCGCGCGCCCTGGTGGAAAACAACGACCTGCGCGACACCGACACCGGCATCGTCGTGCTCTACTCGCCGGACCTGACGCTGCGCGGCAACACCATCGCCCATGCGCTCGACGGCGGCGGCGCCGGCATCGCCATCAAGGACAGCGGCGAAGCCCTGATCGAGGACAACGTGGTGCTGCACTGCGCCGTCGGCCTCTCCGCCAATGCGCCGCTCAACACGGAGGCTGCGCTCATCGTGCGCAACAACCGCTTCGCCCACAACATCATCGGCATGTATTTCTACGGCGAGAAGGGCGGCCACCGCTTCGAGGCCAACCGCTTCGAGAACAACCTGACGCAGGTGGCGGTGAGCGCCGCCGGCGTGGGCGAGGCCAACCTGTGGCGGGGCAATGCCTGGAGCGATTACCGCGGTTTCGACCGCGACGGCGACGGCATCGGCGACACGCCGCACGAGATCTGGCTCTACACCGACCGCATCTGGATGGAAACGCCGAGGGCAAAATTCTTCGGCAACGCGCCGGCGCTGGAACTGCTCGACTTCCTCGAGCGCCTCGCCCCCTTCGCTTCGCCTTCGCTCATCCTGCGCGACCCGGTGCCGAGGATGGCGAAATAGATACGGCCGCTTCCGGCTTGTATCCTTGCGCGGCCAGGTCGCGCAGGGTCATCTCGCCGACCGATGATTCAACCGCCTCCCGCACCCGCTCGAGCACCGCTTCGACGGGCTGCGGCACCGGCAGGCCCTCGGGCGAGAGGAAGCGCTCCTCGCCTGCGGCGCGAACCGTCTCCAGTACCTGCGACACCGTGATCAGGGACAAGTCGCGCGCCGGCAGGTAGATCGGAGGCTCGTCCGTGCTCTGCGCGATGAGCCCGCGCTGCTCCAGCGCGTCGAGCACGATCTGCAATGCGTGCATCGGCACGCCCAGCAGGCGGGTGAAGTCCTGCATCGTGGGCATGCCCGCCCCGGCGGCGAACCTGCCCGCCACCAGGCTCATCACCGACAGCGCGAGCCGCTCGCGCATGCGGTTGGAGAGCCGCGGCTCGCCGCCCTTGGCGTACAGGTACTCCGGATGCTGCGCGTAAAACGCGACGCTCGCGCCGAACAGCAGGATCAGCCAGCTCAGGTAGAGCCAGATCATGAACAGGATCAGGATTGCAAAGCCCGAATAGATCGCCGCGTACTTGTTCGAAGATGCCACGAAGAGCGCGAAAGCCCATCCCGCAGTTTGCCAGGCGATGCCGCCGGCCACGCCGCCGAGCAGCGCCGGACCGAAGCGCACGCGCGAGTTCGGGATGAACAGGTAGACGAAGGTGAACGCTGCAATCACCAGGAGATAGGGCATCAGGCGGGTGGCCACGCGGACAGCCTGGCCCAGCGCGTCGATGGCGAGCAGGTCGCGCACCGTATCGATGTTCATCACGGTTGCCGTGATGCCCAGTGCCGAGAACACCAGGATCGGGCCGACCATGAGCACGCTGACATAGCGGCTGAAGCGCTCGCCCAGGCGCCGGGGACTCGGAATGTGCCAGATGTAGTTGAGCGATTCCTCGATCTTCTGCATCAGGGAGATGGCGGTGTATACGAGCAGGCCCAGGCCGAGGGCGCCCAGCACGCCGACGTTGACGTTCTCGATGAACCTGACGATGCTGCGCGCGATCTCCTCACCCTTTTCGCCCAGCGGCTCGAGAAAATTCAGGAGCATCGGCTGAATCTGGTTGTAGACCCCGAACGCCTTCAGCACCGAAAAACTCAGCGCCAGCAGCGGCACGATCGACAGCAGCGTCGTGTACACCAGCCCCATGGCGCGCAGGGTGAGCTGGCCTCTGGCCAGGTCGCGCACCAGGATCAGCACGGTGCGCACGAATCTCAATGCGCGCGCCTTCCAGGGCGTCTGGGACGCCTCCTGCGCGCCCCAGACGAGGCGCTCGAACCGGCTCAGCCATTCCATGGCGGCGGACTTCATTTGGACACCTCGAGTTCCAGGCGCAATGTGACGGCCTTGTCGCTCGCGTCAGTCGCCTTGATCAGCTTGCCGGGCATGACGCGCGCGGCCGGCACGCCCCCGCTGGTGGTGATCTCGCGCATGATCGCTTCGCTTCTGCTTGCCGCAAGCATCTCGAGCACCTCCTGCGGTACCGGCTCCTCGGCGATCATCTTGTCGACGAGGCCCTGATAGAACGTCGGCGGCGCCTCCGCGGGTTTCGCATCGCCGCCCGCAGCCGCGAGCGCGCGGTCCTTCAGGACAGCCAGCACCTCGGGTGCATAGCGTTTCTGGAAGGCCGCCTGCACCGCGCGCTGGGCGCGCGGGTTCGCCGCGTCGATCGGCCCCGGGTCCTCGCCGGGCGTCAGCTTGATGCCCATGCCCTTGGCGATCTCGCTGCGCACCGCGAGCGACTGCAGCACTGGCCCGTCCGCCTCCGCCGCATACGTCTGCGGCACGACCAGCATCAGCGCCGGCCGCTCCTTGAGCGCGCGCGCGACCTTTGCCAGCTTCTGCTGCTCGGGCGGAGCAATCACCCCGCTGCCGGGCTCGAAGCCGATCCGGCCAAGCTCCTCCCCGCCGCCGCCAAACAACGCCGCGAGCGCCCTGAAGGGCGCGGAAATGATGCCGCCGATAAAGTTGCCGATCGCCTTGCGGATCACGGCGCCGTAGTCGAACTGCAGGTCGTTCAGGTCGCCGCTGACCGGCAGGCCGATATCGATCACCCCGTCTGCGTCCTTCAGCACCGCCAGGGCGAATTCGAGCGGCAGATCCAGGGCATTGGGGCTGTCGACTTTCTCGCCGAGCACCGCCTTGTCGAGAACGATTTTGTTCTCCCCGCGAAGCTTGCCGTTGCTGATGCGGTATTCAAGGTCCAGCGAGAGGCTTCCGGAAGCAATTTTGTAGCCGGCGAACTTCACGACGTAAGGCGACATGGCGGTCAGCTCCAGATTGCGAAACGCCATGTCGACTTCGGTAAACCCTGCGGGATGCGAAACGCGGATCTGGCCGCGGATCTTCGCCGACCCATACTTGTCCACGCGCGCGTCGAGCTGCAGCCTGGCGTTGCGCTTCGGATCGCTGCCCAGGCCCGTGATCACGCCCTTGAGGTCGTGCATGCGCGTCGCGAACTGCGGGCGCAGGCTCAGGTCGGCAAATTCCAGCATGCCGCCCGACACCACCGTGCGCTCGATCATCACGGGGAAGGGATCGGCCGGGGGCGCCGCACCCTGCTCGCCTGCCCGCTCGGCACCCTTCTTCGGCGATTCGCCTTTCTTCGACTTCCTCAGCACGTCCGTCAGGTTCACCGTCTGGTCTTCGGCAATGATCAGTCGCCCCGCAGGCCGGACGACCTTGAGTTCGCCGATGTCCAGGCGGTTCGGCGCGAGCGTCAGCACGACGTCGCCCGAAGCGACCGAGTCCCACGCGAGGAACGGCCGCTTCGGCGCGATCTCCTCGAGCAGCAGCCGGTCAATCCTGGCGCTGCCGCCATAGGCGAGCTTCGCGCCGGCGCCCGCCTCGTCGCCGTAGCGCAGCCGTCCTTCAGCCGAGATCGCGCCCGAGGCAAGCCGCAACAGCGCGAAGTCCGAGAGATAGGGCTGCGCCTGCGCCAGGGCGATGCCGGAGAGTTTGATCTTGAGGTCGGACAGTCCGTTATCCGCGCGCACCAGCCCGTCTGCCTCGATGTTGCCGCCGCCCGCCGCACTGGCCTTGAGAACGACCCGCATCGGTGCTGCCGACGCGGTGTCCAGCCCGACGAGGCGGGCGCGGATGGCCTCCAGGCCGAATGCCGCTGCGGGGGTCCTGCGCCGATCCTCGAAATCGACGCCAAACTCGTCGACTTCCACGGACTTCAAGGCGAGCCGCCACACCGCGGAAGACGCCGGCTCGGCTGAAGACGGTTCCGGCGCGGCTTCCCCGCGCAGCAGGCTGAGCCAATTGAATGCCCCCTGCGCGTCGATCCAGGTCGCCGCCTTGCCTTTGGCGATGACGACTTTCTCGGCGGCGGCCATGCGTTCCTGCAGGCTGAAAACGCCGCCCGTGAGCGATGCATTGCCCAACTGGAGAAGTTCTGCGTCGGCCGGGCCGTGCACGACTGCATCTGTCAATGCCGCGGCAATGCCTTTCCCGCTCACCTCGACTGGCCCGTCCGGGAAGGCGAGCTGCAGCGATGCGGCGCCAAGGTTTGCAGTCGAGGCGCTCGCCTGCGCCGTCGATGCACGCTGCACCACGGCATCGGACAACTCGGCCTTGGCATCATCGATGACGACATCGACGCGGTTGCCCGCGGCCTTGGCCGAAACGCTGGCCGCACCGATGACTGCATTGGCAAGGGCGAGGGCATCGGGTCCCTGCTCGATGCGCAGGCCCGCCATCGTCAATTTGGGCGCGTCGAGCGTCAGGCGCATGCCCGCCGTCCCCGCGGCTTCGGCCTCCTGGCCGAGGGCCAGAGCGTAATTCGAGCTGAAATCGATATCCCCCGCAGGTGGCTCGATAGTCACCAGGCGCGCCAGCCCCCGGGCCAGCGTGGCCGCCTTGACGCCCTTCAACGCCAGCGCTCCCTTAGCCGCAAACGGCCGCAGAGTCAGGTCGCCGCCCGACTCGAGCATTTCGCCGGCAGCCGAGCGCAACGACAACCGGTAGCGTGCTGACTGTCCGGGCAAGCTCGTAAGGTCGTCGATCTCGATCGCCACGGCATCGATCTGCGCGACGAGCGGTTCTTCCAGTTGCCCGTCCGCGTACGCGACGCGCCCGTCGGCAATCTCGACGCGCCTCACGGAGAATCCCGGCAAGCCGCCGGATTCGTCCTCGGGCGTGTCGCCGCGCAGCCGGTCGAGCAAGGCGCTGAAGTTGTGGCGGCCCTCCTTGCCGAGTGTGAAATGAATGTCCGGCGCCTCGAGCGTCGCCCGGGAGAAAGTCCACGCGCGATCGATCACGCTGCGCAGCTCGAAATCGGCCAGCAGGCGCTTGAACGCCAGCATCGGCCTGCCGTCTGCATCGGACAGGACGGCACCGCCGATCTCAAGCTTAAACAAGAGGGGATTGAAGCGGACCTCGCCCACGCTGATGCGGTGGCCCAGTTTTTCGGGCGCCTGCTTCTCGATTTGCCACTTGACGAGCGCCGGCACCGCAAAGAAGCCGGCGACGACATAGAGCGCGACAAGCCCCGCGACAATGTATGCCGGTACGCTGAACAGGATCTTTCGCAGCCTGATTGACAGGGTCATGGTCGGTCGGGGGGGGTTCTCGAGGCTGTCGGGGCGCAGCCCATTTATTAATCTGACCGTCGCTTGTGGCGAGCGTTCCATCGCATGGCGGCCGCGCGGATAACTCAGCCCGCCTGCACTCTTGATCCTAGGCTGGCGACGCAGGCAACCGCCTCATTTGACCGGGTCCCACGGCTCCTGCGCGAAGTAGGCTTCCATGCCCGGCTGCCTGTGCGGATTGTCCGCCTTGCCCCAGTGGCAGGTCAGGCGCGCATAGTTGTCGAGATCGCCGCCGACGAGGCACACCATCTCCATCGGCTGCTGCGTCCCCCACTTGAAGGCCAGCACCCAGGCCTCGCCCGGATCGGCGCGGCGCACGATGCCGAAAATCCGCTCCTGCCTGCCCGCGATCGTCCGCGTCAGCCGCAACTGCCCGCCCACCCGCTCGATCTTCGCCGTGCCGGTGTAGGTGGCCTGGCTGTCGGGATGGCGGCCGATCAGCGTGTAGCGGCCGGGCACGAAACTCCAAAGCGGCGATTCGTCGTCGTCCATGGCGAAGGCCGGTTGTGCCAGCAGGCACGCGAGCCCGAGCAGCGCCAATCTCGGCGGGCGCCAGAACGGCGACAAGGTAGGTGTTTGAGCGGTCGGCTTCATGTCCGGACGAAGACAAATAAGTCCAACCTTACCACCGGCGGGGACTGCCGGCTTCCTGCATTGCCCGAGATGCGCCCGCGTGCGAGGATGTCGTCTCGCACAACCGGAGCCGCCAGATGTACATCCCCCCCGCCTTCCGCGAAGACCGCATCGAAACCCTGCACGAACTTATCCGGCAGCATCCGCTCGGCCTGCTGACCACGGCCGGCGACAGCGGCCTGGCTGCCACGCCCCTGCCCTTCCTGGTCCATACCGACGAGGACAAGAACGGCACCCTGCGCGCCCACATGGCGCGGGCCAATCCGCACTGGCGGGATCTGCGGGGCGTCGCCGGCTGCCTCGTCGTCTTCATGGGGCCGCAGGGCTACGTCACGCCCTCGTGGTACCCGACCAAGCAGGAAACGCAGAAGGTGGTGCCGACCTGGAACTATGTGACGGTGCAGGCCTGGGGCAAGCCGCGCCTCGTCGAGGATGCGGCCTGGCTGCGCCGGCAGCTCGACGACCTCACGCACGCCCGCGAACGCACCCGCCCCCATCCCTGGGCCGTGAGTGACGCCCCGGAGGACTACATCGCGGCGCAGATGAAGGCCATCGTCGGTATCGAGATCCCCATCGACCGCCTTGAGGGCAAGTGGAAGTTGAGCCAGAACCGCCCGGAGGCGGACCGCGCCGGCGTCATCGCCGGACTGGGCGATCCCGAAGACCCGGATAAGAATGAGGCCATGGGGCAACTGATGGCGGAGCGCAGCGATTCGCATTGACGTTCCCTGACGGCTGCCGCAAGATTTCCTTCCCCCAACAGAGATCGAAAGGAGTGCGTCATGCAAATAAAAACGATATGGCTGGCTGCGGCCGGCGCGATAAGTGTGTTTGGCGTGGCGGGCTGCGCGAGCATGCAGTCGGGCCCGAAGGAAATGACCTTCTTCGTCACCAGCGCCGGCCCTGGCAAGGGCGGCGACCTCGGCGGCCTCGAGGGCGCCGACCGGCACTGCCAGTCGCTGGCGCAGGCGGCGGGCGCCGGCCATCGCACCTGGCGCGCCTACCTGAGCACCCAGGCCTCGACGCTGGCCGGCAAGGACTTCGTCAACGCCCGCGACCGCATCGGCACCGGCTACTGGCAGAACGCCAAGGGCGAAGTGATCGCTCGGAATGTCGACGACCTGCACTCGGCCTACAGCAACCTGACGAAACTGACGGCGCTGGACGAAAAGGGCCAGCTCGTGAACGGCCGCACCGAGAAGCCCAACAAGCACGACATCCTCACCGGCTCGCGACCCGACGGCACCGCCTTCCCGGGCAAACCCTTCCCCGACATGACCTGCGGCAACTGGACGAAGAGCACGGACGACGGCGCCGCCATGACCGGCCACCACGATCGCGCCGGCCCGAGCGACGCCTCCTGGGCCGTCTCCTGGAACTCCGCCCACCCTACGCTCGGCTGCAGCATGGAGAAGATCCGGCCGACGGGCGGTGACGGGTTGTTCTACTGCTTTGCGGTGAAATAAGCCGCCGTGGCCGGCCGGCCACGGATCTCAGCGAATCGTCGGGGATGCCATCTTGCCGTGGCATCCCAGACATATTTTTGTCCTCCCGAAAACACCTTCCCGAGTCCCTGGATAGTCCCGGCACCGCCGATGAAAGTCAGCTTCCGTGATACGGCGAGACAACTATCTGTGAGGCGGGGAACTGACCTGAAATTATCGTGGGTGAACTTATCGAAAGGACTGGATGCCGGCCTCAACCGTCATTCCCTCGAGGGCGGGAATCCAGAAGCCGCGTAGACCCCGCCGTCGCAACCGGCCGGGGAAAGTCAGTCGCTGGGATACGGCGATTGAGTGCTATCGATCCTAGGTAGTCGATTGCTCAGCCAACCGGACTACCGCTCTTCGGTGCGGATTCAACCGGTGGCACTCACCGTCCTGTCCATCAGCAGCAAGACCGTTAGCTGACGTTGATCAGATCAGCCAATCAAAAGTCAGCTATTACGACCGACTAACGCGTGCTCCCGACCCAAAAACAGAAGTAGCCCGTTTTGGAAAGCGGACGTTCAACGCGGAGGCCACAGATGGGGCCTGGGAATCAAGCGCGGCCATGATCGACGCAAACGTCGCATTGGCACTTTGTTTTTCCGGTGAAGTGGCGTAGCCCAACCAATTTATCTTTGTTTCGGTCGAAGCGATTTCGGATAAGTGAGAAGAAATGCTTTTCTCCCTTCTCGAAATATCGGCGCGTCGCATATGCGCAAAGATCGGATAGCTGGACCATTGATGTGAGTTCACTATCCACAAATAGCGGTGTCTCGACGATCTTGTCGATCTTTGACCAGAGAGTCCCCTGGCGATGATACATGCGCATGACATCCGTCAGGCGACGTGCGACAGTTTGGTTGTTATCTTGGACGAGCAATCCAAGGTGGTCTGTCGCAACCGTCAGGTAAGTGTTGAATCGAGTAACGACTTGTTCAAACGCTATACGGAAATGGTCAATGTCTTCGAGGTGTTGCTTAGAGTGGGCGTCACAGAATATCCGTACGTCCGTCCATCCTCCAACCGTCTTGGCCAGCTCCGTAAGGCACGCAGCTCTCTCTGATCGTGTCAGGTGAACATACGCTTCCGTTTTTCGGTAATTCTTAAGGAGTTCCTTGTTGAATTTTCGAGTTGCGCGAGCGAGGTTCAGTGTCCTTGTTCCAAGAACAGCTTTCCGCCTTTCTTCCCAGTTGAGAGATTCAAACGAGGGGATTACCTTTTGCTCTGGGTAATCACGCGCCATCCATGCCGTATGAACCTCTACATCCCGCAGGCCGTACTTGGCCTTTAGCAAATTTACTTGGGCATCCTTTTGTTTCCATGTGGCTGCTGGCACGGCAAAACCAAGAAGCACAAAGTGATCGGTACTCGCGCCATGTTCTACGACCCCAGATTCGTCAAGGTAACAAAAGTACATGGCATAACTCCGGGCAAAAAAAATGCGTCTGAGGCAGGGCATTCACCCTACAGGAGGCGCATACGCGTCTCGGCTCAGTCGCTGTGAAGAACTCTAACTCAACACGCCGATGAATGCAAGACGATGATGCGGGCATGATTAGTCTGGGGGCCAACAGAGCTCAGGGGCGTGTCGCGTGGCGTTCCCCGGGGTTAGCCCTCGGCAGGCGCATATACGGGCGAATTGAGTAGTGATTTTGACAATGCACTCAGAATATTCCGATGTATGTAGGTGTTGTTGAAGTCGCAAAGAATCTCCTTGCCATTTGGATCACGAGTAAGGACGCCGCCGGGTTGAAGATAAAGACGCAGAATGGAAAGCTCCTCGTCTTTCCATCGCGTTACAAAATCGTACTCAAGCGCGCTGATATGCTTGTTTATTACGACGGCCCGGGACAACATGGAAATATTGCGGTCAAGACAAGAAATTGCGATTGAATCCGAAGAAACGTTGAACGTTCCGATTTCTGGGCCTTCAACCGCAGATGCAGCAAGGTTTGCAGCGAATTTTTCGTGAAGTTCGCTTAACTTCTTGGTTGCCGCAACGGCCATCATTGCTTGTTGAAGTTGTTCATCCATGTACTGCTCCTGTGTGAGTTTGAGAGAGCAAAGTGGAGGTCGGGAGCACTGCGCGGCTTTATCGCGCGGCGCCCCTGGGTCACAGTGTTAGCCCTTGGCCAAAGATGTTTGCACAATTTGGCCTAGCTTTTGCTGAGCGGTTTGCGCAAGCTTAGTGATCTCCAGAGAAGCGAATATGGCTGACTCAACGGTTTTGGATTTCCACTCATCATTTCGATTTTTCTCAAGAAGTACCTCGGCCACTGCCCGGCTGACTATGGCGAACTGGTCGGAGATTGCTTTGACGTCTGCGCTAAGCGACGGCGCGTAGAAGTCCACCAACATTCTGAGACGATCCAACTGAACTTTCTCCTTCAAGATGTCTCCCTTCAATGGCGAGTTGTACCCAAGGTCTCCGAGTACTCCCATATTGAGCGTGGAGGCCTGAGAAGCGATCGCCGAAAGCAGTTCGTGAATTGACTCGCACGCGGTTATAAGGCGACGTTCTTTCTCGGTGGCGCGCTCAAAGAAGTGTCGTTGGTTCGCCACCTTGTAAGTGACGAATCCGCCGATTGCGGTGCCTGCCAAAGCGCCAATAAGTCCAAGCCACTCGTTCATGGGTTCCTTGTGGGCTAACCAAGTAATAAATAAATGCCTACGTCCGGACATTTATTAACAATGCTGACGCCCATAATGCCACCGTAATCAATTGATGGGCAATGGTTTTCATCTTTCATTGCCCGTATAACAACCCGGACGCTGCTGGTGGTCTGCTTCTGGCCAAACAACGGACTTTCTTTGGAGCTGTTCAGAAGTCAGCTCTGGCCGAAGAGCGGTAGTCCGGTTGGCTGAGCAATCGACTACCTAGGATAGATAGCACTCAATCGCCGTATCCCAGCGACTGACTTTCCCCGGCCGGTTTCGACGGCGGGGTCTGCGCAGCTTCTGGATTCCCGCTTTAGGTAAGGGCGTAACCGGAAGGTTAGCCTTCCCTGAAACTTCGTTTTCGCGGGAATGGCGGTTGAGACCGAAAAGTCATGGGTATTGGAGACGAATTTTTTCCAACTATTCGACTATGAATTAGCCCGCGTAGGCGGTCAGGCCGTCGCCAGGGAAACGAAAATTGCGTCTTATATCCATTTAGGTATAATCCGTCCATGACGGATCAACCGAGACCGATCTTCTGGGTTGCCTCCTCCAGAAAGGACTTGAGGGCGCTTCCGGGGTCGGTGCAGGATGTCTTCGGCTATGCCCTGCACCTGGCCCAGACCGGCAGGAAACATGAGCAGGCGAAGCCTCTCAAGGGGTTTGGCGGCGCGGGCGTGCTCGAGGTCGTCGAAGACTTCCGGAGCGACACCTATCGGGCGGTCTATACAGTCAAATTCGGAGACGCCGTGTATGTTCTTCACTGCTTCCAGAAAAAATCGAGCCACGGCATCGGAACGCCCAGGCCCGACATCGACCTGATCCGTGAAAGGCTGAAAGCAGCAGAAGCGCACGCGAAAGGAACCAGCAAATGAAAATCGAGAAAGGCAGCAACAACGTCTATGCCGACATCGGCATGCCCGACGCCGGTGAAATGCTGGTCAAGGCGCACCTGGCGGCGAAGATCGGCGAGATCGTCAAACAGCGCCGCCTGACCCAGCAACAGGCCGCGGAAATTCTTGGCATGACCCAGCCCAAGCTGTCCAACATGCTGCGCGGCCAGTTCCGCGGCATCAGCGAAGCCAGGATGCTCGATTGCCTGAACCGCCTCGGGCGGGATGTCGAGATCGTCGTGAGGAAGGCGACTCGCTCGAAGCATGCCGGCGCGGGCCGCACCAAAGTCGTGTTCGCATAATTTAACCAACATCAAACGATATCCACATGATCCATACTCCGCCTAACCAATCGCCCGAACCCGGGCCTGAATACCTCGCCAGCGCGCGTTTCATCGACTCCGGCACCGAGTCGGTGCGCCGCTTCGCGCTGGAAACCGTCGCCGGCGCGACGACCGACATCGAGAAGGCCGTGAAGCTCTTCTACCGCATCCGCGACGGCTGGCGCTACGACCCCTTCACCATGAGCCTCGACCCGGAGCCCTACGTCGCCAGCAACGTGCTGAAGGTGAAAGCCGCCTATTGCCTGCCGAAGGCGATCCTGCTCGCCGCGGCGGCACGCGCCGCCGGCATCCACGCGGCGATCGGCCTGTCCGACGTGGAGAACCACCTCACCACGGAGAAGCTGAAGACCATGATGGGCGGCAAGACGCTGTTCATGCACCACGGCTATGCGGTGCTGTATCTCGGCGGTAAATGGGTGAAGGCGGCGCCGGCCTTCAACATCGAGATGTGCGAGAAATTCCACGTGCATCCGACCGAGTTCGACGGCACGGGCAATGCCATCTTCCAGGAATACGACATGAAGGACCGCCGCCATATGGAGTACGTGCGCGACCACGGTTGCTGGTCGGATTTCCCCTTCGAGAAGGTGATGGCGGATTTCCGCGCCTTCTATCCGGCGGAGGCGTACAAGGCGTTCGATCCGGGCGAGCTGTTCGAGGACGGGGTCAGGATTTCGTAGCCCCTGCCCCTCACCCCAGCCCTCTCCCCGCTTGCGGGGAGAGGGGGTAATTTTTAAGGAGTGCCATGAGTAGCAGTAGCAAGCTGTTTTCCCCTTTCACCCTGGGCGCGCTGACGCTGCCCAACCGCATCGCCATGGCGCCGATGACGCGCTGCCGCGCCACCAACCCGGCCATCGCGCCGACGCCGATGATGGTGGAGTACTACGGCCTGCGCGCCGACGCCGGGCTGATCGTCTCCGAAGGCATTCCGGTCTCCAGGCAGGCGCGCGGCTACGCCTTCACGCCGGGGCTGTATTCGGCCGAACAGGTGGCGGGCTGGCAGGCAGTGACGCAGGAAGTGCACAAGCAGGGCGGGCGCATCTTTGCCCAGCTGTGGCACTGCGGGCGCATCAGCCACGGCAGCCTGCGCGACGACAACGCGCCGCCGGTCGGCCCGAGCACCCTCCCCGCCAACGGCAAGTCGCTGGCGCTCGACCGCGCCACCGGCCAGCCGGCGCTGACCCAGTGCGAGGCGCCACGCGCGCTGACGACGGCAGAGGTGAAGGGCGTCATCGGCGAATTCGTGCAGGCGGCGCAGAACGCCATCGCCGCCGGCTTCGACGGCGTGGAGATCCACGGCGCCAACGGCTACCTGCTCGACCAGTTCCGCTGCCCGTATCTGAACGACCGCCGGGACGAATACGGCGGCTCGCTGGAAAACCGCTGCCGCCTGCACCTAGACATCGCGCGTGAAGTGGCGGCCGCTGTCGGCCCCGAGCGGGTCGGCATCCGCCTGTCGCCGCTGGGCCAGGCCAACGACATGAAGCCCGACCCCGAGCCGATGACGACCTACGCCTACCTCGCGGGCGAGTTGCAGAAGATTGGTTTGATCTATCTGCACCTCTACGACCAGTCGATGAGCTGGGTACACGATCCCGCCAGCGAGCTGCTGAAGATGCTGCGGGCGACATTCACCCACGCGCTGATGCTGTGCGGCGGCTTCGATGCGGCCAAATCAGAAGCCGCGCTCGCGGCCGGCAGCGGCGACCTGATCGCCATCGGCAAGCCCTTCATCTCCAACCCGGACCTGGTCTCGCGCCTGCGCCAGGGCGTGGAGATCGCGCCGTGGGACAGCAAGACCTTCTACCTGGGCGGCCACAGCGGCTACCTGGACTACCCGACCTTTTCCGTGTAGGTCGGCCTTCAGGCCGATGACCGAAGGAAATCCCCGTGGGACAGCAACCACCGAAGTCGGCCTGAAGGCCGACCTACAAACCAAAGGGGCACGCCATGACGATTCCCGCCTACGAAACCCTGAAGATCGAACTGAACGATGCCGTCGCCACGGTCGAGCTGAACCGGCCGGACAAGGCCAACGCCATGAACCTGCGCATGTGGCTGGAATTGCGCGAAGCCTTCAAGTGGATCGACGAGGAGGCTGCGGTCCGCGTTGCCGTGCTGCGCGGCGCGGGACCCTGCTTCACCTCCGGCATCGATCTCGGCATGCTCGGCAGCGTCAGCGAAGGCATCGCCGACGACTGCGAAGGCCGCATGCGCGAGAAGCTGCGCCGCCTGATCCTCGACCTGCAGGATTCGCTCACCGCCATCGAGCGCTGCCGCAAGCCGGTGCTGGCCGCCATCCACGGCTACTGCCTCGGCGGCGGCGTGGACCTCGCCTGCGCCTGCGACATGCGCTATTGCAGCAGCGATGCCCAGTTCAGCATCAAGGAGATCGACGTCGGCATGACGGCCGACGTCGGCACGCTGCAGCGCCTGCCCAAGCTGATCGGCGAGGGCATGGTGCGCGAGCTGGCCTACACCGGCCGCATGGCGGCCGGGCCGGAGGCGAAGGAGATCGGCCTGGTCAACCACAGCTACGCCAGCGCCGGCATGCTCTTCCATGAGGTGGCGAAGATCGCCGCGACCATCGCCAGGAAGTCGCCGCTGTCGATTCGCGGCATCAAGGAGATGGTCACCTATTCCCGCGACCACTCGGTTGCCGACGGCCTCAACTACGTCGCCACCTGGAACGCCGCCATGCTGATGTCGGACGACCTGACGGAGACCATGGCGGCAACGCGCGCAAAGCGGGAGCCGAAGTTCAGGGACTGACCAACGGAGGTAATGCCATGAAAACGCATTTTGTCGCCGTGCTGTGGGGACTGACTTTCGCCTGGGGCGCTACAAATGCCCAGGCAGCCGAGCCGCTGCCCCTCTTCGACGCCCACCTGCACTACAACGTCGAGGCGCAGGAGCCCTATCCGCTCGACCACGTGCTCAAGCTCTTCCGCGACAACCGCGTCACCGGGATCCTGGCCAACAGCCGCCCCAACGACGGCACGCGGGCGCTCTACGAAGCGAAGCCGAAGGACGTCTGGGTGGTGCCCTTCATCCGGCCCTACATCGTCCAGCCCGACCGCCACACCTGGTTCAACGACCCGAAGATCTTCGCCCTCATCGAATCCGAGCACAAGCGCGGCTACTACCAGGGCATCGGCGAATTCCACCTCTTCGGCAAGGATGCGAAGACGGAATGGGTGAAGAAGACCGTCGATTTTGCCGTCGCCCACAACCTGTACCTGCATGCCCATTCCGACGACGAGGCGGTGGACATCCTCTTCGCCCACAACCCGAAAGTGAAGATCGTCTGGGCCCACACCGGCTTCACCACCGCGCCTGAGACGATCGAGAAGTACCTGCAGAAATATCCCAACCTGTGGGGCGAACTGTCTTACCGCTACGACGTCACCGAGGCCGGCAAACTCAAGCCCGCCTGGCGGCGCCTGTTCGAGCAGTACCCCGACCGCTTCATCGTCGGATCCGACACCTGGGTGAACGAGCGCTGGGGCCAGTACGCCTCGATCATGAACGGCTACCGCGACTGGCTGGCCGAACTGCCGAAGGATGTGGCCGAGAAGATCGCCTTCCGCAACGCCGAGCGGCTGTTCCGCAAATAGGCATGCGTCGACGCGTCCTCATCCTCGGCGCGGCAGGGCGCGACTTCCACAACTTCAACCTGGTCTACCGCGACGATCCCGCCGTCGAGGTGGTGGCCTTCACCGCGGCGCAGATCCCCGGCATCGCCGACCGCCGCTATCCGCCGGAACTGGCCGGGCCGCGCTACCCCGAGGGCATCCCCATCCGCGACGAAGCGGATCTCGACCTTCTCTGCCACGAGCACCGCATTGACGCAGTGGTCTTCGCCTACAGCGACGTACCGCACGCGCAGGTCATGCATCTCGCCTCCAGGGCGCTGGCGGCGGGCGCCGACTTCATCCTGCTCGGATCCGCCCGCACGCAGATCAAGGCCGGCGTGCCGGTCATTGCCGTCTCGGCGGTACGCACCGGCTGCGGCAAGTCGCAGACGGCGCGCTACCTCTCCGGCCTGCTCAAGGCGGCTGGCCGCCGCGTGGCGGTAATCCGCCACCCCATGCCCTACGGCGACCTGGCGCGCCAGGCGGTGCAGCGCTTCGCCGCGCGCGCCGACCTCGACGCCGCCGAATGCACGCTGGAGGAACGCGAGGAATACGAGCCGCATCTGGCCTGCGGCAACGTGGTCTTCGCCGGCGTGGACTATGCGCGCATCGTCGCCGCTGCCGAGGCGGAGGCTGACCTCATCCTGTGGGACGGCGGCAACAACGACTTCCCCTTCGTGCGGCCGGACCTGCACATCGTGCTGGTCGACCCGCTGCGCCCCGGACACGAGACCACGCACCATCCGGGCGAGGCGGTGCTGCGCATGGCCGATGTGGTCATTGTCGCCAAGAGCGACGCGGCAGTGCGCGCGGATGTGCGCCGCGTGACAGAGGCGGCCCGCGCCATCAATCCGCGCGCGCCGGTCATTCTCGCCGCCTCGCCGGTGCGCCTCGACGATGTGGCGGCGGTGCGCGGCCGCCGCGTGCTCGTGGTGGAGGACGGGCCGACGCTGACGCATGGCGGCATGCCCTGGGGCGCGGGCCACGTCGCGGCCCTGCAGGCGGGCGCGGAGATCGTCGATCCGCGGCCCTTCGCCGGACCGGACATCCGCGCGCTCTACGCGCGCTACCCGCACATCGGCGAGGTGCTGCCGGCGGCGGGCTATTCGCGCACGCAGCTCGATGCGCTGCGCCAAGCCATCAACGCGACGCCGGCCGATATCGTCGTCTCCGCCACGCCCATCGATCTGGCCGCCCTCATCCAGGTGCACAAGCCGGTGGTGCGCGCCCGCTACGAATTCGCCGAGGTGGAAACGCCGGGGCTGGCGGGCGCGGTTGAGGCTTTCCTCGCCAAACCGTAGTTGCTATTCTTCAAGCATGCCCCAACTGCTTTCCCTCTCGCGCGCGGCGCGCCTGGTCGGCACGAGCCGTGTGGCGCTGCAGCAGCAGATCCGCAGCGGCGCCTTGCCGTCCTTCGATGGCATGGTCGCGGCGGAGGATCTGCTGCGCCTCTATCCCGGCATCAGGCTGGAGGAGGACGGCGGCTTCGAGCAGGTCATGCAGATCAAGGCGCACGCCTTCGGCAAGCGCGTGCGCGAGCGCATGCTGCCGAGCCAGGAAATCCTTTCCCAGCGCCTCTTCGAGCAGAGCACCGAACTGACCGATCTGCGCAATCACTTGCAGCGCTACCACACCATGATGGAAGCGTTGCGCGAGCGCATCCGGCAGCACGAGGCGCAACCCGGCATGGCCGACCTGGGCGCGTTCCTCGACAGCCAGCTCGCCGAGATCCTCGGCCAGACCGAGGCGCCGAATGCGCTGGCCGTCATGGATGATATGCTGAGAGTCATGTCCGCCCACGTCACACTGCATCCCAGCCGCCACGAATTCTTCGTGGAGGGCGCCGACACGCTGCTGGAGGCGGCGCTGCGCGCGGGGCTGGCCGTCAACTACGGCTGCAGCAACGGCAACTGCGGCCTGTGCAAGGCGCGCGTGATCTCGGGCCAGGTGCAGAAGGTGCGCCCGCACGACTACGTGCTGTCCGAGGCGGAGAAGAACCAGGGCTACACCCTGCTGTGCTCCCACGCCGCGGTCGGCGATCTGGTCATCGAGGCGCTGGAAACCAGCAGCGCGGGCGACATTCCGCAGCAGCAGATCGTGGCGCGCATCAAGGCCATCGAAGCGCTGGGCGACGATGTCCGCCTGCTGCACCTGCAGACGCCGCGCAACAACCGCCTGCGCTTTCTCGCCGGCCAGAGCGCGACGCTCGTCGCCGGCGAAACCTCGGCGCAGCTGCCCATCGCCAGCTGCCCCTGCGACGACCGCAACCTGCATTTCCACGTCGTGCGCGATGCGAAGGACGATTTCTCCCGGCAGGTATACGAGGTTCTTGCTGCGGGCGACCCAATCACTGTCTTCGGCCCCTGGGGGGATTTCGTCCTGCGCGCAGAGTCGCCGCGGCCGATCCTCTTCGTCGCCGGCGAGGCCGGCTTCGCGCCGATCAAGGGACTCATCGAGCATGCCATGTCGCTCGATTCGGCCGAGTTGCTGCACCTCTACTGGCATGCGTCACCACCAACCGGGCATTACCTTGCCAACCTGTGCCGCTCCTGGGCCGATGCGCTCGACAATTTCCGCTACACCCCGATGGCGGAAGGCTGGGTGAATGACCTTGTCGAATGCATGGCTAAGGACCACGCCGACCTGGGCGCCTTCGACATTTATCTCGCCGGGTCCGGCGCCTTCGTCGAGGGTGCGACAAATGCCCTCGCGCAGCAGGGTTTTCCTGCCGCTCAACTGGTTGCCACGACGACATAAATTTCGTTGCCGCTTGCATCAGCGCGTTCTGTTCGCCCTCGTCGGCGAGGCGGCTTAACATTCATTCATGGCCATGACGATACAACGCAGGATCATTCCCGTCTTGCCCGCCACGCCCACAGAGGATGCGGCACAGACGGCGTGCGAGAACGCCGAGCCCTACGCCCTGATGGTGCTGGGCGACAGCATGCTGCCGGAATTCGCCGAGGGCGAGATCATCGTCGTCGAGCCGGAAGGCCTGGCACGCGACGGCAGCTACGTCGTCGCCATGCTCGATGAGGAGCTCATCTTCCGCCAGCTGCAGTTGCGCGACGGACGCTGGCGCCTGCATCCGCTCAACGCGAACTACCCGGATGCCGAGATCGCAGGCATCGAATCCGTGCGCGGCGTCGTCATCCAGAAAAGCCTCCCCGGCTCGCGCCGTTCGCGCAAGTCCTACGTCGATTAAGGGAACCGCACGCCATGCCCTACTACCTCTACAAGGTCTTCGAGACCCCCATTCGCCGCCTGGAAAAGATCGAGAGCCACGACACCTTCAAGGAAGCCTCTGCGCGTGCCAAGGGCCTGCGCCGCGACCTGGCCCTGTCCGAAGGTTGTACCGTGAAGACCATCTTCGCCGACAACGAATTGCAGGCGGAGGATCTCCTTTCCCAGGTGCGCGAAGCCCAGCCCGAGCCGGGCGACGACTAGCGCAAACTCGCATGGACGAAACCGCTTATCGGCAGGCACGCCAGGCGGCGGTTCAGCATCCCTGTGCGTTCGAGAAGGCGCTGCTCGCCGGTTGCTGCGCCTGCAGCCTGGCGCAGCGCCGCCACATTGCCGAACGCGAAGCCGTCGCCTGCCTCGATGCCGTTGCGCGCGCGTCCTGTGTTCTGCTGCTGCAGTTGTTGCGGCGCAACGCCGCCTTCACCCTGCATCTTTCGCGCGCGGACGAGCAACTCACCCACGCCCAGGAAATGAAGGTGCAATGCGGCGGCCTGGCCGGCCTGCAGCGCGTGCTCTCAGGTTCCGGGGAAGTCGAGGATGTGAGCCGTCTTGTGCAGTCGGCACGACAGGCGCAAGGCGGGCTGGAGGACCTGCCCTATTCGGAGATCGTCCAATCGGTGGCGGCCTACCGGACGCGACGACGGGCCGGGCAACCATGAACAGGGTCAAGTTGGAACGGCTGACGACAGCGGTGCAGGCCAACTGCGACATTGCGGATGCGCGCCATGCCCGCGAGATGACGATGTGCAATTACCTGCTTGCGATGCGCGAACTGTACCGCTGGGAGGCGGGCCTGCCCCTGCGCCAGCCCCTGAAGCAGGCCGAGTTGAGCGCCTGGATCGCCAGGCGGGAGGCGCTCTGGAACGAACTGGAGGATGCCGAGTTCCGCCCGCTGCCGATCGGCGGCGGTTGCGATCCCTTCGATAACGCCGCCATCAACGATGCGCTCGCGCCGCAGGGCCTGGTCTATGCCGGCGGGCTCGGCCGCTGGGGCAAGCCGCATTTTTTCCTCGGCGAGCTGGCACGTCAGGAAACGCGGCACGGTCTGACGGTGCTGGTGTCAGAGCGCGAGCATGCGCGCGACCTGTTCGCCCCGCCAGCGGCCTTGCGGGAGGGGTTGGTTTTCCTGCGCCTGGACGCGCTGCGGCGCTGGCTGTGGGAAAAGACGGAAATCTGGGGCGTGCGCCAGGCCGATGGCGCGTTGAAGGCCGCGCTCGACGGCTACGGCTTTGCCGATGACGCCGAGGCCGCCTTGGAGCGCATGGCGGCCCGGGAAAGCGAAGCACTGATCCTGCACGAGGTCGGTGAAGGCATGGCGGAGCCGCTGCTCGGCGCGGACTGGCGCGCGATGCTGGTCAGCCTGTCACAGCGGCGTGCCGAGTTGCTGGCGCGCGCCGTGCGCGACCACCTGGCGGATTGCCTGTCCACCCTGCCGGCGCTGCTCGAGCGTGGCGCCGAACCTTCCATCCATTTCTACTTCGCCAACTTCGATGGATTGCGCCGCAGCCTCTTTCCGCGATTGACCGCAGCCTATGCAACCTGGCGGAAAACGGGTGACGATGCGGACTTGCACATGGCCTACCTGGACGGGCAGACACACTGGCGGGAGGCTGCGTTGCGCCTGCTGGCGACCTGGCGGAAAGACCCCGGCAAGGCGGAAACGACCTTTTCGGGGTGGGTAGACGAGCACGGTCCGTTGATGCTCTAGCAGTTTCTCGAGGCGAAAAAAATGCCCTGCCTCCGACCGGAGGCAGGGCATCTTCCGGAAGCGCCTGTAATTACTTCAGGTGCTTGTTGACGTGCTTGGTCATCTCGAACATCGAGACCTGACCCTTGCCGCCGAAGATGGACTTGAGCTTCTCGTCCGCATTGATCATGCGCCGGTTGATGGCATCCTGCAGCTTGTTCTTCTTGATGTAATCCCACACTTTCTTGGTGACTTCCGTGCGGGGCAGCGGCAGTGCACCGACGACGGCGGCCAGCACGGAGCTGGGGGTCATCGGCTTCATGAAAGCGGGATTGGGTTTGCGCTTGGCTGCCGGCTTTTTGGCGGCGGCTTTCTTGGCGGGCTTCTTGGCTGCCGGCTTTTTGGGCGCTGCTTTCTTGGCGGGCTTCTTGGCTGCCGGCTTTTTGGCGGCGGCTTTCTTCGGTGCGGCTTTCTTGGC
>PHCS01000002.1 GCA_002840845.1 Betaproteobacteria bacterium HGW-Betaproteobacteria-14
AGCGCCCTGGCCAATGACGCCGACCGCGTCATCGACGCCAGCGTCACCACCACGGATGCGGCCGGCAACAGCGCCAGCGCCACCGACACCGAGGGCTACTCGGTGGATATCAGTACACCGACCCTCGCCGCGCAGACCTTCAGCTACGCCGAGAACCAGGTCGCCGGCGCCACCGTGGCCACCGTCGCCGCCACGGACAACGTCGCCGTCACCAGCTTCACTTTCACGGCCACCGGCACCAGCACCAGCGCCGACGGCTACTTCCAGATCGACAACAGCGGCAACGTCACCATGACCGCGCTGGGCGCGGCCTCCGCCGTCAACGACTTCGAGAGCGGCAGCAACTCGGGCATCTACAGCGTCACCGCACACGACGCCGCCGGCAACGCCACCAGCGCCAACATCACCTTGAACGAGACCAACGTCAACGACAACGCGCCCGTCAACACGGTACCTGGCGCCCAGGCTACGGCCGAAGACGCAGCGCTCATATTCAGCGGCGCGAATGCCATTACCGTGACCGACGCGGACGGGAGCACGCTCACCACCACCCTCTCGATTGGCAACGGCACCCTCACCGCCACCACTGGCGGCGGGGCCACCATCACCAACAACGGATCCGCCACCGTGACGATCCAGGGCACCGCTGCCCAGATCAACGCCGCCCTGAACGGACTGAGTTTTGCACCGACGGCCGACTACAACGGCGCGGCCACCCTGACGGTGAGCACCACGGACGGCAGTTTCACCGACACCGACACGGTGCCCATCACCGTCACGCCTGTTGCCGACATCGTCGACGACACGGCCACCACCAACGAGGACACCCCGGTCGCCATTTCAGTACTGGCCAACGATTCCTTCGAAAACGCCGGGCGCACCATCACTGCCGTCAATGGCACGGCCATCACCGCGGGTGGGCCCGCCGTGGCTGTGGCCAACGGCACCGTTGCCTTGAATGCGGCCGGCACCCAGTTCACCTTCAATCCGACGGCCAACTACAACGGCAGCACCAGCTTCACTTACACGGTCACCTCCGGCGGCGTCACCGAAACGGCCACCGCCAGCGTCACCGTCAATCCCGTCAATGACGCCCCGGTGGGCAACGCCGACGCCTACACGGCTATGGAAGGCACCACAGTCATCCGCGGCAGCGTGCTGGCCAACGACACGGACATCGACTCGCCGCCCGCGTCGTTCGCTGCCGCGCAGTTCGCAACCACCTCGGGCAGCCCCGCCGTCGCGGTAAACGGCACGAACAGCATCACCACGGCGCTTGGCGGCACCGTCATCATGCGCGCAGACGGCACCTTCGATTACATCGCGCCTGCACGCAACCATGCCGACGCCACGCCGGATGTGGACAGCTTCGTCTATAAGCTCAGCGACGGCTCGGACTTGTCGGGCTGGACAACGGTAAACCTGACAATCACGGATTCCGCGCCAACAGCAAATCCCGATGTGGACAGCGTCGGCATCGGCGGCACCATTACCGGAAACGTGATCACCGGCGCCGGCGGGGCGGGCGGCGGTGCAGACACCCTGGGCG
This sequence comes from Betaproteobacteria bacterium HGW-Betaproteobacteria-14, assembly GCA_002840845.1. Classification (GTDB taxonomy): domain Bacteria; phylum Pseudomonadota; class Gammaproteobacteria; order Burkholderiales; family Rhodocyclaceae; genus Desulfobacillus. The sequence goes on from PHCS01000002.1 coordinate 1,550, forward strand.
CCGACTCGACCCAGATAAGCGGAGTCAGCTTCCAGGGCACGCCGGGCACCTTCGCCGGCGGCGTGTGGACCCTCGCCACGCCGAACGGCACGCTCACAATCAACCCGAGCGGAATGTACAGCTATACGTCCAGTTACAATACAGTGGCCGTTTCCGGCGCGACTAAAGCAAACTGGACCAACGCCATTGGTGTGTATGGGTTCGATGGCTCTTCTCCGCTGACTGGTGGAAACCTGAACGTAGGCGCCCTAGGCGCCATGAGCAACGGCACCAATGTCACCGTTCGCAACAGTGGCCTGGACGACATGGGCATCGGCGTCGAAACGGGCGGCAGCGCTACAAATAACAGCGCGCGCATCCAGTCGAACGAGTTTCTCGTCATGAATCTCGGGGTCAGAGTTGATAGTGCTTCCGTAACGCTGACAGGTCTGAGTAATGGTAGAACCGCGTCATGGAGCGCATTCGACCAGAACGGCATCTTCCTCGCATCGGGCACCATCAACGGAGAAAGTGACGATATCGTCACGGCGAACGTAGGCGTCGCCGGCACGCGCTATCTGGTGTTCGGACAGGTCGATGACAACTATCTGATCAATGGCCTGTCGTTCGCCCCAAGCCTTAGCGGCGTTACCCCTGACGTATTCCAATACACGCTCACCGACGCTGACGGCAGCGCGTCTAGCTCGACGCTCACTGTCTCGACGGCCCTCCAGCCTGGCGCGGTCGCCGACACGGCGGTGGTCTACGAGTCCGGGCTGGCCTCCGGCACGCAGGCCGGCATCATGCCGACAGTGGTATCGGGCAACTTGATGGACAACGACACCGGAGTTGGAGGTACGGTTTCGGTCACCAGCGTCGCCGGCCAGTCACCTGGCGCGAACGGCATCATTACCATCAGCAATGCCACCGGCACACTGACCGTCTATACGCAGAACTACAGCGGTCGCCTGGCGGGCGATTACACCTACACGCTCAATGCCAGCACCACAGAGGGCGTCACGGACAAGCCCACTTTCAGCTATACGATCACCGACGGCTTCTCCGGGCAAACGTCCAGCTCGACCCTGACCATCAACGTCGCCGACGACGCCCCGATCGGCTTCGACGTCTCGCACACGCTGCAGGCCGCCACCGGCACACCGACCTACAACCTGGTGCTGGTCGTCGACCGTTCCGGCAGCATGGCGCAGGATGCAAACGGCAACTGGTCCTCGTCAGCGGCCTTCGACCCCAGCACGGTGCGCATGAACATCGCCAAGGACGCCCTGGCGAAACTCATCGACCGCTTCGACCAACTCGGCAACGTCAATATCCAGATCGTCGATTTCGCCAGTGGTGCCAATGAAAGCGCTTGGTATATCGACAACCGGCAAGGCGCCACGGAGTACATCAACGGGCTGCAGGCGGGCGGCGGCACCGAGTATTCCACGGCGCTCAACGCCGTCATGGCCGGCTTCACGCCGCCGCCTGCGGACAAGACCCTGTTTTATTTCATTACGGACGGCCAGCCCAGTGGTGGCTATGAAGCCACTCTGGTGCAGACCGCGTGGCAGAACTTCGTCACCGCCCAGGGCAGTGGCGCCAACGCCAGCATCTCCTTCGGCATCGGCATCGGCAGCGCGAGCCTGGCGGCGGTCAATCCCATTGCCTTCCCGAATGTGGATGCCGACGGCAACGGCCAAGAGGATTACGCCATCAAGGTCGCCAACCCGACCGACCTGGCGAATACGCTGCTTGCCACCGTCAGCGGCGGTGTCGTCGTCGGCAACGTCTCGGTGCTCTCCGGCGGCGGCACCAGCGGCTTCCTGATGGGGGCGGACGGCGGGCAACTGCAAAGCATCGTGGTCGACGGTGTTACCTACAACGGACCCGGCACCATCACCGTCACCACTGCAAAAGGCGGTTTGCTGACCATCAATTTCGCCACCGGGGAGTACGGCTACCAGTTGGTCCTCAACAAGACGACACAGGGCCAGCAGGAGGTATTCCAGGTCACCGCAGTCGACGGCGACGGCGATGCCAAGACCATCAACATGGTCATCAACCTGGATTACGTCGCCAACCTGGACGCCAACCGCGACATCATCCTGACCAATGTTGCGCCCGGCACGCCCATCGACATCCCCTCGGCGGCGCTGCTGCACAACGATGCGAACAGTCCGACCGCCACCGTCACAAGCGTACAGAACCCGGTCAATGCCACCGTCAGCGGCACAAGCACGGTGCAATACACTCCCGGGGCGACGCCGGCAACGACCATCGGCATCACCAGCGAGGCGCCCTACGACAGCTACAACCAGCCGCAGAGCGACATCCGCGAGAACGCGGTCGACCTCACCGACCGCAGCCTGTTCGGCACGGTCGTTCCGGGTGGGGAAACACTCGGAATCGATCAGGCAGGAGCTACAAGGGTATTCCGCGGCACGATCGACAACAGCACAGGCGGCACGCGCGATACGGATTACTTCAAACTCAAGCTGTTTGCCGGCGAGCGCATTTTCGTCGACATAGACGGACTGCTGGGGGCGAACAATCCCACCAACAGCATGGCAGCGCAGATGGAATACCGCGACGGCAACGGCGTCTGGCAGACCGTGGTCATCCCGGAGGTCAGCAACAACCCGAACGCCTGGTTCGTCGCACCGCAGGACGGCGAGTACTACCTGCGCCTGCGCACCGATTCGGCAACCGTAGATACCAACTACGACCTGCTGCTGACCCTCGACCAGATTCATGGCGCGCTTGCCCCATCCGGCCAGTTCGACTACACGGTCACGGACAACGCGGTTCAATCCAGCGCGTCGGCCGTGGTGTACAACGTGTCCGGCACAACCATCAACGGCAGCAACAACGATGAAATCATCATCGGCGGCGCAACCGACGATACCCTGAAAGGCTTCGGCGGCAACGACGTGCTCATCGGTGGCGGCGGCAACGATGCGCTCTACGGCGGTGATGGCATCGATCGCCTGGATGGCGGCACCGGCAACGACGTGCTCGACGGCGGCGCCGGCAACGATCTGCTCATCGGCGGCGCCGGCAACGACACGCTGACGGGCGGGCTCGGCGCGGATGTCTTCAAGTGGCAACTGGCGGACAAGGGAACGCCTGGATCGCCCGCCGTCGACACGGTCACCGATTTCGATGCTACGGCAGGCAGCGACAAACTTGATTTGCGCGACCTGCTGCAGGGCGAGATCGGCAGCGGCGGCGGCGCCAACCTGGAGGATTTCCTCCACTTCGAGAAGTCAGGCAGCAACACCGTGGTGCATGTCAGCAGCGCCGGCAATTTCGCCGGCGGCTACGCCGCAGGCCAGGAGGACCAGACAATCGTCCTGCAAGGCATAGATCTCATCGGCGGCTTCACCACCGACCAGCAGGTGATCCAGGACATGCTCAACAAGGGCAAGCTGATCACCGACTGAGGAGCGCGCGCCTCCCCGCCTCCGACTCGGAGGCGGGGAGGCGAAAGGACGCTGGGGGGGAAAGTCAGCCGCCGCAGGACGGCGCGACTGTCTGCTAGGCCGATTCCTTCACCGCAGGCCCGGTGGCGCCATCGAACCCCACGCCGGCCAGCGCCTGCAACTCGGCCTCGCTCACCACCCCTTCGGCGATCACCTGGATGCCGATGCCATGGACGATCGAGCACAGGCCCTTCAGAAAGGCCTGATTGCCCGGACTGGCCTCCAGACCACGCACGAAACTCGCATCGACCTTGATGTAGTCCAGCCCGAGGCCGTGCAGCAGCCCGATCTGGCTGAACTGCCGGCCGAAATGCTCGATGCCGACCCGGCATCCGCAGGCTTTCAACTCCATGCACAGGTCACGGAAATCGTCGAAATGGCTGAGTGCGCCGTTTTCCGCCACTTCCAGCCAGAGACGCCGCGCCGGCTCGCCGTGCTGCCGCAGCTGACTTTGCAGCTTCACGCGGAAATCCTTGTCCTGAAGCGAACTGGCCGAGAGGTTCACCGCAAGGCCTTTCAGAGTGGGCTTGTCGGCCAGTTCGGCCAGCCCCAAAGCGACCGCGGAGAGGTCGAGCCGGGAGGTCAGCCTGAGCCGTTCGGCGATCGGCAGGAAACGGCCCGCCGGCAGCCACTCGCCGTGATCGTCCAGCATCAGGCGCAGCGGGCACTCGCGGTGTATCAGACGGCCGTTGAAATCCGCTACGGGAAACGAGATCAGCTTGACCCAGCGCTCATCGAGCGCGTGCCGGATCAGCCGCGACCACTCGTCGGCGCTCCTCGGCGCATCCTCGCCGACGGCCTGGCCGGCTTCGCGGATGGCGTTGTCGCCCTCGGCTTCCGCTGCCGCCAGCGCCGCATCGACCTGGGACAGGGCTGCGCTTAATTCGATGCCACGCGGGAAAACCCCCATGCCGATATACGCCGCAGGCGCATCCGCCACGAAAGCTGCCGCCTCCTGCACCAGGGCCTGCAGCAGGCTTTCGGCCTGCTCTCGCACGCCGCTCTGTCCTGCGATGAGCAGGGCGAAATCCGCCCCGTTCAACCGCGCCGCCAGGCAGTCGGGATGCTGCCCGCCCGCCTTGCCGAGGACGGCGGCGAAGCGGCGCAGCAGATCATCCGTTGCTTCGCGTCCCATGCGCCGGTTGATGCCGGCCAGGTCCGCCACGCGCACCAGGATCAGTCCTATGCCGCGCGAATCCTCCGCCTCCAGCGCATCGTGCAGGCGGGCGAGGAAATGGCTGCGGTTCGCCAGGCCGGTCAGCACGTCGCAGTTCGCCTCGCGGCGCACCGCATCGAGCCGGGCGGCTTCCTCGTCGAACATGGTTTTCAGACGACCGACGGTGGCATTCATCGCCGTGGCCAGTTGCCGCAACTCCGGCACGGCGGGTTCCTCAATAGTGACAAAACGCCGCTCGGTGATCGCCTTCGCCTGCCCGATCACCGCCGCCAGCGGCGCCCTCAGCCGGCGCAGGATCAGCGTGCCCAGGTAGCCGCCAATCAGCGTCGCGACGAACAGCGCGCCGGCCAGATCCCACACGCTTCTCCACAGCGCCTCGTAGGCGAAGCGGCTGTGGCTCACCAACTGCACCGTGCCGAACTGCTTCCACCCGCTGCTGATCTGCGCCTGGCCCGGTTGCGAAACGATCGGCAGGAGGCGGGCAAACCACGCCGGCGCGCCGTTGTAGCCGGCAGCCGCCCTGCGCTCGACTAGGGTCTTGCCCAAGGGATCCGTGACCCGGATCAATTCGTAGTGGCCGCTGTCGAAGAGGGCGGAAACTGCCAGTTCCACTTCCACCGCGTCCGGCTCGCGCAGGCTGAGCGACAGCGCCAGTGCCGCGGCGTTGTCGGTATTCTTCATCGCCAGCTGCTCGGACAGGTAGATGCGCGCACTCAGCGAGGAAGCCACCAGACTGCCGGCCAAGGCCACCAGCATGCTGACGATGACGGCCAGCCACAGTTGACGATACATCGACATAATCGTTCTCTCTTCGACAAGAACTTCGTTAAATAATGCTCAAAAGGCGAACCCTTCGGCCTTCGCCCGGTTCAGCAGATCCTGCCAGCGCGTCAGGCGGCCAACCCCAGTCGAGCTTGGCACGCCCTTTGCAACAGGATTTGACCAGATGCCCATGCTGTTGAAACTGAACACCGGCTGCAGGTCGGGGCGGCGCGACGCAGGGCGGATGTCCGTGATCAGATTGTCGAGCAGCAAGGGCTCCGCATCCGGTGTCTCGTACCAGGCAAGCACCATGTGGGCCTGCGCGACGTTGCTGGCCGGTCCGCCGATGCGGGCCTTGACGTAGATCAGGCGCAACTGCTCGTTCGGCATGCCGGCGCTCAGCAGCGTGAAATATTTGGCGATGGTGTAATCCTCGCAGTCGCCTTGCCCCTTCGCCAGGGTCTCGAGCGGCGTGGCCCAGTAGTCCGTCTGGCCCCAGACCTTGATGTCGTCCAGGAAGAGGAGCTTGCGGTTGAAGAATTCGTTGATGCGCTTGAGCTTATCCCGCGCTTCCAGCGACTTGCTGTCGTCGATCAGTTGCCGCCAGTCGCGGAAGACGGACTCCGCGCCGCCATACCGCTGCAAGGTCGCCAGCATCTTCTCGACATCGGCAATCGTGGCCTGGAATAGCAGGAACACGGCCGCCAACGCAGCAAGGCGGCGCATGGCGGCCAGCGGCCACAACAGCCTGTCCGCCCCGGTCTGGGATATCATTCGCAATTAAAGAAAAGAACTGCCAGCAATTGGCCGCCAAAATAATGCATCGCAAAATCATCATCCTGTGCCTGGCCCTGAGTCCCCTGCTGGCTCAGGCACAAGCCACCACGCTGCAGAGTGCGGCCCAGAAAGCCGTCCTCTCCAATCCGGAAGTCCTGCAGCGCTGGCATGCCTACAAGGCCGCGCAGGGCGAGCGCGATGCCGCCTTCGGCGGCTATCTGCCGCGCCTCGACCTTTCCGTCAGCAAGGGGCGCGACCACCGCGACGACCCGCTGCTGAAGAAGGACTATACGCGCAACGCGACGACGCTCACGCTGACGCAGATGCTATACGACGGGTTCGCCACGCGCAATGAAGTCAAGCGCTTCGATCACGCCCTCCTTGTCCGCCTCTACGAACTGCAGGACGCCTCCGAAACCGCCGCCCTCGAAGCCGCCCGCGCCTACATCGACGTCCAGCGCTACCGCACGCTGGTCGGGCTCGCCGAGGAAAACTACGTTCGCCACCGCTCGGTATTCGAGCAGATCCAGAAAAAGGTGCAGGCCGGCGTCGGCCGCCGCGTCGATCTCGAGCAGGCTGCGGGCCGCCTGGCGCTCGCCGAGGCCAACCTGCTCACGGAAACCAGCAACCTGCACGACGTCAGCGCCCGCTACATGCGCGTGGTCGGCGACCAGCCGGCCAAGCAGCTGGAGTCCCTCGCCAACCTCACCAAGGACATGCCCAAGGACATGACCGAGGCGTTGGCCGCCGCCCAGCGAAGCAACCCCGCCCTGCTCGCCTCCATCGAGAACGTGCGTTCGGCCTATGCCGCCGCCCGCGTGCGCGACGCCGCCTACCAGCCCCGCGTCGACCTGCGCCTGAAGCGCGACGACGGCCGCAACCTCAACGGCTACGCCGGCCAGCACGAATCCAGCACCGCCGAAGTCGTGTTGAGCTGGAATCTTTTCAACGGCCTTTCCGATTCCGCCCGCTCGCGCCAGTACGCGGAACAGCACAACGTCGCCAAAGACATCCGCGACAAGACCTGCCGCGACATCCGCCAGACCGTCGCCATTGCCTACAACGACACGCGCAAGCTGGCCGAGCAGCTGGGCTACCTCGACCAGCACCAGCTCTCCATCGAAAAGGCGCGCGATGCCTACCGCAAGCAGTTCGACATCGGCCAGCGCACCCTGCTCGACCTGCTCGACAGCGAGAACGAACTGTTCCAGGCCAGGCGCGCCTACGGCAATGCCGAGCACGACTTGGCCATCGCCTACGTGCGCGCCCAGGCCGGCCTCGGCAAATTGCTCTCCACGCTCGGCGTGTCGAAAGCCGGCGATCCGCCCCCGCCCGAGCCGCAGCTATGGGCGGCCGGCGAGGAAGCCCCGGAAAACTGTCCGCCGGACAACCCGCAGCTTTATGTCGCCAACAAGGACGCGCTCAACGCCCGCGCGCAGGAACTCATCAGGGAACTCACGCCACCTCCGCCCGCAGCCAATGCGCCCGCCGCGCCGGCGGCGGAAGCGCCCCCCGAGCGCGCCGTGGCCGAAGCCCTCAAGGCCTGGTCGGTCGCCTGGTCGGGCCGCAACGTGCAGGACTACCTGGATAGTTACGCGCCTGCCTTCACGCCCGCCGACGGCAGCTCAAGAGACGCATGGGCGGACAAGCGCAAAACCGCCCTCACGCGCGCCAAGGACATCTCGCTCGACATCCGCGACATCAAGCTCGTCGTCAAGGATGCCAAGCATGCCAGCACGGCCTTCACTCAGGCCTACCGCTCCGAGAGCTACAAGGACGTCGTCCTGAAAACGCTGGCGTGGGAGCAGGTTGACGGCCGCTGGCTCATCGTCAGGGAAGCGGCCGACCCACTGAAGTAGTGCGAATAAAAGCCGGCCCGAATGGCCGGCTTTTTTGAGTTCGGATGGCGGAGAGGGTGGGATTCGAACCCACGGTAGGCTTGCACCTACGCCTGATTTCGAGTCAGGTACAATCGACCACTCTGCCACCTCTCCGGAGGCGCGCATTCTACACCAATCCCCCTGTGGATGCGACGCGGGGGAGACACTCTCCCCTCCTCTGCACAGGGGCCACATGCGTTCGTTGTTCGCTGCCATCCTGTTGTCATTGCTCGCCGCCTGCAGCGAACCGCTGCCGCCGCCGGCCGAACTCGGCAAGCTGTACGTCGTGACGCGCGCAGGTCCGGCCACCTATCAGGAGGATGACAACGGCGCAGCTTCAGGATTCGAACACGATCTGGCCGTTCTGCTCGCGAAGGATCTTGGCGTAGAGGCCCATTTCATCATGGCGCGGGACCATGCCGAGGCCCTCAAGCTCCTCAAAAAGGGGCGCGCGCATATGGCCGCCGCCGCCCTGTCGCCGAGGAACAGCAGCAGCCTGCATTACTCCCGGCCTATCCGTGAGATGCAGCAGTTCCTGGTGCAAAACGAGGATGCCCTCCCCGTGAGGAAGCCGTCCGACCTGGCCGGACGCACGGTCACCGTGCTGGCCCGTTCGCCGCAGATCGACGCCCTCGAAAGCCTGCAGCCCCGCCCCAAAGGCCTGCGGCTGGCCAAGGTGAAAGGCCTCAGCGAACTGGGGCTGCTCCAGCGCGTCAATACCGATCCGACCATGATGGCTGCCGTCGATTCGACGCATTTCGACATCGGGGCGAACTTCTATCCCGGCCTGAATGCTGCATTCGCCTTGCCCGGCAAGCAGGCGCTGGCGTGGGCTTTCCCCAGGAACGGCGATGCGGCACTTTTCGCGCACAGCGAAGCCTTCATCGGGCGCATCCGCCAGGACGGCACGCTGGCCAGGCTGGAGGACCGCTACTTCGGGCACACGCGCCGCCTCAATCAGGATGATGTCGAACAGTTCATGGAGCGAATCCAGACCGTCCTGCCGCGCTACCGGCGCGACTTCATCGAGGCGCAGCGCCTGCACGGCATCGACTGGCGCCTCATCGCCGCGCTGGCCTATCAGGAATCGCACTGGGATCCGCTGGCCACGTCCTACACCAACGTGCGCGGCATGATGATGCTGACCGAGGACACGGCGGACCGCCTGCAAGTCAGCGACCGCCTCGATGCAAAGCAGAGCATCCTCGCCGGTGCCCGCTATCTCGCCGAGTTGCGCGAGCAGTTTCCGCCGGAAGTGACCGAGCCCGACCGCAGCTGGCTGGCAATCGCCGCCTACAACCTGGGCATGGGCCACATGAACGGGGCGCGCTTCATTGCCGAACTGGTGAAGCGCGACCCGAATTACTGGTATGAAATGAAGCAGGTGCTGCCGTTGCTGTCGCGGCCGGAATACTACTCGCGGCTGAAGAGCGGCGCGGGGCGCGGCGGCGAGGCCGTCATCATGACCGAGAACATCCGCAACTACTACGACATCCTGCGCCGCCTGGAGAACCCGGCGGCCGACGTTCAGGCCTTCTCGATGAGCTCCATGTCGCCCATGTAGGGGCGCAGCGCGGCGGGCACCTCGACGCTGCCGTCGGGGCGCTGGAAGTTCTCGAGGACGGCCACCAGCGTGCGGCCGACGGCGAGGCCGGAGCCGTTCAGGGTGTGCACCAGTTCCGGCTTGCCGTTCGCGTTGCGGAAGCGCGCCTGCATGCGCCGTGCCTGGAAGGCCTCGAAATGGCTGCAGGAGGAAATCTCGCGGTAGGTGTTCTGCGCCGGCAGCCACACCTCGAGGTCGTAGGTCTTGGCCGCGGAGAATCCCATGTCGCCCGTGCACAGGGCGACGCGGCGATAGGGCAGCTCCAGCTTCTCCAGGATGATCTCGGCGTGGCGCGTCAGCTCCTCCAGCGCCGCCCACGAACTGTCGGGCCGCTCGATCCTCACCAGCTCGACCTTGTCGAACTGGTGCTGGCGGATCATGCCGCGCGTGTCCTTGCCGTAGGAGCCGGCTTCGCGGCGGAAGCACGGCGTGTGGCAGACGAACTTGAGCGGCATCTGCGCCAGGTCCACGATCTCGTCGCGCACGATGTTGGTCACCGGCACTTCTGCAGTGGGAATCAGGAACAGGCCGTCACGCTGGACATCGAACTGGTCGTCGGAAAATTTGGGGAACTGCCCCGTGCCGAACATGCTGTTGGCGTTGACCAGATAGGGAACATACACCTCGCGGTAGCCGTGCTCCTGCGTGTGGGTGTCCAGCATGAACTGGATGAGCGCGCGGTGCAGCCGCGCCATTGCGCCCTTCATCACGACGAATCGCGCTGCACTGATCTTGGTTGCCGTCTCGAAATCCAATCCGCCCAAGCCTTCGCCGAGGTCGACATGGTCCTTCACGGCAAAATCGAAGCTGCGCGCCGTGCCCCAGCGCCTGACTTCCAGGTTGTCCGCTTCGGAGCGGCCGACCGGCACGCTCTCGTGCGGCAGGTTGGGGATCAGCGAGACGAAGGCGTTGATGCGGTTGAGCAGGTCGGCGAGCTGTTCCTCGTTGCGCTTCAGCTCGTCGCCCAGGCCGGACACTTCGCTCATCACGGCGGCGGTGTCCTCGCCCTTCGACTTGAGCTGGCCGATCTGCTTCGACAGTGCGTTGCGCCGCGCCTGCAGCTCCTGGGTGCGCATCTGCAGGCCCTTGCGCTCGTCTTCCAGCGCCTGGAAGGTGGCCACGTCGAAGCCGACGCCGCGCGCGGCGAGTCGCTCGGCCACCTGGGCCGCCTGGCTGCGCAGAAGTTGTATGTCGAGCATGTTTGATCCCGTTCGCTGAGTCGCCCACCCGCCGTATTGCGGAGACTGACTTTCAATTATTTCTTCGATTTCCGGTCGAGGGCGCGCAGGTGCGCCAGCTTTTCGCGTATCTGCGCTTCCAGCCCGCGCTCCGTCGGCTGGTACCAGCTCACCTTCGGCATGCCCTCGGGAAAATACGTCTCGCCCGCGGCGTAGGCTTCCGGCTCGTCGTGCGCGTAGCGGTATTCGTGGCCGTAGCCGAGTTCCTTCATCAGCTTCGTCGGCGCGTTGCGCAGGTGCACCGGCACCTCGCGCGAGGCATCGCCGGAGACGAATTTGCGCGCGGAATTATACGCGACGTACACCGCGTTCGACTTGGCGGCGCAGGCCATGAAGATCACCGCCTCGGCCAGCGCCAGCTCGCCTTCCGGCGAACCAAGCCGCTCGTAGGTCTCCACCGCGTTGAGGGCGATCTGCAGCGCGCGCGGGTCGGCCAGGCCGATGTCCTCCGTCGCCATGCGGATGATGCGGCGGCCCAGGTAGAGCGGGTCGGCGCCGCCGTCGAGCATGCGCAGCAGCCAGTAGAGCGAGGCATCCGGATCGGAGCCGCGCACCGACTTGTGCAGGGCGGAGATCTGGTCGTAGAAGGCGTCGCCGCCCTTGTCGAAGCGGCGCAGGTTCTTCGCCAGCGCGCCCTGCAGAAAGTCAGCGTCCACGACACGGCGATCCGAGGTCGCGACGGCCGTGTGCACGATCTCCAGCAAATTCAGCAGGCGCCGCGCATCGCCGTCGGCCAGGCCGACGAGGCGGTCTTTCGCGTCCCCGTCGAACTCCAGGTCGGGGAAAGCCTGTGCGCGCGCGCGTTCGAAGAGCTCGCCCAACTCCGCCTCGCTCAAGCTCTTCAGCACATACACCGCCGCGCGCGAGAGCAGCGCGCTGATCACCTCGAAGGAGGGATTCTCGGTGGTGGCGCCGATGAAGGTGACGAGGCCCTGCTCGACATAGGGCAGGAAGGCATCCTGCTGCGCCTTGTTGAAGCGGTGCACCTCGTCGACGAAGAGGATGGTGTGGCGGCCGCTCTGCGCCAGCGTCAGCTCGGCGCGCTGCACCGCCTCGCGGATGTCCTTGACGCCGGAGAACACGGCCGAGAGCGCGATGAACTCGGCATCGAAGGCCTGCGCCATAAGGCGCGCCAGCGTCGTCTTGCCGACGCCGGGCGGACCCCACAGGATCATCGAGTGCGGCGTGCGCGAGGCGAAGGCCAGGCGCAGCGGCTTGCCCGGCCCGAGCAGTTCCGCCTGCCCGACCACCTCGTCGAGCGTGCGCGGACGCATCAGCTCGGCCAGCGGGGCATGCGGCTTGGCCGTGAAGAGATCCGAGCTCATGCGAGCCCTACTCGCCGAGGATGTCGGCGCCTTTCGGCGGCGTGAAGCGGAAAAGGGCAGCGGGCAGCTGGGGGTTGCGCTCGAACTTCTCGAAGGCGATGGTCGTCACCTGGCCGAAGCTGTCGGTGAGCTCCATCGCCCGCAGCGCGTCGCCGACGAAGCCGATGCGCAGGAACTGGAAGCCAGCCTCCTGGCTCTTCGGCTGCGCATCGACCCACTCGATGCCGTCGGCCGTGCCGCCTTCCTTCAGGTCGAAATTCTTCTCCAGCGCATTGTCGCCGGCAAGCAGCGCGGCGGGGCTGCCGCCGAGCGCGGCGGACAGCTTCTTCGTGCTGACCTGGTTGAGGTCGCGGTCGTACACCCAGAGCCGCTCGCCGTCGCCGACGATGAGCTGGTAGTAGGGCTTGTCGTAGGTCCAGCGGAACTTGCCGGGGCGGGAGAACATCATTTGGCCTGCGGCGTTTTGCGGCTTGCGGCCGCTCTTCGCCACCACCGTCTGGACGAACTCCGCCTTGCCGCTGCGGGTGCCCTCGAGGAAGGCCTTCAGCTTGTCGAGCGCGGCGGCATGAGCGCTTGCCGAAAACAGAAAACCACTCACCACAGAGACACAGAGGCACAGAGCAATGCAATGCATACAACCTCTGTGTCTCTGTGTCTCTTTGGTTAAAGGTGTTGTCTTCATCAACTCTCCCGCGCCGGCACGATCACCTCGCGGTTGCCGTTGCTGCCCATCGGCGAGACGAGTCCGGAGCGTTCCATCTGCTCGATGAGACGTGCGGCACGGTTGTAGCCGATGCGCAGGTGGCGCTGCACCAGGGAGATGGAGGGGCGGCGCGTCTTCAGCACCACCTCGACGGCCTGGTCGTAGAGCGGATCGGCCTCGCCGCCGCCCTGTCCATCCTCCCCGCCCATGGCGCCATCCCCGTCCTCGCCGCCCGGCGCATCGAGGATGCCCTCGACGTACTCCGGCGCGCCGGCCTTCTTCAGGTAGTCGACCACGGCGTGCACCTCGCTGTCGGCGACGAAGGCGCCGTGCACCCGCACCGGGAAGCCGGTGCCGGGCGGCAGGTAGAGCATGTCGCCCTGGCCGAGCAGGGCCTCGGCGCCCATCTGGTCGAGGATGGTGCGCGAATCGATCTTGCTGGAAACCTGGAAGGAAATCCGCGTCGGGATGTTGGCCTTGATGAGCCCGGTGATGACATCCACCGACGGCCGCTGCGTCGCCAGGATCAGGTGGATGCCGGCGGCGCGCGCCTTCTGCGCCAGGCGCGCGATCAGCTCCTCGACCTTCTTGCCGGCAACCATCATCAGGTCGGCCAGCTCGTCGATGATGACCACCACGTAGGGCAGCGCATTGAGCGGCTCGGGGCTCTCCGGCGTCAGCGTGAACGGATTGGTGATCGGCGCGCCGGCCTTGGCGGCGTCCTTGATCTTGCCATTGAAGCCGGCCAGGTTGCGCACGCCCAGCGCCGACATGAGGCGATAGCGGCGGTCCATCTCGGCGACGCACCACTGCAGGGCATTGGCGGCCTGCTTCATGTCGGTCACCACCGGCGCCAGCAGGTGCGGGATGCCCTCGTAGATCGACAGTTCCAGCATCTTCGGATCGACCAGGATCAGACGCACGTCGGCAGGCTCCGACTTGTAGACCAGCGACAGGATCATGGCGTTGATGCCCACCGACTTGCCCGAACCGGTGGTGCCGGCCACCAGCAGGTGCGGCATCTTCGCCAGGTCGACGACCACCGGCAGGCCGCCGATGTCCTTGCCCAGCGTCAGCGTCAGCGGCGAATGCATGTCGTGGTAGGCCTTCGAGCCGAGGATCTCGGACAGGCGCACCGTCTGCCGCTTCGGGTTGGGCAGTTCCAGTCCCATGCAGGATTTGCCTGGAATGGTCTCGACGACGCGCACGCTCACCACGGAAAGGGCGCGCGCGATGTCCTTCACCAGGTTCACGATCTGCGCACCCTTGACGCCGACGGCCGGCTCGATCTCGTAGCGCGTGATCACCGGGCCTGGGTAGGCGGCGAGCACCTTCACCTGCACGCCGAAGTCGGCGAGCTTGCGCTCGATCAGGCGCGAAGTGAACTCCAGCGTCTCTGCCGAGGGCGGCTCGACGTCGTGCGCCGGTTCCTCGAGCAGGTGCAGGGGCGGCAGCGCACCGCCAGGAATGTCCATGAACAGCGGCGCCTGACGCTCCTTCTCCCGGCGCGTCGATTTCGGGACGACGACCTCGGCCGGCTCGATGCGGATCGGCTCGGCATGAAATGCCTCGAAGCGCTTGCGTTCGACCTCCACCTCGGCCTCGCGCTCGCGTGCGACTTCGCGGCCAATGCGCCGATCCTGCCAGCGCTGGTAGAGGTGGATGGAGCCGAACCATATGCCCTCCAGCAGGGCGCCCAGGCGCTCGATCAGCTTGAGCCAGGAAATCCCGGTGAAAATGGTCAGGCCTGCGGCAAACAGGGCGATGAGAATGATCGTGCCCCCGGTGAAGCCGAGGAATTGCGAAAAGAGGCGGCCGACCTCGAGGCCGAGCATGCCGCCCGGCTCAAGCGGCAAGGGCGTTTTCGCGCTGTGGAAGCGCAGTGCCTCGAGGCCGCTGGAGGCCGCAATGAGGACGATGAAGCCGGAGAGGGCGATGAAAAAGGGCCGCCGATCCGTATGGAATATGCCTTCGAGGCGGCGGTAGCCCCAGATCACCAGGAAAAGGAAGAAGAGGACCCACCACCAGGCGGACAGGCCGAACAGATAGAGCAGAAGGTCGGCCAGCCAGGCGCCGATTCGGCCGCCGGGATTGGCGATGCGTTCCACCTGGGCGGCATGCGACCAGCCCGGGTCGGCCTTGCTGAAACCGTAGAGAATCAGGCCAATATAGAAGGCGACGACGCCGAGCACCAGCCAGCGCGCTTCCTGCAGAAGCGCAACGATCTTTTCCGGCAGGGGTTGTGATGCGTTTTTTTCTTGCACGCTCGATGGATAAAGGCGTAAGCCGGCGAATGCCGCGATTATACGCCCGGGATCATGGGGACTCTCAGATCAGGTTGATCTTCTCGCGCAGGAGGATGCGGCCGCCGCCTTCCTCGATCAGACCCTGCAGGCTCAGATCCTTCATGACGCGGCTGACCATTTCGCGCGAGGCGCCGACCATTTTGGCGATGTCCTGCTTGGAGATCTTTTTCATGACCACCTGCTGGCCGTCGGCATCCTCTTCCGCCAGCTCCAGCAGCAGGCGGGCGACCCGGCCATAGACGTCCATCAGTGCCAGGCTCTCGATCTTGCGGTCTGCGGTGCGCAGGCGCTTGACCAGACTGCGCATGATGTAGAGGGAGACGTCGAAATTCTCGGCCAGGCAGCGCTTGAAATCCGCCTTGGAGACCACCACCAGCTCGCACGGCGTGCTGGTCATCACCGTGGCCGAGCGGGGGTTGTCGTCGAGCACGCCCATTTCGCCGAAGAATTCCCCCGGGCCCAGATTCGACAGGATGACTTCCCGACCTTCCTCGTCGGAGACCAGCACCTTGAGGGCGCCGGAGAGGATGAAGTAGACGAAATCCGTGCGGTCGCCGGCGCGCAAGATGGTGGCGGCGCGCGGCATCTTGCGGAACACGGCGACGCGGGCGATGGGCACGAGTCGCTCAATGGACAGGGATTCGAAGATCGGCATCGAGCGCAGGGCATCGACGGTCACGCTGCTTGCTTGCGTCATGCTAGCTACCTCCAGCGCGGGACAGGCCCGCATCGGTCATTCTTATTGTTGAGCCTGCCGGATTATAAGACCATTCCGGCCCGGCTCCCGGGTTCCTGCAGCCTTTCCTTGCGGTGCCTCCAGTATAATTTCGCCTATCCGATCCTAGTACGAACGACATCCGCCATGACAAATGCAACCCGCCATTCCCGCCTCATCATTCTCGGTTCCGGCCCGGCCGGCTATACCGCCGCCGTCTACGCCGCGCGCGCCAACCTGAATCCGCTGCTCATCACCGGCATGGCCCAGGGCGGCCAGCTCATGACCACCACCGACGTGGACAACTGGCCGGCCGACGCCGAGGGCGTGCAGGGCCCCGACCTGATGACGCGCTTCCAGCAGCACGCCGAGCGCTTCAACACCGAGATCGTCTTCGACCACATCCACACGGCAAGGCTCAAGGAGAAGCCCTTCGCCCTGGTGGGCGACAACGGCACCTACACCTGCGACGCGCTCATCATCGCCACCGGCGCCACCGCCAAGTACCTCGGCCTGCCCTCCGAAGAGGCCTTTTCCGGCCGCGGCGTCTCCGCCTGCGCCACCTGCGACGGCTTTTTCTACAAGGGCCAGGAGGTCGCCGTCATCGGCGGCGGCAATACCGCCGTCGAGGAAGCGCTCTACCTCGCCAACATCGCGAAGAAAGTGACCCTGGTGCATCGCCGCGACAAGTTCCGCGCCGAGAAGATCATGATCGACAAGCTGATGGAAAAGGTGAAGTCGGGCCACATCGCGCTGGAGCTGGACAGCACGCTAGACGAGGTGCTGGGCGACAAGAGCGGCGTCACCGGCATGCGCGTGAAGCATGTCAAGAGCGGCGCCACCAAGGAAGTCGCCCTGCAGGGCGTCTTCATCGCCATCGGCCACAAGCCCAACACCGAGATCTTCGAAGGCCAGCTGGAGATGGACAACGGCTATCTCATCACCCAGTGCGGCCGCATGGGCAACGCCACCCAGACCAGCCTTCCCGGCGTGTATGCCGCGGGCGACGTGCAGGACCAGATCTACAAGCAGGCCGTCACCAGCGCCGCCACCGGCTGCATGGCTGCGCTGGATGCCGAGAAATACCTGGACAACCTCGAACAGGCATGATCGCGCCATTCGCCGGGCCGACTCAAGAATGGCGCAGTCAACTACTCGAAGCCGCGTAGCGGCGAACCGGCGTCACCCCCTTCCCCGGGAAGGGGGACGGGGGGAAGGTCGTTCGACACGCGCGCCCACCGAGGATGAGCGCGCGCTGTTTCGCGACGCGGTTGCCGGCGCCAAGCCTCTCGTGCCCGACAGGGTTCACCACGAGCCGCCACCCCCGCCTGCGGTGCCGGCGCAGCGCAAACTTGACGAAGCAGCTGCGCTCGCCGAGTCCCTCTCCCCCGCCCCGCTCGACCTCAGCCTGGAAGGCGGCGACGAGCCGAATTATCTGCGCCCCGGTCTGGCGCGCACGGTGCTTCGCGACCTGCGCCGCGGGCGCTGGGTGGTGCAGGACCACCTCGACCTGCATGGCGCCACCCGCGACGAGGCGCGCCTGCTGCTGGGGGAATTCCTCGGCGATTCGCTCAGGCGCGGCTTGCGCTGCGTGCGCGTCGTGCACGGCAAGGGCCTCGGCTCGCCAGGGCGTGAGCCGGTGCTGAAGGGCCTGGTGAAGCACTGGCTGATGCATCGTACGGATGTGCTCGCCTACTGCCAGGCCCGCGCTGCCGAGGGCGGCAGCGGCGCGCTGGTGCTTCTGCTCAAGGGCAACCGACCGCAGGCAAGATGAAACCGAACCGCGCCGTACCGCAGGGGCTGACTTTTATCGCGGGCCCCATCCTGCTGCTGGCCGTCCTGACCGTGGTGGCCCTCGCCGCCCGTCCGCTCACGCCGATCGACGAGACCCGCTACGTCGGCGTGGCGTGGGAGATGTGGCTGAAGGGCGATTACCTGGTGCTGTTCAAGAACGGCGAGCCCTACAGCCACAAGCCGCCGCTGCTGTTCTGGCTGTACAACCTCGGCTGGGCAGTGACGGGCGTCAACGAATGGTGGCCGCGCCTAGTCTCGCCGCTGTTATCGCTCGGCGGCATGGCCCTGACCCTGTCGATCGCCCGCCGGCTCTGGCCCGACGACCTGGACACCGGTCGCAATGCCTTATGGATCCTGGCATCCTGCCTGCTGTGGATGCTGTTCTCCACCTCGGCCATGTTCGACGTGATGCTGACCTTCTGCGCCCTGCTCGGCATGCGCGGGCTGCTCATCGCGGCGGACGGATGCGTCCCCGCAGGGCCGCCCCAAGGGGGCGCAAGCCACAACCCGGAGCGGGCACTGCCCGCGAACAACCGTCACCCCCTTCCCCGGGAAGGGGGACGGGGGGCAGGTAGTCCAGCCATGCGGGGTTTCGCCTGGCTGGCGCTGGCGATCGGCCTCGGCGTGCTGGCAAAAGGCCCGGTGATTCTCCTGCATGTTCTGCCGGTGGCCTTGCTGGCGCCCTGGTGGCGGCCCGGCCTGGCCTGGAAACGCTGGCATGGCGGCGTGCTGCTGGCCGTGCTGGGCGGTGCGGCCATCGCGCTGGCCTGGGCCATCCCGGCGGCCCTGCGTGGCGGCGAAGAATACCAGCGCATGATCTTCTGGGGCCAGACCGCCAACCGCATGGTCGACTCCTTCGCCCACAAACGGGCATTCTGGTGGTATCTGCCGCTGCTGCCCCTGCTCTTCTTTCCCTGGCTGCTGTGGCCGGCACTTTGGCGGCAGCTTGGCGCCTTGAGGAAAACCGGCCTGGATCACGGCCTGCGTTTCTGCCTGTCGTGGCTGGCGCCGGTATTCGTGTTCTTCTCCCTCATCAGCGGCAAGCAGATCCATTACCTGGTGCCGCTGGTGCCTGCTTTTGCCCTGATTGCCGGCCATGTATTGCGCGACGCCAAGCCGCATGGGCTCGCACTGCCGGCCCTCCTTGCCGGCGCAGCGGGCCTGGGGATGGCGTATGCCGGACTGGCCGGCCTGCCCGACAAGCCCGGCATGTGGCAGGGATTTTCCTGGTGGCCGGGCGCGCTGCTGATGCTGGCCGCGCTTCTGGCGGGATGGTCCGGCAGACGGGAGAACATGCGCATGCCGGGCCTGGCCTTGCTGGGCGCAGCGCTCTACGCGGCCACGCTGCTCACCCTCTCCGACAACTTGTGGCGCCGCTACGACGTCCACCCGCTGGCCGAACAACTGAGCGAACTGCAGGAGCGGGGCATTCCCGTGGCCAACAACGGCTTTTATCACGGCCAGTTCCAGTTCGCCGGCCGGCTGAAAAAACCGATCGACGAATTGCTGAGCCCTGCGGAAATCGCCCCCTGGTTCGCAAAGAACCCCGGGGGCATGGTGATCATTTATGACGATCCTCAGCCGGGCGAGTCCGCGCCCGTCTTCATGCAACCCTACCTCGGGGAGCACGCCATGCTGATGAATGCAGAACAGGCGGGGAAGCGCGGACTCCTGAGGGAAGGCCTGGTGCCGCAGCCGGACAAGCCGAAGCCCGTCAAATAGCCGACTCGTCCGTCTCGCCGGTGCGGATGCGCACGATCTGCTCGACTGGCGTGACGAAGATCTTGCCGTCGCCGATCTTGCCGGTGCGTGCGGATTTGATGATGGCCTCGATGGCCTGCTCGACGGAGCCGTCGGCGACCACTACCTCGATCTTGATCTTCGGCAGGAAGTCCACCACGTACTCGGCGCCGCGGTAGAGCTCGGTGTGGCCCTTCTGGCGGCCGAAACCCTTCACTTCCGTCACCGTCAGGCCGGTGACCCCGACTTCCGAAAGGGCCTCGCGGACTTCGTCCAGCTTGAACGGCTTGATGATGGCTTCGATCTTTTTCATTGCGATGGCTCCTCAAGTCAATCGCCGGGCCGCCCCAAGATTGACTTGGCCCCCACGGGGGGCGGCTCGAAGGTTTTCGAGCCGGGGGCGCAGTTTACCACTCGTCGGCATAGCGTGATGTTATCGGATAACGCCAGTCCTTGCCAAAGCCGCGCCGGGTGACGCGGATGCCAATCGGCGCCTGGCGGCGCTTGTATTCGCTGCGCTTCAGCATGCCCACGGTGCGCCGCACGTCGGCCTCCGCGTAACCCAGCGCGACGATCTCGCGCGGGCTGAGGTCGCGTTCCATGTAGGCCTCGATGATGGCGTCCAGCACCTCGTAGGGCGGCAGGGTGTCCTGGTCGGTCTGATCGGGCTTCAACTCGGCCGAGGGCGGCCGCGTGATGATGCGCTCGGGTATGGCCGGCGACTGCGTATTCCGGTAGCGCGACAGGCGCCAGACCATGGTCTTGTAGATGTCCTTGATGACGGCGAAGCCGCCCGCCATGTCGCCGTACAGCGTGGCGTAGCCCACCGCCATCTCGCTCTTGTTGCCGGTGGTGAGCACGATCGAGCCGTACTTGTTCGACAACGCCATGAGGATCATGCCGCGGATGCGCGCCTGCAAATTCTCTTCCGTGGTATCGGCAGCGCTTTTCTCTCCGCTCGCGGCGAATTCCCGCTCCAGCATCGCGGCGAAGGTCTTCATCGCCGGCTCGATGGGGAACTCGTCGTAGCGCACGCCCAGCGTCCGCGCCATCTCGCGCGCATCGTCCAGGCTGATCTGCGCGGTGTAGGGCGAGGGCATCATGACGGCGCGCACCTTGTCGGCGCCCAGCGCATCGACGGCAATGGCAAGCGTCAGGGCCGAATCGATGCCGCCCGACAGGCCGATGATGGCGCCCGGAAAACCGTTCTTGCCGAGATAGTCGCGCACCCCCAGCATGAGGGCATCATAGATATCGGCCTCGACAGAACGCGGCGGCGCGACCTCGCCGGGCCGCAACCCGCCGTCCGCATATTCGACGACTTCCAGGGCTTCCGCGAACTGCGGCAGCTGATGCGTCAGCCGCCCTGCCTTGTCGAGGCAGAAGGACGCGCCGTCGAACACCAGTTCGTCCTGCCCGCCGACAAGGTTGATGTAGATCACGGGCATCGCCGTATCGCGGATGCGTTCCCTCAAGACCTCGTAGCGCGTCGCCTGCTTGTTGAGATGGTAGGGCGATGCGTTCAGGGCCAGCAGCAGTTCGGCGCCGGCGCTGCGGGCGGCGTCGGCGGCGCCCGGCTCCCACACGTCGGCGCAGATGTTGATGCCGCAGCGCACGCCGTTCATCTCGATCACGCAGGGTTCGTGGCCGGGGGAAAAATAGCGCTGCTCGTCGAACACCTCGTAGTTGGGCAGGCGGTTCTTGCGGTAGGTGGCGACGACTCCGCCATCCTTCAGCAGGGAGGCGGCATTGAAGAAATCGCCCTGATGTGCCTCGGGATGGCCGACGATGACGGCGATGCCTTCGATGCTGGCCGCCTGTTCGTGCAGGGTGCGGGCGCAGGCGCGGTAGAAGTCCGGCCGCATCAGCAGATCCTCGGGCGGATAGCCGCACAGCGCCAGTTCGGGCGTCACCATCAACTGGGCGCCGGCGGCGCGCGCTTGGGCGGCAAACCCGGCAATCTTGCGGGCATTGCCTTGCAGGTCGCCCACCGTGCTGTTGATCTGGGCGAGCGCTATGCGGAGTGTTTTCATCGCCGGATTATGACCGAAGGAAATCCCTGTGGGATGCGGCAACGTCAGAACATCGGCTTGGTGGCGGCTGCCTCGTAGCGGGCGATGCCGTCGAGGATTTCCTTCTTGCCCTCCTCGGGGCCGACCCAGCCCATCACCTTGACCCACTTGCCTGCTTCCAGGTCCTTGTAGTGCTCGAAGAAGTGCGAAAGCTGCGAGAGCACCATCTCCGGCAGGTCACGCGGCGACTGGATGCCGCGATACAAACTGCACAGCTTGTCCACCGGCACGGCCAGCAGCTTGGAATCGCCGCCAGCTTCGTCCTCCATCTTGAGCATGCCCACCGGGCGGCAACGCACCACTACGCCGGTGATCAGCGGCACGGGTGACAGCACCAGCACGTCCACAGGATCGCCGTCGTCGGAAATGGTGTGGGGGATGTAGCCGTAATTGCACGGGTAGTGCATGGCCGTCGACATGAAGCGGTCGACGAACATCGCGCCCGTCTGCTTATCCACCTCGTACTTGATCGGATCGGCATTCATCGGGATTTCGATGATGACGTTGAAGTCGTTGGGGATGTCGCGCCCCGAAGTCACGCGATCGAGGTTCATGTCGTTCTCTCCGCTATTAGCCGTAAAACGCTGATTATACAGACAACTGTGCAGTTATTTCGCGCCGCAACATGACCCCGGCTGCGACTTGACCGAGCCGCTTGACAGCTTTGACTTGCTTAACCATAATGCGAATCGTTCTTGTTTGCTTTTACTTTTTCAAGGGGAATCCATGAACCGCCTGCAACGCCTCGCATCCGCCTTCCTGCTCGGCTCCGGCCTGCTGCTCTCCGCCGCCGCCCAGGCTCTCGAATACCCGATCGGCTCGCCGCACAACATCGCCGGCATGGAGATCGCCGCCGTCTACCTGCAGCCGATCGACATGGAGCCGGAAGGCCACATGCGCAAGGCGTCGGAATCGGACATCCACCTCGAGGCCGACATCCACGCGCTGGGCAACAACCCCAACGGCTTCCCCGAGGGATTCTGGATACCGCACCTGCTGGTCAAGTATGAACTCACCAGGCTGCCCTCCGGCGAAACCATCAAGGGCGACATGATGCCGATGGTCGCCAGCGACGGCCCGCACTACGGCGACAACGTCAAGCTCAAGGGCCCCGGCAAGTACAAGGTGAAGTTCACCATCCTCCCGCCGAGCGCCAAGGATAACCCCGGCGGCAACCACTTCGGCCGCCATACCGACCGCGCCACCGGCGTGCGCCCCTGGTTCAAGACCGTCGAGGTCGAATGGGAATTCACCTACGCCGGCACAGGCAAGAAAGGCGGGTACTGAGATGCCGGGAATTTCACACCGCCTTGTCCCCTCTCCCCGCCAGCGGGGCGAGGGGGAAAACGCCCTCTCCCGCCCGGGCGGGAGAGGGCTGGGGAGAGGGTGGGATCTCAGCACCATCGCCCTCGCGCTGGCACTCGTCACCGGCCCCGCGGCCGCCGGCGACGACATGAAATCCCTGCTGGCCGAGGTCAAGCGCCTG
Source organism: Betaproteobacteria bacterium HGW-Betaproteobacteria-14 (assembly GCA_002840845.1). Lineage (GTDB taxonomy): Bacteria > Pseudomonadota > Gammaproteobacteria > Burkholderiales > Rhodocyclaceae > Desulfobacillus. The sequence goes on from PHCS01000002.1 coordinate 24,592, forward strand.
GCCGATCGCGTCGAGACCCTGGAGCAGAACAACCGCGAACTGGAAAAGTCCCTCTCCACCGAGCGTCTCTCAGAAAAAGAGCCTGAACTTGCCACCCGCCTCAAGGCCGTCGAGTTCCAGACCCTGTCCATGCAGAAGCAGGCGCGCCAGATCGAGGCGCTGGAAGGCATCAGCGTCGGCGCCAGTCTCACCGGCGTGGTGCAGCGGGCCAACCGCGGCGGTGTCGCCGGCGGCACCTCGCGCCAGTCGCGCGCCAACTACCGCGGCGACATTTCCGTCACCCTGCCGGGCGGCAGCATGGGCGACATCGAGGGCAGCCTCTTCACCCACGTGCGCTTCGGCCAGGGCGACGGCCTCGGCCTGCGCCCGACCTACACCAGCACGGCCAACACCACCGCCTTCCAGGTCAGCGGCGTCAGCGACCCCGACTCCTCCTTCGCCGTCCTCGCCCAGGCCTGGTACCAGCTCAAGGTGCCGCTGCCGCGCGGCGGCGCTCCGGCGCAATCGAAGGAGCACGTGCATCTCACCTTCGGCAAGATCGACCCCTTCGTCTTCTTCGACCAGAACGCCGCGGCCGACGACGAATCGACCCGCTTCCTCAACAACGCCTTCGTGCACAACCCGCTGCTCGATTCCGGCGGCGACGTCGGCGCCGACCGCTACGGCTTCGCGCCCGGCGCCATCGTCCAGTACGCCAACGAACACGACAAGTCGCGCACCTGGGGCCTCTCGCTCGGCGCCTTCGGTTCCGGCCCCGGCGCCAATTTCTCCGGCTCGCTCGGCAAGCCCTTCATGATCGCGCAGGCCGACACCACCTGGCGCTTCAATCACCTGCCGGGCAACTACCGCGCCTACCTGTGGCGCAACGGCCGCGGCATGGGCTACGACGGCCTCGAGCGCCGCCACTCCGGGATCGGCATGTCGATCGACCAGAAAGTCAGCGACTGGGTGACGGCGTTCGCCCGCTACGGCCACCAGGCCGCCGGCAAGGTGCGCTTCGACCGCGCGCTCACCGTCGGCGCGGAAATCGCCGGCAACGCCTGGGGCCGTACCGCCGACTCGCTCGGCGCGGCCTTCGGCCTGCTGCGCACCAGTTCCGCCTATCGCCGCGACTCCGTCGCGCTGGACCTCGACGGCGACGGCGCGCTCGATCCGCGCGCCTCCGCCAACGAGCGCATCGCCGAGCTCTACTACCGCTACCGCGTCAACGAGCGCTTCGAGCTGACGCCGGACTTCCAGCTCATCCAGCGCCCGGGCGGCGACGGCGGCACGCCGACCATCAAGGTCGTCGGCCTGCGCGCCAAGGTCGGTTTTTGAAGCATGAGAAAGCTGATTGCATGCGTGTTCCTCGCGTGGTCGGGAATGCTCGCCGGCGGCAATGCCGTCGCCGCCGGCGAGCTGCCCACCTTCGAGATCGTCGTCGACGACGGCGTTTTCAGGCCGTCGCGCATCGAGGTACCGGCCGGACGCCGCATCAAGCTCGTCCTCGTCAACAAGGGCCCCGGCCCGCTCGAGTTCGAGAACGCAGAGATGCACGTCGAAAAGGTGATTTCAGCGGGCGCGCGTTCCTTCGTCGTGCTGCCGAAGCTGAAGCCCGGCGAGTACGAATTCGTCGACGAGTTCAACCCGATCACCGGCGTACTGACGGTCATCGTCAAGGCGGATAAGCAATGAACCGCCTCGAGTTACCCTGTGGGAGCGGCGTCCACGCCGCGATTGCGGCCGCCAATATCGCGGTGCGGACGCCGCTCCCACAGGCATTCCCGAACGCCTGCGCGCAATGACCGCCCACACCGCCGCACTCGTCTTCCACCCGCGCCGCAAGGCGCGCCTGGCGCGCCTGGGCGACTGGATGGCGGCGAACCGCCGCCTGCTCCTCGGCGCGCAGTGGGCGATCGTCGTGGCATACACCGTGCTGCTGGTGGCACCCGCGATCCTGCCCGTGCCGGCTTCGGGCGCGAGCATCCTCAACAACCTGACGCTGTTCGCCCAGTTCGCCTTCTGGGGCATCTGGTGGCCCTTCGTCATCCTCTCCATCATGCTCATGGGCCGGGTCTGGTGCGGCGTGCTCTGCCCGGAGGGCGCGCTGGCCGAATTCGCCAGCCGCCACGGCCGCGGCGGCCGCATCCCCAAGTGGCTGCGCTGGGGCGGCTGGCCCTTCCTCGCCTTCGTCCTCACCACCCTCTACGGCCAGATGATCAGCGTGTACGAATACCCGCAGGCAGCGCTACTCATCCTCGGCGGCTCGACGGTGGCCGCCGTCGCGGTCGGCTGGCTATACGGCCGCGGCAAGCGCGTCTGGTGCCGCTACCTCTGCCCCGTCTCCGGCGTCTTCGCCCTGCTCGCGCGCATCGCGCCGGTGCATTTCCGCATCGACCGCACCGCCTGGGACACGCACCCGGCGCGCACCGCCGCCGTCGACTGCGCGCCGCTGCTAGACGTCAAGCACATGACAAGCGCCTCGGCATGCCACGCCTGCGGGCGCTGCAGCGGCCACCGCGGCGCAGTCGAATTCGCCGTGCGCTCGCCCAACGCGGAAATCCTCGCCGCGGGTCCGGGCAATGCGGCGCCCCACACCAGCGAAGCCCTGCTGCTGGTCTTCGGCATGCTCGGCGTGGCCATCGGCGCCTTCCAGTGGACCGTCAGCCCCTGGTTCGTCGCCGCGCGGCAGGCCGCGGCGGAATGGCTGGTCGGACACGACCTGCTCTGGCCGCTGGAAAGCGGCGCGCCGTGGTGGCTGCTCACCCACTACCCGGAGGCCAACGACGTGTTCACCTGGCTCGACGGCGGCCTGATCCTCGCCTACATCGGCGCAGTCGCGCTGACGGTCGGCGGCGCCGTGCTGGCGGGACTGACTTTCGCCGCGCGCATCGGCCGCATCGACTGGCGCGCGTTGGCCCTGTCGCTGATCCCGCTCGCCGGCGTCGGCCTCTTCCTCGGACTCTCGATGATGACCGCCACGCATCTCCGCGCCGAGGGCGCGCCGCTCGGCTGGCTGCCCCTGGCGCGGGGGCTCCTGTTGGCAGTGGGCGTCGCATGGTCGGGTTGGCTCGGCGCGCGCCTGCTCTTCGGCCATGCGCCGAACCCGCCGCGCGCAATGCTGGCCCTGCCCTTCCTGGTCGCGCCGCTGGCCGTTGTGGCGACGGCCTGGATACTGGTGTTCTACGTATGGTGAAACTGTCGCCCGCGCCGCGCCGCGATGAACCCATGGCGGCGACCCCGGCAGCGCCGCAGCCGCCCGTCACCAGCACGGAACTGCTGCGCGGCCGGAACGAAGTCCTCATCGCGCATCGCGGCGAGCACTACCGCCTGCGGCAGACGAGCAGCGGCAAGCTGATCCTGACCAAATGAGCAAACGGCTTTATTGAGGGCTAAACTATGTATGTCTGCATCTGCAATGCGATCACCGATTCCCAGGTCCTCAGGGCCGCAGAAGCCGGGGTGCGTACCTTGCGCGGCCTGCAGGCCCGGCTGGACATCGCGCTCGAATGCGGCCGCTGCGCCAGCCACGCCCACGGGCTGCTGAGAGGCAAGCAGACGGAGAAGCCGCAATGCAACAAGGATTGCGGCAACTGCCCAAACGCGAAGGAGAAGAAACAATGAAAGGCGACAAGAAAACACTGCAAATCCTCAACAAGGCCCTCACCAACGAGCTCACTGCGGTCAACCAGTACTTCCTGCATGCGCGCATGTACAAGAACTGGGGCCTGAACAAGCTGGGGAAAAAGGAATACGAGGAATCCATCGAAGAGATGCACCACGCCGACAAACTGATCGAGCGCATCCTCTTTCTCGAAGGCTTGCCGAACATGCAGATGCTCGGCAAGCTGATGATCGGCGAGAACGTGCCGGAAATGCTCGGCGGCGACCTCAAGCTCGAGCACGGCGCGCGCGCCACCCTGCTCGATGCCGTCGCCCACTGCGAATCCTGCGGCGACTACGTCTCGCGCGACCTCTTCGCGGAGATCCTCGAAGACACCGAAGAGCACATCGACTTCCTCGAAACGCAGATCGACCTCATCGACAAGGTCGGCCTGCAGAACTACCTTCAGTCGCAGATGGGAGAATTGTCGTAAGAAGATAGTCGTTCCCGCGGAAGCGGGAACCCTCGCAGCTAGAAACCCCGCCATTCCCGCCTTCGCGGGAATGACGGGGAACCCAGCCAGCCAGTCCGCACGCGCGGGCGAGCCAGCCAGATTTTAATTGGATGACTCGACCCACGTGAGGACAGGAATTGAACAGGCTGCATGAAACCTCCCGCCGGCTGCCAGGCGTTGTTGCCGCCGCGCACGGCGCCGTCCTGCCGGGACTGACTGTCCCGGCGGCGCGCAGCGGCGCCCGTTTCTCCGCCTCGGTCACCCTCCGATTCCACGCGTCCATTCATGCACTGCATGAATGCGGCCGCCCGTTGCATGGAAATCCATTTCACCCACCGGCAAGCCAGGCTTCGACCCCAGCCAGCCCCAGCACACAAGGAGTTGCACAAATGAGTTTGCATCGATCGCCCCCCCTGGCCCGGACCGTCATCGCGCTTTCCCTGCTTTGCGGCCTTGCCGCTCCGGCCTGGGCCGACATGAGCACGGAACAGCGGCTGAAAGCCCTGGAATCGCGGCTCAACAGCCTCGAGAAGGAAAACCAGGCCCTCAAGGGGCAGCTGCAAAAAGCCGAACAAAAGGTGGAAGCCACCGGCACCCAGGTGGAGAAAATCGCCAGCCAGGGCACGTCGTCCAGGGCAGCCTGGGCGGAAAAGACCCAGCTCGGCGGTTATGGCGAGCTGCACCTGAACAAGCTGAACAACAGGAAGACGGGCGGGGCCGACAAGGACGAACTGGACCTGCATCGCTTCGTCCTTTTCATGGGACATCAATTCAACGATCGGCTGCGCTTTTTCTCCGAACTGGAAGTCGAACACGCGCTCGTCAAGGACACGACCGCCGGAAACGGGCCGGGCGAGGTGGAACTGGAGCAGGCCTATCTGGACTTCACCCTGAACAACATGCTGTCGGCGAAAGCCGGCCTGTTCCTGGTGCCGGTGGGCATCGCCAACGAAACCCATGAACCGCCGACGTTCTATGGCGTGGAGCGCAACCCGGTGGAGACCAACATCATCCCGACGACCTGGTGGGAAGGCGGTGCGGCGCTGACTGCGCGCCTAGGCAACGGCTTCACCCTGGACGGCGCCCTCACCAGCGGCCTGAAGACCACGGCCGCCAAGAAATACGCCGTGCGCGACGGCCGCCTGAAAGTCGCCAAGGCCATGGCCAGGGATCCGGCCTACACCGCACGCCTGAAATGGACCGGCATACCCGGCGTGGAACTGGCAGGAACGGTGCAATACCAATCCGACATCACCCAGAGCGCCGATGTCACGGCGGGGGGCGCCAGGCTCTACGAGGCGCATGCCATCCTGAACAAGGGGCCGTTCGGCCTGAAAGCCCTGTATGCCCGCTGGAGTCTGGACGGCAGCGGCCCGAGAGCCGTCGGCGCCGACCGGCAGAACGGCTGGTTCATCGAGCCGTCCTACAAGCTCACCGAGCAGTGGGGGCTGTTCGCCCGCCACAGCCGCTGGGACAACCAGGCCGGCGACGGCATCGACAGCCGCTACCGCCAGTCGGATATCGGCCTGAACTACTGGCCGCATCCCGACATGGTGTTGAAGCTCGACTACCAGAAACAGAAGGCGCCAGCCGGCAAGGATCGCTTCGACGGCTTCAACGTCGGCGTCGGCTACCAGTTCTGACATGGCGCTTCTCCGTCTCCTGCTGCTGCTTGCGCTCGCCGCACCGGCCTGGGCGGCAGACACGGAGGCGGAGACGGCGAAATTCCTGCGCGAGGTCTTCAGCCAGGCCCCGCTGCCCGACGCCCTCTGGCTCACCGGCGACCTGCGGCCTGCCGTACGCAGCATTCTGGAACACGATTATCCGGCCGCCCGCCTGCGCTACTGGAGGATCGGCACGCGCACGGCCTGGGTGCTCGATGAGATCGGCAAGGAAATGCCGATTACGGTCGGCATCGCCGTGGACGGCGGTGCGGTGGAGCGGGTGCGTGTGCTGGCATACCGGGAGAGCCGCGGCTGGGAGGTGAAAGACCGCGCCTTCACGAGCCAGTTCGACGGCGCGCGCCTCACTGCCCGCCAAACGCTGGACCGCGGCATCGACGGCATTTCCGGTGCCACGCTCTCGGTGCGGGCACTCGGCCGGCTCACCCGCCTCGCCCTGCTACTGCACGGCCGGGCAGTGGCCAATGCTGCGCAGCCATGAGCCGTATAAACGATATCCATTTAGGCCCGCGCCACCGCCTGCTGATCCATGGCTCGGTGTCCATCGTTGCCATCAGCGGCATCGCCTGGATCGGTTGCGGACTGGCACTCGATCCCGGGGATTTTACCGATCCGCTGCGCGTCTGGCGCCACCGGATGCTGGTGCTGCACGGCATGTCGGCCTATGGCCTGCTCTGGGCGGCCGGAACCCTGTTCCCGCGGCATCAGCGCGGCGCATGGCTGGCCCGGCGCAACCGGCTGAGTGGCAGCCTACTCAGCGGTGTCCTGCTGGCCCTCGCGCTCGGCGGCCTGCTGCTTTACTACCCGCCCGACGAAAACTGGCGCGGCGCCTTCAGCCTGTCCCATCAGGCGCTGGGTTTCGCAATGGTGCTGCTCCTGCTCCTGCATGTCCGGTCCGGGCGGAGCCGAAGCGCTTACAACCAGCGGATGTCCCGCATACCGGCAATAACTGACCTGAACGACAAGGAGAGAAAATGGATCATCTGACATTGCATCACGATCAGCCCCCAGCACGCATGGTCGCCGGCGCGCTCGCCCACCTGGCCAGGCACATGGAAACCGGCTGCCCGCGCGCCGCCCATCTGGCGGCGATGCTGCTCGAGCGGGTGGCGACCGATCCGGAAGCCGACGCCCACCTGCGCGAGCATGCGCGCGAACTGGTCGACATCCTCGAGCGCGACACGGCTCTCGCGCCGAGCATGGAAGCCGCGCCCTTCCCGCACTTCGCCGCAGCCCTGACCTGACGCGCCTCGCGGCGAATCACGCGACGAACTGAAAGTCAGCCGCTGTAATACGGCGAGTAGGATTTGGAGTGCGTTACGATCAACCGGGGAAAGTCAGCCTCCGCAGTACGGCGAGGAGGTGCAAGAGAACTGGAGTGAAAGCTCGGAAGATCACTCCGACCGGCTCGAATTCGGCCGAAGCGGCCTCAGGCACTAGCAGTTGGCATGCTGTGGCCATGGACACAACAAGACTGTCCGGATAAACTGCCCAAAGTCATTGGGGAGTAGCCGCTCTTCAGCAGAAGAGGCTTGCATCAACATACTTGACCGTCAGCGGTCATGGTGCAAGCGGTGTCCTAGCTTGGCAAGACCTTTGACCATACCTACTTCGGACAGGCCGGGGAAGTGGTGTGGTCATCCGTCTTTGTCCGGCTTGGGAGTACGAATGGAAGCATTCCTCATCTCGACGGGCATCGTGGCCCTCGCAGAAATTGGCGACAAGACGCAACTGCTCGCCTTCATTCTCGCCGCAAAATTCCGCAAGCCGGTACCAATCATCTTCGGCATCTTGATTGCCACCATCGCAAACCATGCCTTCGCCGGTGCGCTGGGTTCCTGGATTACCTCGATCCTAGGACCGGAAACATTGCGCTGGATACTTGGCGTGTCCTTTATCGCCATGGCTATTTGGACACTCATTCCGGACAAGTTCGACGAGAACGAAGCCAAACAGACACGTTACGGCGTATTCGTCACAACTCTAGTGGCCTTCTTTCTCGCCGAAATGGGTGATAAAACCCAAGTCGCGACCGTAGCACTGGCTGCGCAGTACCAAGCGTTCATCTCCGTTGTAGCGGGCACGACACTCGGAATGATGATTGCCAACGTTCCCGCAGTTCTGGCCGGCGACAAGATCGCCAACAAAATGCCAGTCCGTCTGGTGCATGCGATTGCCGCTGCCATCTTTGCATTACTAGGTGTGGCGACACTCCTCGGCGCTGGAGAGCGCTTTGAGTTCTGATGATGACGGCAGCAGTCTGAATTAACCAGCCTTATGACCTGGGCAAGATGTCCGTTTGGAATGAGCACGAAGCGGAAGTTCATTCAACATAGGCCACTGACCGTTCAGGCCGAGCATGAGACCTTCACCACACCCTCTGCCCAATTCCCGTTCGTAACCACTTGCAGAAGATCGCCGTATCCCAGAGGCTGACTTCCGAATTTCGCTTCCATCTCCCCTCGCCGGCGGAACCCGCGCGGGCGGGGCTACTCTCATATCTTTCGCCTTGCCGGAAAGATCATGATCCCCATTCGCTCCCGTATGTTCGCCCTGGCCCTCGGCGTTCTCGCCGCCCCGGCTCCCTTGCGCAGTCCTGCCCCGAACCGGGCGGGTGGGCGGTACCGGACGGGGGGTGGCCGCGCGCGACTTCCGCGGCGGCGGTGCTGAACGCCATGGCGCAGCGGGACGTGGTGCTGCTGGGCGAGACCCACGACGACGCGGGCCATCACCGCAGACAGTTACAGTCGCTGGCCGCGCTGCTCGAGCGGCGGCCCGACATGGTGATCGGCTTCGAGATGATCCCGCGCCGCGTGCAGCCGGTACTGGACCGCTGGGTGGCGGGCGAGCTGACGGCGAAGGAATTTCTCGAGCAGTCGGAATGGGACAAAAACTGGAACATGCCGGCCGGGCTGTACCTGCCGCTCTTCGAGTTCGCGCGCATCAACCGCATCCCGATGCTGGCGCTGAACATCGAGCGCACACTCAGCCGGAAGATCGGCGAGAAGGGCTGGGACGCGGTGCCGGCATGCGCGACGCTGCAGAAGGCCTGGCACAGCGCCTGTTCGAGAATGCACCGTGCATGACGCCGCTGGCGGACCCGGACAAGGGTGACGAGCCGATGCTGCTCGCCGGGCTGCACGCGGACATCGATGCCGCACTGGGGCGCGGCGCTGTCGGTGGTCCTGCGCGCCCTGCTGCAGCCGCTCGCATTACGGCGGGAAAAGCTGGCTGGTGTTTGGGGCAGCCGCATACTCGAGCGCGGCGTCTGGCCCGCGCCCCACCTTCTGACTCATTCGTCTCGCCGTGTCACCGGGACCGACTTTCCCCGGCCGTTCAGTACGGCCTGATTCGTGCGGAACACCCGAACCCGAATTGAGTCGTATAGTTGGGCAGGCGTCCCGCGTGTCCCGGGCGACGCCACCCGCACCCGATTCCAGCGAGAAAGGAGAGAAGCATGATGAACGCTCCCCGGCGGAAGCCTGCAAACCCCCTGAAACCGGACGAACTCGCGCGCATGCACGCCTACTGGCGCGCCGCGAACTACCTCTCCGTCGGCCAGATCTACCTGCTCGACAATCCGCTGCTGGCCGAGCCGCTGCGCATCGAGCACGTCAAGCCGAGGCTGCTCGGCCACTGGGGCACGACGCCCGGGCTGAACTTCATCTACCTGCACCTGAACCGCGTGATCAAGGCGCACGACCTGGACATGATCTTCGTCGCCGGCCCGGGCCACGGCGGCCCGGCGCTGGTCGCCAATGCCTGGCTCGAAGGCACCTACAGCGAGTTCTATCCCGGCGTGCCGGAGAACGCCGCCGGCATGCAGCGCCTGTTCAAGCAGTTCTCCTATCCGGGCGGCATCGGCAGCCACATCACGCCGGAGACGCCCGGCTCCATCCATGAGGGCGGCGAACTGGGCTACGCGCTGTCGCATGCCTTCGGCGCCGCCTTCGACAACCCGGAGCTGATCGTCGCCTGCGTCGTCGGCGACGGCGAGGCGGAGACCGGCCCGCTGGCCACCGCCTGGCATTCGAACAAGTTCCTTAATCCGGCCAGCGACGGCGCCGTGCTGCCGATCCTGCACCTGAACGGCTACAAGATCGCCAACCCGACGATCCTCGCGCGCATCCCGCGCGCGGAACTGGAAAGCCTGCTCCTCGGCTACGGCTACGCGCCGCGCTTCGTCGAGGGCGAGGAGCCCGAAGCGATGCACCAGGCCATGGCCGCCGCGCTCGACGAGGTGGTGGCCGAGATCGCCGCCATCCGCAGGGCGGCACGCGCAGGCGGCGAGCCGGTCCGCCCGCGCTGGCCGATGATCGTGCTGCGCTCGCCCAAGGGCTGGACCGGGCCGAAGACCGTCGACGGACGCCGGGCGGAGGGTTCGTGGCGCTCGCACCAGGTGCCGTTCTCCGACATGGCGAGCAATCCCGCCCACCTGCGCCTGCTCGAGGACTGGCTGAAAAGCTACCGCCCCGAGGAACTGTTCGAGGCCGACGGCAGCCCGCTTGCAACGCTGTGCGAACTTGCCCCCGTGGGCACGCGGCGCATGAGCGCCAACCCGCACGCCAACGGCGGCCTGCTGATGCGCGACCTCGCGCTGCCGGACTTCCGCGACTACGCGCTGCCGGTTTCCGCGCCCGGCACGGGCAACGGCGAATCGACGCGCGTCATGGGGACTTTCCTGCGCGATGTGATGAGGCTGAATGCCGCCGCGCGCAATTTCCGTGTCGTCGGGCCGGACGAGACGGCCTCGAACCGCCTCGGCGCCCTCTTCGAGGTGACGGAGCGCGCCTGGATGGCCGAGCGGACCGACGAAGACGACCACCTCGGCGCCGAAGGCCGCGTCATGGAAATCCTCTCCGAGCACACCTGCCAGGGCTGGCTGGAAGGCTACCTGCTGACCGGCCGCCATGGCCTCTTCTCCTGCTACGAGGCCTTCATCCACATCGTCGACTCGATGTTCAACCAGCACGCGAAATGGCTCAAGGTGAGCAACGAAATCCCCTGGCGGCGCGCCATCGCCTCGCTCAACATCCTGCTCACCTCGCATGTCTGGCGCCAGGACCACAACGGCTTCTCGCACCAGGACCCCGGCTTCATCGACCATGTCGTGAACAAGAAGGCGGACATCATCCGCGTCTATCTCGCGCCGGACGCCAACACCCTGCTGTGCGTGACCGACAAGTGCCTGCGCTCGCGCAACTTCATCAACGTCATCGTCGCCGGCAAGCAGCCGCAGTTGCAGTGGCTCGACATGGATGCGGCGGTCAAGCACTGCTCGGCCGGCATCGGCATCTGGGAGTGGGCCAGCAACGACCACGACGGCGAGCCGGACATCGTCATGGCCGCGGCGGGCGACGTGCCGACGCTGGAGACGCTCGCCGCCATCGACCTGCTGCGCCGCCACCTGCCGGAGCTGAAGGTGCGCTTCATCAACGTCGTCGACCTGATGACGCTGCAGCCGAAGGAGGAGCATCCGCACGGCCTCTCGGACCGCGACTTCGACGGCCTGTTCACCACCGACAAGCCGATCCTGTTCGCCTATCACGGCTACCCGTGGCTGATCCATCGACTCACCTACCGGCGCACCAACCACGGCAACCTGCATGTGCGCGGCTTCAAGGAGGAAGGCACGACGACCACGCCCTTCGACATGGCGGTGCGCAACGACATCGACCGCTTCCACCTCGCCGCCGACGTGGTCAATCGCGTGCCCAAGCTGGGCTATCGCGCGGCCTCCTTCAAGCAGCACCTGCGCGACCGCCTGATCGAGCACCGCCACTACATCGCCGAGCATGGCCAGGACATGCCCGACATCCGCGACTGGAAATGGCCGCATTGACGAACCCGCTGCTGCAGCTGCGCGCGCTGGGCCAGAGCGTGTGGCTCGACTTCATCCGGCGCGCCCTGCTCGAGGACGGCACGCTGGCGCGCCTGATCGCCGAGGACGGGCTGGCGGGGCTGACCTCCAATCCGGCGATCTTCCACCAGGCGATCGCCGAGCACGGCGACTACGATGAAGCCGTCGCGGCGCTGGCGCGCGACGGCGCGGATGCCGTGACGATCTACGAGACGCTGGCGATGGCGGACGTGTGCGCGGCGGCCGATGCGCTCGCGCCGGTGCATGCGCATAGCGGCGGCCGCGACGGCTACGTCAGCCTCGAGGTGTCGCCGCACCTGGCGCACGACGCCGACGCCACCGTTGCGGAGGCGTTGCGCCTGTGGCGGCATGTCGGCCGGCCGAACCTCATGATCAAGGTGCCGGCGACGCCGGCGGGCCTCATCGCCGTCCGGCGCCTGATTGCGGCCGGCGTCAGCGTCAACGTGACGCTGCTGTTCAGCGTCGCCCGATACTGCGAGGTTGCCGAGGCGTATCTTTCAGGACTCGAGGTTCGCGCCGCCGCGGGCCAGGCACTGGACAGGGTGGCCTCGGTGGCGAGCTTCTTCCTCAGCCGCATCGACACGCAGGTCGACCACAAGCTCGATGCGCTGGCGACGCCCGATGCCAGGGCGCTGCGCGGCCGCGCCGCGATCGCCAGCGCCCGCCTCGCCCATCAGGCGTATCTCGGGTTGATTGCTTCGCCGCGCTGGCAGGCGCTGGCCGAACGCGGCGCGCGCAGCCAGCGCCTGCTGTGGGCCAGCACCGGCACCAAGGACGCGGCCTATCGGGATGTCTATTACGTCGAGCCGCTGATCGGCTGCGACACCATCACCACCCTGCCGCCGCACACGCTGGACGCATTCCGCGACCACGGCCGCGCCGCGGCCCGGCTGGAGGATGATCTGGCAGAAGCGCACGCCTTGCCTGGGCGCCTGGCAGCACTCGGCATCGAACTGGAAGAAACGGCGCTCGGCCTCGAAGCCGAAGGCATTGCGAAATTCATTGAACCCTACGACCGCCTGATCAGCCACCTGGCACAGTCCACCAAGGGGCCCTGAAGCCCCTTCGCATCAGTTCTTCGCTTTGATGCGTTGCAGCTCTTCCGGGGTGATGTCGGCGGTTTTCTTCGTTGTCCAGGCGTCCTCGCCGATCCATTTCTTGAATAGCTTGAGATTCTCCAGGCGCGCTTCCTTGCGGCCGAGGTGCCGGTACATGTTGCCCGGCTGGCCGTCCTGGGTGTTGCTGCCGTCGTCGAGGCGACGCATCAGCATACCGGCTTCCTGCCCGTTGATGAAGAACATCATGGCTTCGTAGCCGTCCATGCGCGGGCCCTTGTCGTCGAGCTCGAACTGCCTCGGATTTTTCATGAAAGTTGCGTATTCGGGCGCGCTCGTGCCATGGCAGCGCTCGCACTGCTCCTCCCACACGGGGCGGATATGCTTCTGGTAGGTGATCTCGTCGGCAAGCGCCGGCCAGGACGCGGCCAGGAGCAGCAAGGCAGAAAGCAGCTTGTTCATTTTGACCTCGGATTCGACTCGGATTGGCGGATTCTAGGGCAGGATTCCCACGCGCGAGATCAAATCAACTTAGCACGGAATCAAAGGCGTTTTGGGCATCGCGCCCGACGTGAGACAATATGGGCCGAGACAACAGTTGTCGCCTCGCGGCGGCACCGGCTCAGGACACAGATGACAGACACAGCTTACTGCTATCACTGCGGCACCCATCACCTCAAGAAAGAGATGCGCCAGATCTCCACCAAGGCCGGCAAGCGCTGGCGTTGCGTCAAGAGCATCGAGGCAACCAAGCGCAGCCGGGACGAGCGCGACGCCTTCGGCCGGCGCGTCTCCGCCAACAACAAGGTCGACGCCCAGAGCAAGGCGAAGCAGATCCTCAACAACGGTCGATGAACGGTTTGCCCGTGCTCGAGCTGATCGGCCTCGCTGTCCTGGCGGGCGGCGGCTGGCTCTGGCTCGACAGCCTGCGGGCTCGGGACATCGGCATCGCCGCCGCACGCGCCGCCTGCGAAGCCGAGGGCCTGCAACTGCTCGACGACACGGTCTCGATCGGCAGCCTGAAGCCGGCTCGGAACGAGGATGGCCAGCTCCTGCTGCGGCGGGTATACACCTTCGAATACAGCGACACCGGCGACAACCGGCGCAGCGGCAGCGTGGTCCTGCTCGGCCATCGGGTCATGCTGCTCAATGTCGGCCTGCGGCCGACGCCCGCCTACACCCTGCATTGATGCGGCGACCGCAACGGGCCGGCGCAGTCAGCAACCCAAGCGTGAATCAGTGCTCCCGGCCGTCGATGCGCGGCTGCAGCAGCATGGGCACGACGCGCCAGGCCAGCACGGCAAAGCAGATGAACCAGCAGGCGGTCGCCAGCTGGACCCACAGCAGGTAGGCGTCCGGGGCAAGCTGCGGCGCGCCCACGCGCAGGAGCAGGGCCAGGATCATGATCCACAGCACGCCGCGGTCGACGGCGTCGAACGCCACCTTGCGCCCGGTGTGTCCGCGCGAGATGCGCAGGATCATGGCCGGGATGATCAGGCCCATGACGCCGAAGGTGAACAGGTGGATGGATACGCTGCCGACCCAGACGACCTGCGCGGCCTGCTCGAACGCCACCACCAGCAGTTGGCCGATGATGGCGAGGTAGCCGAGGTGCATGATGCCGATGTCGAGGCGCGTGAAGGCCAGCGCCGGCTTCCAGTAGGCAAAGCGGACGGCGAGCAGCAGCGCCAGCAGCGCCGCGAGGCCTGCCGTCGCCGGCGGCGGCAGGAAGCCTGAGAAGGCCATCGCCAGGGCGAGCACCTTGATCGCGCCGTCGAGCAGCGGGTGGCGCAGGATGGCAGCCTTGAACACGTTCTTCATGAAGTCGGTCAGCGTGCGCTCGAGCATGATGAGGAAGGCGAGGCGGAACAGGCCGAGCGCCATCGTCTGGCCGGCCTGGGCGTAAGGCCCGTCGAGCAGCAGGAACTTGGCCAGCGGGAACAGGGGCAGCAGGAACAAGAAGAATATGTTGTCGCGGCGGTAGCCATCCGTTTCGCGATGGCGCAGCAGGGTGGCCAGCAGCATCGCCACGATGGCGACGAGGAAGAGCTGGTTCGAGAGCAGGAACAGCGGCTGCGGCCAGGCGGCGCCGAACCACATGCCAAGCCGCTCGAAGCACCAGGCTGCGGCAAGGAAACCCAGCGATGTGCCATGGTAGCCGCGGATCTTCACCCAGTTCTTGCTGGCGGTGAGGAGGAAGCCGCCGAGCATGGCCCAGCCGAAGCCGAAGAACATCTCGTGGGCATGCCACTGAAAACCCGTGAAGGCCGTCGCCGGCGCCTCGATCCAGCCTGCGAACATGAGCGTCCACAGCACCGGCAGGCTCAGGCCGGAGAGGCAGGCCAGCGCGAAGAAGGGGCGGAAGCCGGCGAGCCAGAGGGGGTGAGCGGAAAAGCGCATGCGGCCGCCCGTCATTCCCTCTCCCGCCAGCGGGAGAGGGGGTGGTAATGGCGTTGCGCGATCACTCGGCCTCGAAGCCGGCGTCGACGATGACGCGCTTCATGTCATCGATGCTGACGCGGCCTGCTTCATATTCGACGCGCGCCTGCTTGTCCTCCAGCGAGACCTCCGCCTTCGCCACGCCGGGCAGCGCGGTCAGCACATTGGTCACGCTCTTGACGCAGCCGCCGCAGGACATGCCTTCGACTTTGAGTGTGGTGGTTTCCATGTTCGTTCCTTTCATACTCGTCGTCCCCGCGGAAGCGGGGGCCCATTCACGCGCTGAGAAACCTCATGGATTCCCGCATTCGCGGGAATGACGTCGTCAGTCAATATCAACAGGGCTTTCCCGGCTTGCAGCCCTTCAGCACCCACAGCGACATGATGCCCGCCGTCTGGTCGGCGCGCGACTTGCGCGCCAGCGACATCGGCGTGCGGCCGCCTGTCGACTTGGCTTCCACGTCCGCACCCGCTTCGAGCAGCAGCTGCGCATGCTTGTGCTTGTCGGCATAGGCGGCCATGTGCAGCGGCGTGAGGTCGTCCTTGTCGCGCGCATGCACGTCGGCGCCGGCCGCGAGCAGCGCCTTGAGGGGGCCGATGTCGGAATTGGTGGCCGCCATGTGCAGGGGCGTGGCGCCGAGCTGGTTGCGCGCGTCGCGCATGGCCGGATCGGCCTTGAGGATCTTGTCCACCTCGGCGGCGGTGCCGAGCCTGGCGGCATCGAAAATGGGCGGCTCGTTGGCGCCGAGCGTCGTCTGCGCCCATGCCGGCGATGCCGCGGCAAAAGTCAGCCCCCAGAATACGGCGAACAAAAATCGATGCAGGTTCATTCTTTTCTCCGAAGCGGCTTCCAGCGCCGCAACAGCAGCGAATTGCTCACCACGGACACGGAACTCATGGCCATCGCCGCGCCGGCGATGACCGGATTGAGCAGGCCCATGGCGGCAAGCGGGATGCCGAGCACATTGTAGATGAAGGCGAAGAACAGGTTCTGGCGGATCTTCGAGAGCGTGGCGCGCGACAGGTCGATGGCATCGGCCACCGAAAGCAGGTCGCTTTTCATCAGCGTCACATCGGCCGCCTCCAGCGCCACATCGGAGCCGCCGCCGATGGCGAAGGACACATCCGCCGCCGCCAGCGCCGGCGCATCGTTGATGCCGTCGCCGACCATGCCGACGCGGCGTCCGCCGGATTTGAGTTTCGCCACGGCCGCCGCCTTGTCCTGCGGCAGCACTTCCGCCTCGTAGCGTTCGATGCCGGCCTCGCGCGCAATGGCCGCCGCCGTCGCCGCATTGTCGCCGGTGAGCATGACGACCTCGACGCCCTGCGCCTTGAGCCGCGCCACGGCCGCGCGCGAGGTTGGCCGCAATTGGTCGGCGACGCCGAGCAGGCCGAGCAAAGTCAGTCCCTGCGACACGCCGACGACACTCTTGCCGGCGCCCGCCAGCGGCGCGAGCAAGGCCTGCGGAATTGCAACGCCCTGCTCGGCGAGGAAGCCCGGCGAGCCGAGCGCATGGTCGCTGCCCTCCAGCGTGGCAAGCAGGCCCTTGCCCGGCACGGCGCGCAGGCTGGCCGGCTGGGACAGTGCGATGTCTTGCTTCTTCGCGTGCGACACGATGGCCTCCGCGAGCGGGTGGCTGGCGCCCTGCTCCAGGCTCGCCGCCACGCGCAGCAGTCGCTCCGCGCTGATGCCCTCCGCCGGCAGCACATCCGTCACCACCGGCTTGCCCTGCGTCAGCGTGCCGGTCTTGTCTACCGCCAGCACCTCGACCTTCTTCGCCAGTTCCAGCGCCTCGGCATTCTTCACGAGGATGCCGGCGGCAGCGCCGCGGCCGGTGCCGACCATGATCGCCGTCGGCGTCGCCAGGCCGAGCGCGCAGGGGCAGGCGATCACCAGCACGGCGACAGCGTTGACCAAGGCGTGGGTGAAGTCGCCGGCGAAAATCCACCAGCCGGCGAAAGCCAGGAGGGCGATGGCCGTCACCACCGGCACGAAGATCGCCGAGATGCGGTCGGCCAGGCGCTGCACCGGCGCCTTGGAGCCCTGCGCCTGCTCGACCATGCGGATGATGCCGGCGAGCAGCGTGTGGCTGCCGACGCCGGTGGCGCGGCAGTTGAGCAGGCCCTCGCCGTTCACCGTCGCGGCATACACCTTGCCGCCGACGTCTTTGGCTACGGGCAGGCTCTCGCCGGTGAGCATGGCCTCGTTCACGCTGGAGGCGCCCTCGACCACCTCGCCGTCGACCGGCACGCTCTCGCCCGGACGCACGACGAAAACATCGCCGGGGTTCAGGCTGTCGACCGCCACCTCGACCAGCACGCCGTCGCGCAGCACGCGCGCCGTCTGCGGCTGCAGGCGGATCAGCGCCTCGATCGCCGCCGAAGTCTTGGCCTTGGCGCGCGCCTCCAGCAGCTTGCCCATCAGCACCAGGGTGATGACGGCCGCCGAGGCCTCGAAATAGACGTGGTGATGGTGCAGTCCGGCCGCCGTCACCACGGCGCTAAAGGCCCAGGCCATGCTGGTGCCGAGCGCCACCAGCACATCCATGTTGCCGGCGCCGCCGCGCAGCGCGTGATACGCGCCGACATAGAAGCGCCAGCCGATCCAGAACTGCACCGGCGTGGCCAGCGCGAACTGCAGCCAGCGCGGCAGGACATCCTGATGCTCGCCTGTGAACATGGCGCCCATCTGCGCCACCAGCGGCAGCGTCAGCACCACGGAAATCCAGAAGCGCTTCAGCTCGGCCCGGTAGGCGGCCGCCTTGCGCGCCTTGTCGGCGGCGCGGCTGTCGGAAGTCGCCTCGCGCGCCTCGTAGCCGGCGCGGCGCACCGCCGCGATCATCGCACCGGCATCGGCCAGCCCCGGCACGTAGCGGATGCTGGCCTTCTCCGTGGCGAAATTGACGTTGGCCGCAACGCCGGGCAGCTTGTTCAGCACGGTCTCGATGCGCGTGGCGCAGGCGGCGCAGGTCATGCCGGAAATGGCCAGGTCGAGCGACTGCGGCGGCACCTTGAAGCCGGCCTTCTCGATCGTCTCGACCAGCTTCGGCTCGCTCACGGCGCCGGCGTCGAACTCGACACGGGCGCGCTCGCTGGCGAAGTTCACCGCCGCCGAGACGCCGGGCAGCTTGTTCAATTGCTTCTCGATGCGCGCGGCGCAGGCGGCGCAGGTCATGCCCTCGATGGGCAGGTCCAGCGTGTCGCGTGTGGTTGAGATATGCATTTTTATTGGACGCTATACGGCACAGACAATTCCCTGCCACAGCCGGCCTCCCAGACTGGTCGCATTGATCAGCCCCCACACGCCGAAGCCCATCACCAGCACTCCGGAGGCAAGGCGCAGGGCACGCGCCTGGGCGATGTCGCGGAACCGCTTCAGCAGCATGCCGGCCAGCAGCAGGTTCGGCAGTGTGCCCATACCAAAGGCCAGCATCAACCCCGCGCCGCGCAGGGAATTGCCGGTGAGCAGCGCGGTGGTCAGCACCGAATAGACCATGCCGCAGGGCAGAAAGCCCCACAGCATGCCCAGCGGCAGCGCGCGGCCGACATGGGTCACCGGCAGGAAGCGCCGCGTCAGCGGCTGGATGCGCGACCACAGCTTCTGTCCGCCGCGCTCGAGGAAAGTCAGTGTCCGCGTCACGCCGAGAAGGTAAAGGCCCAGTGCCACCAGCATGAGGTTGGCCAGCACATACAGTGCCATCTGCACCGGCAGGATGTTGTTGAACAACAGGCCGGCGCCGCCGACGGCGCCCAGCACGGCGCCTGCGAGGCCGTAGCTGGCAATGCGGCCCACGTTGTAGGCGAGGTGGATCGGCCACTGGCGCCTGCCGCCGGCAGTATTGGCCGTAAGCGCGCCAACAATGCCGCCGCACATGCCGACGCAGTGCGTGCCGCCAAGCAGGCCGACGAGGAAGACAGCGATGTAGCCTGTGTCAGGCATTGCGAGGAGTGAGGAATGAGGAATGAGGAGTATAAAACGTCGAGGGTGTTACCCCTCACTCCTTACCCCTCACTCCTCACTAAATGACTTTCGAGTAGCGCGCCCGCGCGCGATCGGCGCGCAGGTAGCGGTCGAACACCATGGCGATGGCGCGCACCAGCATGCGCCCGCGCGGCTGCACGCTGATCCACTTGTCGTCGAGCTTGAGCAGGCCGCCCTTCTCCATCTCGCGCAGGTCGGCGATCTCGTCGGCGAAATAGCGCCTGAAGTCGATCAGGTGGGCCACTTCGAGGCCCTCGATGGACACCTCGAAATGGCACATGAGGGCCTGGATGATGGAGCGGCGCAGCAGGTCGTCGGGGGTCAGCTCGATGCCGCGGTAGACCGGCAGCACGCCGTTGTCGAGGCGGTCGTAGTACTCGTCGAGCGTCTTCACGTTCTGGCAGTAGCTCGGCCCGACCATGCCGATGGAGGAAATGCCAAAGGACATCATGTCGCACTCGGCATGCGTCGAGTAGCCCTGGAAGTTGCGGTGCAGGCGACCCTGGCGCTGCGCCACGGCAAGCTCGTCGTCGGGCTTGGCGAAGTGGTCCATGCCGATATACACGTAGCCGGCCTCGGTCAGACGGCGGATGGCGAGCTGGAGGATCTGCAGCTTGGCATCGGCCGTGGGAAGCTCCCCTTCGGCGATGCGCCGCTGCGGCTTGAACAGGCTCGGCAGGTGGGCGTAGTTGTAGATCGACAGGCGGTCGGGCGAGAGGCGAATGACCTCTTCCAGCGTGCGGTTGAAGCTGATGACGTTCTGCTTGGGCAAACCGTAGATGAGATCCACGGAAATCGACTTGAAGCCGTTGGCGCGCGCCGCGCGCAGCACGGTTTCCGTCTCCTCGATGGTCTGCACGCGGTTGACCGCCTCCTGCACTGCCAGGTCGAAGTCCTGCACGCCCAGGCTCATGCGGTTGAAACCCAGTTCGCCGAGCAGGGCCACCGTTGCTTCGTCGACCTTGCGCGGGTCGACCTCGATGGAATACTCGCCGCTGGGCAGCAGGCGGAAATGCTCGCGGGTCGAGGCCATCAACTGCCGCATCTCGTCGTGGGAGAGGAAGGTCGGGGTGCCGCCGCCCCAGTGCAGCTGCACCACGTCGTGGCTGCCCTCGAGGTATTCCGACTGCAGGGCCATCTCCTTGTCAAGGTATTTCAGGTACTTGGCGGAACGGCCGTGATCCTTGGTGATGATCTTGTTGCAGGCGCAGTAATAGCAGATGGTGTTGCAGAAGGGGATGTGCACGTATAATGAAAGCGGCCTGCTGATACCCCCGACCGTGCGCTTGCCCAGCCACAACCGGTAGGCGTCGGCGTCGAAGGCTTCGACAAAGCGGTCGGCCGTCGGGTACGAGGTGTAACGGGGTCCGTTCACGTCGAACCGGCGGATGAGCTGCGGGTCGAAAATTAAATCCTGATAAGTCGCGTTCATGTAGTGCTGCAACGGTACTGCGGGACGATGGGTAAAGATGCCGCATCGCCCTGCATATCGTATTGACATGGATCAAAGCGACAAACCAACAGAGAGAGAAAGCGAGCCGGAATTGCCCAACAAGTCTGCCCTTCCCATCAGCCTGGTCACCATCAAGGCGGCCTGTTCGCAATGCAGTCTGCATGAGCTGTGCCTGTCCGAAGGTCTGAGCAAGGAGGAGCTGTCCAAGCTCGACAACCTCGTCGGTTCCCGCCGCAAGCTCAAGCGCCAGCAGAGCCTGTATCGGGTCGGCGACCCCTTCGAGGCCCTCTACGCCATCCGCACCGGTTTCTTCAAGACCGACATCCTGCTCGAGGACGGCCGCGACCAGGTCACCGGCTTCCAGATGGCCGGGGAGATCCTCGGCATGGACGGCATCGGCACCGAGGCGCACTCCTGCAACGCCGTCGCCCTCGAGGACAGCGAGGTCTGCATCATTCCCTTCTCGCAGCTGGAGCAGCTCTCGCGCGAGATCCAGACGCTGCAGCACAATTTCCACAAGGTGATGAGTCGCGAGCTGGTGCGCGACCAGGGCCTGATGATGCTGCTGGGCACCATGCGCGCCGAGGAGCGTTTGGCCGCCTTCCTCCTCAACATGTCGCAGCGCTTCACCACGCGCGGCTACTCCGCCGCGGAATTCCACTTGCGCATGACCCGCGAGGAGATCGGCAGCTACCTGGGCCTGAAGCTGGAAACGGTGAGCCGCGCCTTCTCGCGCTTCCAGGAGGAAGGGCTGATCGCGGTGCAACAGAAGCACATCCGCATCATCGACGGCGACGGCCTGAAGCGGCTGCTCAACCACCAGCCGCGCTGATGAACGTAGGTCGGGCTTCAAGCCAGACCTACGTGGCCAGATAGCCCCAAGGATTCTTCGTCAGCGCCACCGAGACGATGTAGGCGAAGCTGACCAGCGCGGCCAGCCAGAAGCCCGCGCGCACCGCCTTGCTGCGGCCGCGCCGCAGGGCGAACAGGCCGAAGCCGATGTACCCCAGCAGACCCAGCACCTTGGCCGTCACCCAGCCGTGCACGAAGGGATATTGCTGCTGCACGATGGACAGGCCGACCGCGGCCACCAGCAGCAGCGTGTCGTTCACATGCGGCACCACCCGCACCCAGAGCCGATCGAGCAGGGGGGAATCCCGCAGCATCCAGATCCCGCGCAGAAAGAAGCCCGTGATCGAGATCACCACGCAAGTGACATGGAGATGTTTGAGCAGCAGGTAAGCCGTCATGGTTCTGAAATGTTACCCCGGCCGGCCGTCGGGACGGGGCTGCACATAGATCGGCGCGAACTTCGCATACCAGGCACCGAACACGGCCAGCCAGCCAAGGGCGGCGAGGAAGCTGAAATTCGCCGCGCCTGACAACTGGACGAACTCCGCTGCAAGGCGCACACCCGCCACGCCCTGCATGCCCCAGAAGATGGCCCAGACGGCCGTATCGGCGCTGAGCGGCCGACCCGAATGCCCGAGCGTCACGCGCGTGACCATGCCGACTACGGCGGAGGCGAAGAAGCCGAGCGTCAGCGCATGCAGCGGCGCCAGACCCAGGGATCCCGCCTCGAAGAACAGCAGCAGGCTCTGCGCCGCATGCAGGGCAAGGGCGAAGCCAAGCCAGGCAAAGGCGATATGCAGCACGGCCAGCAGGCGAACCGCCAGGGCCCGCGGCAACTGCCAGGCGACTGTCAGCCACAGTGCGATCAGCGCGGCAGGCAGGTCGACGAGCCAGGTCCACTGCGGCAGCCCGGACAGCACAAGCGCGCCATGGACGCCATAGCAGGCCAGCAGCGCATGCAGCGCCCACAA
Source organism: Betaproteobacteria bacterium HGW-Betaproteobacteria-14 (assembly GCA_002840845.1). GTDB lineage: Bacteria > Pseudomonadota > Gammaproteobacteria > Burkholderiales > Rhodocyclaceae > Desulfobacillus. The sequence goes on from PHCS01000002.1 coordinate 47,004, forward strand.
GGGCCGCACGACGCGGTAGTTCGGCAGCACGGCGCTGGAGAAAAAGGGAATCATGCGATGGCACAGCGCAGTGAACACCGGCAGCAGAAAGAACCACACGCCGCCCTGCACCGCGATCTGCGCCAGCCAGGCCGGTCCGCCGCCGGCATAGCCGAGAAACGCCGCGAGCAGGGCAGCCCCGAAAGTCAGCCCCCCCACCACGGCGAGGATGTGGGTCTGCTCGTTGCTCGGCGTGCGCGCCACGCGCCACAGCGCTGGCAGGCCGGCGCACCAGCCTGCCAGCACCAATCCCAGTGCGGGCAGGAGCAGTTGCGGCAGCCACAGCGCAGCATAGAACCCCAGCCAACCTGCGCCCATCAGGGCGAATGCGCTCAGGTAGGCCCGTGCCGCCACCGGCGCCGCGCCCTGCCAGCGCGGTCCCGCCGTCATGACGAAGCCGAATATGAAGAACGGAAAGAAGCCGAGGGTCATCAGCATCGCATGAATCCACGGCGCCGGCAGGGGCCAGGACGACACGGCATGCAGTTGCGCATGGCGGCCCGCCAGATCGAATGCCCACCACAGCATGGTCAGCACGCCCTGCGTCGCCCCGGCGAGAAACATGACGCGGTGGGGTGCCTGGAAGAGCGCCGGCATACGGGAGATGCTCACTTTAGCGTGAACCAACGCAGCATTTCCGAAGGGCCGCCCCGAGGAAATGCGGCACGCGGCGAAGCCGCAATACGCGTCGAGGCCAGAACAAGCGCGCCCCGTCATATCCGCGCGCAGCGCGCTGACTAGAACCCCCCGCGAGGGGGGCGAAGGGGGGCGGGCGTTTCATGATGCGGGGTGCTGTTTCCCGCATCATGAAGGTTTGACCGCCTCCATTCGCCCGGCATGGGAATTCCATGTTATGTTTCCAGCGCCGCGTCCCCGTCAGGGCCGGTAAAGGCCGCTCAATGCACAACGACAAACTCGACATCGCTCAGATACTCCGCAGAATTTCCCTGTTCCAGGAACTCAGCCAGGAACAGATCGAACATCTCGCCTCGCAAACGCGGGAGAAGCGTCTGCAAAAGGGCGAGATGCTGTTTCAAAAAGGCGATCAGCCGCGGGGCTTCTACGCCATCGTCTATGGACAGATGAAGCTCGCCTTCCCCTCGGCCGCCGGCAACGAGAAAGTGGTCGAGATCCTCGGGCCGCAGCAGAGTTTCGGCGAGGCCGTCATGTTCATGGACCGCCCCTACCCCGTTTTTGCCGAATCGCTCTCAGACACCCTTCTGCTGCACATCGCCCGCCAGGCCGTATTCGACATGCTCGAAACGGACCCCTCATTCGCCCGCCGCATGCTGGCCGGGCTCGCGCTGCGCCTGCATGGCCTGATTCGCGACGTCGAGTCCTATTCGCTGCGCTCCAGCACGCAGCGCGTCATCGGCTTCCTGCTGCAGCGAACCAACCACAGCGATGACGAATCGGGCGATATCGAGATCGACCTGCCCACCAGCAAGCAGGTCATCGCCTCACGCCTCAACCTCACCCCGGAAACCCTGTCGCGGATTTTCCACGACCTGGCCGCCGCCAAGCTGATCACCGTGCATGGCAAGCATGTCACGGTGCATGGCGTGAAGCGCCTGCGCGAATACGAACCCTGACCTGATCAGTTCCCCGCCTCGGCTTCAAGCCGCGCCTCGAGCTCGCTGCTGAAGCGGGCATAGTTGCGCGTCGCCACGATCAGGTTCCACTCCAGCCAGATGCACGAGGCGATCAGCGCCGCGCCGCCGGGATAGACCAGCCAGGGAAAAGGCACCGCCCCCAGCAGCAGGATCAGCGCCGCCAGGTGCAGCCTGAACTGCATCATCATGCGCGGCTCCGAAATCATCTGGCGCATGTTCGGCACCACCAGGCCGGGCTTGCCGATCTTCTGCAGGTGCATCCAGTTGAGAAAGGGCATGATCTTGTAGAGCATGCCGCTGATGACCGGCATGAAAACGCCCACCATGAGCAGCACACCGAGCAGGAAGGGCAAACCGGCAAAGTCCTCCACGCCCGGATTGAGCTGCTGCAGCACCACGACGACGGTCGCCACGACAAGGACGGACATCGCCAGCCGCCAGAAGAGCAGCGTCGGCTCGGTCACCTTGCGCCGCCGCTGCGATTGCAGGCGCAACGTCACCACGGCAAAGATCATGGCGAGCAGCGCGGCAGCGCATCCCAGCGCAACCTGCAGGCCGGCAGGCCGCTGCAGCGGCAGCCAGGTGATCGACCAGGCCGCCAGCAGGAAGAACAGGGTCACGGAAAAGCTGCGCGTCAGCCAGGCGGGATACGGCGGCGTCAGCTGGAACATCGGCACCACCAGGTAGGCCACGCCGGCCACCAGCAGCATGCTCCAGCCGCCCAGCCCCCAGGCCGCATGGACATGGGTGATTTCGGTGAGCGGCAGCGCCAGCTGCCAGCCGAAGGCGGAGGCCAGCGTCGCGCCCAGCGCGATGGTCACTACCAGCCCAAACACGGCGATGCGCAGGGAAACGATGGTCGGCCCCTTGGCTGGCGTGCGGAACAGCGCGATAAGCACGATCAGCGCGAATGCACCGAGAGAGATCGTCATGAAGGGCACGGCAATGCGGAACAGCAGCGCCGTTTCGCCGAGGAAGCCGGCCACGAGGAGGAGCGTGCCGATGGTCAGGCCGGCATGGGTCAGATGGGTGACGCGGCGCGGCTGCCAGATGTTGGCGCCGGCGGCCACGGGCAGCATCTGCAGCAGGGCGCCGCACATCGCCTGCAGCATGAAGCCGACGGCAAGCAGGTGCGTCAGCGCCAGCGCCACCGGGGTCCAGCGCGAAACGAAGGCCTCCGGCCCCTGCCAGAGCAGCAGCAAGCCCGCCGCCATGCCGAAAAGCGGCGCGGTGAGGAAGAAGCGGAAGGGCACCGAGATGGGCGGTGCCTGCTCGAAGGACAGGCCAGGTTGCATCACTGCACCCTCAGGCCTTCCGGATATGGATTTCTACCGTGCCGTCTGGGCGGGATTGCGCGCGGTGCGTGTAGCCGTTCTGCTTGAGGATGCCGTACAGGGGATGCGGCTCGACGTAGAGCAAGAGCAGCAGTTCCTCGCCGTCCGGCAGCGCATCCAGGGCGGTGAGCGTCAGTTCCATCGGCTCAGGCGGCATCAGCCCCCTGCCGTCGATCACCCTTTGCTCGCTCATGTCGGCGCAGCCTCCCGCCGGGCCGCCCCAAGAGAAGGACGCACCCCCTCGGGGAGCAGCGAACGCAGAGGGCGTGGGGGCTGCTTCACGCTAAACGCTCAGGCCGGCAGCGATGCGGGACTGCAGCTCGCCGTCCTGGCCGAGCGCCTGGTCGCACATCGGATAGAGGATGTTCTCCTCCTTCATGTTGTGCTGCTGCATCATGATGAGGAGGGTTTCCGCCGCGCCGCCGAAGCCGTCGGCGTTCTTCTGCGCCAGGGCCTCGTCCATCTGCCGCAGCAGGTCGCGCATCTGCACGTGTTCGGAGCGCATGACCTGGGTCGGGCCGCCGACCATGCCGGAACGCTGCTCGAAAGCCGGAAAGAGCACTTCCTCCTCGACGCTGAAATGCGCCAGCATCTCGGTGCGGAACTTGCCGTAGGTCTCCGCGCAGGCCGTCCAGTCGCCTTTGTTGGCCGCGTCTTCCGCGTCGGCGAAGTCCTCGTCGCACAGCTTGTGGTGATGTTGCAGGGCGCTGGTGATGCCGCTCATTCGTCTTCCTCCTCGATTCTCGCTTGAGGGTTGATTCTCCTTGTTTGGCAGCAAGTTGAGCCTTGACGGTTGTCAAGAATCGATGCGTGGATAAACCATCCTGATTGCAGGGGATGCCTTCGCGCGAAGCGCACCGGCATGCGCCAAGCATATCTCATCATAGTTTTTAACTAAATCGTAGTTTGAAACATACAATTGGATTAATCGTGGCAGGGTCTCTAGACTGTGAAGCGTGGCAACTGGATTGAACCCTTTTACGGATTGGAGACGACCATGAAACGACCCGAGATCAAGACCATGCAGAACCTCGAATCGGCCTTTGCCGGCGAATCGATGGCCCATATCAAGTACCGCTACTTCGCCAAGCTTGCACGTGAAGCCGGCGACGAAGCGACTGCCCGCGTCTTCGAGGAGACCGCCGAGCAGGAAGTGGCGCACGCCTTCGGCCACCTCGATCTGCTCTACCCGCAGGCCGACATGACGCCGGCCAAATGCCTGGAGATCGCCATCGCCGGCGAGACCTACGAGTACACGGAAATGTACCCGGGTTTCCGCAAGACGGCCGAAGCCGAGGGCCACACCGCAGCCGTGCGCGAGATCGACGAGCAGATCGCCGAGTCGCAGGAGCACGCAGAAGCATTCAAGGCGACCCTGGCGAAAGCCGCCAAGCGCTTTGCCGCGCTGGCCAAGGTGGAAGAGCGCCATGCCAACCACTACCGCGAGACCCTCGGCAAGATCGCGCCGAAGGCCGCCTGAACCCAACTCACGGAAAGGAAATGAACATGAAAACCTGGCAATGCATCGTGTGCGGCTACCTCTACGACGAAACCAAGGGCGATCCCGAGCACGGCATCGCGCCCGGCACCCGCTGGGAAGAGATCCCTGAGGACTGGTCCTGCCCGGATTGCGGCGTCGCCAAGGCCGACTTCGAGATGATCGAAGTCACTGCAGCCTGAACGAAGGGGCCAGAAGCGATGCCACCCATCGTCATCGTCGGCAGCGGACTGGCGGGCTGGACCGTCGTGCGCGAGTTGCGCAAGCTTGATCGCACCGTCCCCATCTCCCTGGTGACGGCCGACGACGGCGACTTCTACGCGAAGCCGATGCTTTCCAACGCGCTGGCGCAGGACAAGTCCCCTGCCCAGCTCGTCGGCACCGCCGCCGAGGCCATGGCCGCCCAGCAGGGCGTCACCCTGCTCAGGCAAACGCGCACGCACGGCATCGACCGCGCACGCAAGGCCCTGCTCAGCGACCGGGGTGAAGTGCCCTACTCGCGCCTGGTGCTGGCCCTCGGCGCCGATCCGATCCGCCTGCCTTTGGCGGGCGAGGCCGCAGATGCCGTGCTGTCGGTAAATGATCTTGCCGACTATGCGCGCTTCCGCGAGGCGCTGAAAGAAGCACGCGGCGTCGCCATTCTCGGCGCCGGCCTGATCGGCTGCGAATTCGCCAACGACCTGGCCGCGGCGGGACATGCCGTGACGGTGCTCGACCCGGCGGCCTGGCCGCTCGCCTCGCTCCTGCCGCAGCCTGCCGGCGAAGCCCTCCTCTCTCCGCTGGCAGCGCTCGGTGTAAGCTGGCGGCTCGGCCGCGCGGTGAAAGCGGTGGATCGGGACGGCAGCGGTTATCGCCTGACGCTGGACAACGGCGACAGGGTTGACGCCGACATGGTCCTCTCCGCCGTCGGCCTGCGGCCGCGCATCGCCCTCGCCAAGGAAGCCGGCCTGGCGGTGAATCGCGGCATCCTCGCCGACGCCTTATTGCGTACGAGCGATGCCGACATCTTCGCCCTGGGCGACTGTGCGGAAATCGAAGGACAGGTCCGCCCCTACGTACTGCCCATCATGCACGCCGCGCGCGCGCTGGCGCAGACGCTGTCCGGCACGCCGACACCGGTCGCCTTCCCGCCCATGCCGGTGGTCATCAAGACGCCGGCCTGCCCCGTGGCCGTGCAGCCGGTGGCGCGCGATGCGCAAGGGGAATGGGAGATCACCGCGGATGCGCGCGGCGTGAAGGGGCTGTTCCGCGACGCCGCTCAACGCCTGAAGGGTTTCGCCCTCACCCAGGCTTACGCCGACGAGCGCGCCGCGCTGACCAAACAACTCGCCTGAAAACGAAGTTTCAGTGAAGGCCAAGCCCGCGTGAGCGGGCGTCATGCGAAACCAAAGTCAGCCGCCGGAGGACGGCGGCAGCATCAGGTTTCCAGCACGTAGGTGCCCGGCGCCTCGGCCAGCGACGGATGCTTCCGCGTCGCCGCGGGGTAGGCGTCGACCAGCTCGCCCGCCTGCGGCTTGAGCCAGGCCGTCCAGTCCTCCCACCAGCTGCCGGGCGTGTCCTCGACGCGCTCCAGCCACTGCTCGACGCGGTCGCGGCGGTGTGCGGCGCCGGCGCGGTAGCTGCGCTTGGGCGGCGTCACCGGCGGATTGACGATGCCGAGGATGTGGCCCGAGGAGGACCGCACGAAGCGCTTATCCGCAGGCACGAAGTTGCAGATGCGGAAGCACTGGCGCCAGGGCGCGATGTGATCATCCTCGGCGGAAACGGCATATAGCGGCTGGCGGATGCGGCCCAGATCGATGGGCTGGCCGCCGACGGTGAGCGCATCGCCCTTGATGAGGTTGTTGTGCAGGTATAGCTCGCGCAGGTACCACTCGTGCATCGCAAACGGCATGCGCGTGGTGTCCATGTTCCAGTAGAGCACATCGAAGGGCGGCGGCGCCTCGCCGTAGAGGTAGCCGTGCACGACGTACTGCCAGATCAGGCTGTTGGAGCGCAGCAGTCTGAAGGCCGAAGCCATCTCCTTGCCATCGAGGAAACCTTTGCTCTGCATGGCCTGGGTCAGCCAGCGCACGCTGCCCTCGTCGATGAAGACCTCGATGTCGCCCGGCTTGTGGAAATCGACCAGGGTGGTGAGCAGCGTCCAGTGCGCGACAGGAACCTTCTCCGGCTCGCCGTACTTGCGGTTGGCCCAGGCCATCCAGGTCGACAACGCCGTGCCGCCGATGCAGTAGCCGACGGCATGCACCTGCTTCACGCCGGTGAGGCCACGCGCTGCCTCGATGGCCTCCCCCACGCCTTCGATGATGTAGTCCTCGAAGGTGACGTCGCGCATCTCCGGCGTCGGGTTCTTCCAGCTCGTGATGAAGACCGAGAAGCCCTGGTCGCGCAGGTACTTCACCAGGCTCTTCTTCGGGTTGAGATCGAGTATGTAGAACTTGTTGATCCACGGCGTGACGATGACGATGGGCATGGCATGCACCTGCGGCGTCGTCGGCGCGTAGTGGATCACCTCCAGCAGGCGGTTGCGGAACACCACTGCGCCCGGCGTCGTCGCCAGGTTCTTGCCGACGGTGAAGTCCTCCGGCCGCGTCATGCGCACGGTGCCGGCGCGCAGGTCCTCGAGGAAGTTGTGCATGCCGCGCACCAGGCTCTCGCCGTTGGTCTCGGCGGCCTTCGCCATGGCGACCGGATTGGTGAGCAGAAAATTAGTCGGCGCCATGGCATTGAGCCACTTGCGCCACCAGAAGGCGGCGCGGCGGCGCTCCTTGCCGGACAGCGCCGGCGTGTCGTAGAGGGCGTCCTGCACGTTGCGGGTGAGCAGGAGATACCACTCCTTGACGATGTCCCAGGTGGCGGAGTCCTTCCACACCGGGTCGGAGAAACGCGTGTCGTCGGCGTGCGGCAGAATCGGATCCTCGCCCGGCAGCCCGAGGGCGCGGTTCCAGGCATGCCAGGTGAAAGCCATCAGGTCGCCGGAAAACCTGGCGCCGAGTTCGGCCAGCTCCAGCGGGTGCGTCATCCAGGCGATCTGGGCGTGGCCGAGCGGCGCCGCCATGCCGAGGGGATCGATGCCGGCCTCGGCGACGTCGTGCAGGGCCTTGAGCGTCGCGGTGGGACTGGCGACGACGGGGGCATTGTGGTTCTCTTTCTGTCTGGGCATGGTAGTTCCCGCTTCCTTCAAGACATTTCGACCGTTTCACCCATCTGCGGCACCCTGACGTTTTTCCATTTCAGGCGCTGCGCCACCTCGGCGGAGAAGATGCGTGCGGTTTCCGCTTCGCCATGGACGATGAAGGTCTGCCGCGGCGGCTGGCGGAAATGCCCCAGCCATCCAAGCAGGCCAGCCTGGTCGGCGTGTGCCGACAGCCCGCCGATGGTATGGATCGCGGCGCGCACCGGCACGCTCTTGCCGAACAGGGTGAGGCTTTTCGCGCCCTCGACGAGGCGCCGCCCCTGCGTGCCGGCGGCCTGGAAGCCGGTGATGACAACCGCGCACTCGCGCCGCCCCAGATTGTGCAGCAGATGGTACTTGATGCGCCCGGCATCGCACATGCCGCTGGCGGAAATGATCACCAGGCCGCCGCGCACCTGGTTCAGGGCGATCGATTCCTCGACGTCCTGCACGAAACGAACGTTGACCGCTTCAGGATGGGCACGCTGCCAGGCGATGAGATCGCGCGTGTGCTGGTCGAGCAGATCGGTGTGCTTCAGCGTGATCTCGGTCGCCGCCATCGACATCGGCGAATCGACCACCACCTGCAGGTTCTTCAGCCGGCCGCGCTGCGCCAGATCGGTCAGCACGAAGATCACTTCCTGCGTGCGGCCGACGGAGAAGGCCGGCATGATGACATTCCCGCGCTTGCCGCGAAGGGTGCGCTCGATGGCGCCGACCAGTTCGTCCTCGGTTGCATCGAACGGCTTGTGCAGCCGGTTGCCGTAGGTCGATTCGACGAAGAGCGCGTCCGCCGCCTCGATCGGCTGCGGATCGCACAGCACGGGGCGATCGGGCATGCCGAGATCGCCGGAAAAAACCAGCTTGCGCGTGTGTCCCGCTTGTTCGACCCAGACCTCGGCGATGGCCGAGCCGAGGATGTGCCCCGCATCGCGCAGGCACACCTTGACGGCGGCATGCGGCTGGAAAGACTGATCGTACTGCGCGCGGCGGATCTGCTTCAGGCAGGCCTGCGCCTGGGCCACGCTGTAGAGCGGCGGCCGGGGCTGTCTGCGCCCGCGCTTGCCATGCGAACGCTTGGCCTCCCACTCTGCTTCCTTTTCCTGGATATGGGCCGAATCGAGCAGCATCACGCCGAGCAGGTCTGCCGTCGCCGCGGTGGCATGCACCGGTCCGCGAAACCCCAGCGCCACGGCACGCGGCAGCAGGCCGGAATGGTCGAGATGGGCATGGGTGAGGAGAATGAAATCCAGGCTGCGCAAATCGAAGGAAAGCGCCTCCAGATTCTTCGGCCAGGCATCGCGCCCGCCTTGGAACAGGCCGCAGTCGACGAGAAAGCGCACCTCATCGGTCTCGACCAGGAAACAGGAGCCGGTCACTTCGCCGGCGGCGCCATGAAATGTGATACGCATGTTACATTCTCTTCCGACAGCAGCGGTATCATGCTTGATCTGCATCAACCGCTATTGGGTTGCGCTTTCTATAATGATTTCTCTCGAAATGGAGGACAGCATGTTCAAGCATATTCTCGTACCCACCGACGGCTCCGAACTGTCCGCCGACACAGTGAAAAAGGCAGTGGATTTCGCCCGGGAAATCGGGGCGAAGATCACCTTCTTCTATGCCAAGCCGGACTATCCCGTGGCGTTCTACGGCGAAGGCGCCCTGATCGATCCGACCACGCCGGAGAAGTTCGCCGCGATGGCGGACAAGCAGGCGGAGGACATCCTCTCCGCAGCAAAGAATGCAGCCTCCGCTGCCAGCGTACCATGCACCGGCGCCTCGGCCACCAGCGACGTGCCCTACGAAGCCATCATCAACGCGGCGATGTCCAGCGGCTGCGACCTCATCTTCATGGCCTCGCACGGCCGGCGCGGCCTGTCCGGCCTGCTGCTCGGCTCGGAAACCCAGAAGGTGCTGACCCATTCCAAGGTACCCGTGCTGGTCTACCGATAGGGCACGCGTCGCTCATGCTCAATACCGCCCTCACCATCATCCTCGACGAGCACCGCTCGATGGCCGCCGTCACCCACGGCCTGCGCTTCCTCGTACGCGAAATGCGCGAAAAGGGCACCGAGCCGGACAGCAAGCTGCTCTGGGCGATGCTCTACTACATCGATACCTTCCCGCAGAAACTGCACCACCCGAAGGAGGAAGCCTATCTGTTCCGCCGCCTGAAAATGCGCACGCGCGTAGCGGACAAGGCCATCATGGAACTCGAGGAGCAGCACCGGGCCGGCGCCGAGCATGTCAAGGCGTTGGAAATGGCGCTGGGGCGCTACGAAGCGGGCGCGCCCGGCGGCCGCGAGGCCTTCATGGCGGCGGCGGAAACCCTCGCCGACGAACTCGCGGTGCATATGGCCCTGGAAGAGAATGTCGTCCTTCCCCTCGCCAAGCAGCATCTGCAGGCGGAGGACTGGATCGAAATCGCGCAGGCCTTCGGCGCGAATGGCGACCCGCGCTTCGGCGCGGAACCCGATCAGGAGTTCCGCTCGCTATTCTCGCGCATCGTCAATCTTGCGCCGCCGCCGATCGGCATCGGGCCTCCGCGAACTACTGCCTGAATTCCTGTTCAAACGCCCCGCGCACGACATGCCAGCCGCTGGCTTCCATGTCGGGCTCGCCGTACGCGGTGCTGAATGGCATTTCCAGGGGTTCGCGGTTTCTGAGTGCGCGGGCCAGAACCGCGCTGAACTGGCCGCGCACCTTTGCCTCGTAGGAGGGAATCGCACCGAGGTGTCCGCTCGCCCATTCGGCAGCGGCCTTGCCCGCCGCCTCGCCGGAGACCACGGCGGGATGGATGCCTGCGCCGGTGAGAGGATGGGCCAGCCCGGCCGCATCGCCGGCGAACAGGATATTGCCCCAGGCAAGCTTTTCGCGCAGCCCGCCTACCGGGACGGCCCCGGCGGACTGGCTGAGAATCGTATCGCCCACCAGTCCGGCTCCGGCTAGCTGCCGATGCAGATCGTCCAGCGCCTCATGGGCGACCTGCTCTTCCATGCCCGTGCCGAGGACGGCATCCTTGCCCGCGGGAATCAGCCAGCCATAACCGCCAGGATAGCGCCGGGACAACCAGAAATCGACGGTATCCTGCGGCGCATGCAGCGCAACGCGATAGCGTCGGGTAAACATTTTCTTCAACGAGGGCAGCCCAATCAGGCGCGCCACGGCTGAGGCATGGCCGTCGGCCGCCACCAGGGCGCGGTAATGCACGATGTGCGGGCGTCCATTCTGATTCAGCGTTGCCTCGCTGTGATCCGCATCCAGTCCGGAAAACACGATGTCGTGGCGCACCTGGGCACCCGAGGCACGCGAGAAATCGATCAGCGCACGATCGAAGGCATCACGGTTGATGACGCAGCCCGGCAAGAGGCTGTCCGCGCGAGCGCCGTTGCCGTGGTGGCTGCGCGCACCCACGATGCTCTGAATCAATACATGATCGGCGCGGGCATGCAAGCCCAGGGGAACGGGAATGAACTCGGGGCAGTTGGCCACGCCGCCGAGGGATTGCCGCCGCTCAACGGCCATTACCCTGGCACCCGCCTTTGCCGCAGCCGTAGCAGCTGCGGCGCCGGCCGGGCCCAGCCCGACGACCAGCACATCACACTCGTCCATGCCCGCCATGCCCTCGCGTTCGCGGAGGTAATCGGCAGCCACGCATGCCCTGCCGTCGTTATTATTATTTGGTCCGCGCTCCGAAATCCGGGGAGCGCCAACGTGGCTAGATTGTACCTTGGAGCGGGAAGGGAAGCACTACTCCTCGGACTTGGGGCAATCCCTGGGACGCTCGCGCTTCGGCAGGGGGCAACTGTTGATCTCGCGCGAGGACCGCTGGATGAAGCAGGTGAACATGCTGGAAGCGGCGCAAACCGCCCAGAAGGCAAAGAAGCCGATGGAATAGGTCGCGATCCGCGAGAAATTCGCCGGTTCGCCGAACAGATACAGCTCCTGCGGATCGATCAGGGTGAAAAACACCGCCTCGGCAATGCCCGCCACGACAAAGGACGGCCACAGTATCCAGATCAGCTTTTGCATGTCTCTCTCCGTTTCCTGTCGCAATATTCTTGTAGTTATCCGTTCCCCGCCGCCACGAGCAGCGTTTCGGGCGCATCCGGCAACTGCACGCTGCCCGCGAGGCGCCAGGTACCGGCCTCATCCTCGATTTCCACGTACCAGCGCCCCGGGCCCAGTGGCGGCATATGCCCCGCATAGACGCCCTGCTCACCTGCCAGGACGAGATGCTTGTCTTCCCCGCCTCGCGTCGGATGCGCCAGCGTGATCTTCACCTTTGCGGGCAAAATAGCGCCGCTGCGCGAAACCAGGCGCAGTTCGACTTGGCCGGCGGCAAGCCGCAGGCGGGCCTCCAGGCGCAGTGTTGCAGCCGCGTCATTTCGTGCCAGCACCTGATTTACCGCCAGGCCCTGCTTGTAGTAGTCGTCCGCCACCAGCCCGTCGTTGGTGGCCACGGCGATCCAGGCGGTCACGATGCCGGCCACCACCACCAGGCCCGGCCCGGCCATGAGGATCCATGGCCAGTGGTGGCGATACCAGGGGCGACTGTCGCGGTTGGCGGGATTCATGGCAGCAGGAAACTCGCCTTCTCGCGCACGAAAATATCGTCGTGGCCGAGGGCGCGTATTTCGAAGTGAATGCGGTTGGAGCCACGCTTGCCGGCATCCGGTTCGACGCGCACGCGCACGGAGACGGCCTGGGTGGCAGCAGCCGGAATCTCGACGATGGGGTCGGTATCGATTTGCAGACCCTTCAGGCCGGTGACGGACAGAGCGAAGCGACGCGGTTCCTCGGCCAGATTCATGATCTGCAGGCGGTAGACATTCTCGATCAGGCCGCCCTCGACCTCGCGGGTCAATGTGGCGCGGTCGCGGATGACATCCACCTTGAGCGGCTGGCGCAAAGTCAGCCCCACTGCGGCGGCGATCACGATGGCAGAGAGAATGGCGCCGTACAGCAGCGTGCGCGGCCGCAGGATGTGGCGCACGATCTGCTTGCGGCCCCAGTGCTCGGCGATGGCGTGTTCGGTGGAATAACGGATCAGGCCGCGCGGGTAGTCCATCTTGTCCATCACCTGATCGCAGGCGTCGATGCAGGCCGAGCAGCCGATGCATTCGTATTGCAGGCCGTCGCGGATGTCGATGCCGGTCGGGCAGACCTGCACGCAGATGCCGCAATCGACGCAGTCTCCCTTGCCGGCAGCCCTATGGTCGGCCTTCTTCGAGCGCGCGCCGCGCGGTTCGCCGCGTTCGGCGTCGTAGGTGACGATGAGGGTGTCGGGATCGAACATGACCCCCTGGAAACGGGCATAGGGGCACATGTACTTGCACACCTGCTCGCGCATGAAGCCGGCGTTGCCCCAGGTGGCGAAACCGTAGAAGAGAATCCAGAAAGTCTCCCAGGGCCCGAGCTGCCAGCTCATCACCGATCCCGCCAGGGTTTTGATCGGCGTGAAGTAGCCCACGAAGGTGAAGCCGGTCCACAGCGCAATCGCCGCCCAGACGGCATGCTTCGCCGCCTTGCGGGATAGCTTGTGCACGCTCAGCGGCGCAGCGTCGAACTTCATGCGTGCGGCGCGATCGCCCTCAAAGAGCTTCTCCACCCACATGAAGATCTCGGTGTAGACGGTTTGCGGGCAGGCGTAGCCGCAGAACAGACGCCCGGCAACGGCCGTGAACAGGAACAATGCGAGTGCGGAAAGGATCAGCAGGACGGCGAGATAGAACACGTCCTGCGGCCAGAACACCAGGCCGAAGATGTAGAACTTGCGCTCGACCAAATCGAAGAGCACGGCCTGGCGGCCATTCCATTCCACCCAGCACAGACCGTAGTAGAGCGTCTGCGTGATCCATACGAGTGCCCAGCGCCAGTTGGCAAACACGCCCGTGACGCTGCGCGCATAGATCTTCTTGTGCGCTTCGTAGAGGGACGACTCCTGGATCGGAATGACCTTGGCTGCGGCTTTCTCCTGCTGGGGGGCGGTCTGCGCCATGACTCCGTTCGACGTTGGGAAAAGGATGCCCCGGAAGCGGTGCTTCCGGGGTCGTTATTGTGACAGCTTTGCTATTTCGCGGTTCCGCCCTGTGACAGGCCGAAAACGTAAGCCGCGAGCAAGTGGGATTTGGCTTCGCCGAGGAAATCCTTGTGACCGGGCATCTTGTTGGTGCGGCCCTTGCCGATGGTCTCGATGAGGGTGGTTTCCGTGGAGCCGTAGAGCCAGATCGAGTCGGTCAGGTTGGGCGCGCCCAATGCAGCCATGCCCTTGGCGTCGGGGCCGTGGCAACCGGCGCAGCCGACCGTATTGAATGCCTCCTTGCCGCGGGTTGCACGGGCGCTGTCGTGGGCCAGCTTATCGGGCGAGAGCGAGCGCACGTAATGGGCCAGGTCTTTGACGGTTTCTGCGCCGAGCTGGGCATGCGGCGGCATGACGCCCTGGCGGCCTTCCAGGATGGAGGTCTTGATCTGCTCGGGCTCGCCGCCCCACTGCCAATCCTGGTCGGTCAGGTTGGGGAAGCCCTTTGCACCCCTTGCATCCGAACCGTGGCACTGCGCGCAATAAGTGAGGAAGAGACGCTCGCCCATCTGCTTCGCTTCAGGATCGGCGGCTACCGCCTTGACGTCCTGCTGCGCGAACTTGGCGAAGATCGGGGCGTACTTCGCCTCGGCCTGCTGCATCTCGCCCTCATACTCGCCTTTCGAGGTCCAGCCGAAGGCTCCCTTGTAGCTGCCTAGGCCCGGGTAGGCGGCCAGATAGCCCAGGGCGAAGACGACGGTGATGTAAAACAGCCAGCTCCACCAGCGCGGCAGCGGGTTGTTGTACTCCTCCAGGTTCTCGTCCCAGACATGGCCCATGGTCTGTACCTGCTCTGCAGTCGCTGCCGTCGCCCTGGCCTTGCTCTGCACCCAGAGGAACACACCGCAGCCGACGACGCTGACCAGGGTGATGAGCGCCACATAGACGCTCCAGAAACCATTAACGAAATCGCTCATGATGCTTTTCCTTCCTTGCACTGGCGGGCTGCGCCCGGCAGTTCATCTTCCGTAAAGGGCAAGTTGGCGGCCTCCTCGAAGGCTGCACGGCGCCGCCTGCTATAGGCCCATACCACGATACCCATGAAGGTGGCGAAGGCCAAAACGGTGAGAATCGAACGCAGGTCGTTGATGTCCATGGCTACCTCGTCTGCTTGAGGGCAGTGCCCAGGCCCTGCAGGTAGGCGATGAGGGCGTCCATCTCTGTCTTGCCCTCGAGTTGCTGCTTCGCTCCTGCGATCTCCTCGTCCTGGTAGGGCACGCCGACCATGCGCAGCGCCCGCATCTTGGCCTCGATGTCGTCAGACTTGGCCGGGCGGTCGAGGAAGGCGTAGGGCGGCATGTTCGACTCGGGCACCACGTCGCGCGGGTTGTTGAGATGGGCACGATGCCATTCATCCGAGTAACGGCCGCCGACGCGATGCAGGTCCGGTCCGGTGCGCTTGGAGCCCCACTGGAAGGGATGGTCATAGACGAACTCGCCGGCCACCGAGTAGTGGCCGTAGCGCTCGGTCTCGGCCCTGAAGGGACGGATCATCTGCGAGTGGCAGTTGTAGCAGCCTTCGCGGATGTAGATGTCGCGCCCGGTCAGTTGCACGGGATCGTAGGGCTTGAGGCCCGCAACCGGCTGGGTGGTGGACTTCTGGAAAAACAGCGGAACGATCTCGACCAGGCCGCCGACGCTGACGACGAGAATGGTCAGGCCGATCATCCAGCCGATGTTGCGTTCGATGAAATCGTGAGTCAGTTTCATGATTGTCCTTCCTCCCTATCAGGCGTGGCTGCCGGCAGGGGCCAGCACCGGCGCGTCGTAGGGCTTCTGCCCGGCCACGGTCTTCCAGACGTTCCAGGCCATCAACAGCATGCCGACGAGGAACATGAGCCCGCCCAGGAAGCGGATGGTCCAGAAGGGATAGGTGGACTTGACGCTCTCGACGAAGGCGTAGGTGAGCGTGCCGTCCGGGTTGGTGGCACGCCACATGAGGCCCTGCATCACGCCTGCGATCCACATCGCCGCGATGTAGAGCACGACGCCGATGGTGGCGATCCAGAAATGAACCGTCATCAGCTTGATGCTGTGCATCTGCTCGCGCCCGAAGAGACGCGGGATGAGGTAGTAGATCGAACCGATGGAGATGAAGGCCACCCAGCCCAGCGCCCCGCTATGCACGTGGCCGACCGTCCAGTCGGTGTAGTGCGAGAGGGCATTGACCGTCTTGATGGACATCATCGGCCCCTCGAAGGTGCTCATGCCGTAGAAGGACAGGCTGGTGATGAGGAACTTGAGGATCGGGTCGTCGCGCAGTTTGTGCCAGGCGCCCGACATGGTCATGATGCCGTTGATCATGCCGCCCCAGGAAGGCGCCAGCAGGATCAGCGAGAAAATCATGCCGATCGACTGGGCCCAGTCGGGCAGCGCGGTGTAGTGCAGGTGGTGCGGGCCGGCCCACATGTAGGTGAAGATCAGCGCCCAGAAGTGCACCACCGAGAGGCGGTAGGAGTACACCGGACGGCCCGCCTGCTTGGGCACGAAGTAGTACATCATGCCGAGGAAGCCGGCCGTGAGGAAGAAGCCCACCGCGTTGTGGCCATACCACCACTGGATCATGGCGTCCTGCACCCCGGCATAACAGGAGTAGGACTTGGTCAGGGTCACCGGGATCGCGCAGCTGTTGACCAGGTGCAGGATCGCCACGGTCAGGATGAAGCCGCCATAGAACCAGTTGGCAACATAGATGTGCGGCACTTTGCGCTTCATGATGGTGCCGAAGAAGACCACCGCATAGGACACCCACACCAGCGTGATGAGGATGTCGATCGGCCATTCGAGCTCGGCGTACTCCTTGCTGGAAGTTATGCCCAGCGGCAGCGTCACGGCGGCCAGCACGATGACCAGCTGCCAGCCCCAGAAGGTAAAGGCGGCCAGCCCCGGCGCGAACAGCGGCGTGTGCCCGGTGCGCTGCACCACGTAGTAGCTGGTGGCAAACAGCGCACACCCACCAAAGGCGAAGATCACGGCATTGGTGTGCAGCGGGCGCAGCCGGCCATAACTCAGCCACTCGTGCACATTGAGATCCGGCCAAACCAGCTGGGCGGCTATGATGACGCCCACCAGCATGCCGACGATGCCCCAGACCACCGTCATCACGGCGAACTGGCGCACCACCTTGTAGTTGTATGTCGCTTGGTTATCCATAAACGGAGGGCCTCATTAAGGGAATGCAGGATTGTATTCGGGGCAGGCACAAGATACCCACATAAAACGAGAGGATACCCTTAAATAATCACCGCCTAATTGATTCAAGTCAAAAGCAACAATTGGGGTCCAAAAAAACGGACGCGGAGGGAGGGGCCGCGCCCGTAACCCCAAAGGAACCTTCGAACTCACTTGTGCCCGCCCTTGCTTCCGGGTTTCAGAAGCGCCAGCCGAGACCGATGCCGACCGCAAGCGGATCGACCTTGACGTGGCTGATCTTGCCCAAGCCGGGCGCCGCCACGTCGCTGCGGATGTAGATCTTCTTGACGTCAAGGTTGAGGAACAGGCTCTTGCCGAGTTTCACATCGAAGCCCGCCTGCAACGCCCCGCCCCAGGAATCGTTTTCGAGATGCAGTTTGGTGATCCCGGGCACAGCCAGGTCGTCGTTGGTGATGCGCGTGTAGTTGATGCCTGCGCCGATGTAAGGACGGAACTGGCTGTTCGGGAGGAAATGGTATTGCAGCGTCAGTGTCGGCGGCAGATGCCGGAAGCTGCCTGCCTTGAAAGCCCCGATGGCGCTTTGCGTGACCTTTACGCCATGCTTCTGGGGCACGGTCAGGATCAACTCGGCCGCAATGTTCTTGGTGAAAAAGTAGCTGATATCCACTTCCGGGATGGTCTTGCTGGACACATGGATGGCGTCCGCCGGCACGGCAAGCAGCGGAATCGCCCCGGACTTGTTTGCCGTGTCGAGATTGACCGCGCGCACGCGAACCATCCAGGGGCCATCGGTGGCGAATGCTACGGGAGCTGACAATGCGGTAGAGGCGACCGCCAGGGCCAGAAGCCGTTTCATGGATCGTTTCATCAAGAACTCCTCAAGTAAAAAATACTGGTGCTGAATTCATTGGATCAGTGGCTCCAGAACTTCCAGGAGCGCTTTTTCTCCAGGGTGGCTTCCTTCGACGGCCAACGGGTCTCGATGCCGCGCGCGAGAAAATGGCCTCCGTATCGCTTGTCGCTCTGGTGGATATGTTTGGTCAGCCACACTTTGAGAAAATGCAGCAGTTCGAAACTGATCGCCGCCTTGCCGGCATCCAGCTTTTGCTGCAGATCGACCACCTGCTCGGTAAGCAGCTCGTGTTCGTGCTTGTGGTTCTCGTGATCCGGATAGCCAAGGATGCGCATCAGGCTTTCCTCCACGGCGAAGTGCACGCGGGTGTATTCGGCAAGCCGATCGAGAATGCCCCTGCACTCGGCAGACCCCCTGTGTCCGGCTATTGCCGAATGGAGTTCGTTGAGCAATCCAACCAGCACCTTGTGCTGCTCGTCTATTTCCTGGATGCCGACGCTGAGATCGTCAGACCAGGCAAACAAGGCATCCATCAAGCCCCCTGTAAAGATAATCGGATGTTTTTATCTTAATACAGGGGGAGGCCGGCGGGCGCTCCAGAACCATGACATACGTCAACCTTTGTGTCCGTTGCGTCGACGCTGCGAATCAAATGAGCGTGGGGTCCGTTCATCTCGGATGTCGGCCTGAAGGCCGACCTACGGGAGGCGGGTAGCGGATCGGTTCGGCCTGACTTGGGCTTCAGGCGGCGTTTATTCGTCCAATCGCCTCCAACTGGCGCGGATCGATCAGCTGCACTTGCCGCCGATTCATGGCAATAAGGCCTGCGTTCTGGAACTTGGACAGAATGCGGCAGACCGTCTCCTCGGCAATGCCGAGATAGTTGCCAATGTCGCCGCGGGACATGCTCAAGCGAAATTGAGTCGCCGAAAAATTGCGGGCGGCAAAGCGTCTGGACAGCCCGATCAGGTACTCGGCTAGGCGTTCCTCGGCGTTCCGCCTCCCGAGCAGCAACATGAGTTCCTCGTCCTGACGGATATGTCCGCTCATGATCTTAAGCATCTGGTACTGGATCGAGGGGATGCTTTGAGCCAGTTCATCGAGCCGCTCGGCCTCCACCTTGCAGATGGACGTAGTTTCGAGCGCCCGCGCTTCGCAACTGTACCGTCCCGATTCAAGCGCGCTCAATCCCAGGAGTTCGCCCGCGATATGGAAACCGGTGATCTGCACGCGCCCGTCCGGTGTGCCGACGTAAGTCTTCACTGAGCCGCCGCGGATCGCATAAATGAAATCGAAGTGCTCACCCGGCCTGAAGAGGAGTTGTCCGCGCTTATAGATTTCCTTGCGTTTGACGATACTCTCCAGCAGCGTCATGTCGGCCTGATGCAAGCCGAGTGGAAGACACAGCCGATAGACGCCGCATTGCGCGCAACCAACAGGTTCGCATGGCGGCCCAAGCGCGGCACCAAGCGGAGTCACCTTTGAGCCGGGCATTGTCATCTCCGATACACATTCATGAGCGCTTGCCAGCGTTATGGCCATTGCGTCTGATGTCGTCAATGCCTGCGCCGGCTTTCTGCGGATGGACAAGGATCGCTTGCACGTTGCCTCGCGCAACCCCCTTGATCTCCAGCGCAGCAAATGGAAGCTCCGTGAGTCGATATTTCCCGCTCCGGACGGCCGCTGCGAGTTTGCCGAGGGTCTGCTGATTCAGTAGTTTCACAATTTTCGTCTTAATCGGCTTCCACTGGGTATGCACTGGGCAGGCCGTCTCGTCGCCGCAAACCTTCAGCCCAAGCACGCAGTTATCGGTCAAGCCGGGCCCCTCAATCAGCGTGAGAATCTGCATCAAGTCGGTCTTCTCGCCGCCCTCTCGCAGACACACCCCGCCCTGCCGCCCGCGAAAGGAATCGACCAGTTTTCCACGGCCGAGACTTTGCATGATTTTCGCTAGGTAAGGCGGCGGAACGCCGAGGTGGTCAGCAACCGTGCGGATCAATACGGGAACGCCGCGCGGCTGGGTTGCAATGAAAATGAGCGCCTGAATGGCGTATTGACTGGTGCGTGACAGAATCATGTCGATATCCTTAGAAATAATAGTATATCAAGACATTTATATCTTGATATTAACCTGCAGGCATCGCCTTTATTTCCTGTTGCCGAAATGATTGGGGAAAAAAACGGCAATTAGGGAATAACGCTATGATTTTCTGGGATATAGGCCTGATCGAGACAGTCTGCCGGGCCGGGCTAGCAAAAAAAAGGGTGCGCTTTGCGCACCCCAACCCCAACAGAGAGACAAGACTCCGGACCCGTTGCCGAGCCCAAAACCTTGGGCGAAGTATGGATAAAGCGCCTTCCGAAAAAATTGATGTGAATCAAATCGAGGTCGATTCAGCGTATTACTTTGGTACATCCGATCCATTTGTCTTCTTGCCCTCGCCATCGCGGGGCGCGATGGCCGCGCTTATGGCAGGATCCACTTCCGGATTCAATCCCGGCCCGGGCCGATCGTCATCCATGAGCACGCGGTAGCCCGGGCCTTCGAGGTCATCGAACTGTCCGTTGTTGACCGACCACCAGAACACCGCGCCGATCAGAAAGACCAGCAGGACCGAAAGCGGAATCAGCAAGTACAGGATTTCCATCAGTTTTTTCCGCGATTCTGCAGCCGCAGGGCGTTGGCCACCACCAGCAGGGAACTGGCCGACATGCCTATCCCCGCCATCCAGGGGGTAATCCAGCCCAACATCGCCAGCGGGATGGCGGAAAGATTGTAGGCGAAAGCCCAAGCGAGATTTTGCCGAACAATGCGCCGGGTTTGACGCGCCAACTCCACCGCTTCGGCAAGACACGCAAGGTTCTCACCCAGGAGGACGATATCAGCCTGGTTGCGCGCGAGTTCCGTGCCGCCACCCATGGCCACCGACACCTGGGCCTGCGCCAGCACGGGCGCATCGTTGACGCCATCTCCCACCATCGCCACCACGGCACCTCGACTCTGCAGGGCAGCGATGAAGTCGTGCTTGCCTTGGGGCGTCATGCCGCCGTGGGCATCCTGGATCGCCAAGGCCGCCGCCACCGGCCCCACCGCCTCGACAGAATCCCCGG
Organism: Betaproteobacteria bacterium HGW-Betaproteobacteria-14; assembly: GCA_002840845.1. Lineage (GTDB taxonomy): Bacteria > Pseudomonadota > Gammaproteobacteria > Burkholderiales > Rhodocyclaceae > Desulfobacillus. The sequence continues at coordinate 67,865 of PHCS01000002.1, forward strand.
AGAGCAGCGTGATGTGGCAGCCGAGATCGCGCAACCGTCGCACCAGCTCAGCCGCTTCTGCACGGATTTGATCGCCCAGGCGGAATACGGCGATCCAGCCGGATTCGTCCGCCAGCATCACGCATGTGTCGCCCTTGGCGATAAGCGTCTGAGCTGCGGCCGGCAGCGGAAGATCATGCAGTTCTCCGGCGAACCCGGCCCGGCCCAGGCGCAGCCTGCGTCCATCGATCTTTCCCTCGACGCCCTGGCCAGTATGGCTTTGCAGCGCTTGCGGCGGCGATTCGACGTTCACGGCTGATTCGCTTAACGCCTTCCCGATTGCGTGCTCCGAGCCCTGCTCCAGCGCCGCCGCAAGGCTTAACGCTGCCTCGGCCGTCATGACGCCCAGCGGCAACGTCTCCTGCAGCCGCAACCGGCCCCAAGTCAGCGTGCCGGTCTTGTCGAAGACGATATGGTCCGCGCGGGCCAGGGTTTCGATGGCATGGCCGCGCGCTACCAGCAGCCCTAGCCTGGAGAACGCGCCGGTGGCCACCGCCAGCGCCGCCGGCGTGGCAAGCGACAGCGCGCAGGGGCAGCTCACCACCAGCACCGAGACAAAGATCCACAAGGCGCGAGAAGCGTCGATCTGCATCCAGACGACGCCCGTCACGAGAGCCATCAGCAGCAATGCCGCGACGAACCAGGCCGCGACGCGATCGGCCAGCTGCACCAGGCGCGGCTTTTCGGTAATCGCCCGCTCCATCAACCGCATGATCGAGGCGAGCCGCGTTGCTTCGCCGACCTGAACTACCTGCTGCACCAGCGGACTGCGGATGTTCGTCGTGCCGCCGGTCAATTCGCCGCCTGCCGTCTTGGCAATGGGACGGCTCTCGCCAGTCAGCAGGGATTCGTCGACCTCGCTCTCGCCCTGCAGCACGATGCCGTCGGCGGGAATGCTCTGCCCTGGCGCCACCAGCACCCGGTCACCCGGTCGCAGCGCCGAAACAACGACCCGCTCCGTCTGCAGCGAAGGAAATGCCGTCAGGCGATCCGCAAACGCCGGGAGGGCGCGGCCGACGCGCTCGATAGAGCGCACTGACTGGTGGCGCGCGAGCATTTCCAAGTAGCGCCCGCCCAAGAGCAGAAAAACGAACATCGCGACGGAATCGAAATACACTTCGCCCGCGCCGCTGAGCGTTGCCCACAGGCTGGCTGCGAAGGCGGCGCCGATGCCCAGCGCCACCGGCACGTCCATGCCCACGCGCCTGAGACGCAGGTCCCGCCAGGCATTGCGGAAAAAGGGTGCGGCGGAATACAGCACGACCGGCAGCGTGAGGATCAAGCTGGCCCAACGCATGAGGCTCTCGATGTCGGCGCTCATGGTGCCTTCGTCCGCCACGTACGCCGGCACGGCATACATCATCACCTGCATCATGCCGAACCCGGCGACGAAGAGGCGCCATAGCGCAGAACGCCGCTCGCGGCCGGCGATCTCCTCCGAGCGGGCCGCGTCGTAAGGATAGGCGTGGTAGCCGATGGCGGCGACCGCTGCAAGGATGCCGGAGAGCCTGATGCGCTGCTCGTCCCAGCGCACGCGCGCACGCCGCGTGGCGTAATTGATCTCCACCGCGGTAACGCCGGCCTGGCGCGTCAGGTGCTGTTCGTTGAGCCAGACGCAGGCGGCGCAGGTAATGCCTTCGAGGATTAGCGACGCCTCGCGCTCATGCTCCGAGAGCGGCCGCACAAAGCTCTTCTGCACATCCGGGTTGTCGTAGAGAGTCAGTTCCCCCAGCACGGCGGGCAAAGCATCGCGCGGGCTTTCCGGCAGCGCGTCGCGGTGCCGGTAGTAGTCGTCCAGCCCGTTGTCGACGATAGCCTGCGCCACCGCCTGGCAACCGGCACAGCACATCGCGCGCGGCACGCCACCTATGACTACGGGAAAAGTCAGTCCCTGCGGGACGGGGAGACCGCAGTGGTAGCAGGATTCAGTCATTGTGCTAGACCCGCCTGTAGGTCGGCCTTCAGGCCGACTTAGGCCTTCGTGTCGGCCTGAAGGCCGGCCTACAGGTGATGCCTTTGCGGTCCGGTCACTTCGGCTGCCAACAGGATTGGCCGAACAGCATCACTTCGGCTGCATGCGGATCGCGCCGTCGAGGCGGATCACTTCCCCGTTGAGCATCTCGTTCTGGATGATGTGCAGTGCCAGCGCCGCATACTCCGCCGGCTTGCCCAGGCGCGGCGGGAACGGCACCATCTTGCCCAGTGCGTCCTGTACTTCTTGCGGCATGCCGAGCAGCATCGGCGTCTCGAAGATGCCCGGTGCAATGGTCATGACGCGGATGCCGGAACGCGACAGGTCGCGTGCAATCGGCAGTGTCATGCCGACCACGCCGCCCTTGGAGGCGGCGTAGGCGGCCTGGCCGATCTGGCCGTCGAACGCCGCCACCGAGGCGGTGCAGACGATGACGCCGCGCTCGCCGGCCGCATTCGCCTGGCCGCGGCTCATGGCCTCCGCCGCCAGGCGGATCATGTTGAAGGTGCCGATCAGGTTGATGTTGATGACGCGCGCGAATGTGGCCAGCTGGTGCGGGCCTTCCTTGCCGATGGTCTTCTCGCCGATGGCGACGCCGGCGCAATTGACCAGGCCGTTCAGACCGCCGAAGGCGCTCACGGCAAGGTCCACCGCGGCCTTCGCGCTGGCTTCCGACGACACGTCGCATTCCGCAAAGCTCACGCCGGCGCCCAATTCCTTAGCCAGCGCTTCGCCGGCCGCCTTGTTGAGGTCGGCAATGAGAACCTTGCCGCCCTGCCCCGCCAATGCCCGCACCGTACCCGCGCCCAGGCCGGACGCACCGCCGGTCACGATGAATACGCTGTCCTTGATCTGCATGAAAAGCTCCTTCCACTAAAAGAAATGGCTTGCCCATCACACTGTATTGGCAAGCCATTGAATTTTAGCTTCAGCCGCTTCGCTTAACATTCGCTCCGCTCATGTTAGCCTGCGCTGAAACTGCGTTTTCTGGTGCTGTTGAGAGGAGTCGAACCTCCGACCTACTGATTACGAATCAGTTGCTCTACCAACTGAGCTACAACAGCATGGGGGTCGAATTATAAACGAGCGCCGATGGCCGGGCAAACGCGCCTGCATTGCGTAATATTCACGCCTGCCGGCCGTTTGTCCGGCCCAATTGGCGTTTTATCGGTTGAGGCTGGCGTTCGCCATTCCCGCCCGACTAACATGCAATCGTCAGAAGGAGGAATCATGTCCAAGCTACGTGGCTTCACCCTAATCGAAGTAATGGTCGTGGTGGCGATCCTCGGCATACTTGCGTCCATCGCCCTGCCCTCGTATCAGGATTACCTGCGAAGAGGTCGCATTGCTGAAGGGCTTTCCGCTTTATCAGAGACCAAAGTGAAAATGGAGCAATGGTTCCAGGACAACAGGACATATGCCTCTGGCGGGATAGGAACCTATCCTTGCGGGGCAGGCTTGCCAAATATCAAGTCTTTCACCTTATCCTGCCCGACTGCAGATGCAAATAACCTGACGATCACGGCAACGGGCAAGGCCGATGCAAATTTGGACGGATTCAACTATTCCATCGATCAGGCTGGCGTGCGCAGCTCCACTACTCCTTGGGGCAACAGTGCAAGTTGCTGGGTGGATAAAAAAGGTGCGTGCTGACAAAGCATAAATACCATGAATATCCGCAAAGAATCCGGCCTGACATTGATCGAGATCGCAATTACGATTGTGGTCATCGCGGCATTGCTGGTACTGGGTCTGCCATCCTTCTCTGAATTGATGACCAATCTGCGCATCCGCACGGCCAGCGAGTCCGTTATGACGGGTTTGAAGACAGCCCGGACTGAAGCAGTACGACGTAATACCATTGTATCTTTCGTTATCAATGCGGCTGATCCGGCATGGCAGGTTCGTCGTACCGATACGCTTGAAGTGCTTGCACAGTCAGATTTCGGAACAACACCGGTTGTGACGGCCTTAAGCCCGGCAGACACATTCGCCGTAACCTTCAATACTCTGGGTATCGCCACGACTAATCCGGATGGATCATTGCCTCTGGCGCAAATTGACCTGACCGTACCCGAATCCGTTCTGGCGGCTGAAAATGCGCGCAATCTTAGAATACTCATCAGTGGCGGAATGATTAAGATGTGCGACCCAAATGTCTCGGGAGATGCCCGGTCATGCTGAGCAAACGCCAATCCGGTTTCTCGATGATCGAAGTGCTCGTCGCGATTGTGATCTTCGCATTCGGCATTCTGGGCATGGTTGGCCTTCAGGCAAACTCGATCCGCTTCCAGACCGATGCAAAATTCCGCGTGGACGCCTCCGTTGTTGCCGAGGACGCCATTGCCAGAATTTGGGTTGACCGCGCCAATCTGGCGGGACACCTCACCACCGGGACATCGCTAACCGCTTTACCAGGTGGCAACTTGATCATTGAGAAAATTGATGCAGATGCCGATCCGAAAACCAACCGTCTTCGTGTGACCGTAAGCTGGACTCCTCCCGGCGACGACACGCACAGTCACGTCCTGATTGCGGACATAAACGAGAACTGAGCATGATGTCTACAACTGCTGACACTGAGCGGGGCTTCAGCCTCGTCGAGCTGATGGTGGCCTTGGCCATCGGCTTGGTGGTCATCCTGGCGGTGACGCAGATATTCATAGGTTCCGAAGGCCAGCGCCGCACCACCGGTGCCGGCATCGATGCGCAGACCGCTGCCGCCATCGGACTCTATTCTATTGAACGCGATGTCGGCGCTTCCGGCTATGCCATCAATTCCAGCAACATACGAGGTTGTGGCAACTTCTACAGCTATTATGACAGCGACGGCAATGGCCCCATACCGGGTGCCCCGGTTCCCGATCTGAGTTTCTTTCCCGTAAGAATCAGCGACGGTGGGGCAGGTGGCTCAGACACGATTGTCATCACATCGGGCAGCACCAGCTCAAGCGGCATGCCGACACAACTGGCGGACAACATGGCGCAGCCCCAAGATGATATCGAGGTCAGCAATATATCGGGCTGCGTACCTAACGGCTTTGCCATTATTTCCGACGGCACCAATTGCACCTTCATGCAGATCACCGCCATTGACTCCTTGGCATTCAAGCTGAAGCATGAACACAAGGACACCAACGAATCAACCTACAATCCATCCATCACTTACCAAACCGACAATAGCTGGCCAAATTACTCAATCGGAAACACAGCGCTCTGCCTCAGCAACGGCATCATTCAACGTACCTATAATCTGGTAAACAACAGGCTCACGCTTACTTCATCGGGCATTTCCAGCGACATTGCCCCGGATATCGTATCGCTCCAGGCGCAATATGGCATCAGTGCTGTCGGCACCAGCGACCAGGTGGTGAACTGGGTGAATGCCACCGGATCCTGGGCTAACCCGAGTGTGGCCGACCGAGAAAGAATCAAGGCGGTGCGCATCGGCATCGTGGCGCGCTCGGCCCTGCCCGAGCGCGAAGTGGTCACCGGCTCCTGCACCACTACGGGTGGCGTCGTCAACAACGGCCCCTGCCTCTGGGACGATACGGCTGCCGACCCCGCCCCGGCTGTCGATCTGTCAGGCCTGCCGGAATGGACAAAATATCGCTACAAGACCTATTCGACAATCGTTGTGCCACGCAACCTGATGTGGAAGCCGCCGTTATGAACACAAGCTATGCCCAGCGCGGCGCGACGCTCATTTTCGTGCTGATCCTGCTCGTGGTCATGCTGATTGGCGGCATCGCGCTCGTGCGTTCCGTTGATACTGGCCTAATCATTGCAGGCAATCTGGCTTTCAAGCGAACCACGACGCACGCTGCCGATTTCGGCATCGAACAGGCGCGCACCTGGCTTCAGGGCGTGACGCCAGCCACCCTGGAAAACGACAATCCCGGTCTGGGCTACTATGCCACCCGCCAGATTGTCGTCACCGATTTCGCGGGTGTCCGCCCGGATACCCAGGCGGATGATATCGACTGGGATGGCGACCGGCCTTCAGCTCCAGCTAAAGTGCTTTCGATAGGCCAGGATTCGGCTGGCAATCAGATCTCCTATGTCATCCACCGCATGTGTGACGCCAACGGTCCTCCGGGGACGACCAGCAACCCCTGCGAATCATTTACCCCCACTTCTTCGGCCACCAGCACGACGCGGGGACCCGCCTATGGATCCGGCGCCCTGAAAGGGCAAAGAGCCTATCTCTACCGCATCACCGTCCGCGCTATCGGGCCGCGCAACACGCGCAGCATTATCCAAAGCGTCATCATTCTGTAAATGGGGAGCATGACCATGACTCCAATGAAAAAACAATCTGCGGCCGTCATCCTGGCTGCCTGTCTGGGGGCCGGCGGCATCCTGTCTGCACAGGCCGCCCTGACCGACCTTGCCAACATACCGCTGGCCGAATCTTCTGCCGAAAGCGTCCCGCCCAACATCTACTTCATCCTCGACGATTCCGGTTCGATGGGCTGGGATTACATGCCGGATTACGTCGACGACAGTAGAATGTGCCCGGATTCAGACGACAACGGCAGTCTTAACGGTTGCGTCGTGGGGGACCCCCCGTACTCAGTCAGTGCTGTAAACGGCGTCTACTACAACCCGGCAATCCGCTATCGGCCGCCCAAGGGTGCAGACGGAAACGAATGGGCGAACGCTTCCTCCACGACGCCCCTTATCGACCCCTTCAGGGGCTCCACCTCGACCAAGAACCTGTCCACCTACCAGAATACGGCCTGGTGCAAAAACTCGTGGGATACGCCAAACGGCACGCCGGATGTCACGGGGAATGCGGCCGACGACAGCAACTGCCGCTACTACCCACTCAACACCGCCATCACGGACTATCCGCGTTATCCGGAAACCCCTACGCCCATATACAAGTACCGCAGGACCTACAATGGGCCGCCGGTCTATTACACACTGTCCGGCGCGGTGCAATGGTGTACGACTGCCGCTGCGGCGGTGGCGGGGACGCCCGGCGCCTGCTTTACCCGGCGTGACGGCAGCCACACCTACCCCAGGTTCACCGGCACCGCCGAAGTGGCCGGCGTAGCGGCTTCGCGTTCCTTCTATGTCGTCGCGACAGGCAACACTAGCGGCACAAAAACGAAAAATATTTCGTTCGATGGCACGACCATCGCATCCATCACCGTCAATTACACGGCCAACAATAAAACCAACCGCATCGATCTGGCGCAAAAAGTGATCGCCGCCATCAATGGCGTCGCCGGATGGTCGGCCACCCTGCTGCAAAATGACACAAGTGCCAGCGAGTCCGGTACAGGGGGCAGCGACTGCAAGAACAACACCCGAACCACCCGCTGCGCGCAGATCCTGGTCGCCGCGCCCGGAGGCGCGACGTCGCCGGACAATACCAACTTCAACAAGAACTTCACGGTCGATGAAGGCAACAACATCGACTTCAATTCCAGCAGTGCCAACCTGAGCGGTGCGGTCAATTACACGGCGGCCTCCGCTGGCGCCACCTTCACGCGTATCCAGATCAGGTCCGGGCAGACCTACACCAAGTATGCAGCCCGCAGCGATTGCGCTGGCGCCTCCTGCACCAGCGCGGAGGAACAACAGAATTTCGCCAACTGGTATTCTTTCTATCGCACGCGGATGCTGATGATGAAGACCGGCGTCTCGCGCGCCTTCGCCAGTCTCGACGACAACTACCGCCTGGGCTACTCCACGATCAGCTACACAGGCACGGACGACGCCAACAGCGAATTTCTGGGTATCAAACTATTAACGCCCTCGCACAAGACGGATTGGTACGCCAAGCTTTTCGATGCGAACCCCAGCAACTACACGTCTCTGCGCGGCGCGCTTTCCAAGGCGGGGCGCTACTACGCCGGGGTGCTGGGTGGCACTGATCCGATTACCCACAGCTGCCAGCAGAACTTCACCATTCTCTCGACCGATGGCTACTGGAACACCAATGAGGAAACGTCTACCTATGGCCCGTTCAAGCCGGATGGCGCCTCAGTGGGAGACCAGGATGGCGCTGCCACCCTGCCTTCAAAGGATGCGCTCGCCAAGGCCAACACGCTCGCCGACGTCGCCTACTATTATTACCACACCGACTTGCGCACGTCCGGCCCGCTGTCCGAGAACAATGTGCCGCGCGCCGGCAACAACAACAATACGGACGACGTCGCCACCCACCAGCACATGACCACTTTCACGGTTGGCCTGGGCGTCGACGGCACGCTGCGCTACGTTTCGGACTACAAGACCAACACTTCGACCAGCAACGACTATTACAACATCACGCAGGGTACGGCCGTGTGGCCAGACTCCATTGCCAATAGCGGGGACGAACGCATCGACGACCTCTGGCACGCTGCCGTCAATGGCCGGGGCACCTACTTCAGCGCACGCGACCCGGACAGCCTGGTGGATGGCCTGCAGAAGGCGCTTTCCAGCATCAGCCAGTCGCTTGGCTCCGGCGCAGCCGCCGCCACATCGAACCTCGAACCGGTAGCCGGGGACAACTTCATTTACGTCGGCAGCTATCGCACTCAGATGTGGGATGGCGACTTGGCAGGCCATCTCATCGACATCTCGACCGGCGCGGTTGATACGACACCGTCCTGGCAGGCCAGTACCTTGCTGAATGCGCGCATCGTCTCCACCGGGGACGCCGACACCCGCACCATTTACAGCTACGATGCCGGCGCTACCAACAAGCTCGAAGCCTTTACATGGGCAAACCTCGACACCACTCAGCGGGGCTACTTCAACAACTCCTTGTTAACCCAATACGTGGATTGGGATGCAGCGACTCAAGCCGCAGCCAGCGGTGAGATGTTGATGAATTATGTCCGCGGCCACAACAGGAACGAGAATCAGGATCGGCCAGGGGATTACGGTGACACCGGCCCCTACTACCGGCTCTATCGGGATAGGGAAAACATCCTGGGCGACCTGGTTCATTCCCAGCCGGTGTACGTGCAAAAGCCGCCGTTCGATTACGGCGACGCCGGATACGCGGCATACAAGAGTGCTCAGTCTGCAAGGGCAGGTGCGGTATATGTTGCGTCAAACGACGGCATGCTGCATGCCTTCAATTCGCAAACCGGCCAGGAACTGTGGGCCTTCGTTCCACCTGTGGTCATGCCCAATCTCTACAAGCTGGCAGACGCGAGTTTCGCAAACAACCACCAGTTTTTCGTCGACGCTTCGCCCCTGGCGGCTGACGCCTTCATTGACGGTACATGGAAGACGATCCTGGTGGGCGGGTTTGGCAAAGGCGGTCGCGGCTACTATGCGCTGGATATCACCGATCCTGCCGCGCCAAAGGCTCTCTGGAACTTTTCCGAAGACGACATGGGCTTCAGTTTTGGCAACCCGATCATCACCAAGCTGGAAGGCAGCGGACAATGGGTCGTTGTACTCCCGTCCGGCTACAACAATACCAGCCCTGGAGACGGCGAAGGGCACTTATGGGTGCTTGACGCCGGCACTGGCGCGTTGGTGCGCAAGATCGACACGAACTCGGGCAGCACCGGCTCTCCTGCTGGCCTGGCGCATCTGTCGAACTGGGTGCAGAACGGCAACGTCGACAACAGCACTCAGCATGTCTATGGGGGAGATCTGGACGGCAAGGTCTGGAAATTCGATATTGTCGCCGGCACCTCAACTCTGGTGGCAAACTTCGGCTCCAGCCAACCCATCACCGCTCCGATTGAACTGGGACTCATCGACGCACACCGTGCGCTCTTTTTCGGCACCGGTCGCTATCTGGGGCAGACCGACACTGGAAACACTGACGGCCAGGCCATTTACGCCATCAAGGATCAGCTGACTGATTCCGCTAATCCGAAAGACAATCTGGTGCAGCAGACATTGCAGTCCATCGACGGTTCCACACGCACCGCCACGACACTCGAGGTCAATTGGGCGACCAAGGATGGCTGGTACGTTGACCTGCCGGACCAGGGCGAACGCGTCACGCTCCAGGCAGTTTTGCAGGTTGGCACGTTAATCGCAGTAAGCAACGTTCCGACAGCCACGGCCTGCTCACCCGGCGGCTATAGCTGGGTATACAACCTGGACCCTCGTTCCGGAAGCTTCGTTGCCAGCGGTTCGAATGTCTTGGCCGGCACGAAATATCAGAACATCACGGTTGGCTTCAACGTGGTCAAAGTTGGCGAAAGGGTGATTATCTATCGCACTGGGCACAAAGACCCGGTGCCACAGCCCATCGATGCGATCATCCAGCTAGGCAAAGCCGGTGGAGTCCGAATCAACTGGCGCGAGATTGTTGAATGAGATCTGCTTTCGCGGGGGCGCTGTTAGCCTCCGCACTCATTCATGCTGGGGTGCTGTTGTCCCCTGTTCCCCGGATCGGAGCCCATAGGCCAACTGAAGGTAAGGTGACGCTTCTGTCCGTGAGCCTTAATGCGCTACCGAATCTCAATGCGGGGGAAAGGCAATCCTCAGTGGGAAGAATGCTTGATGTCCTCCCCGCCGAAACTCCCAAGCGTGACATGCCTCCGCTTTTTGCTGCGGATCCCGTGTACTACAAGAGCTCAGAACTCGACAAGTCCGCATGGCCCATTGGCGGCATCCCTCAACTTGCAATGCTCGTTACTGATCCCGGTCTTCAGTGGCATCTGCGTGCGCGACTTTATATCGACGATACAGGGAAAGTCACCATGGTTGATTTCGTTGATATCCAGTCAGCTACCGCTGACTTGGCCATTGCTGTGGCCGCAACCCTGAAAACAATACCGTTTTCTCCCGCTGTCAAGGACGGGAGACATGTTAGAAGTCAGAAATTGATGGATCTCGCTATTGGCGGCGATCAATGATAGGCGATTCGGCCTGCGTTTGCCGCTCTGCCCGCTGAAGCTCACGAGGCAACGAAAATACAACGTTCTCCGGATTTCCCTCCGACTGAAGCACCTTCCCCGCTCCCAAAGCTTCCAGCCGTCCAATGACCTGACGCACCAGCACTTCCGGCGCCGACGCGCCAGCAGTGACGCCGACATGCTGTTTACCGGACAGCCATTCCGGCCGGATTTCATCGGCACCATCGACCAGATAGGCCTTGACGCCGCGGTTCATCGCCACTTCGCGCAAACGATTGGAATTCGAGCTGTTCGGAGAACCCACGACGATGACGAGATCGCACTGGCCGGCCAGTTGCTTGACCGCGTCCTGGCGGTTCTGCGTGGCATAGCAGATATCGTCCCGCCTGGGCCCGGTGATCTTCGGAAAACGCGCCTCCAGCGCCTGCACGATGGTCCGTGCGTCGTCCACGGAAAGCGTGGTCTGCGTTACATAGGCAAGCTGGTTGGGGTCCTTCACCTGCAGGCGCGCGACATCCTCGACGTTCTCCACCAGGTGCATGCCCCCGGCAGCCTGGCCCATGGTGCCCTCGACCTCGGGATGGCCGCGGTGGCCGATCATGACGATCTCTTTTCCCGCCTCGCGCACGCGGCCTACTTCGGAATGCACCTTGGTCACCAGCGGGCAAGTGGCGTCGAAGACACGCAGGCCGCGTCGATCGGCTTCCGCGCGCACCGCCTTCGACACGCCGTGGGCGCTGAAGATCACCGTGGCGCCATCTGGCACCTCGTCGAGCTCCTCGACGAATACCGCGCCTTTGGTGCGCAGGTCGTCTACGACGAACTTGTTATGCACCACCTCGTGGCGCACATAGATCGGTGCGCCGTAAATTTCCAGCGCCCGCTCGACGATCTCGATGGCGCGTTCGACGCCGGCACAGAAGCCGCGCGGGTTGGCCAGCATAATGTCCATTACAGGATCCCTATCACTTCCGCCTCGAAGCGAATGGCCTTGCCGGCAAGCGGGTGGTTGAAGTCGATGAGCGCGCTATCGTCCGTCAGTTCGCGCACCAGTCCGGTGTAGGCGACGCCATTGGGCGCCTTGAATTCGATGAGCGCCATCTCCCGAAGTTCCCCCGGCTCGGGCAGCTCGCTGCGGGCAAAGCGCTGCATCAGTAGCGGATTGTGCGGGCCGAATGCCTGCTCGGGTTCGAGCAGGAATACGGTGCGCTGGCCGACAGGCAGATCGATCAGGCAACGCTCCAGGACGGGTGCCAGTTCCCCGCTGCCCAGCTGCAGCGTGGCCGGCTTGGTGCCAAAGGTGCTCACCAGCTCGTTGTCATCCGCCAGGGCCAGCCGGTAATGCAGGGTCAGCAGGCTGTCGGCCTGGACGACTTCGCTCATTTCTTCTTCCCGTTTGAACAAAACAGCTGCTGCCAGACAAGCAACGCCACGCCCACGGAAATCGCCGAATCGGCGACGTTGAAGGCCGGCCAGTGCCAGCCGCCGGCGTGCGCGTCGAGGAAATCCACCACCGCGCCGAAGCGTACGCGGTCGATCACGTTGCCCAGCGCGCCCCCCAGGATCAGCGCGGCCGCCAGCGGCAGCATTCGCTCGGACGCATGATGGCGGATCAGCGAAGTCAGCCACAGCGATACGGCGAGCGCCAAGCCGACGAAGAACCAGCGCTGCCAGCCACCCGCATCGGCGAGGAAGCTGAACGCTGCACCGGTGTTGTAAACGAACACCAGGTTGAAGAACGATGTCAGCTCGATGCTCTGGCCAAGCTTGAGCGCGGACACGACCCAAAGCTTCGTCAGCTGGTCGAGGAGGATGATCAGGCCGGACAGCCCCAGCCAGAGAGCAGTCCTAGGCATGCGAACGAGGCTCGCCCGCGCCATGCAGATTGGCGTCGCAGCGCCCGCACAGTTCGGGATGCGCGGCATTCACGCCGACGTCCTCGCGCCAGTGCCAGCAGCGCGGACACTTGGCATGCGGGCTGGGCGCAGCGGCTACGCCCTCAGCCGCCTCGCCGCCGACCTTCACCAGCGTGGCTTTCGAGCAGATCAACACCAGGCGCAGATCGTCGCCGAGCGAGGCGAGCAGGTCGTGCTTCTGCCCGGCGGCGCGGATTTCCACCTCGGCCTGCAGGGACGAACCGATCTTGCCGGCAACGCGCAGATCCTCCAGCACTTTCGACACCTCGGCGCGCGCCTCGCGGATCTTCTGCCACCGTGCCGTGAGGGCTGACTCTTGCTCCAGCGCCGGCAATGCGTGCCAGGTGGCCAGCATCACGCTGTCCTCTGGGTTCTTCGACAGCACCTGCCAGATTTCCTCTGCGGTAAAGGACAGTACCGGCGCCATCAGTCTGACAAAGGCCTGCAGGATGTGCCACAGGGCGCTCTGCGCGGCGCGGCGCGGCTGCGAATTCGCGCCGGTCGTGTACAGGCGGTCCTTGAGGATGTCCAGGTAGAAGGCACCCAACTCCTCGGAGCAGAAGCCCTGCAGCGCCTGCACGACCCGATGGAATTCATAACGCCCGTAGTCGGCCGCCACCTGCTCCTGCAGGCGGCGCGTCAGCGCCAGAGCGTAGCGGTCGATCTCCAGCCACTCGGCCACCGGCAGCCTGTCCTTTGCCGGATCGAAATCGGCGGTGTTGGCGAGCAGGAAGCGCAGGGTATTGCGGATGCGCCGGTAGGACTCGACCACGCGCTTGAGGATTTCGTCCGAGATCGACAGCTCGCCGGAGTAGTCGGTCGCCGCCACCCACAGGCGCAGCACCTCGGCGCCCAGTGTGTCGGAGACTTTCTGCGGCGCGATGACGTTGCCCTTGGACTTCGACATCTTGTGGCCCTGGCCGTCCACCACGAAGCCGTGCGTGAGCAGGCCGTCGTAGGGCGCGCGGCCGTCCAGCGCGCAGGCGGTGAGCAGCGAGGAATGAAACCAGCCGCGGTGCTGGTCCGAGCCTTCGAGGTAAAGGTCGGCCGGCCATTTGGCGCCTTCGGCATGGCTGCCGCGCAACACGGTGCGGTGCGTCGTGCCGGAATCGAACCAGACGTCCAGCGTGTCGCGCATCTTTTCGTACTGCCCGGCCCCATGTTCACCTTGGCCGAGCAGTTCGGCCGCGTCGAGCTTGAACCAGGCGTCGATGCCATCCTTCTCGACGCGCAGCGCCACCGCCTCCAGCAGCTCCAGCGTGCGCGGGTGCAGTTCGCCCGTTTCCTTGTGCAGGAAGAAGGGGATCGGCACGCCCCAGTTGCGCTGGCGCGAGACGCACCAGTCGGGGCGGTTGGCGATCATGGCGTGCAGCCGCGCCTGGCCCCAGTCCGGGAAGAATTGCGTCGCTTCGACGGCAGACAGCGCGGTATCGCGCAGTGTGCGTCCCTCGTGCGGCTTGCGATCCATGCCAACGAACCACTGCGATGTGGCCCTGTAGATGATCGGCGTCTTGTGGCGCCAGCAGTGCATGTAGCTGTGGGTGATCTTGTTCGAGGCGAACAGGCTGCCCACTTCGCGCAGTTTCTCGATGATCGCGGCGTTGGCCTTCCAGACGTTGAGGCCACCGAAGAAGGGCAGGCTCTCGGCAAAGCGGCCGTTGCCCTGCACCGGCGTGAGGATCTCCTCGTTGCGCATGCCGTGGCGCTTGCAGGATTCGAAGTCTTCCAGGCCGTAGGCCGGCGCGCTGTGCACCACGCCCGTGCCGGTGTCCAGCGTGACGTAGTCGCCCAGGTACACGGGTGCTTCGCGGTCGTAGAAGGGATGACGGAACTTCACCAGCGAAAGCGCCGCACCCTGGCAGGCGCCGATCACCGTGCCTTCGAGGCCGTAGCGGGCTAGCGCCTGGCCGCGCAATTCGGCCGCCAGCACCAGGAGGCCGCGCGATGTCTGCACCAGTTCGTAGGTGAACTCCGGATGCAGGTTGAGCGCCTGGTTGCCGGGAATCGTCCACGGCGTCGTCGTCCAGATCACCGCCTGGCAGGGTCCGTCGGGCAATGTCGTCAGACCGAAGGCATGCGCCACGCGCCCGCGCTCGGCGTCATCGAGCGGAAAGGCCACGTCGATGGCCGGCGACTCCTTGTCCTGATATTCGACTTCGGCTTCCGCTAGGGCCGAGCCGCAGTCGAAGCACCAGTTCACCGGCTTCAGGCCCTTGAAGAGGTAACCGCGGCTGTGCAGATCGCCGAGGGCGCGGATCTCGTCGGCCTCGTTGCGAAACGCCATGGTCAGATACGGATCGTCCCAGTCGCCCAGCACGCCGAGGCGGATGAAATCCTTCCTCTGCCGTTCGACCTGCTCGGCGGCGAAGGCGCGGCACAGTTCGCGCGCCTTGTCCGCCGGCAGATGCTTGCCGTGCAGCTTCTCGATCTGGTGCTCGATGGGCAGGCCGTGGCAGTCCCAGCCCGGCACGTAGGGTGCGTCGTAGCCGGCCAGGGTCTTGGAGCGGACGATGATGTCCTTAAGGATCTTGTTGACCGCGTGGCCGATGTGGATGTCGCCGTTGGCATAGGGCGGGCCATCGTGCAGCACGAAGCGCGGCCGGCCGGCCGAGGCCTGGCGGATCTTCTGGTAAAGCTTGCGCTGCTGCCATTCGTCCACCCATTGCGGTTCGCGCCTGGCGAGATCGCCTTTCATCGGGAAGGGCGTATCGGGAAGGTTCAGGGTCTTTCGGTAATCCGCCATGTCAATCCACCGTCTGGGCACGCAATGCTGCGTGATGGGCCTTTGCATCGGAAACGTCGCGCGCGATCTGCGCCGTCAGCGCTTCAAGGGAATCGAACTTCGCTTCGTCGCGCAGCTTGTGCAGGAAATTCACCCGCAGGTGCGCGCGATAGAGGTCGCCCGTGTAATCGAAGATATACACCTCCAGCGTCGGCACGCCGTTGGAATGCACCGTCGGCCTGACGCCGAGGCTCGCCACGCCCTCCAGCGGTTGATCGGCAATGCCGTCGACCGTCACGACGAAAATGCCCGACAGCGGCGCGCGCAGGCGCTTGAGCTGGATGTTGGCGGTGGCATAGCCGATCTTGCGGCCGAGCTTCTCGCCATGGATGACGCGCCCGGAAATGCAGTAGGGCCGCCCCAGCAGACGCTCGGCATGCTCCAGGTCGCCTGCGTCGAGCGCCTCGCGCACCGCAGAGCTGGAGACGCGCTCGCCCTCGTGCACCAAGGTTTCCATCGCCTCGACGCCAAAGCCATGCTCGATCCCGGCCCGCTGCAGCATGGCGAAGTCGCCCGTGCGCCCCTTGCCGAAGCGAAAGTCGTCGCCGATCATCAGGTGGCGCACGCCCAGCCCATGCACGATGCGCTCGACGAAGACCTCCGCCGACAGCGCCGCAAAGCGCTTGTTGAAGGCGCACACATAAGCCTGGTCGACGCCGCACTCGGCGAGCAACTGCAGTTTCTCGCGCAGGCTGGCCAGGCGCGCCGGCGCCGATTGGGGCGCGAAGAACTCGCGCGGATTGGGCTCGAAGGTCATCACCGCCGACGGCAGGCCGGCCTGCTTCGCCAAGCCGGTCAGCTTCGCCAGTAGCGCACGATGGCCGCGATGCACGCCATCGAAGTTGCCGATGGTGAGCACCGTCGAATGCGAAGCGCGGGCGGGAATGCCTCGGAAGACCTGCACGGTGGTTAAGGGTTGCCGGGAAACGGCTGATTATATCAGTCGAGACGAACGAGTTTCGACTTGGCCAAGGGCGGATTCTTTGCCAGATAACCCTTGATGCCTCTCAGGATGGCTTCGGCCATTTTGTCCTGGTAGGCATCATCGTTGAGCCGACGCTCCTCTTCCGGATTGCTGATGAAGGCCGTCTCGATGAGGATGGAAGGGATGTCGGGCGCCTTCAGCACGGCAAAGCCGGCCTGCTCGACATGTTCCTTGTGCAGGGTATTGATCCCGCCCAGTTCGCCCAGCACGGAACGACCGAGCTTCATGCTGTCGTTGAGGGTGGCCGTCTGCGAGAGGTCGAGCAGGGTGCGCGCCAGGTGCGGATCCTTGACGTCGAGATTGACGCCGCCGATGAGGTCGGCCGAGTTCTCCCGCTGTGCCAACCAGCGCGCCGCGGAACTGGACGCGCCGTTCTCCGAGAGCACGAATACCGAGGAACCGCGCGCCGTGGGCTTGATGAAGGCGTCGGCGTGCACGGAAACGAAGAGATCGGCTTTGACGCGGCGCGCCTTCTGCACGCGATGATGCAGCGGTATGAAGAAATCGCCGTCGCGCGTGAGCATCGAGCGCATGTTCGGCTCCGCGTCGATCTTCGCCTTGAGCCGGCGCGCCACCTGCAGGGTGACGTTCTTCTCGTGGCTGCCGCCGCGGCCGATGGCGCCCGGATCCTCGCCGCCGTGGCCCGGATCGAGGACGATGGTCACCATGCGCATCATGTCATCCGGAGGGGACGACTTGTGTGGCGTTTTTTGAGGCGCTGCGTCAAGTTTTTCCAGGAGGGCCAGCAAGGGATCCTCTGCCTCCATCGGATACAGGTCCAGCACCAGGCGATAGCCATACTCGCCGACCGGTTTCAGGGCGAACACCTGCGGCTGGATCTCTGTCTTCAACTCGATCACGAGGCGCACCACGCCCGGCTTGAAGCGCCCGGCGCGGATCAGTTTGATATAGGGGTCCGTCGCCGAAATCTTGTCGGGCAGGTTCTGCAGGATGCTGTTGAACTCGATGCCTTCCAGATCGACGACCAGCCGGTCGGGATCTTTCAGGATCATCTGCGAGAAGGCAATCGACTGCTGGCATTCCAGCGTCACCCGGGTGTAGTCGCGTGCCGGCCAGACGCGCACAGCGAGGACGCTGGTTGCGGCCTGACCCAGCGGGCTGACCAGCAGGGTCATCGCCGCACCGGCAAACTTCAGGAAGTCGCGGCGGCGGAGTCCGGCAGGGAGGCGCGGAGTGTGCTCAGACATGCGCGCCCCGCTTCGGTGATGGGTTCGAAGCCGATTCGGCGCCCGCCGTCGGCCATCTCGAGGGAAATCCGCAGGTCGGCGGGCACAAGATAGCCCCCGGCCTTGTCCGGCCATTCGACGAGGCAGACCGCCCCGCTCTGAAAGTATTCGTCCAAGCCTGCATCCAAGTATTCTTCCGGCTGGCTGAATCGATAAAAATCAAAGTGATGCAAGTTTAATCTAGAAATAGCATAAAGTTCAACCAAAGTATAGGTCGGACTTTTCACATTCCCCACGTAACCGAGGCCGCGCAGCACCCCCCGCACCAGGGTCGTCTTGCCGCTGCCGAGGTCGCCGTCGAGGTAAATCACCAGCCCGGGCGCCAGCGCCGGGGCCAGCCGGGCGCCCAGCGCCAGCGTTGCCGCCTCGTCGGGCAGGTTCAGGGTCAAGTGGTTATCATCCTTGGTATGCAAAACGCGCGCTCCATCGACGGGGTTGGTCTCGCCGCACGCATCAGGCAATGGGGGCGGGCGTTGGGATTTGACGCCATCGGCTTTGCCGACACGAGTCTCGGCGCCGCGGAAAGCGAACTGGCGGCGTGGCTTGAGGCCGGATTCCACGGCGAAATGGATTATATGGCAAGCCACGGCACGAAGCGCTCGCGCCCCGCAGAACTGGTGCCGGGCACCGTGAGCGTCGTTACCGCGCGCATGAACTACCTGCCGCAAGCGGCGCCGATGGATGTGGTGCTGGCCGACGGCACGCGCGCCGCCATCTCCCGCTATGCCCTCGGCCGCGATTACCACAAGCTGCTGCGCAGCCGCCTGCAAAAACTGGCCGACCGCATCGCGACGGAGATCGGCCCGTTCGGCTATCGTGTGTTCACGGATTCCGCTCCGGTGATGGAGGTGGCGCTGGCCTCGAAGAGCGGGCTGGGCTGGCGCGGCAAGCACACCCTGCTGCTCACGCGCGAGGCCGGCTCCTACTTCTTCCTCGGCGAGATCTACACCAACCTGCCGCTGCCGGCCGACCGGCCGCAGGCGGACCACTGCGGCACCTGCCGCGCCTGCCTGGACTGTTGCCCGACCCAGGCCATCGTCGCGCCCTACACCGTGGATGCGCGCCGCTGCATTTCCTACCTCACCATCGAACTGAAAGGCGCCATCCCCGCGGCATTGCGGCCACTCATCGGCAACCGCGTCTACGGCTGCGACGACTGCCAGCTCGCCTGCCCGTGGAACCGCTACGCGCAAGTGGCCGGGGAAACGGATTTCGCCGTGCGCAACGGCCTCGACGCGGCCGCACTGGCCGATCTGTTTGCCTGGACGGAAGAGGAATTCAGGGTGCGCCTGGCCGGCAGCGCGATTCATCGCATCGGCCATGAGCGCTGGCTCCGCAATCTCGCCATTGGCCTCGGCAATGCGCCGTCTTCCCCGGCCATCGTCGCCGCGCTGGAATCGCGCCGCGATCATCCCTCGGCACTGGTGCGGGAACACGTGCTCTGGGCGCTCGCGCGTCACCGTGCCGGCTGATCCGGCGGCACCCAGCGCCAGAGCATCACGGCCAGCAGCGCCAGCGCGACATACAGCGCGGCAAAGGCCGATGCGGAAAAATCCCAGTAGAGCAGCCGCCCTACCCAGCGTCCGACGAAGCCGCTGTCTCCGGGCACGTCACCGCGCAGCCAGCTTTCCCACACCGTCAGCGGACAGGCAATGCCGGCCAGGGATTCAGCCGCGACAAAAACGATGGCACCGGCATGGACGAGGCGCAGGCGCCGCTTTCTCACCCAGCGCCAGCCGGCTGCGGCGCCGGTCGGAATCAGGACAAAACCAGCGGCGATGAATCCAGCGATGGCGAAATGAACAACGAGGACGAGGTCGGCGAGCGCGCTCACGCCCGCTCCATCAGCGTCAGCTGCCGGTGGCGACCGGCCGTGACGGATCGGCGCACCATTCGCTCCAGGAGCCCGGGTAGAGCCGCGAGCCGGACAGGCCCGCCACTTCCATCGCCAGCAGGTTGTGGCAGGCCGTCACGCCCGAACCGCAGGAATGGACAATCTCGGCAGCGCTGCGCCCATCCATCAACTGCCGGTACTCGGCCTGCAGCACCTCCGCGGGCTTGAAGCGCCCCGTCGGTGCCAGGTTGTCCTTGAAGAAGCGGTTCACCGCGCCGGGGATGTGGCCGCCCACCGGGTCGAGTGTCTCGTTCTCTCCGCGGAAGCGCTGCGCATTGCGCGCATCGAGAATCCTGGCGCCGTCCCGTGGAGGCTGACTTTCCACGAAATGCACATCGACGACCATGTCGGGGCGCAGCCGCGGCGTGAATTCGGCATGGGGATGCTGCGTTTCGGCATCCGTCAGGTCGTGGCCGGCCGCCTCCCAGGCATTGAGACCGCCGTCGAGCACTGCCACCGCATCGTGGCCGAGCCAGCGCAGCATCCACCACAGGCGCACGGCATAAGTGCCTGCCGCATCATCGTAGACCACCACCTGCGTGTCGCTGCCCACACCCCATTCGCCCAGCTTGGCGGCAAAGCGCGCCGGATCCGGCAGGGGATGGCGGCCGTTGCGGCCGTTGAGCGGGCCGGAAAGATCCCGCTCCAGGTGCGCGTAAATCGCGCCCGGGATATGCGCTTCCCGATAAGCGAGTTCGCCCGCATGCGGATGCACCAAGTCGAAGGAGCAGTCGAAGACCCGCCAGCGCGCGTCGTGCAGATGGTGCGCCAGGGCGGCTGCATCGATCAGGGTGTTGAAGGTTTTCATGCCGCCTGCAGCCAGTCGCGCGCTTCCTGCTCGTCGGCGAATACCTGCAAGTCGGCATCGACGAAGATCTGCGACAGCCAGGCGCTCCAAGTGACCCATTGGGAATCCGTGAGAACGGCTATCTTGCCGAAGTCGTGGCTATGGGCGCGCGCGAACTTGATTTCCTCCCAGGCCATGTCCAGCGTGAAGTCGGCCATCTGGCGCAGGTCGAACAGGAGGTTCACCACGCCCTGGAACTGGACCTTGTAATTGACCAATTCCTCGAATTCCCGGTAGTCGGCCAGGGTGAATTCCCCGTAAACGGTGACAGTGACCAAATTATCTTTGTGATCGGTGACGATCATGTTGCCTCCCAATGGTTTTCGCCTGCCACTATAGCAATCCTTCCAGACTGACGCACGCGTGCCCAAGGGTAGGCAATACGCTATGATTACGGTTTGCCTTTCAGCAATCCTCAATGAGCCAAGCCAAAAAAGACGGGCTGCCCGAATCCTTCGAGGCCGCGCTGGCTGAACTGGAATCCATCGTGCAGGGCATGGAGGCCGGCAAACTCAGCCTGGAAGAATCGCTCGCTGCCTATCAGCGCGGCGCGGCGCTGCTCAAGCATTGCCAGGGCGCGCTGACCGCCGCCGAGCAGAAGATTCAGGTCCTGGAGGCGGGTCAGCTGAAGGATTTGCCGCGCAGCGAAAACTGAAATGGACTGCCCCCACGCTCACTTCGTTCGCTGCCCCCCGAGGGGGCGCTGACTCCTTCAAGATGGATTTCCAGAGCTGGATGACTGCCGTGCAGCAGCGCACCGAGCGTTCGCTCGAAAGCCTGTTGCCCGCCTCCGACATCGCCCCGCAGCGCCTGCATCAGGCCATGCGCTACGCCACTCTCGGCGGGGGTAAGCGCATCCGCCCGCTGCTGTGCCATGCTGCGGGCGAACTTGCCGGCGCCGATTCCGCGCGCCTGGACATCGCTGGATGCGCAGTCGAGCTGATCCACGCCTACTCTCTGGTGCACGACGACCTGCCTTGCATGGACAACGACGTCCTGCGCCGGGGCAAGCCCACCTGCCACGTCGAGTATGACGAGGCCACGGCGATGCTGGTCGGAGATGCGCTGCAGGCGCAGGCCTTCCTCCTGCTTTCCGACCATGTGCTGGCGGACGACCCGCTCCGCCAGCTCGAGATGCTGCGACTGCTGGCGCAGGCCGCCGGCTCTCGCGGCATGGCCGGCGGACAGATGATCGATATCGAAGGTACCGGTCAGATCCTGACGCGCGCCGAACTGGAGTTCATGCATGTGCACAAGACCGGTGCGCTGATCCGCGCGGCGATCCTGCTCGGGGCCCAGTGCGGCACACCCATGCCTGAAGGCGAGATAGCCCGCCTCGATCATTTCGCCAAGCGCGTCGGTCTCCTCTTCCAGGTAATCGACGACATCCTGGATGCCGAAGCCAGCACGGCAACGCTGGGGAAGACCGCCGGCAAGGACGCCGCGCAAGGCAAGGTCACTTACGTCAGCGCGATGGGACTGGCCGAAGCGCGTGAGATGGCAGATTCTCTGCGTAGCGAAGCGCGGGAAGCGATCGAGGCTTTCGGCGAACGCGGCCGGCGCCTGCACGAACTGGCCCACTTCATCGTCACGCGGAAGTTCTGATGTCCGCCTATCCCCTCCTCGACACTATCGGCAGTCCCGCCGACTTGCGCCTGCTCGAGCGAAAGCAGCTGCCGCAACTGGCGCAGGAAATGCGCGAATTCCTCATCGAGTCGGTATCGCGGACAGGCGGCCATCTGTCATCGAATCTCGGCACGGTCGAGCTGACCATCGCCTTGCATTACGTCTTCAATACACCAGAAGACCGCCTGGTGTGGGACGTCGGCCATCAGACGTACGCGCACAAGGTGCTTACCGGCAGGCGCGCCGGCTTGGACAAGCTGAGGATGCTCGGTGGCGTATCCGGCTTCCCGCGCCGCGACGAAAGCCCCTACGACACATTCGGCACAGGGCATTCGTCCACCTCGATCTCGGCAGCACTGGGCATGGCCATTGGCGCGCGCGACAAGGCCGAAACGAAGAATGTCGTCGCCGTCATCGGCGACGGCGCTATGACCGCCGGCATGGCCTTCGAGGCGCTCAACAACGCCGGCGTGGCGGATGCCAACCTGCTGGTCATCCTCAACGACAACGACATGTCAATCTCGCCGCCGGTGGGCGCCCTCAACCGGTATCTGGCCAGGCTGTTCTCGGGCCACGCCTTCAATGCCGCGCGGCGCGCTGGCGAGAAGGTACTCGGCGTCTCGCCCTCGCTGCTGGAATTCGCCAAACGCACCGAGGAGCACCTGAAGGGCATGCTCACGCCCGGCACCCTGTTCGAGGAGTTTGGCTTCAACTACATCGGCCCGATCGACGGCCACGACCTCGATTCGCTGGTCCCCACCTTGAAGAACATATCCGAGCTGAAGGGCCCGCAGTTCCTCCACGTCATCACGAAAAAGGGCCAGGGCTACAAGCTGGCCGAGGCCGATCCCGTGCTGTATCACGGCGTATCGAAATTCGACAGCGAAAATGGCATCCAGCAGGGCAAAGTGGGCGGCAAGCTCACCTACACGCAGGTCTTCGGCGACTGGCTGTGCGACATGGCTGCACAGGACGCGCGCCTCGTCGCCATCACGCCGGCCATGCGCGAGGGTTCAGGCATGGTGCGATTCGCCGAGGAATTTCCGCATCGCTTCCACGATGTCGGCATCGCCGAACAGCACGCACTGACTTTCGCCGCCGGCCTGGCCTGCGAAGGCATCAAGCCGGTCGTGGCAATCTACTCGACCTTCCTGCAGCGAGCCTACGACCAACTTATCCACGACATCGCCCTGCAGAACCTGCCGGTCATGCTGGCCATCGACCGCGGCGGACTCGTTGGCGCCGACGGCGCCACCCACAATGGCGCGTTCGACCTGTCCTATCTGACCTGCATACCGAACATGCTCGTCATGGCCCCTGCCGACGAGGACGAGTGCCGGCAGATGCTCACCACGGCGTTCTTTCATGATGGTCCGAGCGCCGTGCGCTATCCGCGCGGCCATGGCCCCGGCGTACCGGCACTGAAGACATTGAAGGCCCTGTCCGTGGGCAAAGGTGATATCCGCCGCTCCGGCAGCAGGATCGCTCTGCTTGCCTTCGGTAGCCTCCTGACGCCGGCCCTAGAGGCGGGGGACATGCTCAACGCCACGGTGGCCAACATGCGCTTCGTCAAGCCGCTGGATCACTCCTTGGTCAAGGAACTTGCGTACGGCCACGACTTGCTCGTCACGCTGGAGGAAAATGCCGTGATTGGCGGAGCCGGCGCCGAGGTGGCGCGTTCGCTGGAAGAACAGGGCCTGAACACGCGGCTGCTGCGTTTAGGGCTGCCCGACCGATTCACCGAACACGGCGATTCCGCGGCATTATTGGCGCAACTTGGCCTTGACGCCGCCGGCATTTCTGAAAGGGTTAAACAGTTAATACTTGAGTGATTCTGTCGGGAATGGTAGGATGCGTCCAAAAGCAAGCGCTAATAGACGCCCCAACCCCAGAGAGACATTCATGAACCTGAACGACACCATGGCCATACCCGACGTACAAGGCTTCGCCGACACCCGCCAGTTGCCCATCAACAAAGTCGGCATCAAATCGATCCGTCATCCGGTCAGGGTGAAGGACAAGAATTGCGGCGTGCAGCACACCATCGCCGTCTTCAACATGTACGTCAGCCTGCCGCACAACTTCAAGGGCACGCACATGTCGCGTTTCGTCGAGCTGCTCAACAGTGCCGAGCGTGAATTCTCAGTCGAGAACTTCGAGCCGAAGTTGCGCAAGATGGTCAAGCGGCTGGAAGCCGAAACGGGTCATATCGAGATGACCTTCCCCTACTTCATCAACAAGAAGGCGCCCGTTTCCGGGGTGCAGAGCCTGATCGATTACGAGGTCACCTTCGTGGGGGAAATTCACGAAGGCGACAAGTACACCTTCACCATGAAAGTCGTGGTGCCAGTCACCAGCCTGTGCCCCTGTTCGAAGAAAATATCAGAGCGCGGCGCGCACAACCAACGCTCCCACGTCACCGTCACGGCAACGACCAACGACCTGGTCTGGATCGAGGATCTGGTGCAACTGGTGGAAAGCCAGGCGTCCTGCGAACTATACGGCCTGCTCAAGCGGCCCGACGAAAAGTACGTCACCGAGCGCGCCTACGACAACCCGAAGTTCGTCGAGGACATGGTGCGCGATGTCGCGGCGCTGCTCAATGCCGAGAAACGTATCGACGCCTACGTGGTCGAGTCGGAGAACTTCGAGTCCATTCACAATCACTCCGCCTACGCCCTCATCGAGCGGAACAAACTCACGGCCTAGAGCCACACCAGGCGGCTTGCCGCAAAGCAAACGGGGCGCCTTGGCGCCCCGTTTGCTTGATTGTCACGCCTTATTGTGCGGCGCGCTTGCTTGATGCCGGCAGTTTCTCGCGAATGCGCGCCGACTTGCCCGAACGCTGGCGCAGGTAGTAAAGCTTGGCGCGGCGCACGTCGCCCTTGCGCTTCACTTCGATGCTGGCGATCAGCGGGGAATAGGTCTGGAAGGTCCGCTCGACACCTTCCCCCGATGAAATCTTGCGCACCGTGAAGGCGGAATTGAGGCCGCGGTTGCGCTTGCCGATCACTACGCCTTCGTAGGCTTGTACGCGCTTGCGCTCGCCTTCGACGACGTTCACATTCACGATGACCGTGTCACCGGGAGAGAAATCGGGGATTTTCTTGCCCAGACGGGCGATTTCTTCCTGTTCCAGTTGCTGGATGAGATTCATTGCCTTGCTCCTAAGTCGAATGGCCCTTGGCCTAGTGCGCAGAGCATACCGCAGCATGATGCGCGCGTTTCTCGTTAATAAACCACTTCCCTACTTACCCTGCTCCCGCTTGAATTCCTCAAGCAAGTTTGCTTCTTCACTGCTCAGTAGCCGGTGCGCAATCAGTTCCGGCCGTCGCAACCAGGTGCGCCCCAGCGATTGTTTCAGTCGCCAGCGTCTGATCTCGGCGTGATTGCCGGAGAGCAGTACCGGTGGCACCGGCACCCCCTCATGCACCTCGGGCCGAGTGAAGTGCGGACAATCAAGCAAGCCGCCCGCAAAGGATTCCTCCAAGGCTGAATCGGCATCGTTCAAAGCGCCGGGCATCTGCCGTACAACCGCGTCGATCAGCGCCATCGCGGCGATCTCGCCTCCGGACAGGACAAAATCGCCCAGCGAAATCTCCTCATCAACACAACGCCCGATGAGGCGCTCATCAATTCCCTCGTAGCGCCCACAGAGCAAAATCGCACCAACGTCCTGAGCCAGTTCCAGCACCCGCTCATGCCGCAGCGGTCGTCCTTGCGGGGACAGGTAAATCACTTTGCCGCCGGCCTGGTTATTCCTGGCTGCGGCGATCGCCTTCTCCAGCGGCTCTGCCAGCATCACCATGCCAGGCCCGCCACCATAGGGCCGGTCGTCCACCGTGCGGTAGTTATCGACCGCAAAATCGCGCGGGTTCCACAATGCAAGGCGCCACAGGCCTTGCTCGCGTGCCCGCCGCGTGATGCCGTAGTCGGCCACCGCAGTGAACATCTCCGGGAACAAGGTGATGACATCGAATGCGATGGTCACCAGTCCCGCTCCCAGTCCACCTGGATCCGGCGTCCTACCAGATCCACCTCCTTGACCACCGCCGCCACGAAGGGCAACAGTCGCTGGTTGCCACTCTCGTCACGCACATCGAGCACTTCGTGTGCGCCGGCTCTCACCAGTTCGGCGACGCGGCCCAGCCGCTCACCCGCCAGGTTATCCACTTCCAGGCCTACCAGATCAGCCCAGTAGAATTCATTCTTGTCCGTTTTCGGCAATGCCTCACGCGGGGCGCCGATATACAGCCCGATCATCTTCTCGGCGGCGTTGCAATCCTCGATATCGGCAAATCGCGCTACAAGCCCTTTGCCGTGCGGCTTGCATTCTGCCAGCAGCTTCGGCTGCCACGCCGCCTCCGTTGCCTGCTCCTCCGGCGCCAGCCACCAGCGTGGCATTTTTGCCAACGCCTGCGGGTCGTCACCGTATGTCTGGATCTTGATCCAGCCGCGGACACCGAATGGGGCGGTAATGCGCCCCAGAACGATCATGCGTTTTAGGCAGCGGCCTTGGCTGAGAACTGCTTGACCAGTCGCGCCACGGTGGGCGACAGCTGGGCGCCCTTGCCCGTCCAGTGCTCGATGCGTTGCATATCGACGCGCAAACCCTGCTCCTTTTCCCCGGCGACGGGGTTATAGAAGCCTACGCGCTCGATGCAGGAGCCATCACGGCGCTTGCGCGAATCTGCGACGACCATGTTGTAGAACGGACGCTTCTTGGCGCCGCCCCTGGCAAGTCGAATGACGACCATGTGCTTAATCCTTGGTTGGATTCGAAAAAAGTTCCGGCGCAAGGCTGAATCAGCCTCTTCGCTCTCCCTTGTGGAAAAGGCGAATGTCCAGCAAAGCAGCCGAAGCCAAAAAGGGCGTTATATTAATGGAAAATCGTCTGAAAAACAAGAACAAACCTAAGTAAGCGGGCGCTACTTCCCCGCCCGCGCAGCCCCTCGCACCCCTATTGCCCGGCCGGCTGATTCCTCTACAATGACCCCGTTATCATTTCTGGGCCGCCTATTGGTCCGCCACACGCTTGGCACGCACAGCTCCTTCCCGCCAGATGCAAACTCCCGATGACGTCGCCAACGTCCTGGACTGGCTTGCCTCTCCGATTCCGGAGGATCCGGCACAAGACCTGGCCCAGTTGAGCGGGGAGTTGGCTGCGCTTGGACGTGCCGCCCTGGAAGGCGCCCACTACCATCGCATTCTCGATCTTTTTTTCGATCGGGCGCACCGCCTCTCACAGGCCCTCAAGGCCCGTCTGGCCGAGGCCAGCCTGCCGCTGAGCAAAGAGTTACGGGCCATGGCCGCCTTGCTCATTGCCGTGCATGAGAACGTGGCGGCGGGGTATGAGCGGGTACTGCTCGATGCCGAGCGCCTCGCCCACAGCAAGCGTCGCAGTGCGGGCTCCGTGGCTGCGCGTGCTCTGCGCAGCCTGAGCGAAGCCCTGGAGACCAGTTGCATGGTGGCCTGCCCCACGCCATCGGATCTTTGGCGCCGCGCCCATGCTCTTGCCAAGTCTGCGCGGGCGCACTTCGAGCCCACGGCGACCATCATCCCCGGCCTCTCGTTCGATGCGGAAAAAACCTACAAGGGTCTCTTGGCCCTGGCAGCTTCCCAGCCTGAAGGATTTTCGCCTGGGGAAGTCGCTCTGGCCAGCGAATATCTCGCCCAGTTCTCCGCCGCGGTCAATCTGCTGCCGTCCCCGCCCCCGCAAGATGAAGGCTCCTGGTATTGGGTGGACAGCAACCGCGATATGGGGCCCGTGCCACCCAACAGACGCATCCCGCCCGATCATGGCGACTTGCTCTACTGCTCCTTCCAGTTGCTGGCCCGCCTACTCAGCGAGCAAGTCTCTGCCCTTGAAGCAGGCATGCCGGCGGGTAACCTTCGCTTGCCGGAGCGTGCGGCTGGACATGGCGGCATTGCTGCTCTGAAACGTCTACAGGCTCATTGGGCGCATCCGCCCCATCGCCACCACCCCCGCCGCCACAACAACTTCCGCGCACAGGTTTGTGTCGGACTCACCGAGTTGTGGAAATTGCTGGAAAAAGGCGAAGCGCCCGAAGGCGCGGAGGCCGGCGCCCCGCACATGACTGAGTGGATGGTGCTCAATGAGAGCCCCGGAGGATATGCCGTGATGCACGTTTCTGGCGAAGTCGAAGGCCTGGTGCCGGGCAGCGCCATTGCTCTGCGCCCGGAGCCGGACAAGCCCTGGAGCATCTGCGTCGTGCGCTGGATGAAAAGCGAGAACCCGGAGCACATCGAACTGGGTCTGGAACTGGTCGCGCCGGCCGCGCGCTCTGTGCAGTTGATGTTCCGCAACGGCGATCCGGAGCAATTGCCGACTCCCGGTTTGCTCCTGCCCGCCATCCCTGCCCTGCGCGATCATCCTGCCCTGCTTGCCCCCACGGGCGCCTACAGCGCCCGCCGTTTCTTCATCGTCTCGGGAGAAGACAAGACCCACATCATGCAGGGACGATTGCTCAGCCTCGACCTGCAGACAGGTGCGGTCGAGCTGTTCCAGTTCGAATCCGACCCTTATCCGATGTGATCAGTGCCTGGGGGAGCCCATCTCCCCCAGAACCGCGGTCGTCAGCGCCCCCATCAGCACCACCAGCCAGGACAGATAGAGCCAGACAAGAAAGATCGGCACCGTGGCGAATGCGCCATAGATCAGCGTATAGCTTGGGAATGCCGACACGTAGAGTCCAAATCCCCGCTGCACGAGAGCAAAACCGATCGCCGTCACAATGCCGCCGGCGATGGCGTGGCGGGTGGCCACCGGACGGTTCGGCATCGTGTAATAGAGCAGGCCGCACAGGGCGGCGAGAAGCCCCGCCGGCAGTATTTTCAGGAGCAGGCTGGTCAACCACCTCGGCTCGTTGACCAGACCCAGCGAGGCCGTCAATAGGTAGGTCGCCACCGCCACGCTCGCCCCCAGCACTACGGGGCCGAGTATCAACACCCCCAGATAGACGAAGATTCTTTTCAGCAGCGGCCTTGGCTGTCTGACCCGCCAGATCCTGCCGAATACGCGATCGATCGAGAGCAGCAGCAGCAGCGCAGTCGCAACCAGCATGCCCATGCCCAGCACCGTCAGGCGTCCGGTCTTCTGGCTGAATTGCAGGGCATAACTGGCGATGACCTTGCCGGCCTTCTCCGGCAGCAGATTGGCCAGCAGAAAATTGCGCAACGCCGTGCCCAAGCCGGAGAAGAGATCGAAATGGGTAATCAGCACCAGCGCGACGGTCAACAGCGGAACCAGTGCCAGCAACGTGGTGAACGCCAGGCTGGCAGCAGCCTGGGTACAGCGTTCCTCACGGAATCGCGTGAGGCAGCGCTTGAGGAAATCGGGTAATGACCCGGCCAGGCGCATCAACAATCCCGTTCCGATAGAATGCCGCGATTCTACCGGAAGCAAGCATGCCTTCACTCGCCCGTTATTCCAATCTCGCCACCGCGCTCAGCCTGATCGCCCTGGTATTCCTTTGTCTGAGCTGGGAGTTGTGGTGGGCGCCCCTGCGCCACGGGGGCTCATGGCTGGCGCTGAAGGCGCTACCTCTCCTGGCACCTCTGTTCGGGGTGTTGCGCGGACGGCGCTATACCCACCAGTGGGTAACGCTGCTGGCTTTGGTCTATTTCACCGAGGGGGTCGTGCGCGCCGCAACCGATCAGGAGCTGTCAGCCTGGCTCGCACTGGCCGAGACCGCGCTCTCGTTCGTTCTCTTCTGCAGCGCAGTGCTTTATGTCCGCTTGAGCGCGCGTTAGGCCAGCACATAAGTCAGCCGCTGCAGTACGGTGACTGGACTTCAGTCTTGATACTGATTGCGGCGCGCGAGTGCTGAACACTCTCGCTCCCAACTGTCTTACCGTATCAGCCGCCCCGCGCGCGGCCCCACGGCGCTTTGAATCGATAACCTCTATTGTTCATGCGGCAGCATGAAAGAGAGGGCAATTCGAAAGAAGCATTATTGCTGCTTGCCGACATTGAGCAATTCGGCCGCCGACAGGATTTCCTCGGCCACTTCTCCGATTTTCCGGCGTTGCGTACGCGCCGTCGCACGCAATGCATCGAACGCCTGCTGTCGGCTGATCCTGCGACGCTCCACAAGGAGTCCGACCGCCATGCTCACTTCGCGGTTTTCATTGAGCGCGGTCTGCAGTTGCCGTTCGGTATTTCGCAGATCCCACAAATCGGCGGCACGTGCCACGGCCGCTTCTATGGCTGGAATCAGCTGATGGATATCCACGGGCTTCACCAGGTAGCCGAGCGCACCATGCGCAATGGCCTCGCGAACGATATCCTCGTCTCCATATGCAGTCAGAAAAATGAACGGCAAGCCGGGATGTTCCTGAAGCTGCTTGGCCAACTCCAAGCCGGACTGGCCCGGCATGCGCACATCCAGCACAGCTATATCCGGACGCTCCAAGCCAAGAACGCGCCGCGCCTCCTCCGCGGAAGCACACGCCTGCACCGCATAGCCGGCCTCTTCCAGTCCGCTCGATAGCGTCGCCAAAACCAGTCGGTCATCGTCGACCAGCAACACCTTGCATTGCGGATTTCGTTTTCCCTGATTCATGTCTGTCCCATTACCGCATCGAGAACGGCATTTTTTCGTATAACTTTAGATATCATCGCCCAGGAAATGTTCCCCCATCAACCTAGCTGCCGATACGATAAAGAGATTCATCGCACTGCACAGGATCGGCCGTTTGTTTTGCTGGAAGGGCGTTTTCGGACTTGTAGTGAAGAAGGCGGCAGGAGCAGGGCGTGCCTTCTGGCGCTGAATTCTTGCACCCCCTCGGCGAAAAAGCAATGTGCTTACTTCTTCGCTGAGGGGGTATGTTCAAACTTGCGGATTGACCTTCTCAGGAATGGAATAAAGCTTGTTCAAGGCGTTGATGTAGGCCTTGACGGAGGCGACGACGATGTCGGTATCCGCCCCCTGTCCATTCACGACCCGTCCTTCCTTGGCCAGTCGAACGGTCACCTCGCCCTGCGCATCCGTGCCGCCGGTGATGCTATTGACGGAAAACAGCAACAGTTCGCTTTGGCTGGACGCGATGCGTTCCACCGCCTTGAAGGAAGCATCCACCGGTCCGTCGCCGTCTGCCTCGGACTGACTTTCAGACCCGCCGACGGATAGCGTGAGGCGGGCATGCGGCGTCTCGCCGGTTTCTGAAGCGACACGCAAGCTGATCAGCTTGTAATGCTCCTGTTCCGGCGTGACCGTCTCGTCCGACATGAGGGCCTGCAAATCCTCGTCGAAGATTTCGTGTTTCTTGTCGGCCAGCTCCTTGAAGCGGGAAAAGGCCACATTGAGTTGTTCCTCGCTCTCGATGACGATGCCCAGGTCGGCCAATCGGGTCTTGAAGGCATTGCGACCGGAATGTTTGCCCAGCACCAGCTTGTTCTGCGTCCAGCCGACGTCCTGGGCGCGCATGATCTCGTACGTTTCGCGGTGCTTGATCACACCGTCCTGGTGGATGCCCGATTCGTGGGCAAAGGCGTTGGCGCCGACAATGGCCTTGTTCGGCTGTACTGGGAAACCGGTGATGCCGGAAACCAGCTTTGAAGCCGGCACGATCTGCGTCGTATCGATGCGCGTCTCGCAGCCGAAGATGTCCTGGCGCGTGCGCACCGCCATGACGATTTCCTCAAGGGCGGCATTGCCGGCACGCTCACCGAGTCCGTTGATGGTGCACTCGACCTGGCGCGCGCCTTCCATCACTGCGGCCAGAGAATTGGCCACGGCGAGGCCAAGGTCGTTGTGGCAGTGCACCGACCAGATTACCTTGTCCGAATTCGGCACCCGCTCGCGCAGGCTGCGGATGGTCGAGGAAAACTGTCCCGGCACGTTGTAGCCGACGGTGTCCGGAACGTTGATGGTCTTCGCCCCGGCCTTGATCACCGCATCGAAGATGCGACAGAGGAAATCCAGTTCGGAGCGGCCGGCATCCTCGGCGGAAAACTCGATGTCGTCCGTATACTCGCGCGCCAGCTGAACGGCCTTCACTGCCTGCTCGACCACCTGGTCTGGCGTCATGCGGAGCTTCTTCTCCATGTGGATCGGGCTGGTGGCGATGAAGGTGTGGATGCGGCCGGATTTGGCCGGCTTGATGGCCTCGCCGGCGCGGCGGATGTCATTCTCGCCGGCTCGCGCAAGCGAGCAAACCGTTGAATCCTTAACCGACTCAGCAATGCTGCGGATGGCGTCGAAGTCGCCGGGAGAAGCTGCGGCAAACCCCGCCTCGATCACATCGACTTTCATGCGCTCCAGCTGGCGCGCCACGCGCAATTTTTCTTCCTTGGTCATGGAGGCGCCCGGGCTCTGCTCGCCGTCGCGCAAGGTCGTGTCGAAAATCACCAAGTGGTCTTTCATCTTTCTCTCCGGATGGAATGCGTCATTCATCGAGCGAGGATTTTCCCTCGTCGGCCAATACAACTCAAATTGTGGGTGGGGGAATTTAGCGCGCGCGGCGCAGCAGCGGCCGTGCCAGCAGGAGGCCGCTGAGAAGCAGGGAAGCCGTCAGGAAGAAGGCAATTTGAAGCATGAAGCAACTATATCCAGAATCAGGCTTGGACGCAAGCGGGATCAAACAGAGGCTTTCCGGCGCCGCAACCAGTGCCAGGCGGCCATGATATAGCCGGAAAAGGCATAACAGAGGAACAGCGCAAATAGAATGCCCGGAGGATAACTCGAGACCAGCACGAAGAAGAGGACAATCGCCAGGACAGCAATGAACGGCACACTGCGTCTGAGGTTGATATCCTTGCCGCTATAGTAGCGGAAGTTGCTTACCATGGTCACGCCGGAGAAGATGGTCAGGGCCCAGGCATACCAGCGCACTTCCTCTCCTGTGTAGTTGAGGTCCATCAGCACCCAGACGAAGCCGGCGATCAGCGCTGCAGCCGCCGGGCTCGGCAATCCCTGAAAAAAGCGCTTGTCGGCAACCTCGATATTGGTGTTGAAACGCGCAAGGCGCAGTGCGGCACCGACACAGTAGATGAAAGCGGCTATCCAGCCCCACTTGCCCATGCCCTTCATCGCCCACTCGAACATCACCAAAGCGGGGGCAACGCCGAAGGAAACCATGTCCGAGAGGGAGTCGTACTCGGCACCGAAGGCACTCTGCGTGCGCGTCAGGCGCGCCACGCGTCCATCCAGTCCGTCGAGAATCATGGCTATGAAAATAGCCACAGCAGCATGCTCGAAGCGCCCGGTCATGGCCTGCACGATGGCATAAAAGCCGGCGAACAGCGCAGCCGTTGTGAACAGGTTGGGCAGGATGTAGATTCCCCGCCTTCTCATTTCGGGGTTGACCAGCGCCTTGCGGGATCGGATTTCGGGCATGACCCTATTGTAGCCGAGGGAATTCTGACTGAAAGCTCAGGGCAGTTCGGCCAGAATGGTCGCCGAGGCCGATACCTTTTCTCCGATGGAGACTTTGGCCTTCGACTCCGGCGGCAGGTAAACATCGACCCGGGAGCCGAAGCGGATGAAGCCATAGCGCTGTCCGCGGGAGAGCACATCGCCCTCTTTCACGTAGCAGAGGATGCGGCGGGCGACCAACCCGGCAACCTGCACGCTGGTGACATCCTGCCCACCTTGCGTGCGCAGCCAAAGGGCGTTCCGCTCATTTTCCAAGGAGGCCTTGTCCAGCGCGGCGTTCAGGAAGCTGCCGGCATGGTACCAGCGGCCTTTCACTTCCCCATCCACCGGGCTACGGTTGGAATGGACGTTGAAGACGTTCATGAAGACGCTTATCTTGAGCGCCTCGCGATCCAGATAGGGGTCGCGCGTCGTCTGGATGGCGACAATCCGACCGTCGGCGGGCGATAGCACGTCTTTCGTCGTGCCGGGAATCGGCCTCGCCGGGTCACGGAAGAATTGCAGGACGAAAACCGTCCATATCCATAGCGGAACCGACCAGCCCCAGCCGGCCAGCCAGCCGACCGCCAGCGCGGCAACAACGGAGGCCGCCAGGAAGGGCCAACCCTCCCTGGCGATGATGGGGTGGGGATAGGACGACACTAGTTCTTCGTCTGGTCGACCAGCTTGTTCTTCTTGATCCAGGGCATCATGTCGCGCAGCTTGGCGCCGATCTGCTCGATCGAATGGGCGGCCATGTTGCGGCGCGAGGCCAGCAACGTCGGTGCGCCGGCGCGGTTCTCCAGGATGAACTCCTTGGCATACTGGCCGGACTGGATTTCCTTGAGAATACGCTTCATCTCGATCTTGGTCTGCTCAGTGACGATGCGCGGGCCGCGCGTGATGTCGCCGTACTCGGCATTGTTGGAGATCGAATAACGCATGTTGGCGATGCCGCCCTCATAGATCAGGTCGACGATCAGCTTCACCTCATGCAGGCACTCGAAGTAGGCCATCTCGGGCGCATAGCCGGCCTCGACCAGCGTCTCGTAGCCGTTCTGGATCAATTGCGTCAGGCCACCGCACAACACCACCTGCTCTCCGAATAGATCCGTCTCGGTTTCCTCGCGGAAACTGGTCTCGATGACGCCGCCGCGCGTGCCACCATTGGCTGCCGCATAGGACAGGGCGATATCTCGTGCCTTCTTTGAGACGTTCTGGTGCACAGCGATCAGCGAAGGCACGCCGCCCCCCTGGACATAGGTCGAGCGCACCAAGTGGCCGGGGCCCTTCGGCGCAACCATGATCACGTCGAGGTCGGCACGCGGTTGCACCTGGCCGTAATGGATGTTGAATCCGTGCGCGAATGCCAGCGCCGCGCCCTTCTTGATGTTCGGCTCGATGTCTTCGCGATAGACCTGTCCGATGTTCTCGTCCGGAAGCAGGATCATGACAAGGTCGGCGCCCTTCACTGCGTCGCCGACTGCCTTCACGGACAAGCCCGCCTTCTTGGCCTTGTCCCAAGAAGCACCGCCCTTGCGCAGGCCGACCGTGACCTTGACGCCGGAATCATGCAGGTTGAGTGCGTGTGCATGGCCCTGCGAGCCATAGCCGACGATGGTGACCTTCCTGCCCTTGATGAGAGAGAGATCGGCATCCTTGTCGTAATAGACTTTCATGTTTTCATCCTTAAGAAAAAATCGGGCAATGCAGGCGAAACCGCCCGGCATCGCTCACGCGTTGCTAGACCTTGAGAATCCTGTCGCCACGACCGATGCCACAAACGCCGGTACGCACCGTCTCGAGAATAAGGGATCGATCGAGGGCTTCGATGAACGAGTCGAGCTTGGCAGTGTTGCCGGTCAACTCGATGACGTAGGTCGTTTCGGTCACATCGATGATGCGTCCGCGGAAGATCTCCGACATGCGCTTCATTTCCTCGCGGTCCTTGCCGGTGGCACGCACTTTGACCAGCATCAGCTCGCGTTCGATGTGGGCCGCCTCGGAAATATCCACCACCTTGATAACTTCGATCAGCTTGTTCAGCTGCTTGGTGATTTGCTCGATGATATCGTCAGACCCGACACTGACAATGGTGATGCGCGACATGGAGATATCCTCGGTCGGCGCCACGGTCAGCGATTCGATGTTGTAGGCGCGCGCCGAGAACAGCCCGGTGACGCGGGAGAGGGCGCCGGCTTCGTTTTCGATGAGTAGGGAAATAACGTGCCGCATTTATAGCTCTTCGGAGAGGATCATTTCGGTAAGGCCCTTGCCGCCCTGCACCATCGGATAGACGTTCTCGGTCGGATCAATGGCAAAGTCGAGGAAGACCAGGTCGTCCTTGCGCTTGAAGGCTTCCTTCAAGGCACCTTCGACATCACCCGGCTTTTCGACGCGCATGCCGACATGGCCGTAGGATTCGGACAGCCTGACGAAGTCCGGCAATGCATCGACGTAGGACTCCGCATAGCGGTTGCCATGGAACAACTGCTGCCACTGGCGCACCATGCCGAGGAAGCCGTTGTTGAGAAGAATGATCTTTACCGGCAGGCGATACTGCTTGCAGGTCGACAGCTCCTGGATGCACATCTGGATGCTGCCCTCGCCGGTGACACAGGCCACGGGCGCGCCGGGGTGGGCAAGCTGAACGCCCATCGCCGCCGGCAGGCCAAAGCCCATCGTGCCCAGCCCGCCCGAATTCATCCAGCGGCGCGGCTTGTCGAACTTGTAGTATTGCGCTGCCCACATCTGGTGCTGGCCGACATCGGAAGTGACGAACGCTTCGCCCTTTGTCACCTCGTAGAGTTTTTCGATGACGTACTGCGGCTTGATGATCTTGCTCTTGCGGTCGTACTTGAGGCAATCCTTGCCGCGCCATTCGTCGATTTGCTTCCACCAGGCCTTGACCGCTTTTTCTTCAGGCCTGTCGCCACCGGCCGCAAGCAGCTTGGAAATGTCATCAAGCACCTCGGGCAGATCGCCGACAATCGGCACGTCAACCTTGACCCGCTTGGAAATCGACGATGGATCGATGTCGATATGGATGATCTTGCGCGGCACCTCCGCAAAATTGGCCGGATTGCCGATGACTCGGTCGTCAAAGCGCGCACCGACTGCCAGCAGGACATCGCAATGCTGCATGGCCATGTTGGCTTCATAGGTGCCATGCATGCCGAGCATGCCGACGAAATGCCTGTCCGTCGCCGGATAGCCGCCCAAGCCCATCAGCGTATTGGTGACCGGAAAACCGAGCTGCCTGACCAGCTTCGTCAGCTTCTCGGCGGCATCCGACAGGATGACGCCGCCACCCGTGTAGATCATGGGCCGCTTGGCTTCGAGCAACAGTTGTACAGCCTTCTTGATTTGCCCCTGGTGTCCCTTGATCACCGGGTTGTAGGAGCGCATGGAGACCGCCTTCGGATAGGCGAACTCGCATTTCATCGCCGAAACGTCTTTGGGAATATCAACCAGGACCGGCCCGGGGCGCCCGCTCTTGGCCAGATAGAATGCCTTCTTGATGGTTGAGGCGAGTTCCCGGATGTCTTTGACGAGGAAGTTGTGCTTGACGCAGGGGCGGGTAATGCCGACAGTATCAACTTCCTGAAAGGCGTCCTGTCCGATATAGGCGGTGGGCACCTGGCCAGAGATGATCACCATCGGTATGGAATCCATGTAGGCTGTCGCGATGCCGGTTACGGCATTTGTCACGCCAGGGCCGGACGTGACCAGCGCAACACCTACTTTCTCGGT
The DNA here is from genome assembly GCA_002840845.1 of Betaproteobacteria bacterium HGW-Betaproteobacteria-14. Taxonomy (GTDB): domain Bacteria; phylum Pseudomonadota; class Gammaproteobacteria; order Burkholderiales; family Rhodocyclaceae; genus Desulfobacillus. The sequence goes on from PHCS01000002.1 coordinate 105,135, forward strand.
TGAGCGCGCATAGCCGTCGGCAGCATGCACGGCGCCCTGCTCATGACGCACCAGCACGTGGCGAACCTTGTCCTGCTTGAACAGTTCGTCGTAAATGAACAGCACAGAGCCGCCAGGATAGCCGAACACATACTCGACCTTTTCTTCCTGCAAGCACCTGATTACAATTTCCGCACCGGTTAAAACCATTATCCCACCCAGAAGGCCTTCATAAACAGCTGAAAAACCTGTGATTTTACTTACCGCCCCCCTCTTGGTCAAGGCATTTCGCGAAGGGCAAAACCCTTTGCACGATACGGAAAATTGAATCCTGGCCACCCGAATTGAATTGTCGGATTTTCTTGCCAGCGTCGAGCGGCGAGCCTACAAGCAGGCATTGTTCGCGGTGCGCGACGACGAGGTGGCGCTGGATATCGTGCAGGATTCGATGCTTAAACTGGCCGAGAAATATGGTAGCAAGCCGGCCGCGGAACTTCCGATGCTCTTCCAGCGTATTTTGCAGAACACCATTCGCGATTTTTACCGCAGGCAAAAAGTGCGCTCGCTATGGACCACCCTTTTTTCATCTTTTTTCCGACCTGAAGATGAGGACACCGATTTCCTTGAAACTCTGGAAGTCGAACAAGGGTCTTATTCGCCGGCAACGCCACATGGCAACCTTGAGCAAACACAAGTCCTTGCAATCATTGAGGAAGAAATAAAGAGGCTGCCGCCGCGTCAACGCGAGGCGTTCCTGATGCGTTACTGGGAGGACATGGATATCGCCGAAACCGCGGCGGCTATGGGATGCTCGGAGGGCAGCGTGAAAACGCATTGTTCCCGGGCAACACATTCATTGGCCGCTGCTTTGAAGGCAAAGGGCGTCGAGTTATGAACAAGGAACGTGAATTCGCCTACAAAATCCGCCACTATCTCAATCTAGGAACGGATGGGATGGATCGCCGAACCACCGACAGGTTGTTCGATTTGCGCATAAAGGCACTTTCACATCAACCAGTTGCAGGCACTCACTTATCTTTGGCGGGCATCGGCCATTTCGCCACGGACATGCTTTTGCCTTATGCCCGCGCCATTGTGGCCATTTCAATTCTGGTCTTCGGGGTTATCGGGGCCTCCACTTGGAACGAGTACCAGAAGGCCGATGAATACGAAATTATCGACAGCGCACTTCTCGCTGATGACCTGCCAATCAACGCCTACCTAGACAAGGGCTTCCAGGCATGGCTCTCCGAGCACTCGTCGCAGGACTGATTCTCGCTTTCACTCTGCTTTCCCCCGCCCAAGCCGTTGTCCCGGAACTGAGGCAGCCGGCGTGGGCCGAACTCACCCAGGAACAGAAACAGATTCTCGCGCCCCTTGCCCGTGATTGGGACAAGATGGAGGCATTCCGCAAGAAAAAATGGTTGGGGATCGCAAAGCGCTACCCGACCATGAAGCCGGAAGAGCAGGCGCGTGTGCAAAGACGCATCAAGGACTGGGCCAGTCTGACGCCGGAACAACGTTCGCAGGCACGCGTCCGGTACAAGAGCCTGAAAACAGCTCCGCCTGAGCGAAAAGAAGCCATTAAGGAGAAATGGGAGCAGTACAAGGATTTACCGGACGAAGAGAAAAAACGCCTGGCTGAAAAGGCGGCCAGAAAGCCTCGGGGCAAATCACTACAAACGGTTCCAAAGATACCGGCCGCTACGCTGCAAGCTTTGCCGTCCGCTGCCACTCCAGCGCAACTGCCGGGTGCAGTCTCAAGGGATAGTACGACCTCCGCGATTCAGACGGGAATGCCCGGTTCGGACGTGACGCCTGAACAGCCCACCCAGACTTCCCCGGCATCATCGCCCCTCCCTGATACGCAACAATAGACTGTGCCGCACGTTCTCCTCGCCACTGGCTTGCCGCCCAGCATACGCCGCCGGCTTGCCAGCATGCTTTATGAATCGTTCCTCTTGCTGGGTGTATTGAGCGTTGCATTGGTCGTGCCTCACCTGTTGATCGGCATGATCTGGAAAGTTACCGCCCCGGGGACGTTGCTCTGGTTGCACCTCTTCATTGTCCTGCTTGTCTATTTCGGCTGGCTTTGGAAACGTAGCGGTCAGACGCTGGCCATGCAGACCTGGAAAATCAAGCTGGTGAGTGCCAGCGGCAAGTCGCTGACGCAACGGCAGGTGCTCCTGCGCTACCTACTGGCCTGGCCGAGCCTGCTCCCCTGCGGAATCGGGATTGTCTGGGCGCTCATCGACCGCGACCGGCAGTTCCTGCATGATCGACTCGCGGGCACCCGGCTCGTCAGGACGGACTGATCAACGACGTTCGACCCACCACAACATGCCGGCTGCAGCCAGCAGGAAAAGCGCGCTCGGTGTAATGGCCGAGAAGAAGGGCGGCCAACTGTTGATGATGCCGAGATTGGAGAACAACCCGTTGAGCATGTGGAAGGTGATGCCAAGCATGATGCCGGCGAAGACCTTGACGCTGACGGCACCCATGCGATCCTGCAGATAGGCAAACGGCAGTGCCAACGCCATCATGACCAGCGCTGCCAGCGGATAGGCCAGCTTTTTCCACATGGCGATTTCGTAACGCTGCGTCTTCACCTGGTTGTCCTTGAGGTGGCGGATATAGCGATACAGGCTGGCCACTGACATTCGTTCTGGCATGACCAGCAGGACACTAAGTATTTCCGGGCTGATTGCGGACTGCCAGACCGCCTCCGGCAGGCGATTCACCTTGGCTCGGTCCTTCTCGAATACTGTCTGCGCGACGTCCTTGAGCCGCCACTTGTCCGGGGGCAGGTACTCCCCCTCCTTCGCTTCTGAAATCGAGCGCAGGACATGATTCTTGTCGAATTCGTAGATGCGCACTCCTTCCAGCCTGGAATCGGGAAGTACCGTGCGGACATTGATGAAACTCATGTCGTCCTTGACCCACAGGCCGGAACGAAACTCCTGGCCTACAACCTGCGACATCGCCTTGAGACGCAATTCCTTGGCGGCACGCTCCGCCGGTGGCGCAATGAAGTCGCCGACCACGAACGTCAATAACACGAATGCCAACCCGATTCTCGCGAACCCCGCCAGGATCGCTGCGGTTGACAGCCCCGAAGCCCGCAAAACAGTAATCTCGGAATGGCGAGCCAGCATGGTCAGGGCGTAGAGCGTGCCGATCAGCACTGCGATGGGCGCCAGTTCGTAGACATGCCCCGGCAAGGTCAGCAGCACAAAAAGCATCATATAGCGCAATTGGTAGTTGCCCTTGCCCAGGCTTTCCAGCTCATTGATGAAGTCGAAAAACGCGAACAACATCAAAAAAGCCACGAGCACCAAAGTCACGGCTGAATAGATTTCCCGCGCCAGGTAGCGCTGGTATACCTTCATCGGCGCAGCCTTCCCCAGGAAAACATCGACATGCGTTTGGCAAACAGCAGGACCATGACGATGAACATGACGACATGCACCAGCCACCAGCCGGTATCAAAGGACATTCTCCCTTGCGCTACCCAAGCCTGGCATACCGAGACCAGATTGCTGTAGAACATGTAAGTCAGAAGCGCCAATATCAAATTGTTGGTACGACCGGCGCGCGGATTGACGAAACTGAGCGGTATGGCCAGCAGGGCCAGGTTGAAGGCGGCCAGCGGCAATCCAATTCGCCAGAGAACCTCCCCCTTGCCTGCCTTGCTGCCTCCCTGCAGCAGGGCCATGGTGGGGAGGCTTTTCGTGGTCTGTTCAATGCCGCGCGCTTCCTTCGTCTCGATACGAACGGCATAGCGCTCGAATTCCATGACGCGGTATTCTGACGATCCCGGCGTACCTTCGTAGCGACGACCGTCGACGAGGACCACAAAACGGTCCCCATTGGGCATGCTCTCGGTGTAACCGTGAGTAGACATCATGACGCCCAGCCGGCCGTTTTGTACCGAACTGATGAAGATATTCTTCACATCCCCTTCTTCGCGAGAAGTGGAATCGCTAGAAGCGGCCTCAACGAAGAAAACGCGTTCGCCACTCGCCGACTCCTTGAACGCGCCCGGCGATACGCGGGCTACATCGTCGCGCGTATCCATGCGCTGACGGTATTCAGTACTTTTCGATTGCGCCCAGGGAGAAAGCAGAATGGACAGAACGGCGATTGCCGCCACGAGGGGCGCGGAAAACTTCAGGACAGGCCTCACCCAGGACGTCAGCGGCAGGCCGGAAGCGAACCAGACCGACATTTCCGAATCACGGTAACTGCGCGAGAGGGTCAACAGCACAGCGATGAACAACGTGAGCGAAAGCAGGACCGGGAGGTGCGTCAGGGCGCCGAAGCCGAGCAGGGCAATCACCGCTTCGGACACCAGCTTGCCCCCGGCAGCCTGGCTCAGCAAACGAATCAGTTGTGTCGTAAGCAGAATGGCGAAAAGCGCAACAAATGTTGCGCCGGCGGTGCCGGTGCATTCACGTATCACCGCACGCTCAAAAGTCAGCCCGCGCGCCATTTTGACTTTATAAGAGGGGAAAAGGGATAATCGGAGCCTGATTCGCCAGAGAGGAGTAGCGCGTGGAATTTAGCATAAAAAGCGGTAGCCCGGAAAAGGTACGATGCAGCTGCATCGTGGTCGGCGTGTTCGAGGCGCGCACGCTGTCGATGCCTGCCCGGAAACTGGACAAGTCCGCCGGCAGCTACTTGGCGGGCATTCTTCGCCAGGGCGACATGGAAGGAAAGGCCGGCACCACGCAGCTGTTGCACGGTACGCCGGGCATCGCAGCTGAACGCGTGCTGCTGGTCGGCCTTGGCAAGGAGGGTGATTTCGGCGAGCAGGCCTATCGAGACGCCGTTGCCACGACTGTAAAAGCCCTGAAGAACACGGGAAGCAAGGATGTCCTCATCACCTTGAGCGATTTGTCCATCGCCGGGCGCAACGCCGCCTGGAAGGTGCGTCAGGGCGTATTGGCCATCCACGACGCGCTCTATCGGGCGGATCGGCTCAAGTCGAAGAGGGATAACGACAAGCCTTCCTTGGGCGCCATATCCTTCCTCGTCGCTGGCAAGGACGCCAAGTCCGCCGCCGCCGCGCTCGCGCAGGGCGAAGCCATCGCTCAGGGCATGAACCTCACGCGAGAACTGGGCAACCTGCCGGCGAATATCTGCACGCCGACTTACCTTGCGCAGCAGGCGCAGAAACTGGCCAAGGCTTTCAAGCTGAAATGCACGGTGCTCGAGCGTGCCGGCATGGAAAAGCTTGGCATGGGCTCCCTGCTTTCGGTGGCGCGCGGCTCTCATCAGCCGCCGCAGTTCATCGTGCTGCAGTATCAAGGCGGCAAGGCCAAGGCGAAGCCCATCGTGCTTGTCGGCAAGGGCGTCACCTTCGACACCGGCGGCATCTCGCTTAAACCCGGCGCCGAAATGGACGAGATGAAATACGACATGTCCGGCGCCGCAAGCGTGCTCGGTACCTTCCATGCCCTCGCCGCCATGAAGCTGCCCCTGAATGTGGTCGGCCTGATTCCCGCCACGGAGAACATGCCGGGAGGAGCGGCAACCCGGCCGGGCGACATCGTCACTTCCATGTCGGGCCAGACCATCGAAATCCTCAACACCGACGCGGAAGGGCGTCTCATCCTCTGCGACGCGCTCACCTATGCCGAACGCTTCGAGCCCGACTGCGTGGTCGATGTCGCGACGCTGACCGGCGCCTGCGTCATCGCCCTCGGCGCAGTCGCCTCGGGTCTGATGGCCAACGACGACGCCCTCGCCCATTCGCTGCTGGAAGCGGGTCAAACCTCGGGCGATCGCGCCTGGCAGTTGCCCCTGTGGGAGGATTACCAGGAAATGCTCAAGAGCAATTTTGCCGACATTCCCAACATAAGCGGCAGCCGTGCCGCGGGCACCATTACCGGTGCCTGCTTTTTGGCGCGCTTCACGAAAAAATACCGCTGGGCACACTTGGACATCGCCGGCACGGCCTGGCGCTCAGGCAAGGACAAGGGTTCAACCGGGCGCCCGGTACCGTTGCTGGCGCATTTCCTGCTCAAGCGCGCCCGCAAACTGTGACCACCATCGATTTCTACCATGGGGCAAGCGACAAGGTACAGGCGGCCTGTCGCCTGATCGTCGAACTGCATGCCCAAGGCCGCAAGGTGCTGGTCTATGCCCGGTCCGACGCCCTGGCCACGCAGGTCGAGCGGCAACTCTGGATCCAGCCCGCGACGGGCTTCGTGCCGCATTGCCGTATCGGCGCAGCGCTAGCCGCCGAAACGCCTATCGTCATCGGCGACTCGCTGGGCGATGCGGCGCAACACGAGGTGCTGGTGAATCTCGACGGCGAATTGCCGCCAGCCTTTTCCCGCTTCGAGCATCTGGTCGAAGTCGTCGGCATGGATGAAGCCGACCGCGGACCCGCGCGTGAGCGGTTCAAGTTCTATCGCGACCGCGGCTATGCCATCACGGCGCATGACCTGAAAGGCAACTGAACGGTGAGCGACGACATCTTTGGCAAGGCGGACGCTTTGATGAGGCGCCGCGCATTTGTCGCCGGGGGTGCCCAGCCCGCCCCGCCGGCCGATGATGTGCCTGTCCTGACCGAAGTGGTCGATCCAAGCCAGGCGGTGCCGGCACTCGCTGCCGCCCTCTCGGGCGGCCCGGGCGCCGAGGACCTGGCCGAGCGCATGCGCGACCTCCTCGGCCCCCTGCCGCCGGACATCGCACGTGCCGTGGAAAACTGGCTGGTCGCCACACTGCCGCGACTGGTCGCCCGCCGTCTTGACGGCATAGCCGAGCAGGTCGCCGAGGAAGTCGGCGCGGCCCTGCGCGAGAGCCTGCCCCTGCTCATCTCGGATTTGATTCGCTCGGCCCAGGAGCGAACCAAGTCTGAAAAGTAACTGGACCTGAGCCGGGCTCGCAGGGCGCTCCGGTATAATTTCCGTTTTTCCGCCGTATTTTCCCTCTGAGCGATGGAACTCGCCAAATCCTTTGAGCCTGCCGACATCGAGCGCCGCTGGTACCCGATATGGGAGTCGCGCGGCTATTTCGCCGCAGGCGCCGACACGTCCAAGACCGACAATTTCTGCATCCTGCTGCCGCCGCCCAACGTCACCGGCACGCTGCACATGGGCCACGGCTTCAATCAGACGCTGATGGACGCGCTCACCCGTTATCACCGCATGCGCGGCGACAATACGCTGTGGCAGCCGGGCACCGATCATGCCGGCATCGCCACGCAGATCGTCGTCGAGCGCCAGCTCGACGCCGAAGGCGTCTCGCGACACGATCTCGGCCGCGAGAAGTTCCTCGAGCGTGTCTGGCAATGGAAGGAATACTCGGGCGGCACCATCACGCGCCAGATGCGGCGGCTGGGCACCTCGCCCGACTGGTCGCGCGAGCGCTTCACCATGGACGAAGGCCTCTCCAAGATCGTCACCGAGACCTTTGTGCGCCTCTTCCGGGAGGGCTTGATCTACCGCGGCAAGCGCCTGGTGAACTGGGATCCCATGCTGCTCACCGCAGTGTCCGACCTGGAGGTCGTCAGCGAGGAGGAGGACGGCTTCATGTGGGAGATCCGCTATCCGCTTGAGGATGGCAAAGGCGGATTGATCGTCGCCACCACGCGTCCTGAAACGCTGCTGGGGGACGTCGCCGTGGCTGTGCATCCGGACGATGTTCGCTACACGGATCTGATCGGCAAGCATGTCCGCCTGCCCCTGTGCGACCGCACCATCCCGATCATTGCCGACAGCTACGTCGACAAGGAATTCGGCACCGGTTGCGTGAAGATCACGCCGGCGCATGATTTCAACGACTGGCAGGTGGGCCATCGCCACGGCTTCGCGCCGCTCTCCATCCTCACCCTGGATGCCCGCATCAACGAGCACGGCCCCGAGAAGTACCGCGGCCTGGATCGCTTCGACGCCCGCAAGGCCATCGTTGCCGACCTCGAAGCCGAGGGCCTGCTCGCCTCGGTGAAGCCGCACAAGCTGATGGTGCCGCGCGGCGACCGCACCCATGCCGTCATCGAGCCGATGCTCACCGACCAGTGGTTCGTCGCCATGTCGAAGCACGCTGCCGATGGCACTTCTATCGCCGGCAAGGCGCTGGAATGCGTGGCTTCCGGCGAGATCCGCTTCGTGCCGGAGCAGTGGGTAAACACCTACAACCAATGGCTCAACAACATCCAGGACTGGTGCATCTCGCGCCAGCTCTGGTGGGGCCACCAGATCCCGGCCTGGCACTCGGACGACGGCCGCGTCTATGTCGCCCACGACGAGAACGAGGCCTACAGCCTCGCCCGCGCAGACGGCTACTCGGGCGGGCTGGAACGCGACCCGGACGTGCTCGACACCTGGTACTCCTCGGCACTGTGGCCTTTCTCGACGCTCGACTGGACGCCGGAGTGGCCGCAGAAGTCGAACACCGCGCTCGACCTCTACCTGCCCTCCTCGGTGCTGGTCACCGGCTTCGACATCATCTTCTTCTGGGTGGCACGCATGGTGATGATGACGAAGCACATCACCGGCAGGATTCCCTTCCGCGACGTCTATGTGCACGGCCTCATCCGCGACGCCGAGGGTCAGAAGATGTCGAAGTCGAAGGGCAACGTGCTCGACCCGATCGATCTCATCGATGGCATCGAACTCGACGCCCTGGTGGAGAAGCGCACCAGCGGCCTGATGAACCCGAAGCAGGCGGCGCAGATCGAGAAGCGCACACGCAAGGAGTTCCCCGGCGGCATTCCCGGCTTCGGCACCGATGCCCTGCGCTTCACCTTCGCCTCGCTCGCCTCGCCCGGCCGCGACATCAAGTTCGACATGGGCCGCTGCGAGGGCTACCGCAACTTCTGCAACAAGCTGTGGAACGCCACGCGCTTCGTGCTGATGAACTGCGAGGGACAGGACTGCGGCCTTGCGCCCAACGTAAACCCGGGCTCCGAAGCCTGCAATGGCGCCTACCTCGACTTCTCGTCTGCTGACCGCTGGATCGTCAGCCGCCTGCAGCGCACCGAGGCCGAGGTGGCGCAGCATTTCGCAGACTATCGCTTCGACCTGCTTGCGCGCGCCATCTACGAGTTCGTCTGGGACGAATACTGCGACTGGTACCTCGAGCTGGCCAAGGTGCAGATCCAGAGCGGCGGCGAGGCACAGCAGCGCGCCACGCGCCGCACGCTGGTACGCGTGCTCGAATCCATGCTGCGCATGGCGCACCCACTGATTCCCTTCATCACCGAGGAACTGTGGCAGAAAGTCGCCCCTGTGGCGGGACGTGCAGGCGAGAGCATCATGCTGCAGCCCTATCCGGCGGCGGAACTGTCGCGCATCGACGAGAAGGCCGAGGCGGCTATCCAAATGCTCAAGGACATGATCAACGCCTGCCGCAGCCTGCGCGGCGAAATGAACCTCTCGCCTGCGCAGAAAGTGCCGCTGCTCGCCGCTGGCGACACTGCCAAAGTGACAACCTACGCCCCCTACCTCGCCGCGCTGGCGCGACTGTCGGAGGTGACGCCCACCGGCGCCGAACTGCCGGCCGGGGACGCTCCGGTGCAGATCGTCGGCGATTTCCGCCTGATGCTGAAAATCGAAATCGACGTCGCGGCCGAACGCGAGCGGCTCGGCAAGGAACTCGCCCGCGTCGAAGGCGAGATTGCCAAGGCGAATGCCAAGCTCGGCAACCCCGGCTTCGTCGAGCGCGCGCCCGCTGCCGTGGTGTCGCAGGAGAGAGCGCGGCTGGCGAACTTCGGCACCCTTGCCGAGAAGCTGCGTGCCCAGCTGGCCAGACTATGACCGTGGTCGCCGCTTTGTCATCCCCGCGGAAGCGGGGATCCAGAACGGCCTGCGCAGTCTCCATGGATTCCCGCTTCCGCGGGAATGACAATACAGAGTGAAGCACCTCCTGCGCGCCCTCGCCCAGCGCAACTTCCGCCTCTATTTCCTTGGCCAGAGCGCCTCTTTCGTCGGCACCTGGATGCAGCAGATCGCGCTGGCCTGGCTGATCTATCGCCTTACCGGCTCGCCCTTCATGCTAGGCCTGACCGCCTTCGCCGGCAATATCCCGATCCTCTTCCTCGCCCCGTTCGGGGGCGTCTGGTCCGACCGCCTCAACCGCCGCCGCGCCATGCTGCTCACGCAATCGCTGTCGCTGCTTCAGGCCGCCGTGCTGGCGGGGCTGACTTTCGCCGGACGCATCGAGGTGTGGCATCTGCTGAGCGCGGCGACCTTTCTCGGCTTCGTCAACGCATTCGACACGCCGCTGCGCCAGGCTTTCCTTCTGGAAATGGTGGGTTCGCGGGAAAACCTGCCAAACGCCATCGCGCTCAATTCACTGATGATGAACGGCTCCCGCCTGGTCGGACCGGCGCTGGCCGGCGTGGTGTTGGCCGCAGCGGGGGAAGCCTGGTGCTTCCTCCTCAACGCTGCATCCTACCTGGCCATGCTCGCCGCGCTCGCCACCATGCGGCTGCCGCCCTCGCCGCCACCGCGAAGCGGCCAGAACTGGCTGGCCGGGTTGCGGGAGGCGGTGCATTTCGCATGGAGTTTCAAACCGAGCCGCTACCTGATTGGTCTGGTGGCGCTCGTCAGCTTTGTGGCCACGCCTTACGCTTCACTGATGCCGGTGTTCGCGCGTGACGTGCTGGGTGGAGACGCCAGCACACTGGGGCTTCTCGTCGGCGCATCGGGCGCCGGCGCCATGGCCGGCGTGCTGTATCTCGCCGGTCGGCGCGGCGCGGCGGGACTGGAGCGACTGATCGCCTTCGCCGGCGTCTGTGCCGGCATGGGGCTCATCCTGTTTTCTCAGTCGAGCACGCTCTGGCTTTCGCTGGCTGTGCTGCCGCTGGTCGGCTTCGGCATCATCAGCATCGCCGCTTCCGTCAACACCGTCCTGCAACTGGTGGCGCCGGACGCCATGCGCGGAAGGCTGGTAAGCCTGCACATCGCCGCCTTCCTCGGCGTGATGCCGGTCGGCTCGCTCGTCTTCGGCCTGCTCGCCGAGCGCTTCGGCGCTGCCGCCATGGTGACGGCTGGCGGCACGCTATGCCTCATCGGCGCGCTCCGCTTCGCCACCCGGCTGGAAGTCATGCGGGACCTGCTGGCGCCTCACTACGCGCAGCGCTGAAACCGGTCAGCGCGCGTCCTTCTTGCCGCCTGAGGTGAGCGCCAGCGCCTCGCGGATCGCCTCCGGCGACTTCATGATGTTCATGAAGCTGTTCGCCCCCATCATCGACAGGTCGGGGAAACTGATGGCGATGCGGAAGCGGGCGTACAGCGCATACACCTTGTTGTCCGAGACCAGGATGTCGTAGGGCAGGTGTGCAGTCGACTTGACGTCCCTGAAGTCGATCTCGCTCATGATGTACTTGTCGTCCATGAACTTTCCGGCATCGCCCTCGCCTTTCATGGCGACACCGAACAGGGATTCCTTCTTGCCGGCGACGTCGACGCGGTAGACCTTGGTCACGCCCTGCTTGCCGGCGGCGAGGCCGGCTTCCACCGCCTTGATGGCCTCTTCGTAGCTGGCGTACTTGGCGAACTCGTTCGGCTCGTCAAAGTATTCCATGCCGAAGGTGTAGTGGTACTTGCGCAGCTGCGACGCCGTCAGTCCCTTGGCGCCATACTCCTCGACCTTGCCCAGCGCCGCCTGCAGTTTCGCTGCCGTCTCCTTCAGGTCGCCCGCCATGCGGTAGGCGTTCGCCAGATAGACCGGATTGGTGTAGGCCACCTGCACGTCGTTGCCGACCTTGGTGACGGACACGCGCTGCGCGGCGCCAAAGCCACCGTGTTCGGACTTGGCTGCCGTGCTGCGCATCTCGTCGTTGGTCACGGCGATGACCGTGGCGTTGGGATAGGGCGAATAGCTGCCGGCGATGGTAAAGCCGTTCTGCGTCAGCTTCGCCTTGGCGGCCTCGACCGCCTGCGCCACCTCACCCGGGCCCTTCGAGCCCAGCACGAACGGCTTCAGCACCGCATCCTGCGCCAAGACTGCACCGCTGATGCCGAATAACAGGCAAAGCACTCCCCTGAGAATCGCTCTCATGATTTTTCTCCTTTGGTTGTCAGTTGCTTATTGGAATGGAAACAAAAGAGGCTGCAGCGATCACGCCTGCAGCCTCTTTTTTTACTTCATGATGAAACTTGCAACTTAGAACTTCATGCCATAAGCGATGCCCAGTGCGTTCTGGTACATCTGGATTTTCTCGTTGCCAGCAGCTACCCCGAAACGATTAAACAAGCTCGCTCCACTGACCGACTCCTTGAAGGCGTGCATATAAGACATCGTCAGTTCGGAATCCTTGCTTACATTGTAGGTAAATCCAAGCGTGATGTGATCCTTGATCACGCCTGGCGCAATCATGTTGAAAGTCACATCGCGACTCTTGATGGGGTTGTCCCCATGGTTGTAGCCGGCACGCAGAGTCAGATTCGAGTTGTACTGATACTCGACGCCGAGCTTGAATACATTCACGTCCGACCAGCCGAAACCGCGACAGCTTCCGCATCCCAGAGAACCTACTGTAAAGCCCGTTCCAGCTACGGAGTTGCCAATATTGGTACTCGGGTTTGACACAGAATCGATTCCCGAATAGTTGATTCGCTGGTAATCCATTGCAATCATCAAGGCAGGAGTTGCTTTGATCGCTATGCCGAGATTGAAGTTTTCCGGCATATCGAAATCACCGCGTTCGGCAAACAAGTCCTTGTACTTGTCGAATTTGCTCATCCGCATTCTGGTAGCGTAGGCTGCACCGACAGTAACTGAATCCGAAAGCTTGCCAATCCAGCCAAGACGCAAGCCAAATCCATGCGAACTGTCATAGCCGTTGTTGGTCAGGTTGTTATTTGTAGCAAAGGTCCCGGGCGAAGGTGTAAAACCCTGGAATCCATCGAGACCTTTGGCCTTGAAGCGCTGATAACCGATTAGGGGGGAAATGCCAATTGAATGCGCTTTGTTGAGTTTCATGGAGAAGGTGGGCGCGATGACTAACTGCATCAGGTCAACGCCTAGTCGGCCTGTGCCACAAAGGGCGTTATAGGACGTTGCGCCAGCCGCAACAGCAGTCCCGTTAAAGCCATCGCACACTGTATCGACGACGCCGGGCACACCTGCAGAAATCTGCCCACCCGGGTAATCCGTGTTCATTCCCCCGTTGCCATAGACGGTCACGCCCAAAGCCATGTTCCAGCCGAGCATCTTGTTATAGCCGAACTCGGGAACAGCAAAAAGATTGCTGCCGCTATCTACGCTTCCACCGGTGTTGATTCCGGCGGCACTGCCGGTGCGCTGAATACTTCTTTCAGGACTGAAAAGATCCACACCTACATCCAGTCTGTCGCCTGCCCAGACCATGCTCGCGGGGTTATTGGCGCCGCCAAAGGTATCTCCCGTCACTGCCGTTGCGGCCCCGCCCATACCTTTGGCCTTCATGCCGTAGCCGTGTGAGAAATAGCCGTTGGTGGCCCATGCCATGCCCGGAACCGTCAGGCCTGCAACCGCCATCACGCCAAGAATTCTTTTCAGTTTCATCCCCTTGCCCCCTCTAATGAATAGCAATCTTGCTATGGTAAATATCATCCTCTAAATCACTGAATGCAAATATTCTCTTATTCTCATCCAGCAAAATACATATCAACGTTGCATAAAAGCAACACCGTTACATATACAAACTGACATCCGCCTGCTGCGCCATCGGCAGGAACGTCGCCGCGCCGCAGTATTCCTTCACTTCCGGTATGAAATCGTCGCGCGTGAAGCCGAACAGGTCGACTGTCATCTGGCAGCCGATCATCTCCACGCCGGCCTCGACGCAGAGGCTGCGCAGTTCCGAAATGTCTGCGACGCCATTGTTCTTGATGGTCTGCTTCATGAGCATGGTCGCCACCGACTCGAAGCCGGGGATGCCGGCCTGAATGAGGTTCGGGATGTTCCAGTTGAGGCTCTTGAACCAGTCCGGGCCGAAAGGCATTTTCATCGGCATGCCGGGATTGCCCAGCGGGCTCACCTTCAGGTCGCTGATGTCCTTCTTGAGCAGGTTGAGGCCGTAGAAGGTGCAGAAGATCGACACGTTCCAGCCCAATGCGGCAGCCGTCGAGCCGAGGATGAAGGGCGGATAAGCCCAGTCGAGCGTGCCCTTGGTGGCGATGATGGTCATCGAGGGGGTTTTGGCAGCCCTGATTTCCTCGAGTTTCTGCGGAAGAATTTCATCTAGGCGCTGTCGGATCAGCGCATCCAGGGCGGCATTGTCTGCTGGCATGTTCATGTGTCTATCCTCCTTGGCAGGACCTGCAAGGCTGTTCAGCAGCGGCCTTGTCTTAGGTATTAATGAATAATAATGTTCTAAAGTTCATGTATCAGCCAGTTGAAATAATTTATCGGCCAATTTCAAGAACATATGTTGCACCGCAAGAAGCGGCAGGGTGAGCGGCAGCCGTGGAATCGGCTGCCGCTTGAAGGGGAATTACTTGCGCTTGATGAAAAACTCGTATTCCTTGCCCTTCTCCGCGGTCGAGAGGAGCTCATTTCCGGTCTGCTTGGCGAAGGCGGCAAAATCCTTCACGGAACCGGGGTCGGTGGCCATGATGCGCAGCACCTGGCCGCTCGTCATGTCCGCCAGCGCCTTCTTGGCGCGCAGAATCGGTAGTGGGCAATTCAGCCCCTTGGCATCCAGTTCCTTGTCGAAATTCATTTCAGTATCTCCTCGGTGATTTGATCTTAGCTCACGAAACTTCAGCCATGGCTAATATACTTTTGCGTGGCGCTCCGCGCAACCCGTTGCTGATAGTCAAAAACATCGAATTTCTTTCTCCCGCCATTCACGAAACCGCCTGGTAGTACAGGTTCTGCGGATGGTTGGCCTGGGCGAAGAAGAACCAGCGTTCCATGAGCAGGCCAAGGTATTGCACGACAAAGGCGGCCAGCAGCAGCGCAGGGGATTCCATGGCCACCCCGCCAGCCAGCAGGCCGACCGGCAAGGGGAAGACCAGTATGAGAAACACCCATTTCACCTGGCGCAGCAAAGCGGCGGATTGGCCGTGGAAGAACTCCCGCGTATTGAAGGAGCCGCCCATGGCGCCCTGGGCCTTCTGCACGATGCGCGGATGCTTCACGCCGATTGCGGTTCGCATGCTCGATTTCGGCTTGAGGCGGGCGTTGCGCAGCAGCGAAGCGGCGCGGCCGACAAGGGCGAGCAGCACCAGGATCAGGGTCCAGCCAGCGTAAAACCGGGTCATGTCCGGCGCCATGATGGATGCCAAGCCGCTTGCCAGCAGGAAGCCCGATGCCCCGCCAAACAAGGTGTAGTTGATCACGGTGAGCGGGGTATGCCATTCCTGCAGGAAACGCAGGCAAGCGTAGATCATGCCGGTGCACACGAACAGCGCGAACGCCAGCGCCGTGCCCGCCACGCCAAGAATGGCCGTGACATTGACTGCCGCGCCGGAAGGCAGTGTCGCCAGCGCCGGGTTGAAGCCGGTGAAGTGCGCCGCGCCGTAGAGCAACACCGTGCCCATGAAAGCAGGCAGCACGATCACTTCGCGCGACAGCCAGGAGGTGCGCCATTTCGCAGCCGAGCGCCATGCGCGCTCGGGATGGCCGAGATGGAAGAAGGAGGCAATCAGTCCGGCGACGAGAAATCCCAGCGCCAGCGCGCTGCCGAGCGCATAGAAACGGCTGTCCTGCGGCGGCAGCAACCCGAAGGCGGAATAGGACTCGACGGTGAACAGGGCGAGGAATAATCCCTGGCCGACGCCGATCAGGGTAGTGAGGAAGATGACGGAAAACGCTGGATGCATGACGGTTACCCGTTACCAGGAGGTCACGTCGTCGAGCGAAGGCTCGGCCTTGGCCGGCTTCGGCAGCTTGCCGTCGACCTTGAGCGGATTGTCGGCGCGTACCAGCTCGTCCTCGTGGATGCGCAGCTTGGTCTTGCGTCGCGGCAGGTAGTGGTTGGCCGGCTGCGTGCCCCACTCCGGCATCAGCGGGTAGCCGCCGCCCTCGCGGATGGCGACCGACACTTCGGACTCGGGATCGTGCACGTCTCCGAACAGGCGCGCGCTCGTCGGGCAGGCCAGCACGCAGGCGGGCTTGCGGTCGCGCTCAGCCAAGGCCGTGTCGTAGATGCGATCCACGCACAGCGTGCACTTCTTCATCACCTTCTGCTTCTCGTCGATCTCGCGCGCACCATAGGGACAGGCCCACGAGCAGTACTTGCAGCCGATGCACTTGTCGTAGTCGACGAGGACGATGCCGTCCTCCGCGCGCTTGTAGGAAGCACCCGTGGGGCACACCGGCACGCAGGGCGGCTCCTCGCAGTGCAGGCAGGACTTGGGGAAATGCACGGTTTCCGTGTTGGGGAACTCGCCCACCTCGAAGGTCTGCACCCGGTTGAAGAAGGTGCCGGTCGGGTCGGCGCCGTAGGGGTCGAAGTCGCTCAGCGGGCCGGCCTGCCCGGAGGTGTTCCACTCCTTGCAGCTCGTCACGCAGGCGTGGCAGCCGACGCAGACGTTGAGGTCGATGACGAGGGCGAGTTGGGTCATGGCTTTGCGCTCCGTTGCAGGAGCGGCGTCCACGCCGCGATTCGGCGCCCATTTCGCGGCGTGGACGCCGCTCCCACGGGGCGACTCATTTCCGTCCTCCTGCGAAGAAATTCCAGAGGCTCTTGCGTTCCTCCTGCCCGGGATAGGGCTGCAGCGGTTCGAACTGCGGCGATGAGGTTTGCAAACCCGGCGCCGTCTCGCCGGGGCTGACTTTCGAAATGCGCACGCGCACGTCGTACCAGGCGGCCTGACCGGTAACCGGGTCGGAATTGCTGATGCGGCCCTCCCCCTCGGGGAGTTCCTCGGAGATGACGTGGTTGAGCAGGAAGCCCAGCTTCGATTCATTCGCATCCGGCGTCAGGTTCCAGGCGCCGGCCGCCTTGCCGATGGCATTCCAGGTCCACACCGTGCCCGGCTCCACGGCCTCCGAATGGCGCGCCATGCAGCGCACCCTGCCCCATTGCGATTCGACCCAGATCCAGTCGTCGTCGGCAATGCCGGCGAGCCGCGCCGTTCGCGCATTGATGAAGAGATAGTTGTGCGCGTGGATCTGCCGCAGCCAGGCGTTCTGCGAATCCCACGAGTGGTACATCGCCATCGGCCGCTGCGTCACGGCGGCAAGCGGGTACTTGTGCGTGTCCGTCGCCTGCACTTCGAGCGGATCGAAGTAGAAGGGCAGCGGATCGAAGTAGGTCTCGATGCGCTGCTTCAGGTGCTCGGGGGGCTTCCTCGTGATGCCCTTGCCCTGCGCGGCGAGGCGGAATTTCTGCAGCACCTCGGAGTAGAGGTGAATGAGGATCGGCTCGGCGTAGCGCGTGATGCGGCTGCGCTGCGACCATTCCAGGTAGCCCTTGTTCCAGTTGCGCATGTACTGGTAGGAGCGCGGCAGCACGTGGTGGTAGACGCAGTTGTTGGCCGCGTACATCTCCCACTGGCGCGGATTCGGCTCGCCGCGCATGAACTTCTCGCCGCCCTTGCCGCGCCAGCCGGCGAGGAAGCCGATGCCGGAGCCGGGCTCGGTCTCGTAATTCGTGATGAAGTCCGGATAGTCGCGGTACTTGCGCGTGCCGTCCTTCCTCACGAACACCGGCAGCTTCAGGCGCGCGCCAAGCTCGATCAGTACCTCCTGGAAGGGCTTGCACTCGCCGGTCGGCGCGAGCACCGGGATGCGCACCGAATCCACCGGGCCGTCGAATTCCGAGATCGGCCGGTCGAGCATGGACATCACGTCGTGGCGCTCGAGATAGGTCGTGTCCGGCAACACCAGGTCGGCGAAGGCCGTCATTTCCGACTGGAAGGCGTCGCAGACCGCGATGAAGGGGATCTTGTACTCGCCCTGCTCGTCCTTGTCATTGAGCATCTTGCGCACCTCCACCGTGTTCATGGTGGAGTTCCACGCCATGTTGGCCATGAAGATGAGCAGCGTGTCGATGCGGTAGGGATCGCCGCGCCAGGCGTTGGTGATGACGTTGTGCATCAGGCCGTGCACCGAGAGCGGATACTCCCAGGAGAAGGCCTTGTCGATGCGCACCGGCTTGCCGTCCTCATCCACAAACAGGTCGTCCGGCTCGGCCGGCCAGCCCAGCGCCATGCCGTCCAGCGGATGGTTGGGCTGTACCGCCAGCGGCGTATTGGGCGTCTTGGCGCAGGGCGGGATGGGCCGCGGAAACGGCGCCTTGTGGCGGAAGCCGCCCGGCCGGTCGATGGTTCCAAGAAGCGACATCAGAATGGCCAGCGCACGGATGCTGTGGAAGCCGTTGGAATGCGCCGCCAGTCCGCGCATGGCATGGAAGGCCACCGGGTTGCCGGTGACGGTGTCGTGCTCCTTGCCCCAGGAGTCGGTCCACGCGATGGGCAGCTCGATCTGGTGGTCGCGCGCGGTGACGCCCATCTCGTAGGCGAGGCGCTTGATGGTCTCGGCGGGGATGCCTGTCAGGCCCTCGGCCCACTCGGGCGTGTAGTCCTTCACGCGTTCCTGCAGCAGCTGAAAGGACGGCTTCACCGGCGTGCCGTCCGCCAGCCTGAATTCGCCGAGCAGGAACGGGTCGCAGCCTTCCGTATGGGTGATGACGGGCTTGTTCGTCGCACGATCCCACCACAACTTGTTCTGCGGATCGAAGCAGCCCTCCTCCTCCGGCACCTCGGTGCGCAGGAACATGCCGAACTCGTCGCTCTTCTCGTCGAGGTTCACCAACTGGCCGGCGTTCGTGTAGCGCACCAGGAAGTCACGGTCGTAGAGGCCCTGCGCGATGATCTCGTGGATGATGGCCAACAGCAGCGCGCCGTCTGTGCCCGGGCGGATCGGCACCCACTCGTCGGCGATGGCCGAGTAGCCGGTGCGCACCGGGTTGATGGAGACGAAGCGTCCGCCGTCCCTTTTGAATTTCGAGATGGCGATCTTGAGCGGATTCGAGTGGTGGTCCTCGGCGGTGCCGATCATCACGAACAGCTTGGCGCGATCGAGGTCCGGCCCGCCGAACTCCCAGAAGGAGCCGCCGATGGTGTAGATCATGCCGGCGGCCATGTTCACCGAGCAGAAGCCGCCGTGCGCTGCATAGTTGGGCGTGCCGAACTGACGCGCGAAGAGGCCGGTCAGCGCCTGCATCTGGTCGCGGCCGGTGAACAGCGCAAATTTTTTCGGATCGGTGGCGCGGATCTTCGCCAGTCGCTCGGACAGGATGGAGAAGGCCTGCTCCCAGGAAATCGGCTCGAACTCGCCGGCGCCGCGCTCGCTGCCCGGCTTGCGCAGCAAGGGCCTGGTCAGCCGCGCCGGCGAATACTGCTTCATGATGCCGGAACTGCCCTTGGCGCAGATCACGCCCTGGTTGAGCGGATGATCGGGATTGCCGTCGATGTAACGCACCTGCCCGTCGACCAGATGCACGCGGATGCCGCAGCGGCAGGCGCACATGTAGCAGGTGGTTTTCTTTACCTCCTGCACGGACGGGGTCGAAACGGACATGGTTGGGAAGCCAATATATTAGAGACTATTGATATTCTTGGTGCTTTACGCTAAGTCCTCAAGCCAATTGTTTTTATTTGACTATAAGTAGCATGGTCTTGAGTAACTTATGGCTTCGTGTAAGCTGGTTTGTCGGATACTAATGCATACGTAGGTCGGCCTTCAGGCCGACAATGACGGTTGCTGTCGGGCTGAAGCCCGACCTACTCACTTTCAGCCTAGCAGGTTTTTATGAGCGACATCCCCGGATTCAATCCCAGCGAACGACGCGCCATCGAGGCCGCGATGATCTATCGCTACGGCGAGCTGGTCGAACTGCAGGAAGCCGACGTCGAAGTTCGGCTCGTGCCTGGCAGCGAAGAACTGACCACGGTGCCCGGCATCTACTGGAACGAGCGCAATGTGCAGTTCGTCGTCTGCAAACTGGGCGAGAAGCGTTACCGCTCCTATTTCTTCTACAGCGAGGACCGGCAGTACCGCATCGGCGAGAATGACTACGACGTCATCGAGGACTGCGTACGCAACCTGCTCCAGCTGCAGGTCGACCACGATGCGAAGCGCCGCGCCATCATGTCCAATCCCGGGCTCGGCCCGGACGAGGACTACCACGGCCCGCTGGTCATCTGAGGTCCGTCGGGCCATTCCATGACGCTCGACAAGGCGCGCCAGATGCTGCAGGCCCAGGCCGGTTTCGGCGGCGGCTACAGCGCCAACGGCGCCCGCCTCGTGCTGGCCGAAGTGCAGCATGAACACGGCCGCGAGGCCGTCGACGCGCTGATCGCCGAACTGGAGCTCGAGCGCATTTTCGGTTTCTCGCCCGGACAGGATTTCTCCCTCTACAGCTGGAAGAAAACGTAGGTCGGGCTTCAGCCCGACAGCAACCGTCATTGTCGGCCTGAAGGCCGACCTACAACAGGTACCGATCATTTCCATGAAGATCTGCATCGTCTCCGACAGCCATGACCGCGGCCCCATGCTGGCCGCCGCCGTCGAGGAAGCCAAATCCCTCGGTGCCGAGGCCGTCCTGCACTGCGGCGACATCATCGGCCCGAACACCCTCAAGCCCCTGCTCAGGCTCGGCCTGCAAACGCATGTCATCCACGGCAACAACCTGGGCGATTTCACCGCCATCTGTCAGATGGCGTCGCGCTCGAACGGCATGCTGCATTACCACGGCGGCGACGCCTCGATCGAACTGGGCGGGCGCAGGATTTTCCTGGTGCATTACCCGCACTACGGACGCGCCATGGCCTGCACCGGCGACTTCGACCTGGTCTGCTGCGGCCACAGCCACAAGCCGGACATCGCCCGCCAGCCGAATGTGAAGGGCAGCGAAACCTGGCTGGTCAATCCGGGCACGGTCGCCGGTCTCGGCGCGCCTTCTGCGACTTGGGTGCTGGGCGATCTGGCGACCATGACATTCAGCATTCGCCCGCTGGTCATGGCCGCCGTTTGACCCCATGCTTCGAGGTGGTTTGATTTGCATCAAGCTTCTCCCGATATCGTGATTGAGACTTTCAATCTGCGCATAGGGAAATTGAGACGGAAATCGGCGCGCGATTGATTAGAATTCACTACTGCTCTTCAACAGATCAATAAGTTCCCGGGAGGCTCGATGTCAGCATCCATCGCTACCAACCAGACGATACTCGTCGTGGGCGGCGGCATCTCCGGCATGACCGCGGCGCTCGAAGCCGCCGAATGCGGCAAGCAGGTCATCCTCGCCGAGAAGCTGCCAACGCTCGGCGGCCGCACGGCGCTGCTCTACCGCTACTTTCCCAAGATGTGCCATCCGGTGTGCGGCCTGGAAATCAACCTGCGCCGGCTCAAGGGCAACCGCAACGTGCGCGTGTTGACGATGGCCGAGGTGTCCGCCATCAGCGGCACGCGCGGCGACTACACCGCCACGCTGAAAATCGCCCCGCGCTACGTCAATGAGAAATGCACCGGCTGCGGCGACTGCGGCAAGGCCGTCACCGCCGAGATCCCGAACCCCTTCAACTACGGCCTCGACAAGATGAAGGCCGCCTACCTGCCGCACGGCATGGCCTATCCGCAGCGCTACGTGCTCGACCCCTCCATCGTCGGCACGCCCGACGGCGAAGCGGCCAAGGCCGCCTGCAAGGTCGGCGCCATCGACCTCGGCATGCAGGAAGAGACGATCGAGCTGAAGGTCGGCGCCGTGGTCTGGGCCACCGGCTGGAAACCCTACGACGCGGCGAAGATCCAGCCCTACGGCTACGACCGCTTCGCCAACGTCATCACCTCCGTCGAGTTCGAGCGCATGTGCGACCCGCACGGCCCGACCGGCGGCAAGATCCTGCGTCCTTCCGACGGCAAGGAGGCGAAGAACGTCGCCTTCATCCAGTGCGCCGGCTCGCGCGACGAGAACCACCTGCGCCACTGCTCGCGCATCTGCTGCATGGCCTCCCTCAAGCAGACGCAATACGTGCGCGAGGCCTGGGGCGACGAGGGCAAATCGACCATCTACTACATCGACATCCGCGCCATCGACCGCTTCGAGGATTTCTACCAGATGGTGCAGCGCGACTCGACCGTGAGCTTCATCAAGTCGAAAGTGGCGAAGATCGTGCAGGACGAGAAGACCGGCGACGTGGTGCTCCACGGCGTGGACACCGAGGGCTACAAGCGCTACGCCACGCCGCATGACCTCGCCGTGCTGGCGGTCGGCATGGAGCCGTCGATCAAGGGCGTCAGCCTGCCGGCCGACATCGTGCTCGATTCGAGCGGCTTCATCGAGACGGCAGGCGACGGCATGTTCAGCGCCGGCTGCGCGACCAACGCCCTCGACGTCAATCGCGCCGTGCAGAACGCCACGGCGGCCTCGCTGCGCGCGATTCAGGTGATCAACAAGACGGCTAGCATGGAGAAAGCATGAATACCGCCTTTCCCCCATCCCCTTTCCCGAGGAAAGGGGTGACGATAGTTCAGCCGCGCAAAGCGCGGCATCCGGGTAATGACTCGCTGCCTCCTTGGGGCGGCCCTGCGGAGGCAGCAAAATGGCCGAAATGAAAACAGCAGCGTACATCTGCTCCGGTTGCGGCATCGGCGAGCGCGTCAGCACGGCACAGATGGCGAAGATCGCGCAGAAGGAGGGCAAGATGGCCCTGGTGCGCGAGCACGCCTGCCTGTGCGACGAATCCGGCGTGCAGACGATCAAGGACGACATCGAGAAGGAAGCCGTCACCCACATCGTCCTCGCCGCCTGCTCGCGCCGCGTCAAGACCGAAGCGTTCAATTTCCCGACGGTCGCCATGGCGCGCGCCAACATCCGCGAAGGCGTCATCTGGAGCCAGCCCGAGGACGCCGAGCACGCCGAGACCACGCAGGAAATGGCCGACGACTACGTGCGCATGGGCTGCGCCGAGGTGAAGAAGATGAAGGTGCCGGAAGGCAACCCGAACCGTGCCAGCAACAAGCGCATCCTCGTCGTCGGTGGCGGCGTATCCGGCATGACCTCCGCGCTCGAAATGGCCGAAGCCGGCTACGACACCGTGCTGGTCGAGAAGTCCGGCGCCCTCGGCGGCTGGGCTGCCGAGCTCGTCAAACGCGTGCCCTCGCAGCAGCCCTATGCAGACCCGGCCGACACTGGCGTGGCCGAACTGGCCGCCAAGGTCGCTGCCCATCCACGCATCGCCCTGCACCTGAATTCGACCATCGCCCAGACCGACGGCGCCCCCGGCCGCTTCTCGGTGAGCATCGCGCAGGAATCCGGCGCCACGGTCACCGAGGAGGTCGGCGCCCTCATCCAGGCCACCGGCTTCACGCCCTACGACATGATGAAGCTGCCGGAACTCGGCGCCGGCAAGAGCCCGAACGTGGTCGACCAGCTCGGCCTGGAAAAGCTCGTCAAGGCAGCCAACGGTGGCGCCGTCAAGCGTCCCTCCGACGGCGGCGAAGTGAAGCGCGTGGTGTTCATCCAGTGCGCCGGCCAGCGCGACGAGTCGCAGGAAACGGAAGGCCGGCACCTGCCCTACTGTTCCGGCCATTGCTGCGCCACCAGCATCAAGCAGGCCATGTACTTCAAGGATGCCAATCCCGACATCGACACGATGGTGATGTACACCGACCTGCGCGTGCCGGGCACCGGCGAGGACTTCTATCGCAGCGGCCAGCAGAAGGGCGTCACCTTCACCAAGGGCAAGACGTCCTCCGTGGAAGCCGCCGGCAACGCATGCAAGGTCAGCTTCAAGGACCTGATCCTCAACGAGGACGTGGCGATCGAGGCCGATCTCGTCGTGCTCGCCACCGGCATGGTGGCCAACTCCGGCATGAACATCGACATCCCGGAGGAAGAGGTCGAGAAGATGGAAGTCAAGCCGATTTCCATCCTCAACCTGAACTACCGCCAGGGCAAGGACATGCCGCAGCTGAAGAGCGGCTTCACCGATTCGCATTTCATCTGCTTTCCCTACGAAACGCGCCGCACCGGCATCTACGCCGCCGGCCCGGTGCGCCGCCCGATGGACATGACGCAGGCCATCGAGGACGCCACCGGCGCCGCCATGAAGGCCATCCAGGCGGTGGAGAACGCCAGCCTCGGACGCGCCGCGCATCCGCGCTCCGGCGACCTGTCCTACCCGATCGTGCGCCTGGAAGGCTGCACCCAGTGCAAGCGCTGCACGGTGGAATGCCCCTTCGGCGCCATCGACGAGGACGAGAAGCGCTTCCCGGTGTTCAACGAAAGCCGCTGCCGCCGTTGCGGCACCTGCATGGGCGCCTGCCCGGTGCGCGTCATCTCCTTCGAGAACTATTCGGTGGACACCGTCGGCATGCAGATCAAGTCGGTCGACATGCCCGACGAGTTCTCCGAGAAGCCGCGCATCCTCATCCTCGCCTGCGAGAACGATGCCTACCCGGCGCTCGACATGGCCGGCCTGCAGCGCAAGGCCTACTCCGCCTTCGTGCGCGCCATCCCGGTGCGCTGCCTCGGCTCGGTAAACACCATCTGGATCACCGACGCCCTCAACGGCGGCTGGGACGGCGTCATGATGATGGGTTGCAAGAAGGGCGACGATTACCAGTGCCACTTCGTCAAGGGTTCGGAAATGGCCAGCTACCGCATGAGCAAGGTGGACGACACCCTCAAGCAGATGGGGCTGGAAACCGAGCGGGTCGCCACCTACGAAGTCGCCATCACCGACATCGAGCGCGTGCCGCAGCTCATCAATGACTACGCCGAGAAGATCAAGGAAATCGGCATGAGCCCCATGAAGGGCTTTGCTTAATAAAGGGTGAGGACATGAGCGAACAAGCCACTGCCCGCTACACCAACGACTTCCTCAGGGAAGTCGAGAAGAACGTCGAGGAAGGACACTGGGTCAAGATGTGCATGCAGTGCGGCGTCTGCGCCGGCTCCTGCCCGCTCGGCTCGGCCTGGGCGCATCCGCCGCAGGAGATCTTCATGATGATCCGCGCCGGCAAGCGCGAGGAAGTGCTCACCTCCGACTCGATGTGGATGTGCACCTCCTGCTACAACTGCATGGTGCGCTGCCCGCGCCAGTTGCCGATCACCCACATCATGCACGGGCTGGCCAACTACGCCCACCGCCTCGGCCTGTCGCCGAAAGGCCAGCCGACGCAGGCCACCGCGACGCTGTTCTGGAACAACCTGATCAAGAAGGGGCGCGTGAACGAACTCACTTTCTCGCTGGCCCTCTACTTCAAGGACGGCTTCGTGCAAGGCATCAAGAATGCGCTCAACATGCAGGCGGTCGGATTCGGGCTCATGAAGGCCAAACGCCTCAACCCGATGGAGATCCTCGGCGGCCACGCCGTCAAGGACCAGGCCGGCCTGAAGGCGATGATTGCCAAGGCACGCGAGATCGAGGACCGCAAAAAAGGCTTCGCAAAATAATGCAGGCTAGGCCGTAGGTCGGCCTTCAGGCCGACAGCGGCGGCCGATCAAACGTAGGCGTCGGGCTAAAGCCCGACCTACATGGAGAGAACAAATGGCAAAGAAGGAATACGCGTTCTACCCCGGCTGCTCTTCGCAAAAGGGCGCTTCCGCTTCGAACTACCTGACGTCGGTCAACGCCATGTGCGACAAGCTCGACGTCACCATCACCGAGATCCCCGACTGGAACTGCTGCGGCGCCTCGATCGGCTATGCCGAGGGCGGCGAACTGCCGCGCTTGGCCCTCTCGGCGCGCAACTTCGCCCTGGCCGAACAGCACCTGCCAGGCAAGGAGATGGTCGCCACCTGCGCCGCCTGCTGGCTGGCCCAGCGCGAAGTCAAGGATCGCATCGACCACAACGAAGTCCTGCTCAAAGAAACCAACGAGGCGCTGGCCGCCGCCGGCCTGCAGTACCAGGGCACGACGCCGGTGCGCCACATGGTTGAGGTGCTGATCGAGGACCTCGGCTACGACGCCCTCAAGCAGCCGGTGGTGAAGCCGCTGGAAGGCATCAAGTTCGCCGGCTACGTCGGCTGCCAGACCAACCGTCCCTTCGGCATCGACGGCGAATCCTTCGAGAACCCGGTGTACCTCGACAAGTTGGTCGAGACCGTCGGCGGCGAGGCGGTGCCCTACGACCAGAAGGTCACTTGCTGCGGCGGCGCGCTGGCCTTCTCCGAGCCGGAGAAGTCGCAGAAGCAGATCCGCGACATCGTCGAGTCGGCCTACGACCACGGCGCCGAGATGATCGTCACGCCCTGCCCGTTGTGCCAGGCCAACGTCGAGATCTACCAGAGCGAAATCAACAAGAAGCACGGCACGAAACTCAACATGCCGGTGCTCTATTACTCGCAGCTGATGACCGTCGCCTACGGCGGCACGGCCAAGGAAGCCGGCCTCGACGGCCACCTCATCCGGGCCACCCGGCTGGAAGACATCACGAAGAAGTAGTCGCAGGCTCGCAGCGACAAGAAGCCCCGGCGCGCCGGGGCTTTTTTCATTTCAGCGCGGATCACCGACCAGCACGAACGGCGCCCAGAAGAACGGGTGCGCCAGTTGCACGCCCTGTTGCACGGTCTGGCGCAACTTCTGTCGGGCGTTGGCAAGCGCCACCGGTTTTGCGCGCCCGGCAGCGAGTTCCTGGAAAAAAGCCGCCATCAGGGCCACGGTCGCCTGGCTGCCGACCGGCCAGTGCGACACCACCAGGCTGCGCGAGCCGGCGTACATGAACGAGCGCGTCAGGCCAGCGAAGCCCTCGCCGCCGCGCGCGTTCTCCGGCTCGCCGGCGGTGTTGCAGGCGGACAGCACCGTGAGATCCGCGTCCAGGCGGATGCCCAGCACTTCGCCCATGGTGAGGAAGCCGTCGATGCCCGCCGGATTGTTCACCAGCGACAGGGCGAGCGCAGGCTGCCCCAGTGCGGAAAAATCGCCGCCCAGCAGGCCATGCGTGGAGAACATCAGATAGCGCGTGCCGCTGAGGTTCGCCTGATACACCTGCTGCTCGCTCGCCTCGCCGCGCAGGTAAATCCGCCCCGTGCCGCCAAGGATCTTGTTGACCGCCGCGACCTCGTCGGCCGTTTCGGCCAGGCGCGGGATGCCACGCACGCCCGTGGCGCGGGCGAGCACGGCGCCCTGCAGGCCGCCCCGGGCAGACAGCGCGCCCTCGTCCTCGGAGCCTGCGCCGAAATCGGGATCGGCGAAGGCGACCAGCGTCTGCTTCCAGGCGCCTGCGCGCGCCTCCTTGCGCAGCGCCAGCAGCGCGCCTGCGGAGGGCACATAGCTGATCGAGTGCCGGTCGCCGAACCAGGGCCAGGCGGCGTAATCGCGGAAGAACGGACCGCTCTCTGTTGCCATGGCCCTCGCCTCACCCGCCAGCAGCGCTTCGAAGGGCAGGGTGTACAAGGCGTCGTCGCCGGCGATGATCAGGCGGCCTTGCTTCGGCAGCAGCGCCGCCACGGGCAACACAATCGCTTCGTAGAGCGCCGCGGCCGACTCCGGATCCCAGCGCCGCAGGTCGTCGATCCCCTGCAGCTCGGTGAAGGGCCGGCGGAAACGGTCGACCAGCAGCCGCAGGGCGGCCCGCCCGGCATTCAGCGTCACGACGCGGAACGACTTGCGGTCGATGACGAAAACCACCGACGCGTCGCCCATGACGAAGTAGGACAGCAGCGTCTCGCCGTCGGCCAGCGCCGCCCGCACGTCCGCCACGGTGTGGCGCCTCGGCTGGGCCAGCTCGGCGTAGCGCGGGAACTGACTTTCGATGCGCGACTGCACGCCTTCCAGCGCCGAGCGGACGGACAGCTGCCGCGTCTGCAGCGTGGCCTGCTCCTGCCGCTGCGCCGCGTCGCGGCCTGCAATCAGCGCCTGGGTGATCTGCGCGTAATCGAGGCGCAGTTGCCGCTCGCGCTCCACCAGCTCGCGCAGGCGCGGGCTTTCCCTGCCGGCGGCGCGTTCGGCGCCGGCGCCGGCCAGCATCTCGCTGAACTGGCGGCTGCGCGCCAGTTCGGAAATGGCAAAGGCCGTCGCCTTCGAATCGGTGCCGGCCGCATCCAGCCGCATCAGCACCTCGAGGTACTCCTCGAACAGGCCGCGCCGGTCGCCGAGGAAGGCGCTGCGCGCTGCGCGGTCGAGCCCGGCCGTGCGCCGATAGGCGCGCTCCAGCACCTCCACCGCCTCGCCGTAGCGCTTGGCCGCCGTGCCGTAGTCCCTGACTTTCGCCAGCGCCTGCCCCTGGCCGCGCAGCGCGCGCCAGAGAGTCTCCTCGTCGCCGCTCGCGGCGGCGCCCTTGCCGACTTCCTCGAACACCTTGACGGCAACCCTGGGCTGGCGCGCGGCCAGATAGGCCGCGCCGATCTTCAGGTAGGTCCGCGCTTCCGCATAGTGGTCGCCGGCATCGCGGTAGATCGCCATGGCCGACTGGAAATGCTTGAGCGCGACATTGGGATCGGGCATGAGGACCATGCCCTCGACCTTGTGCTCGAGCCACAGCTCGCCGATCTGCGCCAGCGCCTCGCCTTCGCCGACATAGTCATGGCGCTTGCGGGCCATTTCCAGCGCACGCTCGGCATGCGCCAGCGCCTGCCCGGCTTGCCCCAGGCGCATATAGGCCTCGCCCAGGCGGATGCGCGCGCGCACCTCGCCTACCGGATCGGCCAGGGTGCGGAAGCGTTTGAACGCATCCTCGAAGAGGGGGAGCGCCTCGCCGACCAGGCCGAGTTCGAAATTCAGTTCGCCCAGGCTGAGAATGGCCTGGGCTTCGCTCGGGGCATAGCTCAAGGCGCGAAATCCGCCCAGCGCCTGCTGCCACAGGTCGAGCGCCTGCCGGTAGTCGGCACGCCGGGCGTGGAAGGCCGCCTGCTGGGCGACGGCG
This sequence comes from Betaproteobacteria bacterium HGW-Betaproteobacteria-14, assembly GCA_002840845.1. Taxonomy (GTDB): domain Bacteria; phylum Pseudomonadota; class Gammaproteobacteria; order Burkholderiales; family Rhodocyclaceae; genus Desulfobacillus. Next base: position 133,875 of record PHCS01000002.1, read on the forward strand.
AAGGCAAGCTCCGCCCGATCCTTGCCGGCCTGCGCCAAGGCGAGGCATTCGCCGATGGAACGCTCCGCGCCAGCCGAATCGCCCTCACGCTGCTGCAGTTCGGCGAGCCAGCGCAGCGCTTCGGCGCGGGCGCCCGGATCGCCGGCCTGTGTCGCCAGGGCCAGCGCCTGTTCGAGGCTTTCCCGCGCGCGCGCGTAGCGCGTCTGCAGCAGGTCGAGCCGCGCCTGGAGCACGCGCACGCGGGCGCGGGCGGCGGGTTCTCCCAGCCGATCGGCCAGTTCGCGCGCCTGCTGCAGGTGGTCCCGCGCCTTGTTCGGCTCGGCCAGGGCGAGGTACAGGCGGCCCAGGCCGGTCAGCGCATCGCGCCGCACCGGGTCGCTGCCGCCATCCAGCGCCGCGCGCAGCTGGCGCAGCGCATCGACGTAGGCGCCCTGCAGGATGGCGGTGTGCGTCGCCTCCGGCCGCCAGGGCTGGCTCGATTCGGCGCTGGATGGATGTGCGGCAAAGAGGAAGAGCGCCCCCAGCAGGACCGTCACGGGCAGGCGCCCTCCGCTTGCGCGACGCGGCGACACGGTTGGCAGCCTCAGTATTTCGCGCCCGCCACCAGTTCCTCGAGCAGTTGCAAAGTTTGCGGGTAAACATCGGCGCGCACGATCATGTGCACGACGAAAACCGCCTTCCCGCCCTCGAGGTAGATGTCGCGGCCCTTCATGGCGATGCCCTTGACGTTGAGGCGCTTGTCGTAGAAGAAGACCTTCTTGCCGGCGATGCGCCCGGTCTCGATCGCTTCGGTTTCGCCCCCCTGCGCAGCCCATTCAGTGCGCATCGTGTTCATGACGAAGTCGACCGTGATGGCATCCTCGATCTTCTTGAAACCCAGGATGTTCACGTCTGCCCTCCAGCCGGAAATGGCATCCTTCAGCTTGAAGTGCGCGATCATGCCGGCCATGTCGTTGGTGGCGCCCTTTTCCTTGTCGGTGATCTCCCACTTGCCGTCGGGTGCGGTCAGCTCGATGTAGCCGAAGCGCTCGCCGACGTAGGTGTTGCCGATCACCTCGCCCGCGCCTGCCGGCCAGGCCGCAAGCCCAAGTACCAAGAGGAAAAAAAGCCGGATTGTCGTGCGCATGTCGCCCCTCCCCAGAGTGAAATCCGTACTGCCGAATTGAATCAGCATACCCCTGACCCGCCTTTGTGAAAAGGCGATTCAGGCAAATGCCGGCGGTTCAGATGCGGGCGGAGGCAGCGGCGAAGGCGGCGCACAACTCTTCGTAGTTGCGCGTCACGGGGAACTGCGGAAACTCGTCGATGACGTTCTGCGGCGGGCGGAAGAGGATGCCGGCGTCGGCCTCGGCGAGCATGGCGGTGTCGTTGTAGGAATCGCCCGCGGCGATGGTCCTGAAGTTGAGCGTGCGGAAGGCCCGGATCGACTCGCGCTTGGCCTCCGGCTGGCGCAGCACGTAGTCGCGCACGAAGCCCTTCTCGTCCGTCACCAGCTTGTGGCAGAACAACGCCGGGTAGCCGAGCTGCTGCATCAGCGGCATGGCGAACTCGTAGAAGGTGTCGGAGAGGATCACCACCTGGAAGCGCACGCGCAGCCAGTCGAGGCATTCGCGCGCGCCGGTCAGCGGCCCCATGTCGGCGATGACTTTCTGGATGTCGGGCAGGCCCAGCTTGTGCTGTTCGAGAATGGCCAGGCGCCCCTGCATCAGCTTGTCGTAGTCCGGCTCGTCGCGCGTGGTGCGCGCCAGCTCGGGGATGTTCGTCCGCTTCGAGAATTCGATCCAGATTTCGGGGACGAGGACGCCTTCGAGGTCCAGACATGCCAGCTGCACTTGTTCTCTCCCACTGATTGCGCGTTAAAAGGTTCGGCATTTTAGCCGAATTCGCCGCACGCCAACGCCTGCTGCATCCGCCTGCCGGTGCGTGGGGTAATATTGAAACGACCCTTTCACCGATTGAGGCAATGACGCCCACACCACCACAACGGATCCTGTCCAGCCATTGGATTCTGGCTGCTTTTCTTCTGCTTGCCGCCGCAATCGGTGCCATTTGGTTTTCGAGCGTCACCGCCTACGAAGAAGCTGTGATGCGCGAGCGCGGCCGCGAGCTGCAGGCCGTCGCCGAGCTGAAAATCGATTTCGTCCGCGCTTGGCTGAACGAGCGCCGCAACGACGCCCTCGTGCAGGCTGGCCGCCTGCTCGTGGCTCACCACCTGGCAACGCCCGACGCCAGCGCAGGACCGTACGGAGCGGACACGATGACAGCTCAGCTTGAAAACCTCCGCAAGGCCTACGGCTATGAGGCAGTCCTACTGCTGGACCGCGGAGGCAGGATGCGCCTGCACGCGGGAACCCCGAACGCAGGCCTGCGCAACTTCATCGCTGATTCGGCAGTCCAGGCGATGAGTGAAGGGACAGCCGTCGTATCCCGTGCCTATCATGCCGAAGCCGGCGGGAGAGCACACCTCGACGTTGCCGCCCCCGTATCCGACACGCTGCAGTCCGGCGCGTCCATTGTCGGCGCGCTGGTGCTGCATTTCGACCCGCGCGTGCATCTGGATCCCCTTCTGCAGCGCTGGCCGGCGCCGAGCGAAAGCGGGGAAACCTTCCTGGTCGAGCGTGTGGAAGGGAAAATCGCCTACCTCAGTTCCCTGCGTCATGCCGACGCCGCAGCCATGCAGAAGAAAGTCAACGACCCCACCCTGCCCGCCGCCCATGCGGCGCGCGGCATGCACGGCGTCACCGAGGGCCTCGACTACCGCGGCGTGCCGGTGCTGGCGGCCGTCGGCAAGGTGCCGGGCATGCCCTGGTTCGTCGTCGCCAAGCTCGACCGCGCAGAAGTACTCGCGCCGGTGCGGCGCCAGGCAGCGTGGTCAGGCGTGCTTTCTTCACTGCTGGTGCTGGCGCTCGGCCTGGCCATGCTGGCCTGGCAACGTCGCGGCCAAAGCGAACTCGCCCTGGCGCAACAGGCGGCAGCGAAAGAGGCGCTGGCCGCCAGCGAGGCGCGCTTCCGCAGGCTGCATGAGCACGGCTGGGACTTCAATATCCTCTTCGACCGCGGCATGGTCATGCGCTACGCCAGCCCTTCGATCGACCGCCTGCTTGGCCACCAGGCAATCGGCCGGGAGATCACTGCCGGCACGGCCAGGGTGCACCCGGGCGACGTGGCGCGGGTGGAAGCGGCACGCCAGGCCGCGCTGAAGCAGCCGGGAAAGCCGCAATTCGTCGCGCATCGGCTCGCAGGAGAAGACAGCGGCTGGCTCAGCGTCGAGGCCTGCTTCACCAATTTTCTCGACGACCCCGACATTGCGGCGCTGGCCTACACCGCGCGAGACGTCAGCGACCGCATCGAAGCCGAACGCCGGCAACTCGAGAGCGAGGCGCAATACCAGCTTCTTTTCAAGCTCTCGCCGGATGCCGTCTTCGTGCACAGGAACAACATCATCCACTATGCCAACGATGCTGCGGCACGCCTGTTCGGCGCCGACACCGCGTCGGCGCTCATCGGGCAGGACTGGCACACCCTCATCGTCCCGGAAGACTGGCCGAAGACGGAACTTCGCGTCGCCTTCCTCATGGACGGCGGGCAAGACATCCTGCCGCCATCCGAAGCACATTATCGCTCGCTCGACGGGCGCGCCATCCCCGTCGAAGCGACGGGCGCGCGCATCGATCTCGGCGGCGAAGCCGCAATCATGTCGGTCGTGCGCGACATATCCGAACGCAAGCAGGCGGAAGCGAAACTGAAGGAAAGCGAGGAGCGCCTGCGCGCCATATTCGAATTCTCTCCGGTCGGCATCGCCATCGCCGATGCCGAAGGACGCTATACGATGGTCAACCCCGCCCAGTGCCGCATGCTCGGCTATGGCGAGGAGGAACTGATAGGCCGCTCGTTCTCCGAATTCACCCACCGGGAGGACGCACAGGCCAACCTCGACCTGACAGCGCTGGTGCGTAGCGGCACCGCCGAAATGGCCTCCCTTGAAAAGCGCTACGTGAGAAAGGACGGCAGCCTCTTCTGGGTGCTGCTGACGGTCAGCCGGATCTGTGGGGCGGAGGGCGAGCCGATCGGCACCGTCGGCATCGCCCAGGACATTACGGAGCGGCGCGAGGCCGAGGCGGAACGCCTCGAGCATTTGCGCCGACAGCGCGACACGCTGGTGCGCGAAGTGCATCATCGCATCAAGAACCATCTCCAGGGCCTGGCAGGGCTGCTCAACCAACACAAGAAAAAGCATCCGGTGCTGCATGAGGCCCTCGACACCGTGATTGCGCAGATCACCGCCATCTCGCTGATCCACGGCCTGCAGAGCAGGGAAGTCGAAGGCGAAGTGCGCCTGTACGGCCTGCTGAAGGAAATCGTGGCCTTCCATGCCGGCATGGCCTCCCTGACGTTCGCCAATGACGTTCAGCCTGAATGCCTGAACTGCGCCTGGCACCTCGCCGACGCGGAAAGCGTGCCCCACGCCCTGATCCTCAACGAGCTGATCACCAACGCGATCAAGCATCGGGACGAACCATCCTCACCGGTGCGGGTAGCCTGCGCCTGCAACGACGAGAACATCGTCGTCACCCTTGGCAATGCCGGCACGCTGCCGCCGGGCTTCGACTTTGCCGCAGGCGCCGGCCTCGGCACCGGCCTGACGCTGCTGCGCTCACTGCTGCCGCGCAACGGCGCGGCGCTGTCATTCACATGCAAGGACGGCCAGGTCGAGATCCGCTTGGTCCTGTCGGCGCCAGTGGTGTCGCGACAGGGAGCGGACTCAGCGCCCGCCCGGCCGCCCGAAGGGCGCTGAGCGCCCCCTCGGGGGGCAGCGAACGAAGTGAGCGTGGGGGCCGTTCATCTCAGGTCGTCAGCCTGCGGTAGATGTCGGCCACCTTCAGCGGCAGCTTCTTCACGTCGTCGAGCACCGTGTAGCGCGCCGGGCCGTAGAGGCGCGGCAGGTAGTCGGCGCCGTGGCGGTCGATGGTGACGCAGTAGCTGCGCACGCCGCGCTCGTGCGCCTCCTGCAGGGCGCGGCGCGTGTCCTCGATGCCGTAGTGGCCGCGGTACTCGTCGCCGAAATCGTCCGGCCGCCCGTCGGACAGGGTCACCAGCAGCTTGTGGCGCGCCGGCTGCGCTTCGAGCAGGTGCGTGAGGTGGCGGATGGCCACGCCCATGCGCGTGTAGTCCTTGGCCTCGATGGCGGCAATGCGCGCGCGCACGGCGGCGTCGTAGGGCTCGTCGAAGCGCTTGACCGGATAGATGTCGCAGCGCGTGCGCGTCCAGCCGGAAAAGCCGTAGATGGCGTAGCGGTCGCCGAGCGCCTCCACCGCCTCGCACAGCATGACCAGCGACTCGCGCTCGGCGTCGTTCACCCAGCCCTTGGTGGAGCCGCTCATGTCGACCATGAACATCGCCGCCAGCGAGCGCTCGTTGCGGATGCGGCGGCAGAAGAGGCGCGCCGAGGGCTCGGCGCCGCTGGCACGGTCGCCCGCCGCATCGACCAGCGCGTCGATGTCGACCTCCTCGCCCTCGGGCTGGCGGCCGAGCAGGCGGTCCTCGCCGCGCAGCATCTCGAAGCGGCGGCGGATCTGGTTGATCAGCGCCGTGTTGCGCAGGCTGACTTTCGCCACGTAGTCCGCATCGCCCGGCGCAAGATTCACTTCGAACAAGTGGCACCAGCCGCGGCGGTAGGCGCGGCGGCGATAGTCCCATTCGTCGTAGCGGCGATGCGGCTCGCGGTGGCGGGTGAGTGCATCCGCGACGCTGCCCTCGCTCCCCTCACGATGGGTCGGCTGCCAGGCGCCCGGCCCGGCCGGCACCAGGCATTCCGGCGGCAGCTCGCCCAGATCCTGCAGCAGCGACTGTGCCGCTGCCTGCGCCTCGGGCGGCAGTGCCGCCACCTCGCCGTCGAGCGTGAATTCCACCTTGCCGCCTTCCGTATTCACCGCGAGCGTTTGCTCGCCGGAAGGCTGGCGGCCGCCGAAGCCCTTCAGGGTCGACAGGGCGCGGCGCACCGTCTCGCTGTCGCGCGCAATGCGCGCCGCGCGCACGCTCAGCACGGCGTCGAGATCGATCGCGCCGGCATGCGGCAACTGCGGCGGCTCCTGTTCGCCCGCCATGCACTCGGCGAGGAAAGTCAGGCTGTGGGACACGGCGGCATCGTGCCGGCCGAGGCGGCCCACCGCCTCGCGCAGGGCTTCGGGCCAAGGGCCGCGCAGCGCCGCGATCTCGGCAGAGAGGCCGGGCAGTTCGGCGCCGATGACGGCTTCCAGACGGATCGCCTCCAGTGCCGCGAACCAGCGCAGGGCCCGCTCGCGATCTTCCCAGCGCGACAGCGCCGCCCCGATGTCGACCGCCGTGGAGCCGAAGGTGCCGTAGCGCGTCTGCGCCCACAGCAGCGCGGCCATCGCCTTGTATAGGCGGCGGTTGTCTGCGGCCGACGGCAGCGCCGCCAGCTGCGCCGGCAGAAAGACGGTTTCGCTGTCGGTGTGCGCGAAGGCACCGGCGCTCAGGGCGAGAGGGCGGCCGGACAGGCCCTGCAGGAAGCGTCCGAGCCGCGCCTCGCTTTCGTCGAGACGCGCCGTGGCATCCGCATGATCGCGCCCCGCGCAGAAACCGTCGAGATCGCGCAACAGCGCCATCGCCGCCTGTCCGCCGTGGCGATCGTAGGCGTCGAGGCCGGCCAGCACCCAGGCCTCGAAGCCGGCCGCATCGAGTCGTTCGAGCGCTTTGGGCGCGAGCGACGCCACCAAGTAGCCGATCTCGGCGTAGGACTGCGCGGCCACGCCCACCCAGTGCAGCACGCGCTCCTGCTGCGCGCGATCCAGCTGCTCCAGGCCGTCGGCAAGCTTCTTCGCCGAACGGTGCGAGGGCGAGGCGAACAGCACCTCGTCGAGGCGCTGTTCGAGTGCGTCGGAGAAGAGTTTGCGGCTCAAGAAAGCTCCAAGTAACGATCCCCCTCTCCCGCTTGGGCGGGAGAGGGCCGGGGTGAGGGTGGGTAGCGTTCGCCCCTCACCCTACCCTCTCCCCAGTGGGGAGAGGGGAATTCGCTCAGAACACCGCACGAACCAGATCATCCAGCGTGCCCGTCATGTCCGGGTCGTCGGTCAGCGCCCGCGCCACGGCGGCCGTGCAGGCTGTCGCAGGCTCGACGCCGTCGGCGATGAGGTGGGCGGCATGCACCAGCAGGCGCGTGCTGGCGCCCTCGTCGAGACCGGCGCCCTTGAGGTTGCGCGTCAGCTCGCCGAGCTTGACCAGGCGGCGCGCCGTTTCCGCGTCGACCTGGCCTTCGGTGGCGACGATGCCGGCCTCGACAGACGCCTTGGGGTAATCGAAATCCAGCGCGACGAAGCGCTGGCGCGTGGACGGCTTGATCTCCTTGAGCACGCTCTGGTAGCCGGGGTTGTAGGACACCACCAGCATGAAGTCGTCGGGTGCGGCCACCAGCTCGCCACGCTTGTCCACGGCGAGGATGCGGCGCGCGTCGGCCAGGGGATGGATCACCACCGTGGTGTCCTTGCGCGCCTCGACGATCTCGTCGAGGTAGCAGATGGCGCCGGCGCGCACCGCGGCGGTGAGCGGCCCGTCCACCCACACCGTCTCGTTGCCGATGATGAGGTAGCGCCCGACCAGGTCCGCCGTGGTGAGGTCGTCGTGGCAGGCCACGGTCACCAGCGGACGCTTCAGGCGCCACGCCATGTATTCGACGAAGCGCGTCTTGCCGCAACCGGTCGGCCCCTTCAGCAGCACCGGCAGACGTCGGCGGTGCGCTGATTCGAACAGCGCCACCTCGTCGCGGATGGGCTGGTAATAAGGTTCTTTCCCGGTGAGTTGAAGCTTGGGCGCAGTGGCATGACGCGTATCGGACATCGGCGGAGAATCCTCTCAATGTGTTCACAGGCATTCTAGCCCGGAGTAAGCTTGATTTATTGATGGCTCAAGTTTGCTGGCTTGGTGCCGTTATCGCGTATAGAAAGGATTTGCCCTGAACATGCCGATCCGACTCTTTTCCGCCTTGCGGCAACGCCTGCTCACGCCCCTGGTGCGCCTAGGGGGGGGCATGCCGGTCCATCAGCAGGCCGCGCTGCGCGAAAGCGAGCGGCACTTTCGCGCGATGTACGAACTGGCGCCGCTGGCTTACCAGTCGCTCGATGCGGCGGGCGGGATCCTCGATGTGAATGCTGCCTGGCTCGAACTGTTCCTGCGCCACAAGGAGGAGGTCATCGGCCGCTTCATCGGCGACTTCCTCACCGAAGCTTCCCAGGCCGTACTCGACGAGCGGTTCGTGAGCTTCAAGCGGGACAACCACACTGAAGGCAATGTTTTCGAGATCGTCCGCAGCGACGGCACGCGGCGCCTGGTCACGGTGAATGGCAGGGTTGCGCGCGGCGACGACGGCACGTTCCTGTGCACGCACTGCATCCTCACCGACATCACCGAGCGCCTCGAGCAGGAACGCCAGCTGCGCCTGGCGGCCAGCGTCTTCGAACATGCCAACGAGGCCATCGCCATCACCGATGCCAACGCCAACATCGTCACCGTCAGCCCGCGCTTCACCGAGATCACCGGCTACGCCCCCGAGGAGGTGATCGGCCGCAATCCGCGCATCCTGCAGTCCGGCCGCCAGGATGCCGCCTTCTATCGCGCAATGTGGTCAGCGCTCACTTCCGACCAGGGCCACTGGAGCGGCCAGATCCGGAACATGCGCAAGGACGGCAGCCACTATCCGGAGTGGCTTTCCGTCTCAGCCGTGCGCAACGACGCAGGCGTGACCACGAACTATGTGGCGATCTTCACCGATCTCAGCGAGCGTGTCGCCGCCGAACAGGCGATTCGCGCCAGCGAGCAGCGTTACCGCACCATGTTCGAAAGCGCGCCGGAAGGCGTCTGGATCATCGGTGCCGACGCTCGCACCCTCGAGGTCAACCAGCACTTGTGCGACCTGCTCGGCTACGCGCGAGAGGACTTGCTCGGCAAGGAGCCGACCGACTTCACCGATGCGGAGAACACCCGCATCTTCGAAGAGCAGAAGAACCGGCGGGAGACTACGCACAGGCGCGACTACGAAATCGCCCTGCGCCACCGGGACGGCCACAACATCCCTGTGCATTTCAGTGCGACCAATCTCTACGACGAGGGCGGCACGCTGGCGGCGGCACTGGCTTTCGTCACGGACATCAGCGAGCGCAAAATGCACGAGCGCGAGATGCGGCGCCTTTACGAAGAACTCGAACAGCGCGTCGCCGAGCGGACGCGCGCCCTGCAGACGGCGAACCGAGAGCTGGAAGCATTTTCCTACTCCGTCTCCCACGATCTGCGCGCACCGCTGCGGGCCATCAACGGCTTCAGCCACGCCCTTGAGGAAGAGTATGGCAGTCTGCTCGACGACAACGGGAAAAGTTACCTTTCTCGCGTGCGTGCCGGGTCGGAGCGCATGGGGGAACTCATCGACGACATACTGGAACTCTCCCAACTCTCGCGCCGGGAAATGGATATCGTACCGCTCGATCTGTCTGCCCTCGCCAACGATGTCGCGAGGGAGCTCCATGACGGCGAGCCGTTACGCAAAGTCGAATGGATCCTCGCTCCGGGCTTGCGGGCTCGCGGCGATGCCGTGCTGCTCAGGGTGGTGCTGATGAACCTGCTCGGCAACGCCTGGAAGTACACCGCCCGCTGCGTCAGGGCGAAAATCGAGTTTGGGCTGGGCGAAACGCAGGGACACCAGGCTTTCTTCGTGCGCGACAACGGCGCCGGCTTCGACATGGCACATGTCGGCAAGCTGTTCGGCGCCTTCCAGCGCCTGCACTCCCCCGCCGACTACCCCGGCAACGGCATCGGCTTGGCCACGGTGGCGCGCATCGCGTTCTATTTCACCCTCTGAGCCGATCCGGAAACCGCCTCAGTCGTCGAAGCCCTCGTCCTTGAAATCCTCATCCTGCGCCAGCTTCTCGGCGGCTTCGCGCTCGGCGGCGAGCGCCTTCTCGCGCGCCTGCTCGCGGCGTTTCTCCGCTGCTTCCTTGTGCAGGGGAATCGACTCCTCGCCGAACAGCACCTGGCGCAGGAAGCGATAGCCGAACTGCATGAGGGCTTCCTCGCTTTCGAGGGAATCGCCGAGCATGGCGCGGTACTCGGTCTCGGGCACGTCATAAAGCTCCCTGAACGGGCCGCTGTCGACAAAGGCGCGAAAGGTGTCGATGTCGTAGCAGGTCATGAAGAACAGCTGACGGCTGCGCACGGAAGGCTTGCCCACGGTGGGGCCGGAGGATTTCTTCTTCAGCACCAACTGGCGCCAGCCGCGCCCCAACTCGTCGTATTCCTTGAGCCCCTGCTCGGCGCGGTATTCGTCGATGGTGAGGCTGCGCGGCTCCTGGTGGCCGAGGCAATGCTTCTCCTTGACCAGCGCGTAGGCGTCGCGATCGACATACTCGTCCTGCTTGCGCATGGAGAGCAGCGCCACCGGATAGTAGCGGCAGGCGGTGGGCCGGTCCTCGTAGACGCCGCAGCCCTCGGGCTTCATGAACTGGCAGGCGGTGCCGCCCTCGACCGGCCGCATCTTGACGCCGGCAATGCCGTCCTTCTCCATCTCGTAGGGCACGGCGTACTGCTGCAGGAAGGCCGCCGAGGCCAGCCCGAGCCGGCGCTTCAGGCGCAGGATGTCGTAGGGCGTCAGCGAGATGTCGATGTTGCTGCAGCAGGCATTCCAGCAGGCAATGCCCTTGCGGCACTGGAACTGGATGGTCTTGCTGCCGTCGTGCATCTCCGGCACGACGGGGCTCTCGGGAAAGGGCAGGTCTTTCGCCATGTAGGTGTCCATGCTCATACCTCTCTGTTTTTCACTGCGATGTCCGGAATCATAGTCCGGTCGTTGCGAACCACCAACCCACTTGCCAGTGTGGGCTTGAAAACAAACCGGGCGCCTTGCGGCGCCCGGTTTCACTGCTACAGCCGGATGACGGCTTAGTGCGCCGCTGCCTTGAACAGCTTCGACTTGTCGACCAGGTCGACGTGCTTGCGCTTGAAGCAGGTCCACTTCTTCGACTGCTTGTCATAGACCGAGTTCACGAAGCAGTGCCAGTTCTCCTCATCGACGAAGTTCTTGTCGGTGCGGTAGTAGAAGCCCGGGTAGCGGGACTCCTCGCGGAACTGGATGTGCTTCATGTGCGCTTCGGCGGTCAGGATGCGGTGGTAGTTCTCCCAGGCACGCAGCAGCTCGTGCAGGTCCTTGGCGCGCATCTTGGCGGCGTCTTCCTTCAGCATTTCCAGCTTCTCTTCCGCCACGGCAAGCATCTTGTCGTTGGTGTTGTAGTAGGTGGCGACACCGGCGACATACTCGTCCATGATCTTCTGCAGGCGGAACTGCAGCATCTTCGGCGTGATGTAGTTCGGGTTGATGTCGATGGCCGTGGTGTAGTCCTTGTGCTCGAGGAAGTTGCGCACCGGCTTGTAGATCTCCTCGGCCAGCTGGGCGGGATCGGTGTCCAGTTCGACCTTCCAGTCCTTGTTGTCGAGGGCGTACTTGACCATGGCCTTGGAGGCCAGGCGGCCTTCGGTGTGCGAACCGGAGGAGAACTTGTGGCCGGAGGCGCCCACGCCGTCGCCGGCGGTAAACAGGCCCTTGACCGTGGTCATGGAGCGGTAGCCCCAGTTCCAGCCCTTCGGCAGGTGCTCGGGCACGCCCGGCAGTTCCTCGCTGGTCGGCGCGCCGACGTCGGTCGGGCCGGACACCCAGATGCCGCAGCAACCGGAGTGCGAGCCGAGCAGGTAGGGCTCGGTCGGCATCAGCTCGGACATCTTCTTCTCCGGCTCGATGTTCTCGCCGACCCAGATGCCGCACTGGCCGATGCACATGTCGAGGAAGTCTTCCCAGGCTTCAGCCTCGAGGTGCTTCACTTCCTTCGGCGTCAGCGTCTCGCGCAGCTTGGCCAGCGCGGTGACGGTGTCCATATAGATCGGGCCGCGGCCTTCCTTCATCTCTTTCAGCATGAGGTGGTTGCGCAGGCAGGAGGCGGGAACGGCGGCCTGCCCGTAGGGCGGGTAGTCGTTCAGCATCTCCTTGTTCTTGGTCATGTAGTTCTCGCCGTAGGCGTTGGTGGCCTGCGCCTTGAAGAGCAGGAACCAGGCGCCGACCGGGCCGTAGCCGTCCTTGAAGCGGGCGGGGACGAAGCGGTTTTCCATCATGGTCAGCTCGGCACCGGCCTCGGCAGCCATGGCGTAGGTCGAGCCGGCGTTCCACACCGGGTACCAGGCGCGGCCCGTGCCCTCGCCCACCGAACGCGGACGGAACAGGTTCACGCAGCCGCCGGCGGCCAGCATGATGGCCTTGGCCTTGTATACGTAGATACGGTTCTCGCGCACGGAGAAGCCGACCGCGCCGGCGATGCGCGACGGATCGTTCTTGTCGTTCACCAGCTTGACGATGAAGACGCGCTCCTGGATGCGGTCGAGGCCGAGGGCCTTCTTGGCCGCTTCGGCGACGATCCACTTGTAGGATTCGCCATTGATCATGATCTGCCACTTGCCCGAACGCACCGGCTTGCCGCCGTCCTTCAGGGCCGGCAGGCCTTCGCGCTGCGCCTCGGCGCCGTCGTGACGCACGCCCTCGGCGTCGGTTTTCCAGATCGGCAGGCCCCACTCCTCGAAGAGGTGCACGGAGTCGTCGACGTTGCGGCCCAAGTCGTAGGCCAGGTCGTCGCGGGTGATGCCCATCAGGTCGTTGGAGACCATGCGGGCGTAGTCGGCGGGATCCTGCTCGGGGCCGATGTAGGTGTTGATGGCGGACAGGCCCTGCGCCACGGCGCCGGAGCGGTCCATGGCGGCCTTGTCGACCAGCTTGATCTTCAGTTCCGTGCCGGTTTCGGCCTTGACGGCCTCGGCCCAGCGCATCATTTCATAGGCAGTGCCGCAGCAGGCCATGCCGCCGCCGATCAGAAGGATGTCCAGGTCTTCCTGGACGATCTCGGGTTTGTCAAAAGTTCCAGACATTGCAGTCACCTTATTTCGTTGGTTGTCGGTTCGCCGCTTACTTCACGCGGATCAGTTCGTCGGCCTTGCCGGCGCGGTAGCCGCCCATGACGTCCTTGGTGAAGACGCCCGGCTTGTCGAGTTCCGCCACTTTCGGCATCGGCTTGCCGCCGTAGGGGTCGATCGAGCCCTCGGAGGTGGTGCGGATGGGGAACTTGAAGCGCTTCAGGGTGCCGTTGCGGAACTTGATGGTCCACATGATGGAGTCGGAACCGCGCATGGGCTGCACCGAACCGCCCAGCGGCACGATGTCGGCGTAGTGGCGCACTTCGATGGCGTTCTGCGGACAGATCTTGACGCAGGAATAGCACTCCCAGCACTGCTCGGGCTCCTGGTTCCAGGCCTTCATGGCATGGCCGGTCGCCGAGCCATCCTTGTCGAGCATCATCAGGTCATGCGGGCAGATGTACATGCAAGCGGTCTTGTCCTGGCCCTTGCAGCCATCACATTTGTCGGTACGTACAAAGGTTGGCATCTTTCCTTCTCCTAAAAAAACGACACCGGCACTGGTGTGCCGGCGCAATCCAAAAACTATCTGGCCGAATGGCCAACCAGCTTGACCTCGACCTTCTCGGTCAGCCCCGCGTAGTAAGCGCGCAGGATTTCCAGCACTTCAGGCCGTGAAAACTCCGCCGGAACCTCGTCGCCTTCCGACAGCATCTTGCGCAGCTTGGTGCCCGAAAGCAGCAAGCGGTCGGCATCGCCGTGCGGACAGGTGCGGGCGGAGGCCATGCCGCCGCACTTGTAGCACCAGAACGTCCAGTCGATCTTCAACGGCAGGGTTTCCAGAGAACCCTTGGGGATCTCGTCGAAGATGTGGTGGGCGTCGAAGGGGCCGTAGTAGCTGCCGACGCCGGCATGATCGCGGCCGACGATGAGGTGCGAACAACCATAGTTCTGGCGGAACAGCGCATGCAGCAGCGCCTCGCGCGGGCCGGCGTAGCGCATGTCGAGCGGATAGCCGGCCTGCACCACGGTCTTCTTCACGAAATACTGCTCGGCCAGCGTGGCGATCGCATTGGAGCGCACGTCGGCGGGAATGTCGCCGGGCTTGAGGTTGCCCAGCAGGGAATGGATCAGCACGCCGTCGCAGGTCTCGATGGCCACCTTGGCCAGGTACTCGTGCGAGCGGTGCATCGGATTGCGCGTCTGGAAAGCGGCAACCTTGGACCAGCCGTAGGATTCGAACAGGGCGCGGGTCTGCGCCGGGGTCATGAACAGTTCGCCGTACTTCGAGGGGAACTCGGCCTGCGAGAGGACTTTCACCGTGCCGGCGAGGTTGATGTCGCCCTGCTCCATCACCATCTTGACGCCGGGATGCTCCAGGTCGGTGGTCTTGAAGACCATGGCGCATTCGTGCGCCTTGTCGATGGCGTACTTCTCGGTGACCTTCATGGTGGCGAGGATCTCGCCGCTGTCCGGGTCGAGCAGCGCGACGTCGGAACCGGTCTTGATGCCGTCGGCGACGACTTCGTCGGTGGACAGCGTGATGGGGATCGGCCAGAACAGGCCATTGGCCATTTTCATGCCGTCGCACACGCCTTGCCAGTCGCTGTGCGTCATGAAGCCGTCGAGCGGCGTGAAGCCGCCGATGCCCAGCATGATGATGTCGCCCTTCTCGCGCGAGCTGACCTTGATTTTCGGCAGCGTCTGCGCGCGTGCCAGTTCGGCCTTGAGCGCCTCGCCCTGCAGCAACAGGGGCCTCAGTGCGCCCCCGCCGTGCGGATTGACCAATGCCATTGCGTCTCCTCCCAGTTAGTAGCCTTTTCGAGTTGGTGCGAAGGCTAACACTTCCGGGAAGTGGCAATAATCGTTTTATTTTATTGTGAAATAGGGGGGGTCGATTTTTTGATCTGCATCAATCTTGGTGAAATGCTGCAGCTTCAGAACGGCATCTTCTGCTTCATTTCCTCGAGATGGCGCGCGCGCAGCTCGCGCAGGCGCGCATCGACCTGGGAGTGCTCGAAATAGTCCCCGTCGCCGCTTTTCTGCGCCAGTTCCAACTGCTGGATCGCCGCCACCAGCTGTCCTCGCAGGACATACAGCTCGGCCTGGGCGCGATGCTGCTGCAGGCGCTTGCCGAGCGCGGCATAGCTCTTTGCCTGCAGGCCATGCAGGGCCGGGTCGGAGGGCGTCAGCTGCAATTCGACGGTGGCCAGCTTCAGCGCCTCCTGCGTCTGGCCGTCTGCCAGCATCGCCTCGATCTGGCCGTAAAGCAGCGCCTTGTTGCGTGCATGGCGGACACGCGCTTCCCGATAGATTTTCAGCGCGTCCGCCAGGTCGCCCTGCGCGCGGCGCACTTCGGCCGCCAGGGTATCCACCATCGGCGATGCCGTCTTCAGGCGGCGCAGTTCGGTCACTTCGCGTCCAGCGGCCGGATAGTTCTTCATGCGCATCTGCGCCACGGCCAGGCCGTAGCGTGCTGCCATCTCGGAAAGGTACTTGCGCTCGCGCAACTGGGTTTCGAAGTCGGTGACGGCATCGCGTGGGTCGCCCTGGCTGGCGCGCAGCTTGGAACGCACCAGTTGAAAATCCGTTGAGTCGGCCACCTGGCGGTATTGCGCCTGCAGGATGCGGTTTTCCATGTCGCTGATGCGTTCGATGGTCAGCGGGTGGGTGCGCAGGTAGCCGGGCGCATTGTTTTCGTAGAGCCGGCCGAATTTCTGCATGCGCTCGAAGAAGCTGGCCATGCCGCGCACGTCGAAACCCGCCCGATCCAGGGTCTGGATGCCGATGCGGTCGGCTTCACGCTCGAAATCGCGCGAATAGTTGAGCATGGTCTGCACGCCGGCAGCGGCACCCGTGGCCATGGCCGCCTGGCTCACATCGGAGTTGGAACGCGCCGCGAGGATCGCCACGGCAATCGCCAGCCATTGGGTCATCTGCGCCTGGTTCTGCTTGCCCATGAGCCGGGCCAGGTGTTTCTGCGTGACGTGGGCGATTTCGTGCGAAAGCACACCGGCCAGTTCCGATTCGGACTGCGCCGCCAGAATGAGCCCGCTATGCACGCCGATATAGCCGCCAGGCAGTGCGAAGGCATTGAGCGTGGCGTCGCGCAAGGCGAAGAACTCGAAGGATTGGCCCGCCTCGGGCATGGCCGCTGACAGGCGGGCACCCAACGTATTGAGGTAGGCGGCAACCTCGACATCGTCGATGTATGACGGCTCCCGCAGGCGGATGTCGCGCATGATCGACTCGCCGATGCGCCGCTCCATGTACGGCGGCAGGTCGGTTCGCGAGGCCTCACCCAAGTCGGGCAGGCCTTCGGCCAGCGCAGCGGGCGCAAGAATTGCGAGAGCGATTAGGGTACGGAATCTCATTGTTTTATATGATACCTTGGCGCATAAGGACCCATCGCAGGGTATTGTTACCAAGTGTTACCAGACTAAGGAATCGGCTAGAATTGCCGTTAGTCAGTCTGGTAGATCATCCCAATACAACAAGGTTCTCCTGTTTTGAGCACGCACGCCCTGTTACTCGCCGAGGATTCACCCGAAGACACGCGGCTCATACTGAATGCGCTGCAGCCCGCCATCCAGGAGGACATGGTCGCGCTTTGCTGCGACGGCGTTGACGCCCTGGATTATCTTTTTGCCCGCAATGCCTATGCCGATCGCAGCAGCGACGATCTCCCCGGCGTGGCGCTCATCGATTTGAATCTGCCCAAGATCAACGGCCTCGAGGTCCTGCGGGAACTGCGCGAGAACCCCCGCACCCGCCTGTTGCCGGTGGTGATCCTGTCCGCCTCCTCGGAGCAGCGCGACGTGCGCGCCGCATCGCTGCTGGGCGCCAACAGCTATGTATGCAAGCCCCTCGATTACGGCCGCCTTCGCGAGACCGTCGAGCTGCTCGGCCGCTACTGGATCGACCTCAACATCCCCCCCCCTCCCACGCCACCCGCCTGATCCCGTCCCGACCATGGCAGAACCCCTCACGCATTTCGACGCCCAGGGACAGGCCCACATGGTGGATGTGGCGGACAAGAACGAAACCCGCCGCATAGCCCGGGCGGCCGGCACCGCATTCATGCAGCCCGCCACGCTGGCCCTGATCGAATCCGGCGATGCCAAAAAGGGGGATGTACTGGGCGTTGCGCGCATCGCCGCCATACAGGCGGCCAAGCGCACCTCGGATCTGATTCCGCTTTGCCACCCGATTGCCCTGACGCGCGTCGGTGTGGAGTTTTCCATCGACCGGTCGCGCGCCTGCATCACGTGCGCAGTCACCGCCGAGACCGTCGGCCGCACCGGCGTCGAGATGGAGGCCCTTACGGCCGTCAGTGTCGGCCTCCTGACCATCTACGACATGTGCAAGGCCGTCGATCGGGGAATATTTTTCGAGAATATCCGTCTACTGCAAAAGGACGGAGGAAAAAGCGGGCATTGGCAGGCGCAGGATTCGCAAGGCTGATCGCGAGAATATTAGTCGGCACTGAAATTGGTGCGGCTTATTTTTAGATCAATACCAATGAGTTGTCCTGTTGCGCTTTCCAAGCTAGAGTCCGGTCAAGTCCCTGGCAGACCGCCCTCCGCAACCACGAGTTGAACGGTGCCCGTAAGCTTCGGATCGTTTTTTTGAGAGTTCCATCGCCTTGCCCCTCCCTGATGGGCGGGCGAACCCACAGACCAAAGGAGTCACACGGATGGATGCATTGCGCAGAACCCTGATCAAAGGGGCGGGTGCCACCGGGGCGATCGCGGCGGCCATGGCGGCCGGCGTGCTCAAGCCCTCACAGGTATTGGCTGCCGAATACAACCGGACGGCCTTCGAAGCCAAGGATGTGGCCGGCGCCCTCAAGGGGGTCGGTGCCGGCAGCACGACGGAGAGCAAGGACATCGTGATCCGCGCGCCGGACATCGCCGAGAACGGCGCCGTCGTGCCGGTGGATGTCGTCAGCAACATCCCCAACACCATTTCCCTTGCCGTACTGGTGGACAAGAATCCTGCGCCCCTGACATCGGCCTTCGACTTCGCCAACGGCGCCGTTGCCGAAATGGCGCTGCGCGTCAAGATGGGCCAGACCTCGATGGTCGAGGCCATTGCCAAGACGTCGGACGGCAAGTACTTCATTGCCAAGAAGGAAGTCAAAGTCACGGTCGGCGGCTGCGGCGGCTGAACGAAACAGATACGGAGAAAGACATGGCAGATCCAATGAAAATCCGCGCCCAGATGAAGGGCGACAGCGCCGAGATCCGCGTCCTCATGAGCCATCCGATGGAAACCGGCCAGCGCAAGGACAATGCCGGCAACGTGGTGCCGGCCCATTTCATCCAGTCGATCACGGTCGATGTCGGCGGCAAGCGCGTCATCCAGGGCCAGACCGGCCCGGCCATTTCGCGCAACCCGGTGTTCGGCTTCAAGGTCAAGGGCGCCAAGGCCGGCGACAAGGTCGTCATCAACTGGGTGGACAACAAGGGCGACAAACGCACGGATGAAGCCACGATCAGCTGATCGGCGGCGGGCGGCAGACTGAAAAGAACAACCGGGACGGCGGGAGATCGTCCCGGAAAGAAATTGCACCACCCACAGGAGGAATGTCATGAAGAAGCGTATCGGCGCACTCGTGGCTGCCGCGGCCATGTCGGCGTCTTTCGCCGTACTGGCGCAGCAGCCCGCCAAGAAGCCCGCCGCCAAGGCCCAGGCAAAGGCCGCTCAAAAGGCACCCGACGCCACCACGGCGGACTTCGAGAAGTTCCGCGACGTGCTGGAAGAGGACAACCCGGCCGAACTGTTCGAGGCCAAAGGCGAGGAGCTTTGGAAAGCCAAGCGCGGGCCGAACAATGTCTCGCTGGCCGAGTCCTGCGACATGGGCAGGGGTGTCGGCGTGCTGAAGGGCGCCTACGTGCAGTTGCCGCGCTACTTCGCGGATGTCGATGCCGTCATGGATGCCGAGCGCCGCATCGCCCACTGCATGGTGAAGTACCAGGGCTTCAAGGCCGAGGACCTCGCCAAGAAGCCGTTCAGCAGCGGCAACTACACGCCTGAGCTGGTGTCGCTCACCACCTATGTGGCGGGCCACTCGCGCAAGATGAAGATCGCCATACCGCAGAAGCATCCGAAGGAAAAGGAAACCTACCAGATCGGCAAGGAAATCTTCGCCTACCGCGCCGGCCCCTGGGACTTCTCGTGCTCCACCTGCCACGGCGAGGACGGCAAGCGCATCCGCACGCAGAACCTGCCCAACCTGAGCACGCCCGAAGGCGCCATCCGCGCTTTCCAGGGCTGGCCCGGCTACCGCATGACGGGCGGCGTGATGCACACCCTGCAGTGGCGCATGAACGACTGCTTCCGCCAGCAGCGCTTCCCCGAGCCGAACTACGTCTCGCCCTCGATCACGGCATTGCTCAGCTACATGGGCGTCAATGCCAACGGGCAGGTGTACAAGGGTCCCGGTATCAAGCGCTAAGGAGGAGACGACATGAAAACCCAGAAGATCACCCTGTTCTGCGCCGCCGCCCTGCTCGCCGCCGGCTTCGCCCGCGCCGGCGACTACCGCTCGCAGGCCATCGCCCTGATCAAGCAGGACTTCCACCCGCGCGGCATCGCCACAGCAGACCGCATCCACGAAGAGGGCCTGCAGGCCGTCTGCAACCGCACGAGCGACAATCCGCCGGCAGCCATTGCGGAACGCCTGCAGAAGGACCAGTTCGATGCCATCAAGTGGCCCAGCGACGGCAAGTTCATGGGCGGGGACTGGAAGAAGGGCGAGAAGATCGCCCAGAGCGGCCAGGGCATGGCCTGGAACAACAAGCCGGGCCAGGAAAACGGCGGCAGCTGCTACAACTGCCACCAGATCGGCCCGAAGGAGACCTCCTTCGGCACGCTCGGCCCCAGCCTCTACCAGTTCGGCAAGGTGCGCGGCTACGGCGAGGATATCCAGAAGTACGTCTGGGGCAAGATCTGGAACGCCAAGGCCACCAATCTGTGCTCGCAGATGCCGCGCATGGGCCATTCCGGCACCCTGACCGAAAAGCAGATCAAGGATCTGGTCGCCCTGCTGCTGGATCCGAACTCGCCGGTCAACAAGGAATAACGACAACCCACCCCGAAAAGGCTTGGCTGCGCCAAGCCTTTTTTTTGAGGACCAGTTATGGCCCCCACGCTCACTTCGTTCGCTGCCCCCACAGGGGGCGCCGCCTCCTTCGGGGCGGCCCTTCAGGAGGACTCGACATGTCCATGAACCGCAGAGAATTCCTGCAGATCCTCGCCGCCGCCTCCGCCGCCGGCTTCGCCCTCGACAGCCGCGAACTGCTTGCCGCCCAGGACGGGGGCAAGCTGTATGACCTGCCGCGCTTCGGCAACGTCTCGCTGCTGCACTTCACCGACTGCCACGCCCAGCTGCAGCCGATTTATTTCCGCGAGCCGAACGTCAACCTCGGCATCGCCGGCGCGCGCGGCAAGGCGCCGCACCTGGTCGGCGAGCACCTGCTCAAGGCCTTCAGGATCAAGCCCGGCTCGGTCGAGGCGCATGCCTTCACCTACCTCGACTTCGAGAAGGCAGCGAAAACCTACGGCAAGGTCGGCGGCTTCGCCCATCTCGCCACGCTGATCAAGCGCCTGCGCGCTTCCCGCCCGGGCGCCCTGCTGCTCGACGGCGGCGACACCTGGCAGGGCTCCGCCACCGCGCTGTGGAGCAAGGGCCAGGACATGGTCGACGCCTGCAAGCTGCTCGGCGTGGACATGATGACGCCGCACTGGGAGCTCACCCTCGGCGCGGAGCGCGTGCAGGAGATCGTCAAGAAGGATTTCGCCGGCAAGGTGGAATTCCTCGCGCAGAACGTCAAGACGACGGACTTCGGCGACCCGGTGTTCAAGGCCTACGCGCTGCGCGAAATCAACGGCGTGCCGGTGGCGGTGATCGGCCAGGGCTTTCCCTACACGCCCATCGCCAACCCGCGCTACCTGATCCCCGACTGGACCATGGGCATCCAGGACGAGGAGATGCAGAAGGTCGTCAATGAGGCGCGCGGCAAGGGCGCGCAGGCGGTGGTCGTGCTCTCGCACAACGGCATGGACGTCGACCTCAAGATGGCCAGCCGGGTGACCGGCATCGACGCCATCCTCGGCGGCCACACCCACGACGGCGTGCCGGCCCCTTCCATCGTGAAGAATGCCGGCGGCCAGACCCTGGTGATGAATTCCGGCTCGAACGGCAAGTTCCTCTCCGTGCTCGACCTCGACGTGCGCGGCGGCCGCGTGCAGGGCTTTCGCTACAAGCTGCTGCCGGTGTTCGCCAACCTGCTGCCGGCCGATGCCGAGATGGCCGCCTACATCGACAAGGTGCGCGCGCCGCATCTGGCGAAGCTGGAGGAGAAGCTCGCCGTCTCGGAGGGACTGCTCTACCGCCGCGGCAACTTCAACGGCAGCTGGGACCAGTTGATCCTCGACGCCATGATGGAGGTGAAGGGCGCGCAGATCGCCTTCTCGCCGGGCTTCCGCTGGGGCACCTCGATCCTGCCCGGCCAGGCCATCACCTTCGAGCACGTCATGGACCAGACGGCCATCACCTACCCCTACTCGACGCTCACCGACATGAGCGGCGAGACGATCAAGAACGTGCTGGAAGACGTCTGCGACAACCTGTTCAACGCCGACCCCTACAAGCAGCAGGGCGGCGACATGGTGCGCGTCGGCGGCATGAGTTACACCTGCGATCCGAACGCGGCGATGGGCGCGCGCATCCTGGACATGCGCCTGGACGGCAAGCCGATCGAGGCCGGCAAGACCTACAAGGTGGCCGGCTGGGCGCCGGTGGCGGAAGGCGCCACCGGCGAGCCGATCTGGGACGTCGTATCGAAGTGGCTGCGCGACAGGAAGGTCGTCGCGCCGCGCAAGCTCAACAATCCGAAGCTGCTGCGCATGGGCGGCAATCCGGGCATCGCCTGAACGGTTTCTGCAACAAAACCTTACAGTTCGCTCAGGACATGGCACGGTAGAATCGGCGTTCCAGACGATTCCGCCGTACCATGGACACTGACTTTCCCGTCTTCCTGCGACGCGGCGCCCTGCTTGGCGCCGTGGTGCTCTTCCCCCCGCTGGTCCACGCCGGCGACCCGTTCGGCACGCTGGCCGCCGTGCCGCCCCTGTCCGGCGTGCGGGAGGTCGGACCCGCTCCCTGCCAGCCGACAGAAGCGGGACAGCCCCTCAACCTCATCGATGTGGTCGACCTGGCGCTGTGCAACAACCCGCGCACGCGCGAAGCCTGGGCCACCGCGCGCGCGCAGGCCGCCCAGGTCGGCGTGGCACGGTCCGCCTTCCTGCCTTCCGCCTCGGCCACCCTCACGGCCAGCCGCAACCGCAGCGAGGCGACGCGCAACAACGACCGCTTCAACCAGCAGACGGCGGGCGCGAATCTTTCCTATGTGCTCTACGATTTCGGCGCGCGTGCCGCCAACCTGGAAAATGCCCGCCAGCTCTTTGCCGCCGCGGCCGCCTCGCGCGATGCCGCCGTGCAGGGCGTCTTCCTCGCCGCCATGCAGGCCTTCTTTTTGCGCCACACCGCCGATGCCGTGCTGGAGGCCAGCCGGCAGTCGGAAAAAACCAGCCTGGAATCGTTCAATGCCGCCGAGGCCCGCTATCGGGTGGGCGCCGCGACGCCAGCCGATCGCCTGCAGGCGCGCACCGCCCATGCCCAGGCCGTGCTCAACCGCATCACCGCCGAAGGCGCCGTCAAGACCGCGCAGGGGCAACTCGCCAACACCATCGGCGCCGACCCGACGCGCAGTCCGGCCCTGGCGCCGATGCCGCCCGCAACACCGGGCACGGGCTTCGAGGCCGACGTCGGGCAACTGATCGAGACGGCGCGTCGCAATCGGCCCGACCTGGCCGCGGCGGAAGCGCAATTCCGCGCCGCCCGGGCCGGCGTCGATTCGGCCCAGGCAAACCACCTGCCGACACTCTCCCTAGGCGTGAACGCCGCCCGCAACCATCTCTCCGGCCAGCCGTCAATCGACAGTTCGAACATCGGCCTGACCCTCACCATCCCGATCTTCAGCGGCTTCTCCACCACCTACAAGGTTTACGCGGCCGAGGCCCAGGCCGACGTCCAGGCGGCGCGACGCGACCAGGTGCGCCTGCAGGTCGGACTCGACGTCTGGAACGCGTATGCCGCGCTGACCACCGCCACCCAGTCGGTGAAGAGCGCGGACGATCTGCTGGAGAGCGCGACGCTGTCTGAACGGATGGCCGCCGGCCGCTATCAGGCGGGCGTGGGCAACATCCTCGATCTCCTCGCCGCACAGGCCGCACTGGCGAACGCACGCCTGAGCCGCATCCAGGCCGGCTTCAACTGGTACACCGCCCGCGCCGGGCTGGCCCAGGCCATGGGTGCGCTCGACAGCACCCTGCTCGATGAAC
Organism: Betaproteobacteria bacterium HGW-Betaproteobacteria-14; assembly: GCA_002840845.1. GTDB lineage: Bacteria > Pseudomonadota > Gammaproteobacteria > Burkholderiales > Rhodocyclaceae > Desulfobacillus. The sequence goes on from PHCS01000002.1 coordinate 157,236, forward strand.
TTTCCGTCAAGAACCGGCCATGAACCGCACACTCAAATACGCCCTCATCGTCGCCGCCGCGCTCGGCACGGCAGCCGCCGGCTACTACGCCTACATGCAGAAGGAAGCGGCCAATCCGGAGAAGCGCTATCGCTTCCAGACAGTCGAGAAAGGCGACCTGACGCAGGCGGTTTCCGCCAACGGCACGCTCAACCCCGTGGTGCTGGTGAACGTCGGCACCCAGGTTTCCGGCACGGTGAGGAAGCTCTACGTGGACTTCAACGCGCAGGTGAAGGCCGGCCAGCCCTTGCTGGAGATCGACCAGTCGCTGCTCGCCGCGCAGGCGCGCCAGAGCGAGGCCAGCCTGAAAAGCTCGGAAGCGGCGCTCGACCTGGCCGTCGCCAACGAGCAGCGCATGAAATCGCTGCTCGCCGAGGAATACGTTTCGCAGCAGGATTACGACGTGGCCCGGCAGGTGCTCAAGTCGGCCCGGGCCGCCGTGGCCCAGGCGCGCGCGCAACGCGACAAGGACGGCGTCAACCTCGGCAACACCGTGATCCGCTCGCCGGTCTCCGGCGTGGTGGTCGACCGCCAGGTGGACATCGGCCAGACGGTGGCGGCCAGCTTCCAGACGCCGACCCTGTTCAAGATCGCGCAGGACCTGACCGAGATGCAGATCTACACCACCTTCGCCGAGGCGGACATCGGCAGCATCCGCGTCGACCAGCCGGTGCGCTTCAACGTCGACGCCTTCCCCAACCGCAGTTTCCGCGGCAAGGTGAAGCAGATCCGCCTGAATCCAACCACGCAGCAGAACGTGGTGACCTACAACGTCGTGGTGGCCGTCGACAACCCCGAGCAGATCCTCCTGCCGGGCATGACCGCCTACGTCAACATCGCCGTCGCCCACCGCAAGGACGTCCTGACGGTGCCGAACGCCGCGCTGCGCTTCCGGCCGGCGGATGCGACCAGGCTGGCCGAGAACGACGAGGCGAAAGTCAGCCCCCCCAGGACGGCGAAAAAGGACGGCAAGGGCAAGAAGGACACGTCCAGCGGCACGGTGCATGTGCTCGACCAGGCCGGCCTGAAGGCGGTCGCCGTGCAACTGGGCATCTCCGACGGGCGCAGCACCGAAATCGTCGGCGGCGAACTCAAGGCCGGCGACCGCATCGTCGTGGGCGAGGCCTTGCCGCAGGTCGACAACAAGGCGGGCAGCCCGGTGCGCATGAGGCTGTTCTGATGGCGCTGCTGACCCTGGAAGGCATCAGCAAGTCCTACGTCACGGCCGCCGGGCCCTTTCCTGCGCTGAAGCGGGTCAGCCTGGCCATCGCGCCGGGCGAGTTCGTCGCCATCATGGGGCCGTCCGGATCGGGCAAGTCCACCTTCATGAACATCCTCGGCTGCCTCGACCGGCCGGACGAGGGACACTACCGCCTCGACGGCCGCAGTGTCGAGGCGCTCGACAAGGACGCGCTGGCCGAGGTGCGCAACAGTTTCATCGGCTTCGTCTTCCAGGGCTTCAATCTGCTGCCGCGCATGAGCCTGGAGGACAACGTCGCCCTGCCGCTCGTCTATCGCGGCCTCGGCCGCGAGGCACGGCGGGCGCAGGCCCGGGACATGCTCGCGAAGGTGGGGCTCGAAGGCTACGCTGCCTCGCTGCCCAACCGCATCTCCGGCGGCCAGCAGCAGCGCGTGGCCATCGCCCGCGCCCTGGTGAACCGCCCGCGGCTGATTCTCGCCGACGAGCCGACCGGCAACCTCGACAGCCACACCAGCGCGGAAGTGATGCGCGTCTTCGAGGCGCTCAACGGCGAGGGCATCACCATCGTCCTCGTCACGCACGAGGCGGACATCGCCGCCTTCGCCCGCCGCCAGGTGCGCTTTCTCGACGGCGAAATCGTCGAGGACGGCACGACGCCGCGGCGGGAGGAAGCTCTGTGCTAGGCGCCATGCTGCACGAAGCCTGGCAGGCCATGGGCGCCAACCGCCTGCGCACCCTGTTGACCATGCTCGGCATGGTGATCGGCGTCGGCGCCGTCGTGCTGATGATGGCCATCGGCCAGGGCGCCCAGTACGCCGTGGCGCAAACCATCAGCTCGATGGGCAGCAACATCTTCGTCGTCCTCTCCGGCTATACCTCGGTAGGCGGCGTGCGCAGCGGCGGCGGCAGCGCGCCGACCCTCAATGTCGCCGACGCAGAGGCGATCGCCGAACTGGAGGGCATCGACACCGTCGCACCGGTGCATTGGGGCTCGGTGCAGATGGTGCATGGCGCGAACAACTGGAACGCCTGGGTACAGGGCACGACGCCGGCCTATCTGGACGCGCGCTCCTGGCCGCTGGCAGAAGGCAATGCCTTCACCGACTCCGACGTGCGCGCCGCCACGCGCGTCGCGCTGCTCGGCAAGACCACCGCGGAGAACCTCTTCGGCGTGGAGTCTCCGGTCGGCAAGACTTTCCGTATCGGCCAGGCGCCCTTCGTCGTGCTGGGGGTGATGGCGCCGAAGGGGCAGAACCTGGAAGGTCGCGACCAGGACGACCTGGTCGTCATGCCGCTCACCACGGCCCAGCGCAAGGTCTTCGGCACCGCCTTCCAGGGCTCGGTGCGCCAGATTCTGGTCAAGGCCAGCTCCGCGGAAGCCATGCCGGCGCTGGAAAAATCCATCGAGGCGCTGCTGCGCCAGCGCCACCGCCTGCGCGAGGGCGCCGACAACGACTTCACATTGCGCAACCTCACTGCCGTCGCCGACACGGCGGCGGAAACCACGCGCGTCATGTCGATGCTGCTGGGCGCCATCGCCTCGGTCTCGCTGGTCGTCGGCGGCATCGGCATCATGAACATCATGCTGGTCTCCGTCACCGAACGCACGCGAGAGATCGGCATCCGCATGGCCATCGGCGCGCGCCAGCGCGACATCCTGCTGCAGTTCCTGCTCGAAGCCATCATCATTTCGGTGTTCGGCTGCCTGATCGGCCTCGCCCTTGGCGTCGGCGGCGCCCTGCTGGTCGGCCACCTGACGAAAACCACCGTGGTGATTTCCGGCAGCGCCGCGCTGGCCGCCTTCGCCGTCGCCGCCGGCGTCGGCGTCTTCTTCGGCTACTACCCCGCGCACAAGGCGGCGCAGCTCGATCCCATCGAGGCGCTGCGCTATCAGTGAGGAGGTTCGTAGGTCGGCCTTCAGGCCGACAATAGCCGCCGAAGTCGGCCTGAAGGCCGACCTACGTCTCCCGCCTACCTGGCCCCTCGAGAGTAGCAATGCGCGATAATGCAACTCTCATGGCCGAGGAAATCGAACTCAAGCTCGCCCTGCCGGCTTCGGCACAGCGCGCCTTCCAGCGCCACCCGCTGCTGAAGCAGGCCGAGCGTCTCGGCGCGCGCACGCTGGTCAACGTCTATTACGACACCCCCGATCTCGCCCTGCACCGCAAGGGCGTCGCCCTGCGCACGCGCCGCCAGGGGCGCGCCTGGCTGCAGACGGTGAAATGCGCGGGCGTGACTGCAGGCGGCCTGGCGGCGCGGCCGGAGTGGGAGCAGCCCTACGCCGGCCGCTTCGATTTCAGCGACGTCGACGATCCTCGGGTGCGCGCCCTGCTCGAACGCCATCGCCTCCAGTCTCACCTGACGCCGGCCTTCGAGACGACCTTCACGCGCATCACCTGGCGGCTGGTGCCGGCGCGCGGCGCGGCCGTCCTGCTCATGCTCGACCGCGGCCGCATCGTCGCGGGAAGCGTCGAGGAAAGCATCTCGGAAATCGAAATCGAGCTGGAACGCGGCAGTGCTGCCGTGCTGTTCGGGATCGCCCAGGCGCTGGCCGCCGACCTGCCGCTGCGCCCCGCCCTCCTCAGCAAGGCCGAACGCGGCTATCGCCTGCGCCTGGGCACGCCGCTCATGCCGCTCAAGGCCTCACCTTCGCCGCTGCGCAGCGGACAAGCCCCGCTGGAGGCTTTCCGCGCCATCGCGAACGCCTGCCTCGCCCAGTTCCAGATGAACGAACTGGGCGACATGACGCATGATCCCGAATTCGTCCACCAGATGCGCGTGGCGCTGCGCCGCCTGCGCTCCGTCGTACGCACCTTCCGGCCGCTGCTGCCGGACGGCTTTGAGGCGACCGTCGTGCCGCCGCTGCGTTCGCTGGCCCGTGCGCTGGGCCAGGCGCGCGACTGGGACGTGCTGGCCGAGGAGATCGTCGGCCCGGCCCGCAGCGCCTTCTCCGGCGATGCGCGGCTGGCGCTACTGGAAGCGGCGGTCGGCCGCGCGCGGCGGCAGGCACGGGATAACGCGCAGCGGGCCCTCGCCGCGCCGGCGCAGGCCGTTTTCCTGCTCGACCTCGCCGCCCGGCTGCATGCCATCGATGGCGATCCCGTCGGGATGGATTTGTCGGCTTTCGCCGTTCGCCGCCTCGATCGCCTGCACAAGAAAGCGCTCGCTCTGGCGGCCGCCGCGCAGGAACGGGATCCGGACAGCCTGCACGCCTTGCGCATCGGCGTGAAGCGGCTGCGCTACGCCATCGAATTCTTCGCCCCGCTCTACCCTGCCCGCGAGACGCGCAAGGCAATGGATACGCTGACCGGCCTGCAGGACACCCTCGGCGCGCTCAACGACCTGGCGCGCGCCGGCACCCTGCTGATGCATTGCGTGAATGACGATCGCGCGCTGCGCGAAGCCGTCAGTCTCGCCGGCGGCTGGCACGGCGCGCGCCACGCCGTCCTGCGCAGGCTGACTTTGCAGGGCATCGAACGACTGCGGAAAAGCAAACGCTTCTGGAAGGAACATTGACATGGCTGGAAGGACACCCCCTGCGGCGGATGCGACGATGGACCTGATCCTGTGGCGGCATGCCGAGGCCGAGGACGGCGCGCCGGATGCGAAACGCAAGCTCACGCCGCGCGGGCGCAAGCAGGCCAAGCAGGTTGCGCTTTGGCTGAAGAAGCGCCTGCCGGCGGACGTGCGCATCCTCGTCAGTCCCGCCGTGCGCGCCGTGCAGACGGCGCAGGCGCTGGAACTGCCGCATGAAGAAGTGCCCAGGCTCGGCACGGGCGCCAGCGCCAGCAGCCTGCTCGGCGCCGCCGGCTGGCCGCAGGGCGGCGGCACGGTGGTCATCGTCGGCCACCAGCCGACGCTGGGTCGCGCGGCGGCGCTGCTGATGACGGGCGATGCCGCCGACTGGAGCGTGCGCAAGGGCGCGCTGTGGTGGTTCACCTGCCGCATGCGCGGCGGCAGCACGGAAACCGTGCTGCGTGCGGCGATCGCGCCCGATCTGGTATGAACGCCAGGATGCCCTGCGACATCCTCTTCGACCTCGACGGCACGCTGATCGATTCCTCGCCCGGCATTCTCGCCTCGTTCGGGCGGGTGCTGGCGGCGCACGGCCTGAAGCCGGCCGTGCCGCTCGAAGCCTCGCTCATCGGCCCGCCGCTGGGCGATACGCTGAGGCGCATCTCCGGCATCGATAACCCGGACGAACTCGACCGGCTCGTCGAGGCCTTCAAGCGCGACTACGACAGCGAAGGCTATCGCGCCACCACCGCCTTCCCCGGCGTGGCCGAGGGACTGGCCCAACTCGCCGAACGGAGCGCGCGGCTCTTCATCGTCACCAACAAGCGCCTCGTGCCGACGCGCCTGATCCTGGAGGCACTCGGGCTGGCGCGATACTTCAGCGGCATCCATTCTCGCGACGAAACCGCGCCCATGGCGATCTCAAAATCCGCCGTTACCCGGCGGGTTATCGCCCAGCATGCAATCGATCCGGGCAATGCCTGCTTCGTCGGCGATTCCGGCGAAGACGCCAACGCGGCGGCCGAGAACAGCCTGGCCTTCATCCATGCCTGCTATGGCTACGGCGCAGCGGGCGTCGTTGCCGGCGGCCTGCGCCTCGATCGCTTCGAGGATCTGCCGGTCCTCATCGCCGGACTGGAGAGTCGCGAAGCCGCGTCGCCGGCGCGGCCATGAAAGGACGCGCCGGCACTGGAAAATAGTCTTGACTATTTTCCATAATGATGGAGAATGGTCGGCATGCGTCGTTACCTCGATCCCGCCGTGCGGGCGGATCTCGGCCGAAAGATGGTTTTCCTCACGGGTCCCCGCCAGGTCGGCAAGACCACGCTTGCCAAGGCGCTGATGGCCGAACACCCGCGCGCCCAGTACCTCAACTGGGATGTCGCCAATGACCGCCGCATCCTCATCGGCCAGACCTGGAGCCCGCGTGCCGCGCTGGTCATCCTCGACGAAATCCACAAAATGCGCGGCTGGAAGGCCTACCTCAAGGGCGTGTTCGACGGCAGGCAGGCCGACCAGTCCATCCTCGTCACGGGCAGCGCCCGCCTCGACACCTTCCGCCAGTCGGGAGAGTCGCTGTCGGGTCGTTACTTCGCGCTGCGCCTGCACCCGTTCTCGGTGCGGGAATGGTGTCAATCCTCGGGTGCCACGCCGGAGGATGCCCTGGATCGGCTGCTCGAGCGGGGAGGGTTCCCGGAGCCCTTCCTCGCCGAACAGGCCACCGAGGCCGAACGCTGGCGCAATTTGTATCTGGAGGGCCTGGTCCGCGAGGATATCCTCGAGTTTTCGCGCATCCACGAGCTGCGGGCCATGCGCCTCTTCGTCGACATGCTGCGCGAGCGAGTCGGCTCGCCGCTGTCCCTGGCGTCCATTGCGCGCGACCTCCAGGTGTCTCCGACCACACTGGGCAAGTATCTCGACATCCTCGAAGCGCTCTACGTCGTCTTCGTCGTACGACCGTATCATGGCAACATTGCCCGCGCCATCCTCAAGGAGCCGAAGGTGTATTTCTTCGATACCGGCCTGATCCGTGCAGGCGAAGGCGCCCGCTTCGAGAACGCCTGCGCCACCATGCTCATCAAGCACGCGCACTACCTGCAGGACGTGGCAGGTCGCCGGGTTTCCCTGCACTACGTGCGCGACAAGGAAGGGCGGGAAGTCGATTTCACGGTCTGCGAGAACGGCAAGCCGCTCGGCTTCGCCGAATGCAAGTTCGCCGATCCGGCCGTCACCCCATTCCTGGCGACGCTCGCCGAACGCTTTCCAGCAGCAGGCGCCGTCCAGCTCGTGCGCGAACTGCGCCAGCCGGAACAGCGCGGAAGGGTCGCCGTCGAACCGGCGGCGCGCTGGCTGGCGGAACTGGCTGCGTAGCTATGCGCGCCGAAGCCCTCAACCCCCTCGCCATCGCCGCCGACCTTGCGCGCCACCGCGCCCTGCTCGGCCAGCTCGTCAAGCGCGACGTGCTGCTGCGCTACCGCGGCGCGCTGTTCGGCGTGCTGTGGATTTTCCTCAGCCCGCTGCTGATGCTCGCCATCTTCGCCTTCGTCTTCGGCCACATCTTCCAGTCGCGCTGGCCAAACCAGCCCGACGGGCTGCCCTTCTGGCTGATGCTGTATGCCGGGCTGATCGTCTTCAACGTCTTCGGCGAAACCGTCTCTCGCGCGCCGACGGCGGTGCGCGGCCATGCCAGCTACGTCAAGAAGATCATCTTCCCGGTGGGCATCCTGCCGCTGGTGCCGCTCGGCGCGGCGCTGGTGCATGCCGCCTTCAACTTCCTCATCCTGACGGCGGCGCTGGCCTGGACCGGACATCTGTCGCCCGGCATCCTGCTCTTCCCCCTGCTGCTCCTGCCGGCCGTGCTGCTCGGCATCGGCGCCGCCTGGTTCCTCGCCGCCTGGGGCGTGTTCATCAAGGACATGACGCAGATCGTGCCGCTCTTCGTGCAGATGCTGCTGTTCCTCTCGCCCGTCTTCTACCCCGTCTCCGCCGTGCCGCCGGGGCTGACTTTCATTTACCACGCCAATCCGCTGGGTGCCGTCATCGAGGCGGCGCGCGCCGCCATGATCGGCCAGCCCGTGCCGTGGATCGCCTGGGCCGCCGCGCTCGCCCTCGGTGCGGCCGCCGTGCTCCTCGGCCACGCCTTCTTCCAGCACAGCCGCGACGAGTTCGCCGATGCCCTCTGACGAGATCGTCATCTCGGCGAGGAACCTCGCCAAGTCCTATCGCCTGTTCGGCCACCCCGGCGACCGGGTCAAGCAATTCCTCAGCCTCGGGCTGCGGCAATACCACCGGGCATTCACCGCGCTGAAGGACGTCTCCTTCGACATCCGGCGCGGCGAGACGATCGGCATCATCGGCCGCAACGGCTCGGGCAAGAGCACCCTGCTGCAGCTCGTCTGCGGCATCCTCAAGCCCTCGTCCGGATCAATCGCGGTCAATGGCCGCGTCTCCGCGCTGCTGGAACTGGGCGCCGGCTTCAACCCCGAATTCACCGGCCGGGAGAATGCGTATTTCCAGGGCGCGATCATGGGCCTGAGCCAGGCCGAGATGGCGGCGCGCTTCGATGCCATCGCCGCCTTCGCCGACATCGGCGAATTCATCGACCAGCCGGTGCGGACCTACTCGAGCGGGATGTTCGTCAGGCTGGCATTCGCCGTGGCGTCCCATGTCGACCCGGACATCATGGTCGTCGACGAGGCGCTGGCGGTGGGGGATGCCGCCTTCCAGCAGAAATGCTTCGACCGGATCTACGACATGCAGTCGCGCGGCATGACGATGCTGGTCGTCTCGCACAACCCCTACCAGATCGAGCGGCTGTGCACCCGGGTGGCCGTCATGGACCGGGGCCGGCTCTCCCCCCTCGCGCCCGCCAAGGAGGCCCTCTCGCTCTACCACGAGCTGGTGCACGGCGAACTGGCGCCCGACGCGCGGGCGGAACCGGCGCAGCGCGAAGGCACGCATGCGCTGCGCTTCGAGGCTGTGGCCGTCGAGGGCGCGAGGGACCCGGCCGATGGCGCCTTCCGGACGAACGCCGCCCTGCGGATCGTCGCGGACATCGTCGCCGAGCAGGCCGTGGACAACGTCCGCTTCCGCTTCGAGCTGTGCTCGGCCGGCGACCTGGTGACCATGATCTCCACCATCGGCCTGACCGAGCAGATGAAGTTCCATGGCCGCCACCGCATCGCCTTCAGCATGCCCCGCTGCCAGTTGACGACCGGCTGGTATCACATCAATGCGGTGGCCGTCGGCAGGAATGTCCGCCTCGATGTCTGGCCGCGTGCGGTCGAATTCAACGTGCTGCTCAAGGACGAGCCGGCGCGCAACCTGTCCGGCGACTGCGGCATCTACGTCTGCCAGGGCGACTGGGAAGTCACCTGACGCGCATGGCCACCGAAAGCGACCGCTACTCGATCAGGACGGACTACCGGGAAAACGCCGTGCAGGCCACCTACGACCCGTCGGGAGACCCCCGCTACTGGGATGAGGGACGCCTGGAGAGCGCCGCCAGCTACCAGTACGACGTGTATGCGGCCGCGGCCGGCCTGGTGCGCGAGCGGAATCTCAAGACCCTGCTCGACGTCGGCAGCGGCCCCCCGGTCAAGCTCAGGGCGCTGATGCCCGCCGGACTGGACATCTGCCTGGTCGACCAGCCGAACACCGCGCAGCATGCCGCCGAGCTGCTGCCCGGCGCGCAGTTCTTCAGCGCCAACCTCGAAGGCGACTTCCCGGCCATCGGCCGGCGCTTCGACCTCGTGCTGTGCGCCGACGTCATCGAGCACCTGGTCGACCCCGACCCCTGCCTCGACTTCATGCGCCGCCACCTGGCGCCGGGCGGACTGCTGCTGCTCTCCACGCCGGAGCGGGACAGCCTGCGCGGCAAGGACTGCACGCACAGCCCGCACCCGATGCACGTGCGCGAATGGAGCTTCGGCGAATTCGGGCGCTTCCTCGCCAGCCGCAACCTGGAAGTCCTGGAGCACCGCCTGCTGCCGCAGCAGCGCACCACGCCGGCGCGCAAGGCCTTCGGCCGATTCATGGCGGCCCTCGGCCGGCCGCCGCAATGGTATTCCTGCCAGTTGGCGATCTGCCGCGCGCGAGGCTGACCCCATGTTCGCAAAAATCACCCGGATTCTTTCCCGCCTGCGCATCGCCGCCGACCTCGGCTTCGGCGCCCGGCCGGAAACGCTCGACGAGGCGCGCCGGCTCATGGCGATGGATCGCATGGCCGACCCGCGGACACGCCACGACGCCCTCCACGAATACCTCGGCGTGAAAGCGGCCCGCGCCGGCTTCGAGATCTACAACAAGAACCTGATGTGGCAGGACGAGCCGGCATTCTGGAATGTCTGGAAGGCCTCGCCCTACTTCCTGAAGCAGCGGCCGGACCGCAAGTTCGTCCTCTGGTCGATGGCGCGCAGCACGCGCAACCTGCCCGGCGACACGGCCGAATGCGGCGTGCTCGACGGCGCCTCGAGCTACCTGATCTGCAGCGCACGCGAGGAAGGCGGCACGGCGGAACACCATGCCTTCGATTCCTTCGAGGGCCTCTCGGCGCCGCGCCCCGAGGACCGGCCGGGCAACCCCGTCGCCTTCGAGTGGGCCCCGGGCGACCTGTCGGTGCCGCTCGAGGAAGCCATGCGCAAGCTGAGCCGCTTCGACGCCATCCGCTATTACAAGGGCTGGATCCCGAGCCGGTTCGAGGAGGTCTCGGCGCGCCGCTTCTCCTTCGTCCATGTCGACGTCGATCTTTACCAGCCGACGAAGGACTCGCTGGCGTTCTTCTATCCGCGCCTGGTGCCGGGCGGCATCCTGCTGTGCGACGACTACGGCTATCACACCTGTCCCGGCGCCCGGAAGGCCTTCGACGAATTCGCCGCGACCACGCCGGAGCAGTCGGTCGTGCACCTGCCGACCGGGCAGGGCTTCATCGTCAAGCGCGCCCGGCCGGCTGCCGAAGGCTGAGCGCAAGGATGTGCGGCATACTCGGATCGGTCGGCCACCCTCCCCCCGGGACGGGGCTGTTCGACCGCATGCTCGACACCCTGGCCCATCGCGGACCGGACGGGCGCGGCGTGCGCGCGCTCGACGGCGGCGCAGTCCTGTTCGGCCACCGCCGCCTCGCCATCATCGACTTGAGCCCGGACGGCGCGCAGCCGATCGGCAACGAGGACGGCACGGTCTGGCTCACCTACAACGGCGAGATCTACAACTACCGCGAGTTGCGCGATGACCTGATTCGGCGCGGGCACCGCTTCGGCTCGCGCACCGACTCCGAAGTCGTCGTGCACGCCTGGGAGGAGTGGGGCGAGGCCTGCGTCTCCCGCCTGCGCGGCATCTTCGCCTTCGGCCTCTGGGACGAAGGGAAGAAAACGCTCTTCCTCGCGCGCGACCCCCTCGGCGTCAAGCCGCTCTATTACGCCCGCTACGCCGGCCGCTTCACCTTCGCCTCGCAGCCCAAGGCCATCCTCGCCGACCCGGACTTCCCGCGCGCGGTCGACCCGCACGGCCTGCGCGACTTTCTCGCCTACGGCTACATTCCCCATTCGCGCAGCGCCTTCGCCGGCATGATGCGACTGCCGGCCGGCCACACCGCCACGCTGCAGGGGGATGTGCTGACCCTGCAGCGCTATTGGCAGTTGGAATGCGGCGATTCCCTTCGCGATCCGCGCGAGGCCTGCGAGCGGCTGCGCGAAGGCATCGCCAGCGCCGTGCGCTCGCAGCTTGTCGCCGACGTGCCGGTGGGCTGCTTCCTCAGCGGCGGCATCGACTCGAGCCTCATCGTCGCCATGGCAAAGCCGCATCTGGCCGAGCTGCGCAGCTTCACGGTCGGCTTCGAGGAGGCCGGCAGCGACGAGCGCGGCTACGCCCGCATCGTCGCCGATCACTTCGGCACGCGGCATGTCGAGAGCGTCGTCGTGCAGCATGACGTCCGCCAGCGCCTGTATGAAATGCAGGAGCACTTCGACGAGCCCTTCGACCCGACGGCACCGATCCCCTTCCTGGAAGTGGCCCGCCTGGCCCGGCAGAACGGGACGGTCGTCGCGCTCGGCGGGGACGGCGCCGACGAATTGTTCGCCGGCTACCTGCGCTACGACGACTTCGACCGGCCCGACTGGATCCCGTCCGGCCAACCGACGGCACTCTGGCGCCGGCTTCGTCAAAGCGGCCTGCTCGGCGCACGCCGCTCGGCCGCCGGCGACCTGGCGCGCTATTTCCGCTACGAAGGCTGCCTCGATGCGGCGGGATTGCGCGCGGTGCTCGACGAGCGCCTGCTCGGCCAGCTCGAGGAGGGCCATGAAGCGGCCATGCAGCGCTTCCACCGGCCGGATCTGCCGGCGGTAACGGCGGCGCAATACCTCGACGCCAACTTGTTCATGGTCGACCAGGTGCTGTGCAAGGTCGACCGCGCCTCCATGGCGCATGGCGTCGAGGTGCGCGTACCCTTCCTCGACCCGGAACTGGTGGCACTTGCCTTCCAGATTCCGCTGGCCCTGCATTACCGGAAAGGAGAGCGCAAGGCGCTGCTCAAGCGGATTGCCACGCAGTTCCTGCCTGCAAAGGTCGTCACGCCGCGCAAGAAAGGCTTCAGTAGTCCGCTGGAAAAATGGTTCGACGCCGGCCTCGACCCCTGGCTGCGCAGTTGGACGGAGGACGGCCTGCTGGTGCGGCAGGGCCTGCTGCGCGCAGACTGGCCGCAGCGCCTGGCGTCCGTGCCGGCCTTGCAGGGCGCGGCCGGCAAGCGCGCGCGTTGGCTGATCCTGACCGCGGAGTTGTGGGCGCGCCGCTGGATCGCCGGCGAACGGCTGAGCGGCGCGGAGACATCGGCATGAGCACCAAGCACGACACGCTCACCGAAGCGGACATGCAGCGGTTCCGGATGAACCCCGCGTTGCTCGGTTGCCTGCGCGAGCAGGCGCAACTGCAGGACCCCGCGTCACGGCCGCTGCGCATCCTCGACTGGGGCTGCGGCCGCGGCCGCTCCGTCGCGCTGCTCCGGCAGGAGGGACTCGACGCCTTCGGCCTCGACATCGACCGCGCCGCGCTGAAGAACGGACACGACCTGTTCCGCGCGCGCGGACTGGATCCGGAGCGGTTGCTGCGACACATTGACGAGGCCGACACCTTCGAGAATGGCGCCTTCGACGTCGTCTTTTCCGAGGAAACCCTGGAGCACGTCACCGATCTCGCGGCGGTGGCGCGCGAATCCTTCCGCCTGCTGCGTCCCGGCGGCGTCGCCGTGCACAGCTTTCCCGGCTCGCGCTGGCTGGTGGAGCCGCACGTGCACATGCCGCTGGTGCACTGGCTACCGCAAGGCGGCCTGCGCCGACTGCTCATCCGGCTGTGCCTGCTGCTCGGCCTCGGCCCGAACCCGCCGTGGCCGGAAGCACGTGCGGGCGGCCTGCGGCAGCGGCTGGCGGTGTATGACCGCTACCTCGCCGAGAAGACCTGCTACCGCCCGCGCGGGCAGGTGATGGCCGTCTTCGCCGGCGCCGGCTTCGACGGCCGCTGGCTCGGCGACCTGCCCGCTGCCGGCTGGCGCCGCATGCTGCCCGCCGGCCTGCGCGACAACGGCTTCCCCGCCGGCCACCTGCTGCTGCACCTCGTCAAGCCGACATGAGCGCCGCACAGCCCGACGTCACCGTCATCGTGCGCGAATGCGGCGAACGCACCGCCGACGCCTGCGTCGCCCTACTGCAGCGACGCTTCCCCGGCCAGGATATCCATCGCGTCAGCGACCGTCCGTTCAGCGCCACGCTCCGCCGCTCGCTCGAGAAGGGTCTCGCTGAAGGACGGCCATGGACGCTGTGCATCGACGCCGACGTCCTCGTCCTGCCCGAACTGGCCGACTTGCTGGAGGCGGCGAACGACGCGCCGGCGGAGGTATTCGAGCTTCAGGGCCTGGTCTTCGACAAGCTGATGACCGCGCCGCGCGCGGCCGGCAACCACCTGTACCGGACGAGCCTGATCGCGCGGGCGCTGCCGCTGATCCCCGCCGGGCACAGCCTGCGGCCCGAGTCCGACATGGTCGAAGCCATGGCCGCGCAGGGCTTTCCGAACCGCCAATCCGCCACCCTGATCGGCCTGCACGACTTCGAGCAATCGTTCCGCGACCTCCACGCCAAGGCCTTCCTGCACGGACACAAGCACCGCTTTCTCCTGCCGCTCTACCGGCCCCTCTGGCAGATGCTGGCGCCGATCGACGACGATTTCCGCGTCGCCCTGGCGGCACTCGATGCGGCACAGGCAGAAGACGACGCCCCGAGCATCTCGCGGGATTTCCGCGCCGGGTCGGCGGAGGCCGCCGCGGCCCGGCTCGCCCTGCGGGAGAAGCCCGTGCTGGACATCGTGCCGGACGCCGCGACGCTGCGCGCCTGGACCGGACAGGCCGGCTTTCCCGGCGAGGCGCGCGCCCTCAGCGGACAGGTCGCCTCCGCTCTGCGGCGCGGCCTGTTCCCAGAGGCGCCGCCGGCAAAAGTCAGCCCCGGGGAGACGGCGCGCCCGCTCGTGGCGCTGGCCTGCGCCAACGCCTACCCGCTTTTCGACTTCTGCGTGCTGCCCGTCGGCGGCGGCATGGAGACGCGCGCCGCCCTCTTCGGCCGCGGCCTGGCCGCGCTCGATCGCTGGCAGGTCTGCTTCGTCGTCAGCGATTTCGGCCAGCCGTTCGTGACGCACCGCGAGGGCATCGACTTCCGCATCTACCAGCCGTCCTACCGGAAAGCCGGCAGGAACGTCTTCCCGCGCTTGCGCAAGCGCCGCTGGTTCCCCGTCCTCAACCTCGACCGGCGCGACCTCGACCTCATCTGGCAGATGCCGCTGATCGCCGCCTGGCTGGCCCTGCCGGCGCTGTTCTTTCCGCGCTTCTGGCGCCGCCTGAAGCCTGCCGTGGTGTGCTGTTTCGGCAACAACGCGCAGACGGCGGAAGTCATCGCCGACTGCCACCGGACGGGCATCCGAACGATCCTGTTCATTGCCCACGATAAGGACATTTCCCCCGACTACCGCCCCGGCAACCGCGCGCCGAACCACTATGGCATGCCGAAGTGGAAAGGCCACTATGCGCTGGCCCGCGCCGACCGCATCGTCGTGCAGACTGAAGCCCAGCGCGAGGCCCTGCGACAGCACTTCGGCCGCGACACCGTGCTGATCCGCAACCCGGTGCATGTCTCGCCCGAGGACCCGAAGCGCTGGCTGCCGCGCGCGCAACGCGAGTTTGTACTCTGGATCGGACGTGCAAACGAATACCTCAAGCGCCCGATGATTTTCGTCGAACTGGCTCGCGACTGCCACAACTTGGATTTCGTGATGATCGTTAGTCGAACCGACGAAGTCGTGTTCCGCGCCCTGGAGCAGGCCTGCCCGCCGAACCTGCGCATCCTCGAGCACGTCCCCGCACACGAAATCTGGGACTGGCAGCGCCGCGCCCGTGTGCTGGTGAACACTTCGAAGTTCGAGGGCTTTCCCAACACCTTCCTGCAATCGGCGGTGACGGGGGTGCCGATCGTCTCGCTCGAAGTCGACCCCGACGGCATGCTGGCACGCCATGGTTGCGGCATCTGCGCCGCGGGGGATGCGCGCACGATGCGGGAGGCTGTGGTGAAATTATGCGCGGACGACGCCCATGCCGAGGCGCTCGCCCGCGCCGCCCATCGCCACGTCCTCGAAAGGCACGAAGCCGGGGCGCGCGTGGCCGAATTCGAGGCCTGCCTTCGGGAAACCGCAGCGGCGCCTGCTCCCGCTCCGTTGCCGTGGCGAACGCTGCTGCGCCGCTTCGTTCGCAGCTCGGCTGGCCGGGGAGGACGGGATGTCGATTGAGCGGCTGTTGCAGCACTTCGCTGGCGATCAGCCCATGACCATCCTCGACCTGGGCTGCGGCAAGGGCAAGCTTGTCGACTGGCTGAGTGCCCAGGGACACGATGCCTGGGGCTGCGACTTCGCCGGTTCCAGCGTGTCTGACTTTGAGGCCGACCTGGCCGCGGACGACCGCTTGCGCCCCATACAGCCGCAGCCCTATCGACTGCCATTTGACGACGGCATGTTCGATTGCGTGGTGAGTTCGCAGGTGCTCGAACACGTCAAGGACCATGAAAGCACGTTCCGCGAAATCCATCGCGTGCTCAAGCCCCACGGGATCAGCCTGCATACCTTCCCAAGCCGCCATGTTTTCATAGAGCCGCACGTCAAGGTGCCGCTCGCATCGGTCGTCAGGAACCGCGCCTGGTTGCATTTCTGGGCATGGGCGGGCATCCGGAACCCGTATCAGG
The DNA here is from genome assembly GCA_002840845.1 of Betaproteobacteria bacterium HGW-Betaproteobacteria-14. Taxonomy (GTDB): domain Bacteria; phylum Pseudomonadota; class Gammaproteobacteria; order Burkholderiales; family Rhodocyclaceae; genus Desulfobacillus. Next base: position 173,253 of record PHCS01000002.1, read on the forward strand.
CCGGCAAGCCGGCGGCGGATGTGGCCCGTCTCAACTACGACTATCTGCATGCCCACACCCATTACCTTACCAGGGAACAACTCCTGCGCCACGCCAAGCGCTTCTTCGTAGCCGCGTTCAGGGAGGATATTTTTTTTCTTCCGGGCGCCGAGGAAACCAAGCAACGCAGCCTGAAAAAACGACTGTTCGTCCTGCTCGGCGGCGACCGGCTGAGAATCCGGCTCTATGGCACTTTTGTCATGAGGGCGCTGTATTTACGAAAACAACCTCCGTCCGATTAAACTGGCGCCACATTGACGGTTTCGAACACGCCCTGCCAGCACGACCACGACTGTTCTGCGTTGAATACGATCACGTTCGCCTGCTTCCATGCCTACCCTCTGTTCGATGCTGCCGTGAAGGCGCCCATCGGAGGTATGGAAACACGGGCCGCCCTGTTCGGCCGGGGGTTGGCCCGCTCCGGGTGCTGGCGCGTACGCTTCGTGGTCAACGATTTCGGCCAACCGAAGCGGACGCGCCACGAAGGTATCGACTTCGACATCTACCAGCCCTTGCATCGGCAGGCATCGGCCAACGTGAATCCCCGCTTCGCCAAGCGGAAGTGGTTCCCCATCCTAAACATGGACCGCCGCGACCTGGCCCTGCTCTGGCAGGTGCCCTTGGTGGCACTGTTCCGGCTCTTCCCCGCATGGTTCTTCCCGCTCTACTGGCGCCGCCGGCGCCCCGACGCGGTGTGCTGCTTTGGCAACAATGGCCTCACGGCGCAGGTCATCGCCGACTGTCGGCGCCTCGGCATCAGGTCGGTGTTGTGCATCGCCTCGGACGACGACATATCCGCGGAATACACCGCCGGCGACCTCGGCCTCAACGACTACAACACGCCGAAGTGGATGGCCCACTATGCGCTGGAGAACGCCGACCAGGTCTTCGTCCAGACCGAGAGCCAGTTGCGCGCCCTGGAAAGCCGCTTCGGCCGCCGTGGCAAGTTGATCCGCAATCCGGTGGACATCTCGGCGGACGACCCGGCGCGCTGGCCGGTACGCGACAGGCGCGACCTCGTCCTCTGGATCGGTCGATCCGACACTTTCCACAAACGGCCGCTGCTATTCCTCGAGCTGGCGCTACGCTGTCCCGACCTGACTTTCCTGATGATCCTGAACAAGACCCACGCCGACGTCTTTGACGCCGTACAGGCGGAGCGCCCGCCGAACCTGACCATCATCGAGCGGGTGCCGCACCGGGATATCTGGGACTACTATCGCCGTGCCCGGGTGTTCGTTTCTACCTCCGCCTACGAGGGCTTCCCCAACACTTTCCTGCAGTGCGCCGTCGCCGGCGTGCCGGTCGCCTCGCTGGCGGTCGATCCGGAGGATATCCTCACGCGCCACGGTTGCGGCCTGCTGGCGGACGGCAGCCTCGAGACGCTGGAACGCGACGTCCGTGCCCTCTGGTCGGACACCGCGCTCGCCGAACGCCACGCACTGACTTTCCACCGCTTCACGCTCGCGCACCACGGCTTCCAGGGCCAGGTCGAGCGCTTCGAGTCGCTCATGCAGGAAGTCATCGCGGCCCCGCTGCGGGCGACGCCGCTGCCGTGGTGGCGCAGACCCTTCAATCGCTTCGTCCGGCGAACAGAGTTCTAGCATGTGCGGTATCGCCGGCATTGTCGGAAAACAACCCCTGGAAGAGCATGGCGCGCTCGCCGGCCTGGTCGACGGCATCGTGCATCGCGGGCCCGACGACCGCGGCGACTACCTATCGCCGGACGGCACCTGCGCCCTGGGCCACACGCGGCTCGCCATCCTCGACCTCTCCACCGCCGGCCACCAGCCGATGATAGACGGGGAGACCGGCAACGCCATCGTCTTCAACGGCGAGATCTACAACTTCGCCACACTGCGCACGCAATGCGAAGCCGACGGGTTCCGCTTCCGCTCGCATTCCGACACCGAGGTGATCCTCGCCCTCTACCGCAGGCATGGCGTAGACTGCCTGCGTTTCCTGCGCGGCATGTTCGCCTTCGCCATCTGGGACGCGCGCGCCCGGCGCCTGTTCTTCGCCCGCGATCGCCTCGGCAAGAAGCCCTTCCACTATGCCGCATCGCCGCAGGGCTTCGCCTTCTGCTCGGAGATCGATCCGCTGGCGCGCCACGCGTGGACGGACCGCAGCCTCGACATGCAGGCGCTGGATTTCTTCCTGCACCTGCAGTACGTCCCTGCCCCGCTCAGCATCTACCGCGGCATCCGCAAGCTGCCGCCGGCGCATTACGGCCTGCTCGACGCCTCGGGTCTGCGCATCGCGCCCTACTGGTCGCTCGACTATCGCGACAAAGTCGAGATGGACGAAACCGAGGCCCTCGACGCCTTCGAGGCCAAGCTCGCCGAGGCAGTGAAGCTGCGCATGGTGGCCGACGTGCCAGTCGGGGCGCTCCTCTCCGGCGGCGTCGACTCCAGCGTCATCGTCGCCCTCATGGCGAAGCAGTCCGCCGCGCCGGTGCGCACCTTCAGCGTCGGCTTCAGCGAGGCGGCCTTCGACGAATCCGCCTATGCCCGCCAGGCAGCTGAAATCTGCGGCACGCTGCACCGCCCGGCCGAGCTGGGGGCACCGGACCTGTCCGTGCTGCCGATGCTGGTGCGGCGCTACGGCGAGCCCTTCGGGGATTCTTCCGCCCTGCCCTCCTTCTCGGTCTGCGCCGCCGCGCGGCAGGAGCTGAAGGTCGTCCTCAACGGCGACGGCGGCGACGAGCTGCTCGGCGGCTATCCGCGCTACTCGCTGCCGGACGCGACGATACGGCTGGCGACCTGGGTCCGCCGCCGCCATCCCCTGCCCCTGGTCGATCCGGCCAAATGGCTCGGCAGCCGCGGGCCCTTCCCCTTCAAGAAGCTGCGCCGCCTGGCGATGGAACACCTGCTGCTGCCGGATGCCGGCCCGTTCACCATGTACGGCGGCAGCCGCAACGACGCGGTGCGCCGCACCCTGCTCGGCGACGACGCCCTCGCCGGCAACCTGCCGCAATGGCGCGCCGACTGGTTCCGGCAGGCGCGGCTCGCCTCGGACAATCCGGTGGACAGCATGCTCTGGCTCGACAACCACACTTACCTGCCGGGCGACCTGCTGGTGAAGATGGATATCGCCGCCATGCATTGCGGCCTCGAGGCGCGCTCGCCGCTGCTCGACCACGAGCTGATCGAGTTCTGCGCGCGCCTACCCGCCCGCTTCAAGGTGCGCCATCGCACCGGGAAGTACCTGCTGAAGAAACTGGCGGAACGCTACTACCCGAAGGACTTCGTGTATCGCCGCAAGATGGGCTTCGGCATCCCGCTCGACGCCTGGATGCGCGGCCCCTTCCGCGCCCTGCTCGACGATGTCCTGCGCGACCCGGCCTGCATGGCGCCGCTCGACATGGCGGCCGTCGACGCCTTCCGCCGGCGCTTCCTCGACGAGCGTGCCGACGAGTCGACGCGCCTGTGGCCGCTCTTCATGTACGGCCTGTGGCGCCGCCACGGCGCGCCGGCGGACTGAGGCCATGGCCGGCGCCCTGCGCAAGCTCCTCCGCCTCGCCGCCGCGCACGGCCCCGCGCCCCTGCTGGGCGCAGCGCTCGACGCCTGCCGCGAGCGGCGCTTGCGCATCGTAGCGTCGCCGGTGCCCGATTGCGGTTTCCACACCGTCTGGCGCCCGCCGACGCGGCGCCGCTTCATGCAGGCGCTGCGTCGTCGCCTCGGCCTGGCGCAGGCGGATTTCCGCCGCCGCGCCGAATCCGCCGACGGCATCGACGAACGGCCGCCCGATGTACCGGTCACCGCCGGCGTGCTGCTGGCCGGCCCGCGCGCGCTCGACAATCCCGGCGTGAGCGCATTCCTGCTGGCACAGGCCGCCACCGACACGCTGCGCATCGCCCATCCGGGCGACGCCGTCGCGCCGCAAGCCGGCACGCCGCAAGCCGGCACGCTGACGCTGCTCGCCGGCATCGAGGCGGATGCGGAAGGCCAGGCCTGCCTGCTCGATCTGCGCCGCCGCGGCATCGCCTGCGACTGGCTTGCGGCCTCGGCGGAAACCGCCATCGAAGAAACCCCACTGCGCGAGGCCTGTCGGCACGTGGCGACGCCCTCGGCCGACGGCAACGGGCTCGACTACAGCGCCATCGCCGTGCCGCAGCGACTGACTTTCCCCCGCGCCGCCGCGCCGCTGCCGCGCCCGCTGCGCGTGCTCACCTACCGCTGGCACGTGCCGCATCAGTACGAACTGTTCAAGCTCGGCGCCGAATTCACCCTCGTCGGCGACATCGGCGAGGGCAGCTGCCGCTGGTGGGACCTCAGCGCCCGCTGCCCGCCAATGCCCGCTTCGCGCGCTGGAGCGAAATCGACCCGCGCCAGTTCGACCTGGCCATCCTGCACTTCGACGAGAACGTCCTGCGGGCCGCGGCCGATGCCCCCGGCGTCGGCGCCGAGTGGGGCGCGACCTTCCGCTTCCTGCAGCGGAACCTGACCATCCCGCGCATCGCCGTCTGCCACGGCACGCCGCAGGCGGACGCGCCCGCGCGGCGCGCGGCGCTGGCCGACTTCCTCGCCGACACGCCCGTCGTCGTCAACTCGCACCAGGCCCTCGGCGAATGGGGCTTCGCCGACGCGCGCGTGATCTGGCAGGGCTTCGATCCGGCGGAATTCCCGATGCGGCCGCGGCCCGGGGGCCGCCAGCCGCGCATCCTCACCCTGCCGCAGGAAGCCACGGCCGAGCGGCCGGGCTACCGCGGCGCGGACCTGCTCGACCGGGTGGCCGCCCGCCTGCCGGCACCGCTGGAGCGCCTGCGCGTGGCGGAACCGAACCTCCTGCTGCGCGGCAACGCCTACGCCGCAGCGCGCTTCGCCCACTACGTCGCCGCCCTGCACGGCTTCGACATCTACTTCAACCCGACGCTGCGCTCACCCATGCCCCGCTCGCGCGGCGAAGCCATGCTCTGCGGCCTCGCCACCGTGAATGCCGACAGCCACGACGTCGACCGCTTCATCGAGAACGGCATCAACGGCTTCTACGCTTCCTCGACGGAGGAACTGGCCGACCAGCTCGGCTTCCTGCTCGCCGATCCGGCGCGCGCCTGGCGCATCGGCCTCGCCGGCCGCGAGACGGAGATGCGCCTCTTCCACATCGACCGCTACCTCGACGACTGGCGGCGGCTGATCCGCGATGTCCTCGGCCACGATGCGATCTGAGCCCACGTTCACTCAAAAGTCGTGGGCGTCGCTGCGTACGGCCCTGATCGGCTGCGGCCTCGCCGAACCGCTCCTGCGCCGCGGCCTGCTCGGGCTGGAGGAAACGCGCCGCCGCCTGGCCCTGCACCACCTGCCAGCCGGCGGACGGGGCCTCGAGATCGGTCCCCTGCACTGCCCGCTGCCTCTGCCGCCGGGCGCAAGGGCGCGCTACGTCGACCACCACACGGCCGGGGAACTGCGTCGCCTGCGCGACGACGCCGGCGCCGGCATCGTCGACACCGACATCCTGACCGACGGCTTCACGCTCGGCTGCATCGCCGCAGCCAGCCAGGATTTCGTCGTCGCCAACCACGTGCTTGAGCACGCCACGGACGCGCTGGGCACACTGGAGAACTGGCTGCGCGTGCTGCGCCCGGGCGGCGTGCTCTTCGTCGCCGTGCCCATCGGCGCGTGCTGCTTCGACCGGGGACGCGCCGTCACGACGCCGCAGCATTTCCTCGACGACCGCCGCCTCAGCGCGTCAGGCGACAGCGAGGCCATGCGCGAACGCAATCGCGTTCACGTCGAAGAGCATCTCGACATCGCCGCGCCGGCCCTGGCGCGCGGGCGCGGCGAGGTGTGGACGCCCCTGCAGGGCGAGGCGCGCGAGCGCGAGATCGCGCGCCTGCTCGGCGCAGACGCGAGCCAGGTCCACCACCACGTGTTCACCCCCGAGTCCTTCGCCGCCCTGCTCGGCCTGCTGGGCCCGGCGGCGCGCATCGAGCGCGTCGCCCGCTCCAGCATCGAGATCGTCGGCATCGTGAGCAAGCGTTCATGAAAAAAGTTGCCGCAGTCATCGTGACCCATCATCCCCGCGCGGATGAATTTCTGCCTTTGCTCGACCGATTGTCGAGCCAGGCCGACACGGTGATCGTGGTCGACAACACCCCCGGCGCCCGGAACACGGAACTGGATGCGCTGATCGCGGCTGGCGCCCGACAGGCGGATTGCAGATCGCTCCGCCTGGGCGAAAACATGGGCCTGGCCCGGGCGCTCAATGAAGGCTGCCGGCTCGCACTGGCATCGGGCGCGGAGTTCATTCTGTTGAGCGACCAGGACAGCCTGCCGGACGGAAACATGGTGCGCGAGCTGTGCCGCGCCTACCAGGCGCTGACCGACGCCGGCCTCAAGGTCGGCGCGGTCGGCCCGACCTACACGGATCTGCATACCGGCCTGACCTACCCCTTCCAGGCGCAGTTGCCGGGTCGGCTCTTCTATGGGCACAAGGTGCCGACCGGCGATGCGCCGCATGTCGAAGCCCTCACGCTGATCACTTCCGGCACGCTGATTCCGGCCACGGTGTTCAAGGACGTGGGGGCGATGCGCGAGGATTTCTTCATCGATCAGATCGACATCGAATGGTGTCACCGGGCGCGCGCCATGGGATATCGCCTCTTCGGGACCGGCTGGGCCACCATGTACCAGCGCATGGGCGACGCGCGTTTGAAGGTCTGGTTCCTGGGTTGGCGCTTCGAGAGTGCCTACAGCCCGACGCGAATCTATTACCGGTTGCGCAACTTCGTCGCCTTGCTGAAGCTCGATTTCATCGACTGGCGCTGGAAGATACGCAGCTGCTGGTATCACCTGGGACTGCTGTACTCCCACGTCTTCTTCGGGCCCCGCCCGTTCAGGACGACAAGAATGTTTTTCAAAGGAGTCATGGACGGGCTGCGCAACAGGATGGGGCCCGCCGGCGGCGGAGAATAGTTCAGTCGACCCGAGGCAGGCCGTGCCTGAGCAGCATGCGCAGCTTGTAGGGCATCCAGTCGAAGACGGCGAAAAAGTCAGCCGCCTTGACACGGCGACCGGTCATGGTGCGGCGCCGTTCCGCGCTGATCTCGCGCCGTCGCTGCAGCAGGGCGCCGAATACCGGCAGGTAGATCTGCCGCAGGTAACGCCCATCCAGCCTGAGCAGGGACAGCAGGCAGCCCTCGGTCAGCAGCAGCAGCAGGTGGAGCGGCAGGAGCAGCTGAAGGTACGGAGCCGGGCAGATCGTCGCCAGCACGAAGGTCTTGTTGCGCTCGGAGAGGGCGCGCCGCCGGAAGGTGCTGGCGAGCCGGCCATCGACCGGCTTGCCGCCGCCGAAGCTTGCGCCGACGCGGTGGCGATAGCCCGACGCGCCCAGAGCGCGCACCGGATAACCGGCCAGGCGCGCGCGGCAGCAGAGGTAGAGATCCTCGGCGACCGAGCCGAACCACTCCGGAAAGCCGCCCAGCTCCCGCCACAGTGACTTCGGAATCCACAGGCAGGCGCCGTGCACCGTGCCGACCTCGCCCAACGACGGATCGCGGTTCGGCACCGGGTTGAGGAAAGGGTCGAGGCGGCTGCCGATGTCGAGCAACTCGCCCGTGCCAGCGTCGACCTGCGGCAGCGTGAGGATGGCCGGCCGGCCGAGGCGTTCCGCCTCCGCCAGCAGCGCCTGCAGCGCGTCAGGCAGCAGCGTCGCGTCGTTGTTGAGCAGCAGCAGCCAGTCGCCCCGCGCCGCCGCCGCCATGCGATTGTTGGCGACGCAGAAGCCGACGTTCTCGGCGCTCGCGATCAGCTTCACATCGGGATGCTGCGCGCGGATGTGCGCGGCCGAACCGTCCGGCGAGGCGTCGTCGTGCACGACGATCTCGACGTCGATGCCGCCCGCCTGCGCCCGCAGCGAGGCGATGCAGGCGTCGATCAATTCGATGCCTTGGTAGTGGGCGATGCAGACGGAAATGGTTGGCGGTTGTGCGTCGCCGCTGATTGGGCCCTGCTCGGGACTAATACGCGACAACGCCATCCCTGCTTCAGTTTGATTCGCCGCAATTGCGCTTGTGCGCGATCACGACATCCTGATAACTCAGGTATTGTTCGCGTCCGGACCATGCGCCATAGCGTATTGGCTCCTCAATTTCCATGTCATGGCGGGCATAGAACTGCCGAATTACCCCCTCCGGCAAGGCAATGGTGTTCTCAGGCGTGCTGCCGCTGGTGGATAGGAAGCCTTCAAATTCATGATAGAACGGCTGGGAGGCGCGACGCTGACGGATTCGTTCCAGAGCGAAATCGTCCAGAAGGTAATAAGTGATGAAGCTCCGGGCTCCCGGCTTCAAAACCCTGCTGATCTCGGTAAGATAGGCGTCGATTTCGTCAGGGGGCATATGGCTGAAAACCGAAGTCAGGAACACGAAATCGAAAGACTCGTCGGCAAAGGGCAGGTGGTAATGCGATGCGATGCCGCTTCCTTCAGGGTTCGAATAGGGATTGCGGAGGTCGGCATGATGAAAACGGAAATGCGGGAAGCGGGTACTGATTTCATCTCTGCACCAAGTAACGGCCTTGTCGATGATCTCGATGCCGTCATAGCTCCCCCCCCCCGAAATATAGGGTGTCAAGCCCACCGCCATCCTGCCATAGCCGGCGCCGATCTCCAGCACATTGTGTTCCGGCTTCAAGCCGCACTCGCGTATGAAATGGCCGAGAAACTCCTCCCCGGTACGCTTGAAATCGCCCGATCCCACGATGAGCGCCGTCATGCGAGGAGGGATCATGGGTTCTCGCCTGCCCCTCAGCGAATCCCAGGCATCCAATGCTCCGTAGATGCAAATTCGTGCAAGGCGCTTAAGCCAGGTCGGGATGTGCTGACGTATCGTCATTCAGGATTCCTTGTCAGGTCGAATCAGGCTACATGTGTTGAGTCTGAGAACCATTTGTTCGCTATTGTTTTATCACACTTGCAGAGTATTTATGCCGCGAAAGCGCTGCAGCTAAAGCCTTTGAAAACGCCGCGCGATCCCGCATATCCAGATGCGAGCCGTCCGGGCAGGAAAATCCGGTCAATCCGGGTTCATAAGCCGCATGCAATCCTGTCACGCCCGCTTCTTGCTGGAACCTCTCCCAGAACCGCTCGCGGGGGTAGCGCCGCGCCTCGATCTCGCGCACCAGACCGCTCGATGGCATGGCAATGAAAATCACTTGCCCGCCGCGGGCACGGATCTTTTCCGCAAGGCGGCCGACTTCGCGCGCGGCCTGCCGGAAGCCGGCATCGTCCACGGGCGCAAGGGCGGCGATGCGCTGCGCCAGCGCCGCCTCGATGCCCGGCGCCTTCACGTCGATCTCCTCGCCCAGCGTGCGCGCCACCCGGCGGTAATAGAAATCCGGCATGTCCACCCGCGTGTAGTCGGCCAGGCGCGAGCGGTCTGGCCGCGTGACCAGGTATTGCCGCGCCTCGGCGGCGGGCAGGATGCGCCAGCGCAGCGAGGCGAGCGGATTGGCGCCGTCGGAATAGGCGCGAAGGCGCTCGTGCAGCCACGCCGTCAGCCGCGCCTCGACGCGCTCGGCCGGCTGCTTCCAGAAGCGCAGGCGGTCGGCGGACTTCCCGTACTGGCGCTGCATGTGCTCCGCCACGCCGCCGCGTGCGCCGACGGTGTGGTCGTAGTACTCGACCAGCACCGTGCCGCGAATCGCAGTATCGTTGGCCAGTCCCTCGAGGATCGGCTCGCCGCCGCTACCGTCGAGCGCCAGTTGCACCGGCTCGAGCCCGGTTTCCCTGCGCAGCACGTCGAGATCGAGGCCGAGCTGGAAGCGCGAGGCGCCCACCAGGATCAGGGCGCGCTCGCCGAGCCGGGCGGCGCGGGCGCGTGCCGCCTGCCAGCGTTCCTGCGAGTCGCGCGCGGTAGGCTGGTAGCCGAGTGCATCGAGCCGCAGCTCCATGGCCGCCGCCGCCGCGAGAAACAGCAGCGCGGCCGCCGCCAGCAGCCCCAGCCAAGGCACCAGCGGCAGCACGCGCTCAGAACTGGAAGTAGATGAAGGCACGCTGGTCGCCACCGGAAAAGAGATACATCGTCATCAGGCATCCTGCCATGGCCGCGAATTGACGCGACTTCCCCCATGACGCGACGACTGCCTCGAAGCTGCGCTCGCGCATCGACATGTGCCACGCAACGGTAAAGATCATTGCCGCAATCGCCGCCAGCCCAGGCAGGTCGAGCATGGGCGGCAGGTCGCTACGCAACAGGCCGGCGACGATGCCCAGCGCCGCGTCGGGGGTCGGCGCGCGAAACGGAATCCAGGTCAGGCTGATCACGACGAAAACGAATATCTGCAGCAATCGCCTGCCCCCGGCGGTGGCGGCGAGGCCTGCGCCGG